>JAYKTU010000004.1:0-368346 GCA_035317345.1 Cellvibrio fontiphilus | reverse complement strand
AAGGGTCACCATTTCCAGTATGTGTTGGCGCGGAGCGGGTTCTTTGAGCATGGCAGTCATCGCAAGAAAGTGTGCTGCCATTAAATGAAAACCCCCAGCTTTTGGCTAGGGGTTTGTCAGCGGTCTGTGCCCGATTAAATCGGGCATTTTTTATCGCTAGCACTAAAAAGTAATTACACACAACGGCTTACTTTCAGGCTTTGGGGAGTGGAATAAAATCTGTTTCCCCCGGAACCATTGCAAACTCTTGTTTTTCCCAGCGCTCGCTCGCCGCGCGCAGTTTTTCGCGGGATGAAGCGACAAAATTCCATAAAATAAAACGCTCGCCAACTAATGGCTCACCGCCAAGAACTAAAATTCGCGATGCCTTTTCTGATTCAATGACAGAATTTTCATCCAATACGGCAAGTTGAAATTCAGCTACCGGCTCACCATTCACAGTCACCGCCCCCCAAGCGACATAAATAGCCAACTCTTGCCCTGGAAAATCCGGCTCATAGCGAGTTCCCTCGCCCAACGCCAAGTCCAAATAGGTCGTGATACTCGCAGTTTTTACCGGCGACTCAACACCAAAGGCTTTCCCGATTAACACTTGCGCGCTCATGGTTGGCAAATTAACCGATGGAATTGTTGCTGCCGGATAGTGCGCAAAGGTTGGCTCACATTCTTCCGCTTCCAGTGGTAATGCGAGCCAGGTTTGTATTCCTTCAACAGGTATATTGCCGGCACGGATATCAGCGGGTAAACGCTCCGAGTGAACAATACCGCTACCGGCTGTCATCAAATTAATTGCACCCGGTTCAATTCGCTGAACTATCCCCAAGCTGTCACGGTGCATCATCGCGCCTGTAAACAAATAAGTGACAGTAGCCAAACCTATGTGAGGATGTTGTCGAACATCATCCGCAGTGGTGCCAAGGCTGAATTGTGCTGGCCCCATGTGGTCGACAAAAATAAATGGCCCAACCCGCTGTTTAACACGCGATGGCAATAAGCGTTTTACGGGAAAGCCAATATCCTGAATGCGAGGAGAAATAATCAGTGCCATAACTTACTCCTGAACGACCTGAGTGTTTATGTTGATGGTGGCATGAGAAAGTAACTTATGAATCGGGCATTTTTCTACAATAGAAGACAGTTGTTGGCGCTGATCGTCGCTAAGGTTGCCGATAAATTCTAATTCGAGTGAGAGTTGGTACTCGCCTGATTTTTCTTTGCTGTTATTGCGCTCAATGCTTAAATTAATTGATTCCAGAGGCATTCCCCGACGTTTGGCAAACATGGTCAATGTAATTGCTGTGCAAGCGGCAAGGGAAGAGTCCAACAGGTCGTGTGGATCTGGTGCGGAATCCTCTCCCCCCAAGTCAGTACCAATATCTGCAAACAAATTATGCGCCCCGATAGTTATGCGTTGACGATAGGTTCCACTCGGGTCTTTCTGTAATTTGATCATGTAAAGTCTCTTGGTTAGTGCAAAGATTCAATCTCAAATTCTGCAATTTATTGGTAGATCTTTTAATTCAACATTAGTTCTATTTTCGCCCACGGCCTGCATTCCCTCGGGAACGGCCCCTTTTCCACAAAGCCAGGAGATTGGGCTTTGCGGTGAATCTTTTACGGCAATCGGTTGGATGCTGAGAATTTTTTCTTTTAGTGAAGGGTGGGCTTTATTGCCGAAACGAATGTGAAAAGCACCCTCTTTTAATTCAATCCGATCCACATAATTTCCCAGCAATTTTTCTGGTTCAGGAATTCCTGCTTCCTGATTATTTTTTAAAAATACCAAGGTGTTTTTGTGATAATAGGCAACTAATTTTTTGTAGTCCTCTATCAACTCCATGGATTCAGTAACCTGGCGACGTGCGATAGTCGGATCCGCCTTGGGTATTGCCATTAACGCCAGGATTGCGATGATGGCTATCACTATCATCATTTCAATCAGAGTAAAACCACGCCGTTTTTTCACAGGTATTCCTTTCTGCCAGAATTAAAATTAACGAATAAATTTTGCAACGTACCAGCAACTGGCATGCAGTTCAAAACCTTGTGCTTGTGCCCACTTAAGCCCCGTGCGCACTAATTTTTCTGCAACGCCTTTGCCACGACATTCTGGTGGCACATAAGTGCTGGTGAAATCTATAGCAGGTGTTGTGCCATGAGAAAACACGCGATAACTCAGCGTCGCTTCGCTGTTATCGCATTCAAAAACAAAACGCTGCTGCTCCGGTTGATGCTGTATGTCAGGCATAGACCTTGCTCCATGATAAAACCTTAGTGTAGAACACAAGGCATAAAAAAATCCCCCAGTGTTTTGACAGCTGGGGGATTCGGCTTTACCTGTGTAGGGGGCGTTAGACTTTTGTGCCCCACAGGTCGTACTCGTCCGAATGTTCGATAAGCACATTTACCAAGTCGCCGGGTTTTACATTCTCTTCACCATTCAAGTAGACGCAGCCATCGATCTCGGGCGCGTCAGCAAAGCTGCGTCCTATGGCTCCTTCTTCATCAACTTCATCGATCAGAACTTGAAGCACCTGCCCTACTTTTTGTTTTAAGCGTTCAGTGGAAATCTGTTGTTGCAGCTGCATAAAACGGTCGTAGCGTTCTTGTTTGATCTCATCCGGTACATGATCGGGCAGGTCATTGGCCTTGGCGCCTTCAACCGGCGAATATTGGAAGCAGCCCACGCGATCCAATTGCGCCTCTTTTAAGAAATCCAGAAGTTGCTGGAAGTCGGCTTCCGTTTCCCCGGGAAAGCCCACAATGAAGGTGGAACGAATGGTTAAGTTAGGAACTTGTTCGCGCCAAGCCTTGATGCGCTCCAGTGTTTGTTCGACTTGTCCAGGGCGGCGCATTTTGCGCAGAAGTGTTGGGCTTGCGTGCTGGAAAGGGATGTCCAGATAGGGCAGTACCTTGCCTTGCGCCATCAAAGGAATCACGTTATCTACATGTAGATAGGGGTAAACGTAGTGCAAGCGTACCCATACACCCAATTCACCCAGTGCGGCAGCTAACTGATACATGTCTGTTTTGAGCGGGCGGCCATCCCAAAAGTCGGTACGGTGCTTAATATCAACGCCATAGGCAGAAGTGTCCTGGGAAATGACCAGTAATTCTTTAACGCCGGCTTTCACGAGGCGCTCTGCCTCGCCCATTACCTGTCCAATCGGGCGGCTCACCAGCTTGCCGCGCATATCAGGGATAATGCAGAAGCTGCAAGAATGGTTGCAGCCCTCGGATATTTTCAAATAAGCATAGTGACGGGGAGTGAGCTTAATACCCTGCGGTGGAACCAGATCAGTAAACGGGTTGTGTGTCGGGCTGGGCGGCAGGTGTTCGTGTACTTGCGATAACACCTCCTCATAAGCATGGGCACCGGTAATACCCAGAACGTTTGGGTGAACCTGAATAATTTCGTCTTTTTTGGCCCCCAGACACCCGGTGACTAATACCTTGCCATTTTCCGCAAGCGCTTCGCCAATAGCCCCTAAAGACTCCTGTACCGCACTGTCGATAAAGCCACAGGTATTTACTATCACCATGTCTGCATCGTTATAGGTGGGTACTATGTTGTAACCTTCGGTGCGCAATTGGGTCAGTATGCGCTCTGAATCCACCAGGTTTTTAGGGCAGCCAAGCGACACAAAGCCGATGGTATTGCCTTTGGTGCCGCCAGTTTGCGCCTGACTGGCAAGTGTTTTGGCTGGCGTATCCAGAGTGGTGGTTTGGGAGGGATCAAAGGTATTAACAGTCATAGGATCTCAAGCAGCTGGTCAGTCAAAAAAAGGCGCTCATTGTAGGCGTTTGAAGGCTAATTTGCATTCAACTGGCAAAAATTACTTTCCCGATAAGGTTTATCCGGGTGTGTTTTTCTGCGGCAATATAGTGATAAAGCGACTGAATAAGCCGTTGGTGTCATAGGCAGCAATCTCAAACTCCAGGTTACCTTGAAGATGGCTGAAATAATGGTTGTTGACATACCCGCCAGTAATCCGGACTGAATTGAAATGCTCAGCTCCCTTCTCGCGATAGCGGATTTCATAGCCCCCTACTTCTTCAACCCCAAGGTAATCCCCATTTTCCCTTGCTGAAGGCACAGCCCAGCGCAGTAGTACTGGCCCATTAATCTCACTGTTGGATTGACTTGAACTGTTATTGGAACTCAATGAAGAATCAGACGAATCCTGCGCAAAGGAAATGGCTGACGATGAACTTACCGCCGGTATTGATGCGTCCGGGCTGCTCGAAATACTGTCAGAAGCCAAAGAGGATGAAAGTGAAGAGTTAGGCGGTGTTTTGTTGCTGCCGGAGGGGGTGGTCGTGCCCCCGCCGCCACAGGCAGTGGTTAATAGTGGTGCGACAAAAGACATTATCAAGGTCGCATTGCGCAAGCGGCGCTGCCAACTCAGGGTGTGGTTTAACTGGCCTCTATCGATAAAACCCAGCTCAACAAGAATTTCCCCCAAAGGCTCGACAGAGGTTTTGCCGGAACCTTTGCGTAACGATTGACGAGCCTGCTGTATCTCAATTGCTTCACACAGCTGTTGGCGCGTGAGTATTCCACGCTCGACCAACATATCGCCTATTCGATGTGATTTGGCTTGTTCGGACATGACATTACCTCTTGTCATTTTGCGGCCGTTAACAAACAGACTCTATTAATACCCGTTAATCAAAAAATAAAATCAACCTATGCCCCTGATGATATTGCACTACAGCATGTTATTAAATGAATAACCATTCCAACCGATTAATTTATAAATTATTTATATTCTGCTTGATACTATTAAGTGCGTTAGTAATAACGGATCGCGCGCAACCAATATTCATTCGCATAAAACCACTAGCCTCTTTGCCAAATACTATGCCTGGGTTCATGCCTAATTTGCATTTGCGAATAAAAAAATCTTTCAGCTCATTATCGCTTAATCCCAAGCCGCGACAATCCAGCCAGAGCAAATAAGTCGCCTCAGGCTTTATTAGTTTTATTGATGGAATTTCACGCTCAATAAATTCTGCAACGTAATCGCGAGTGGTTTCTAAATACATCATAAGTTCATCAAGCCATTTTTCACCACCGCGATAAGCAGCTTCAAATGCCACAATACTCAGCGGGTTGTGATTGGCTGAGTGCAAATATTCAAAAGCCTGTTTCATTGCTTTGCGCTCCTCCGCATTGGGAATAATCAATGCGGATAACCCAAGCCCTGGAATATTAAAACTTTTATTGGGTGCTATGGTGGTGACTATTTTGTCGCTTGCGCCGGCTAAGCGGCCCAGCATGGTGTGTGTAAAGCCTGAATAAGTTAAATCGCAATGAATGTCGTCAGACAAAATAGTTAACTGGTAGCGGCGACTGATATCCAACAAGCGTTCAAGCTCGCCAGTACTCCATACGCGCCCTACCGGATTATGGGGTGAGCATAATAAAAGTAGTTTTGCGCCTTGTTGTGCACAGGTCTCCAGGTGCTCAAAATCCATTTCATAGCGACCATTTGTTTCGCGTAAAGGATTATTGATTAATGAGCGATTATTGGATGTAACTGCCGAAAAAAATGGAAAATACACCGGTGGTTGCACGATAACCCCTTCGCCCTCCCGGGTAAATGCGTGTACTGCAGCGAATAGCGAGGGCACTACACCGGGCGCAAAAACAATCCACTCTTGTTCAATTTGCCACTGATGGCGCCGGGCAAACCATTCGATCACAGCCTGATATAAGCTGTCGGGGTAAAGTGTATATCCAAATACAGGGTGTTTAATCCGCTCTTGAAGTGCACGGGTTATGCATTCTGGTACTGCAAAATCCATATCTGCGACCCAAAGGGGCGATAGATCATCAGTGCCAAAATATTGTTTGCGGCCATCAAATTTAACCGAGTTGGTGCGCTCTCTGTGGATGATTTGGTCAAAATCGAACGGCATAAAATTATCCTGTTACACTTATTGTGAATTAATACTTTAAACGACATTTACAGCAGAAACCGCTGCATGATACGAATTTTTTTGGTGTGTCTCCTGGCTTTATTCACGAATCCTGCCTGTGCAATTGGCGATGTTTCAAGCCCGATGATTGTCCGCATTCCCTATATGGAGCGCGAGGCTGCGCACAGGATCTATGCTGATGAACTTCTGCGTTTGGCATTGGAGTTATCAGAAGATAAGTACGGGCCTTACAAGATTGTCCAGCAGCGCCAGGAGACTGTGATTCGACGACAATTGCTGGAGGTGGAATCTGGACGAAACCTTTCATTGGCTGTTTCCATGCCGACACCTGAGTGGCTTGAAAAAACGCATCTGGTGCAGTTTCCCATTATGCGAGGTTTGGCCAGCTATCGGCTATTTTTGGCGAGCCGTAGTAACCTTCATTTATTTGCAAAAGTGACCACTAGTGCGGATTTACATCGCTTTACTATCGGCCAGGGCCAAGGTTGGTCTACCGCAAAAATTTTGGAAGATAACGGCTTTAAGCTCATTTATGGCGGCCCCTACCCTACGCTAATTCCCATGCTCAAAGCCAACCGGTTTGAATTGTTAATGCGCAGTATCTATGAAGTTGAACCAGAATTAAAAGCCTATCAGCCGGTAATGCCAGAGTTAATGATTGTTGAAAACTTCGGGCTGTTTACTTACTTACCCATGTATTTTTTTGTCTCTAAAAATCAACCTTTGCTAGCCACTCGACTGGAGTATGGATTGCACAAGGCATATACAAGTGGCAGAGCTGATAAGTTATTTGAGGATCACTTTCATGACGCTTTGAAGCTGCTGCGCAATAAAGGACGTAAAACATTTTTTCTTACCAACACGAATATCGATAAATCCTTTTTTAAAAAGGATCAGCCTTTTTTGCTAAAGGAAATTGTTGAATTAGAAATGCTTAATCGAAAACACTGAGCTAAGATTGCTGTGTATATCCATTAAAAGATAAAGGCAAAGCGGTCGTCTGCTTTGCCTTTATGTTTTTGCTCTTAATGCCTTGCTTTTTGTTCTATTGCTAATTAAGCGATTCTTTGCCAAAAAGTAACTTCAGATAAACTATGCTGAAATTTGCGTTTGGTTTCGCGAATCACAAATGGCACTTCCACTGGTCCTTTAATCAAGCGAAAATGTTTGCCCAAGTGAGCCTCCAAACCATTCAGAGTAGTAAAGCTTTCGCCGTCCTTTTTAAAACCGCCAATCCATTCTTCACGTGGGGTGTGTTCAGTGAGCCAAGTGTAGGGTGATGCAAGCATCAGCACACCTCCGATATTCAAGCGCTCATGAATGTTATCGAGGAATTTTGCGGGGCTGTATAGCCGATCAATTAAATTGGCAGCCAGAATAAAATCATAACCAGTAAAAACTGGCTTGAGGTTGCAGGCATCGCCCTGAAAAAACTCTACTTTATGCGCAGTGTTTGCCAGCCCTATATCTGTCAGTGAACGGGATTTGTAAGAAACTAATTCACCTTCATCAGTCAATGTGTAACGCAATATTTCTCCCTGGGTTAATTGCACCCCCTGACCAATAAAGCGCGCGGAAAAGTCGATGCCGGTGACTGCATCAAAAACACGAGCCAATTCAAAGGTGGCGCGCCCGGAAGCACAACCTAAGTCCAATGCTTTATGTTTGGGGGAGTCGCCCAGTGTTTCCAGTGCTAAATCAACCAAGGCTTTGGAGAAATTTGCTACACCAAAATATTCGTCACCGTAATGGAATTCGGCGTACTCCGACATTAATCGGTCAGTTTCGTAATGGGAACTAGGCAAGGGTTTAATATCTCCTGAGACAATGTAGCGAAAACCCGCGTGTTGAAAGAAATGGCGACGGAATGCATAGCGGGATGACTTCAATGATTCATTGCCGCATGAAATCCATGAGCCACCTTTGATGAGATTATGGCGCTCATCAAACGTAGGTGTTGTGAAGTCGTCGTAAATCGGATGAACCTCAAAACCATTAAAGGGATAAATGGGCGTTTCAGTCCACTGCCACACATTGCCAATCACATCGTAAAAATCGCCGTGCACAA
Organism: Cellvibrio fontiphilus; assembly: GCA_035317345.1. Classification (GTDB taxonomy): domain Bacteria; phylum Pseudomonadota; class Gammaproteobacteria; order Pseudomonadales; family Cellvibrionaceae; genus Cellvibrio; species Cellvibrio fontiphilus. The sequence continues at coordinate 360,332 of JAYKTU010000004.1, read as the reverse complement.
ACTGGTTAACGGGGCAGGAAGATGCGCCATGATCCAAATGAATATTTGCATTGGCTGTGTCATCGGCCACAGTATTTACACCACTGTGGTCGTATAGGCGATACCACTCGTCTTCGGTGGGAAGGCGCACATTCATGCCAGTTTCAGATTTTTTCCAATTACAAAAAGCCTTGGCTTCGTGGTAGTTGACTTCTACCGGCCAATCCCAGGGCATGGCTATTTCTTCTGTCATTAAACGCAAATACCAGCCATTGGTTTTTTTGACCCAAAAAGTAGGATGTTGCGCTTTGGTAAACGCCAGCCAACCTTTACCTTCTTCTTCCCAATTGTGAGAATTTAAATATCCGCCTGCTTCGACAAATGCCAAAAACTCCTGGTTGCTTGTTAAGTATTTTGCCGCTTTAAACTCACTAACATCCGTTTGATGTTCGCCATATTCATTATCCCAACCATAAAAGGGATCCTGTTTATTTTTGCCCAGATGAACACTACCAGCAGGCACACTAATCAGTTCATTCGCCGGTGCGATTCCCGTCACACTCATGGGCTGCCAGTCGGGTGAACTTTTTACAAATTCCAATTTATGTTGACGAATCAATACGGAGGAAGTTTCAAGGTGAATCCGCTCATGTTCAATACCCATGATAATTGCCCACCAAGGGTTATCCCAATCAACAGGAAGCTCAAGTGGTGCAGTTTCAATCAGCTTGATAACTAAAGCTCGCACCTGATCGCGGTAGGCTTTTACCTCTGCCGGTGTGGGCCATTGATAATGGGCATCATTCAGATCATCCCAACTCATTTCGTCAACACCTACTGCAAATATTGACTCAAAGCGCTGGTTGATGCGCTGGTTGATCATGCGAGTCAATAAAAGCTTGTTCACAAAAAAGGTGGCAGTGTGGCCAAAATAAAAAATCAACGGATGGCGTAGTGAAATGGGTTTGGTGTAATAAGCTTGATCGTTTGCCAGGCAACTGAATAAAGACTCGTAACAATCAAAGGTGGACTCGAAATAATGGCGCAGTACATTTCTGAAGCTGGCCTCATCGCCACTGCGTAGATTGGGTGTGCGAGCGAACAAGCCTCTGGGAGAGAGCATCTGGAGTGGTTGTAGCGGCGAAGGCATAAAGGTCGCGGTACTCATGGTGGCCGAAGCCTTAGGTAAGGTATTTGGTCCTGAGTGCATGGGTATACTCCTGATTCATGTCCTGAAATTAAAGCTACTGCTGGCGCCCTGCGTAGTCTTTGGCAAACTGCCAGGCTACTCGACCACTGCGTGCGCCACGTGTTCTATGCCAGAGCAGAGCGGCTTGTTCCGCCTGTTTGTCCCATTGGGCACCCAAGTGATGAACCCAATATTCAGCCGCAGCAAGGTAGTCATCCTGGCTGAAGGGGTAAAAACTTAACCAAAGGCCAAAGCGCTCGGATAGCGAAACCTTCTCTTCCACGCTGTCGTTTGGCCGAACTTCGCCATCTTCATTGCTAACATCAAGATTCTCGCGCATTTTCTGCGGTAGCAGATGGCGCCGGTTACTGGTGGCATAGAACAGCATATTCGCAGTTGGAGCAGAAATAGATCCATCCAGCACCGATTTCAATGCTTTATAACTGATTTCCCCTTCTTCAAAAGATAAATCATCGCAAAATATGATGAACTTTTCAGGGCGCTCCCCCAGCAAATCAACAATTTCACTCAAATGTAATAAGTCTGTCTTATCTACCTCGATGATCTTTAATCCCTCCGCAGCAAAGGCTGTCCATACCGCCTTGATCAGGGTTGACTTGCCAGTACCGCGCGCACCGGTTAACAACACATTGTTGGCTTCGCGACCGGCGACAAATTGTGCTGTGTTGCGAAGAATGGACTGCTTCTGGTGTTCGATATTTTTTAGTGAGTCCAGCGCCACGCGGTGCGGGTGTCTAACGGCCTGCAGGTAACCTTCACCATTTACCTTGGTGCGCCAGCGAAACGCACCTGCACTCCAGTCTGGCTCAGGCTGCGGGCGCGGTAGTATTGCTTCAACACGATCTATTAATTGTTCCAAGCGGGTAATAAAAAGGTCGATATTTGACACTTTGGTTTTTCCTCGGATTTAAATAAGTGTGACTAGCCAAGCAATAAGTCTGGGCTATATTGTAAGAAATGTAGTGGCGATTAAAACAAAAGGTTTCCTATGTTTACCAAACAGGAGCTGCAGGTCATCAACCGAGCCATGGCGCAAAAGCGAGACTGGATTACCAAAAATCTGGATAACGTAGAGAGCGAAAAGAGCCGGGCACAACTGCTGCATGATTTACCCCTGATTGAATCTACTTTGCAAAAAATCAGTGAGAATTTACGCACCATCGACAGCAGCCCTGTATACGAAAGGGTTAATCACTATGTTTCAAACAAGGTGGTATCGCCTATCCGCCAAGCCGCTTTTGCACGGCGCCAGGACTTGGCGCCCGGTCAGATTCGCGTACTGGTTGTAGATGATGACCAATTAATATGCGAGTTGATTAACGCATTTTTACGTGCGTCGGGTATCTATCAAGTAGATTTTGCCAGAGATGGTTTAAAAGCGATTGGCATGATGTATGAAGCTAATCCAGTCTACGATTTGGTATTGTGCGATTGGAATATGCCGACCAAATCAGGGATCGATGTTCACAATGCCATGCGCGCTGCCGAACGTTATTTAGGCACAGTATTTATATTGGTAACTGCAGTGACTGAAGCCAAACAAATCCGTGCAGCCATTGAGGATGGAGTAGATGACTATGTGGTTAAACCGGTAGAACAAGACAAATTGCTCAAAAAAATTATCCGCTTCTTTCCCCGCGTTACTTCAAGTAATTCTTGATAGATTTTTTTTGCGCAAGCATCGCAACTATATCCAATAGTTACCGAGTAACGCACACGGCTATTTTTATTATCAACAGTGCGACACCCTCAGGGCTTGTAATCCCAACAGAGATTAGCCTTCGCCCCTCGGATTCTCTGGTTGCAGCATTTACGCTAGGCTTCAACCTCAGCCATGAAGTCCAACGCTGCCTGCTGACGAATAGCTCGACGATGGTTTTCCATGAGTTTCTTGATTTTCTCCTGATCGCACACTTGCCGATCCAACATGACGCGGGTTTTTAATTCGCCTACAGGTTCAGCAGTTGGACACTTACTGAATACAAACTGGTTTGAAATCAAATCCATAAAGGGGCCTGACTTACTACTGGGCATAATAAAGTTCAGCTGCAAGCCCAAGCTTTCGGTCAAATAATTAATAACCTCGCGTGAGCGATGTTCATCCATTTTTGAGAAAGCCTCATCGACCAACACCATGCGCAAGTGACTACTGCCTTCATTAAAACGGAACGCTGAAGTAATGGCCGCGCTGCGGATGATATAGGCGGGCGTTTCCAATTGACCACCCGAACCGGTTCCGTACTGGCTTAACGGGATTGGCGCCTTACCTTCTGGTTCTTTATATATTTCATAACGGCGATAATTTCGATAGTCAGCGATGCGAGTTAATTCGCGCAATGCTTTTTGTTCATCTTCATCCAATAGCATTGTCATCAAACGTTCGCGTACCCGCTGGTATTTCTCGTCCAGCTTCATTTCAAATAAAGTTTCACCTTCACCCAAGCTTGGGCTATCGATGACCGCCTTAAAGAATTGCCAGTACTCCTTGAACTCTGGCACCCATTCCCAATCAAAACGGAAACGCTCCCGATCAGCCCCAAAACGGTGATGTTCCAACTCTCTATTTAAATCCTCAAGGATTTTTTTGCCATCATTAATTGCTTGATAAATAGAGTGGCAAAGGTTGGTCACAAATGCGTTATTAAAACTTTCGCGCAACGATTCGATTTCCTGATGTCGCTGGGCGAGGATATGATTCTTGTCGCGGTTATAGAGCGCATCAAATTGCCTGCGCATATCGCAAATCGCTCGAAAATTTGAACTGCCCAAATCATCACTGTAGTCGATCTCAAATAAAATCGCGTCACTGCTGGCAGAGAATTGGTTGTGGACCATTGCGGCCTGCTGGAGTCGATGCAGAATGGTTTTTAATTCAGAATTTAATGTGACCAATTTGGCTTCAAAATAGGGAGCCTTGTGTAGTGCGACCTCCTCATCGGCCTGCTGTAAGCGCAGCTCAGCATCAAAGTCAGGCCAGAAACCACTAATCGCCTGAAGATTGGCTTCACACTCATCGACCACCGCGAGGGTTTTATCTTGTTCGGTATCCAGCTTGTGGCAGAGGTTGTCCGCAAGTTTTAGCTCTGCCCGACAATCAATTTGTGCATTATTAAGCTTGGCGAATTGTTGATTTTGCTCAAGCAGACGTAGCTGAAGTTCATGCAACTCTGCTTCCAGCGCTTTGGTATCACTTAAATCCAGTTGCTGAAGCTTAGTGTCAATCGCATCGATTTTAGTTTGTGCCGACAACATGATTTGTAATGTTTCGGCATAAACCAGCGGTTTCAATCGATCAAGTCCGGCCAGTAAAATCTGCACTTCTTCTGCATAAGTAACGGCAGCTTGCCATTCGCTAACCAGCGTATGAAATTCATTGCGTTTGGCCTCCAGTGCACGCTCGCGGGCGCCTTGCCCAAACACTAACTCCGAATCCGCCATGTCACAGCGGAACATCGCATAATTACCTGAACCCATCGCCTCCTTGGTAATACCACGACGGGTATTTTTAAGTTCTTTGGCATTTTCTACACGTTGTACATTGCCATAACTTGCCTTGATGTAAGCCTCGGCTGTGGCGTGAGAGAAATTCATGATGTGAATGATGGAGTTGGCAGCCAGCTCCCCGGATTTTTCCAAATCCTTGCGCGCTTTATCACCTTGAATGATACGGGCGCGATTCCCCTGCCCAGCCATATTACGCACAATTGCAATTGCCTCTGCCTCAAACTCAGGCTCTACAATAATGCCAAAACGCGCCGCGCCAATATAACCTTCAATTGCGGCCTGCCATTCGCTATCGGTGATGTCCACGTAATCACATAATACTCGCGCGTCTGCTTTAGGGCATTGATTGGCAATAGCATCCAATGCAGCACGGACAAAACCTGGATAACTGACTTGACGCGACTCCAGCGTTTGGATTTCACGGCGTTTAATCTCAGTATTTTTTTGCAAGCGTTCCGACTGAGCCTTGCGCTTATCTCTTTCCTGCGCTAACTGATCGCGCAAGTTGGTGCGCACAACACCAGTGCTTACTTCTTTCTCAAACAGGCTGGCTACAAACGCATTGTGTTGTTTTTGCAAGCCGAGCACTTTTTCCAATTGCGTTTCGAGTGGGCTTACTTCTATCAAGTCACGATTCAGTAACTGATGAATATCAAGATTTGCTGATTCACTACACAACTCCTTTAAGAGATCTATCAGGTTAGGATCTTTAAGGGTTGGTATATCTACAGCAATCGATGTTTGACGCAGCGCTAGTGATAGTTGTTGCGCTGCCTCAAGGTTAATTACCATTTGTTGGTGTTGTTTGCGCAGTTCGGGCACTTGCGCCTGAATTAATTTTTCCTGAGTATTTTTTTCTTGTTCAAGCTGGTCCTTATCACGCAGCGCTGGAACTCCCAAACGACGTGCTGTTGCAGCTAGAATCAATTGGTTTATTTCATCGCGCTGTGCTTCGCATGCAATCAGCGATTGCTGATGAGCTGAAGATGTTTCGCGCAGTAATTGCTGTTTATGCTTGGCATCCAGGTACAAACCTTGTGAGTCAGCATAACGACGCTTGGCAAGCGAATATTGAATAACCTGCTGCTCCAGCCAACTGGCAATAAAGTTATCGGACCATTGGCGCCCCTGTGCCATACGCTCTATGCCCTGACGAAGACTGCGTGCATCTGACTCCATAGCATGGATTCGTTTAAGCATGCTGGAGACACTGCGAATGGCCTCGCCCAAATCCCGATATTCAAGAATTTCATTGGCAACAAATTCATCGATGCCTTTAATCGGTTTGTATGCCATAAAACGCGAAAAAGCACGCGCAGCATTCATGGCTTCACGTTCAGAAATTGCATCTTTTTTGCCGCGCAAAATTCCATAGAGCCGGCAGAGGTAGGACTTTTTCTTGTCGTATTTTTCGATCTGCTGTTGGCCATACTTACGGCGTAAACCGGCGTAGAGCTTATCCAGAGGCACAACATATTTGTGATTTTTTTCTTCCTTCAGTAGATCGTTTAAGCCCAGCTCGACATCGGCCAAAATATAAAATTGGGTCTCATCCAAACGCGCTACTTTTTGCAAGTTTGGCCCCTGCCCCGCAGTTTCCAGAAACGCGCGCATACCAATTAATGCAGTGAAGGGCTCGCTATTTTCGCCTTGGGTTGGATGAAAGATAGCAGCCAAATAACCATCGCACCCATGCGGGCGAGAATAAGCGCCATCATCACAACCCAAAACATAGGATGCCAAGGTGCGCACCAGTTTTCCGCCACGGCCACGCTGGCTGGACTCATCTTGTCCGGGATTAAAATGAAACAGGTTGTCATGCGCAGCGGTCATGATTGTTTGTATTGCATCCGCCGCTGTTGTTTTTCCTGAACCATTGCCACCAGAAAACAAATTAATTGGGCCAAAATCAAATTCTGTATTGGGTACATTACCCCAATTGATATAGATAAATTTTTTAAGGTACATAGGACATTATTCTTCGGCGGAAAATAACGAGCGATTAAAAAAAGGCGTTGTTTTAATGCTATTCGAGTTAGCAATGGCAGGCTCTTGTTCCACCTCTGCCTCATCATCCGCCAAGAGAAAATTATCAGTAAGATGGCTGCGAATTTGCTCCAACCACTCGTTGCTAACCAGATTAATAATCAGTGGGCGAATTTTTATCCAGCTTTCGCCGGACTCAATATCTGATTCGGCAAAAAAATGAATTAATCGTAGCTGACGCAAGCGCTTAAATGCCTGGCGCCTTTCACCCATATTTTCAGGCAAATTCCGGCGCAATAAACTTTTCATTGCAACTGCAATTGCTTCAAGTGATAAGGTTGCACAACCCTGCTCGTCAATTCCTCCTTCGCGCAGGGCTTTATCGTACTCAGCGCGCAAGACTAATACCAATGCAACCTCATGCTGATTTAAACGGTTGCGTAAGCCGGCGTTAAACGGCTCATCCGTTTCATCTTCCATTCCTGGCAAGCGAGCTCCCGGCGGTAAAATGCGCACAAATCGAAAATGACTGTCATGCTGAAAACGAATCCCCATTAAGCTTAGATAGTCATTTACCAATTCATGAATACGTAAAAAGCGATCATAGAGTTCTGCTTCGACCTGACTGTCGTCGCGACATAAAACACCGTAATCGAGCAAACGCTGCACCAATTCACGCCAGTTGTCTAAACTCAGGTTGTGTTTATACAGCTGCTCTTGTAAGAGCGAACTTAATGCACTAGTCATTAGTTTTACCTTCGTCGATCAAGCAAATTACAAATTCATCACGCTGTTTAAAGTAGGCATCATGTTGTATCAGGGGTGATTGATACAGCCATTCGCTATTCTGTTTGATGCTAAAGCCGTAACGGGAAGAAAGGTTATCTGCTGCCCCCACTTCAATGGCGTGGGATAAATTCAATAATTCCTGCATTGAGTCCGCATGCAACTCGCTGCTGCGAATTTCGCCTTTTTCCAGTAATGCGCGTTTTACATAATCGCGCAAACTGGCAGATTGAAAAATGAATGCTTTGTCTAAAGCCTGTTGGATAAATAATGATTTTTGTGCATCCGCATCCAGTGCTTTATCTTCATCCAGTGTCGAACGTACAATTTGACTACCGCGCGGGGCGCGCAGTTGAATCTGTGCCGGGTCAATAAAGCCCATTTGAATTCCAGCAATCACCTCTCCCTGAGAGATTAAAAATTCATCCTGCTGTTCCACTGACAGTTTACCAATCGCACGATATACATCCATTAATTCATCCTGACCACGGCTGTTAATGTAGCTGAGCTGGCGAATGATAATATCGGCGCGCTGGGTAAATGTATTCAATGCACGACGCAGTGCTGGAAGCATAATCTCACAGGCATTCTTTAAACGTGATTCAACAGTTTGTAGTAGCGTCTCCAGTAGCGAAACACCTTGCACTACCTTTTGTGGTAGTGCTTTGCGCAAGCGAATTTCCATGACAGCGCGCCAGTCTTTGGCTGCTGTTTCTGCATCGCCTTGCCCATATTTTCGTTTGCGACGAATTTTGCTAATAATGTCGGAAATCTGATCGCGATATTTTTCAACACTATCCGCCGACAAACGTACCTCAAGGTCAGGCTTAAACACAGTCTCCATAAAGTCAAAGAATTCATCGCTCGCTTGTTGAATTAATTGACGTGATTCAACCTCACGCACAAGCTGCCGTTTGCGCTCTTCCAACTCGGCGATTACATCAGTAAAATCGCTGATGATTCGCTCAGAATACTCGTAAGCATCAAGTAAATCATTAATTTCACCCTGATCATAAAAGGCTTGCAGGCTATTGCGTGTATTGCGCGTATTGCGATTGCGTGTGCGAAATTGATTTGAATCGTTATCAGCAAAAGGCTGGGTGAATAACCGCCCCATACGACTAAAGCCATAACTACTTTGCAAGCTAGTCTCATCGACTTGTTTTTCAAGCCAGCCGTTTTCAATAAGACGGTTGATGATAAAGCCCGCAAGATCACGCTGCGTTTTAAAGCGTCCCTCGCTAGGGTCTTCTATTTCACTGGCATCAACCTCAAGATCTGCATCAAGAATAGGCGCGCGCGCAATTGCCTCTTTAAAGATATCAACCAGTTGTTCGCGGTTGATGGCATGGCCATAATCGCGCAAATCGGTATACAACCGCTGGTATAGCAAACGCAAACATTCAGCGACAAGTGCTCGATACTTACCAGTGAGAGGACTAAAAAAATGTTGGCGGGAGTCGCAAAAAAACATCAGGAAACTTCGCAGTGCAGCAGCATTAGATTACAAACAGTGTTTAGCAAATAAGGATTGTTCTTCTGGCGTCCATTTAGCGGCATCTTTAACCATCATTACTTCACACCAGTCATCGGTGCCCACCTTCGGCATTACCCCTTTTAACGCGGCAACACGGTCGATAGATTCTTGTGGCTTCATATCTGGCATAGCTACTGGGCTATTCCCGGCTTGTTGATTGGATTGCTGTGACTGCAATTCCTGCTCGGCCATTTCAGCCATTAAATTCATAGTTGCGACCACTTGGGCAGCATCTGCCTGCTCTTGTTCGTTTGCTACAGTGGCTTTTTTGGTTTCAGATTGAATCATAAGTACACCGAGCAATAAGACAAAGAGGCTGAGAACCAATAACACAATCAGTAATTTGTGTTCACGAAAAAATAATTTCATGGTAAATATCCTATGGAATACCTTAGAGCCAATCCGCTATTTTTTCAGCGTAGTAAGTAATAATTAAATCGGCACCAGCACGCTTAAATGCAGTCATGGTCTCAAGTACAATTGCTCTTTCATCTATGACACCGGCTGCCGCACCGGCTTTAATCATCGCGTACTCACCACTAACATGGTAAACCGCCAATGGGCGCGATGAATTTGCGCGGATATTGGCAAGCACATCTAAATAAGCTATGCCTGGTTTTACCATCAAAATATCAGCGCCTTCCATTTCATCTTGCATAGATTCAGCGAGTGCTTCACGACCATTTGCCGGATCCATTTGATAAGTATTACGCGTACCTTTAAAACTACTATCCACCGCATCTCTGAATGGCCCATAAAAAGCCGAAGCAAATTTTGTGGAATAAGACATCACCGGAATATGAGTAAAGCCTGCACTGTCTAACGCTTGGCGAATAGCGCTGATCATTCCATCCATCATGCCTGACGGTGCAATCATATCCACCCCAGCCTGGGCCGCCAGTACTACTTGTTTCTGTAGGTTTACAAGGGTTTTGTCATTATCTACATCGTTATTTGCAACCACACCACAATGCCCGTGATCTGTATATTCACAAAAACAATTATCGCTAATGACCAGCATATCCGGTTGAGCGGACTTTGCGGTTTTAATCATTCTTGAGAGTAAACCATGTTCACACCAGGTATCTGAGCCCTCATGATCTTTATGCGTCGACACACCAAATAAAATGATTGCACGCACACCTTTATTCCAGGCGCGATTAACAATATCTGTCAAGTGCGCTTCAGGATACCGGAATACATCAGGCATTGATTTGATTGCTACTGGTGCACTGATCCCCTCCTCAATAAAAATGGGCAGGATAAAATCACTCATCTGCACATGGGTTTCGCGTACCAACTCACGCAACGCGGTAGTTCTACGCAAACGACGAAAGCGAAAATCGGGTTTGGTCAAAGGAATTTGCATAAATCGACTCAACAAAAATTAGATACCGAGTGAACCTTCGTGACTCCATTCGCAGCGAACGCGCATATTGCCAGAGCCAGGTTTGTGGAAGCTGCCGTTTGCTTCCCAAGTAAATGTATGGGTACCTGAAAGCTCCGTCTCCAAATGCACTGTGGCAGAAACCCAGTACATTTTGCTTAATAAAGACTCAAATTGTGCAATCCACTGATCCCATTCATATTCCACAGCCTTGTAGGAAGCGCCAAAGTGCATCACTTCGGTTTGGTAATTAAAAAATGGGGACGTGACACTGGGTATGGCAAACATTTCCTGACTTAAAAATGGCCATTCATCAGCGTGAGGTAAAGACAGCATAGCCTCACGATTTACGCGTATGCGCTCAGCTTCCGAAGCGGAAGGAGCAATGTCTTTTATACAACCGTAAACAATTGATTCTTGATCCATAATGAGCTCGACTCCAGTTTTGCTGGGGACAAAAACAACAAATTAAAACGGCCACCACCAACTGCCTTTGAATCTCTCCTCACAACTACGCAGCTGATAATCATATTGCTGCGCACGTGTTTGTACTTTTCGCGCAGTATTAATTAACCAATTTTTACGTCGATAAGTTCCACGATTAAATCCACCATGCCCCTCGTGATAAGCAAGGTACAAGCTGTAACTGTCCGTTGGATTAATGCGACTGCGTATCTGGCTTTGACGGTTGTACCAACCAATAAAATCTACTGCGTCTGAAAAGTTATCGCGACGTGACCAATCATTCCCACTGTTGCGCTGATACTCATTCCATGTGGCATTTTTAGCTTGCGGATAACCATAAGCATCACTTGGGCGAGGCCCCGGGAATATCCATAAAATTTTCTTTCGTGCCGGGCGCGCATTATGTTTGTATTGAGATTCTTGATACATGATCGACATCATGATTGGCACCGAAGATCCCCAACGTTTTTCTGCTTTCTTGGATGCCTTATACCAAGACGGTTTTTCATCAAAAATAGCGCAGAGATCTTGTGGCTTACTCGGTGGTAAAGTAGAACAGCCTACTAATGTGGTTACTGCAACCACAAAAAATATTTTTAAAAAGTGTGAGATCATTTTATTTGTTTGCATGATCAGAGCCCTTGCCCATGTTCACTCAATAAATCTATCAATGCAGCTTCATCTATGACTTTTAAACCTAAAGCTTCAGCTTTAGCAAGCTTTGAGCCAGCACCAGGACCTGCAACAACATAATCAGTTTTGGCAGATACACTGCCTGCAACTTTTGCACCCAAAGCTAACAATCTGGCTTTTGCATCATCACGTGACAATGTTTCCAGCGTCCCAGTTAAAACATAAGTTAAGCCTGATAAGGGTAGAGTCAAGGGGCTGGAAACATTGATATTTTCCCAATAAATTCCATGGCTACGTAATGCTGCTACCGCAGCAACATTAGACTCCTGTGAAAAAAACTCCGCAACAAAATGTGCAACAACAGGTCCCACATCTGGCACTTGCTGTAGTGCTTCTTGGTCTGCTGCAGCCAGTGCTTCAAAGCTGCCAAAATAGTTCGCAAAGTTGCGCGCAGTAGCTTCGCCCACCTCACGAATTCCCAATGCATAAATAAATTTTGCCAGACTTGTTGCCTTGGATTTTTCCAAGGCCAGCATAATATTGTCAGCGGATTTGTCCCCCATGCGATCCATGTTCGCCAGTTGATCCCGAGTTACAGAATAAATATCTGCCAAATTGTTCACCAGACCTGAGTCAACCATTTGCTCGACCAGCTTATCGCCCAACCCTTCAATATTCATCGCTTTGCGGGAGGCAAAATGTTTAATTGCCTCTTTGCGTTGAGCAGCACAAACCAAACCACCTGAACAGCGAGCTACAGCTTCATCAGCAACCGTTTCTACAGGGGATCCACAAACGGGGCATTCATTAGGAAAAACAATATCACGTGCATCGGGAGTGCGTTTGGACTCTATTACTTGAACGATTTGCGGAATCACATCACCGGCTCGACGAACAATAACTGTATCGCCAATCTTTAAATTCAAACGATTGATTTCATCGCGGTTATGCAGTGTTGCATTGGATACAGTCACGCCGCCCACGAACACGGGTTGCAAGCGAGCAACGGGAGTGACCGCTCCTGTACGGCCAACCTGAAACTCTACATCCAGCAATATTGTTGACTCTTCCTGGGCGGGGAATTTATAAGCTATAGCCCAGCGCGGTGCACGCGAGATAAAGCCAAGTTTTTCTTGCAACCTGCGTGAATTGACCTTGAAAACAATTCCATCAATATCGTAAGCAAGTGCATCGCGCTTTTCACCAATGCGCCGATAAAAGCCCATCGCATCTTGAATGTTTTTTGCGACTTGTGTTTCTCGATTGGTTAAGAATCCCCAGTTTTTTAATGCTGTTAATATGCCGCTATGAGTTTCAGGCAGCTCACCACCATCGACCCAGCCAACACTATATGCACACATTTCCAATGGGCGCGATGCAGTAACTTTGGGATCAAGCTGCCGAAGTGAACCGGCTGCAGCATTGCGCGGATTGACAAATAGTTTTTCACCTGCGGCACGGGCTTTGTCATTGAGCGAATCAAAACCTGCTTTGGGCATATAAATTTCACCACGAACTTCCAATACTGCGGGATGACCATCACCATGCAAACGCAGCGGAATCGATTTGATAGTACGCACATTCAGGGTGATATCTTCCCCATTTGTTCCATCACCTCGTGTTGCACCACGCACCAACAAACCATCACGGTACAACAGACTTACTGCTATGCCATCCAGTTTTAATTCACAAGCATATTCCACTTCATCGGTAATTTTTAATCTATCCAAAATGCGTTGATTAAACGCCAACAAATCTTCATCACTAAAAGCATTATCAAGAGACAACATTGGCAGCTCGTGCACAACCGTTGTAAATGCAGGTAAAGGTGCCGCACCTACACGCTGGGTGGGTGAATCTGATGTAATTAATTCTGGATTTTCTTCTTCAAGTTCACGTAAACGCTGCATCAAGCGATCATATTCGGCATCGGTAATTTGCGGATCATCCAATGCATAGTAGCGATAACTGTGATGATTCAACTGCTTGCGCAGATCAGCAATTTCAAATGCAGGATTATCAAATAGCGGGAGTGTTGACATGAACGAAATACCTGAAGATTTGAATCCTGCGGCTGTAACGCACAGCGATTCATGCCTTGATAGCATTCTGGATGCGTCCATGCACCCTGCTGATGTGTTAATGACGTGGTGGGCGGCGGAACAAACGGGTACGCTCAAAATTACGAATGCGCTCGCGACAATGCTCCAGCGTTTGCCGAGTCATAACACTGCGCTGTTCATCTTTAAGCTCACCATTCAATGCCTCAGCAATTGCACGCGCAGTGTCTGCCATTAAATCAAATGACTGCATAGAATCAGCATTAATTGGCAAGGTCATAAATAAACTTACACCTGGTGTTTCAAACTTATCCATTGAATCCAAATCAAATGTGCCAGGTTTAACCATGTTGGCCATACTAAAGAGTAAAGCACCCTCGCCTTTTGCATCGCTGTAACGATGAAATATATCCATACTTCCATACCGCATGCCACACTTTAAAATGGTATCCAGTAATGCAGAGCCACTAAACATTTCACCTTTGTGTGCCATAACGTTGATGATCAATACTTCTTCAGGCTCTGTTGCCGGCTGCTGATTTAGCTCTTGCTTATTTGATGCTGTGGAATGCTGATTATTAGCATACTCTTCATCCTCATCATAATTATCATCGTCGTAATCTGCATCACCTGCGCTCTCAGTATCATCCAAGCGGTCATCGTAGTCGTCTTCATAATCTTCTTCGTACTGTTCTTCTGCCTCGTAATCCAGCTCACTACGACCATCTTCCAATTCGCGAGTGTAGGGATGATCATCTACTTCGTAATCTTCGCCTTCGTAATCACCCTGCTCCGAGTCTTCATAATGAATTCTATTTTCTTGTTCCTGATCAACATTAACAGAAGAAAAACTTGGTTCTATACGTTCATCTAAAGGCAAAGAACGACTTTTATCTTCCACTGACTCCATCAATATGGGAACTGCCTGACCGAGATTCAGGCTGGCTTGCTGTGGCTCCCTATTTGCGCGTGCGATAGGCGCTTCGGTGAGAATATTTTTCTGCTGTTTTTCCAAATATGATTTAGCGTGTGCTTTCTTTTCAATACTCGGAATCTGGACATGAGGATCCCGTTTGGCCACCACTCGAGCGCCACCATTAGGTAACTCACTGGTATAACTCGGCGCTTCGCCATAGGAGTCTTCGTCATCATCCGAAGATGCTTGCTTCAAACTCTTTTTGAGCGAGCGTGAGACTTTAATCTTACCAGTGCGCTCATTGTGCTTTCTCCTGATCCCATCGGCCAAGATCAGAATAATGAACAAAAATCCGATAATGATGACCCAATCTTTCATAAGGTTATCCGTAATATCTGTTTAGTATTAAGTAGCCGCAAGTTCGGCAGCTTCGTCAACATCTACGGTTACGAGGCGCGAAACACCCGGCTCATGCATAGTTACACCTAACAGCTGGTGCGCCATTTCCATCGCATTTTTATTATGTGTGATGTAAATGAATTGCACCTGTGCTGACATTTCTTCAACCATTCGCGCATAGCGCCCAACGTTGGCATCATCGAGCGGCGCATCTACTTCATCCAACATACAAAATGGCGCTGGATTCAAACGGAAAATAGAAAATACCAGTGCGATTGCAGTTAATGCTTTTTCGCCACCAGAGAGCAGATGAATGGTACTGTTTCGCTTACCTGGTGGGCGAGCCATAATGGCAATACCAGTATCCAGTAATTCATCACCTGTCAGCTCAAGATAAGCATGACCACCGCCGAAAACTTTAGGGAATAGCTCTTGTAAGCTTTTATTAACCTGATCAAAAGTTTCTTTAAACCTGGTACGTGTTTCTCGATCAATTCGCTTAATAGCATTTTCCAGAGTATCAAGCGCCTCTATCAAATCTGCATTTTGCGCATCCAAATAATTTTTACGCTCAGATTCAGTTTTGTATTCATCAATTGCCGCAAGGTTGATTGGCCCTAAACGGCTAATGCGGCCAGCGATAGATTCGAGATCCTCTTCCAGTGTTCTTACTTCCGTGCCATCAGGCATTTCAGCCAAAATAACCTCTAGATTAAGTTCTTCCTCTTCAAGCTGCTCGACAATTCCTGCACGCTGTACCTCAAACATTTGTGCCGCCAAACGCTCCTGCTCCAAATGCGCACGCACTGCTTGCACTTCTTGTTCGGCGCGGTTACGCGCCTGCTCAGAGTGGCGCAGCTCATGCTCCACCGTCTCCAGTGCTCTGCGTGCTTCTGTTAAAGATGCCTCCACCGACAGGCGTTTAGATAGGCAGGCTTCTAACTCTAATTTGTATTCTTCTACAGGATCGCGATTATCAGCAATACTTGTGATTAACTGCTCGCGACGCTCCTGTAAACGCGCAACTTGCTCACGCAAACGCCCAATCCCCAAGCGAATAGAATCCAGCTGGGTTTTTACCGATTGATAGCGCATGGCAATCTCATGCGCTTTATCTTTATCGTGACGCGCGCGCTGGCGGGCTGTATCCAAACCTGAGCGTATATCATCGCGCTGTTGCAGTAACGATTCGCGCAGGTCTGTATCCTGCTCCATCATTTCAATAGCTTCGCCAAGAATCATCCGCGCCTCTGACAAATGCTCGGCTTCCTGCTCCATTTGCTCGCGAGCATCACGAATTTCATTTTCGGCACGCTCTCGACGCATATTCATTTGTTCAATGCGAACTTGTTTTGCACTTAATTCAGCGCGCAACTCGCTATGTTTACGATTTTGTTCATCAGTCTCGCGTCGCAGTGTTTCGCGCTCTTGCTCAAGGCGTTTAATTAAATCACGCCCCGAATCAAGTGCAGCACTTAAAGATTCCACCTTCGCTTCAGTGATACTAATTGAAGCTGATAACTCTTCAAGCTCCTGACGACGAGCAATAACACCTGAGCTGGCGTCTGTATCACGCGTGACCCGAACCCAATGCGCACTCAACCAAATACCATCGCGGGTGATGACAGATTCGTTCGCGGCGAGTTGCTTACGCAATGCAATCGCTGCTGTTAAATCCTCAGCTATGTAAATCCCAGCCAATAAACCAGACACATCCCAATCAGCGGAAACCTTGTTGCTCAACAATTCAGTCTTGGCTGAATTGGTCGCAACAGTTTTTGCCTGAGGGTCAAACAATACCAACTCGCCTTGGGTGAGGTTGGTTAATAAATTGCTAACGATATCAATCTGATCTACGCACACGGCCTGCAGGGCGTTGCCCAGTACAGTTTCCAGAGCTTTATCCCATCCGTCAGCAACGACAACAGTTTCAGCGAGACGAGGCTTATTTGATAGTTCGTTGTTAACTAACCATTGCGTGACTGCTTTATTTTTTTCTCCGAGTGCCGCTTGTTGTAGTGCCTCGAGTGAAGCATGTCGGCCACGCATTTTTTGCAGCTCGCTGCGAAGCTGATCCAGCTCGTTCGCCCGGTGATTATTGTCGCTGCGCGTAAGATCAAGCTTTTCAATATAAGTATCTAGCTGACTACGCTTTTCCTCTGCTATCAAGTCCAGTTCAGCGAGTTTTTCAGTCAACTCATTAATGGAGTCGTCATCTGACCCATCTTGCAGGTTGGCTTTTTCCTCACGCAACTTTTCGATGCGCTGCAACAATCGCTGCTGAACTTGCTCTAAATGCTGGATACGTGATTGTTGAACTTCAGCGCGCTGGCGAGGTTCAGCGGCGCGCTGGTTAAAACTATCCCAGTCATTTTGCCAGCGCTGCATAGCCTCTTCAGCGCTAATCAAGGACTCGCTTGAGGTCTCTTCAGCTGCTTTTACCAGCTCCAACTCTGGTTCCAGTTCAAGTAACTCAGCTTCCCACGCTTCGACTTTTTGTGTGTCTAACGCCAAGTTTTCTTCGGCTTCTTTTGCATCACGACTTGTTTGATCCAAATCGGCCTGCAACTGGCGCGCGCGCTCATTAGCATGCTGGATACTCTGTTCCAGGCGCGCAATTTCAGCCCCTATGGCGTAATAACGCCCTTGTACCTCATTAAATTTGTCGCCCAGCTCAGTGTATTGGGTGCGGTACTTTTCTATTTGAGTGTCTTTGTTGACTTGATCAGTTACAAAAGATTCCATGCGCAGCTCAAGATCGCGAATCGCTGCCTGTTTTGCTTTTGCTTGCTGGTCCAGCTGCTGGTATTTGAGTGCTTGTAATTGAGCTTTTAAAAGGCGCTCTTCTTTTTTATATTCGGCGTATTTTTCAGCAGCCTGTGCCTGACGCTGTAGGCGCGATAGTTGACGTTCAAGCTCATCGCGAATATCGGTCAGGCGCTCCAGATTTTCTTGGGTGCGGCGCATGCGGCTTTCGGTATCGCGCCGGCGCTCCTTGTATTTGGAAATTCCAGCAGCTTCTTCGATGTAAACACGCAACTCTTCGGGCTTTGCTTCGATTAGTTTCGAAATCATGCCCTGCTCGATAATCGCGTAGCTGCGCGGCCCTAAACCTGTGCCAAGAAAGATATCGGTGATATCGCGACGGCGGCATTTGGTGCCGTTCAAATAATAGCTATTATCGCCATCGCGAGATACCTTGCGCTTAATGCTGATTTCGCTAAAACCGGCGTATTCTCCGGTCAAGGTTGCATCGGAATTATCAAATACCAGTTCGATTGAAGCTTGACCTACAGGCTTACGACCACTGGACCCATTGAAGATCACGTCGGTCATGTTTTCGCCACGAAGGTTTTTGGCGGAGGATTCGCCCATTACCCAACGTACAGCATCAATGATATTGGATTTACCGCAACCATTTGGCCCAACAACAGCGCACAGATTGCTGGGAAAGTTGACCGTAGTGGGGTCAACAAACGATTTAAAACCAGCCAGCTTGATGCACTTTAACCGCATAAGTATGTATCACTCACGATTCATCAGGTTTTATGCGATTGAAGCGCCCATCTTCAACCCACCTGTTCAAGAAATAGTCCGCTGACGTATCTGGCGTCTAGCTGTTTGATTTTGTTGGTCTTTTTGACAGCAGGAGGATCGCAGATAATCGCCCAAAAAACCACTAAGGGCGGGATTCTACACATTTGTGTAGCGCTTTACACCCGCCCGGAAAGGCAAAACCGGTCTCGCTTAAATTGACAGGCGAACAGAGCTTGATTTTTAATCAAATCACTCCACTGTAGGTCGAAAAATATACTATGGCGTCAGTTGTTCGCTAATAGTTATCTGTAAATCGTCGGATGTGGATTTGAGGTCGATTGGCCCTATGCTGCCCTGCCAGTCACCAGCTTTGGCTGTTGCTGAGCCATCTTCAGATACCCGGGCAACCAATTCAATTTGGTCTACAGTGGCGAGGGTCATTGCATCCGTCATTGCCATTGATTCAGTCAGCACAACTTGTTTGGGGAGATCAGCTACTTTAATTCGCGCAATTGCCAAAGGCATTTTTGCACCTTGCCAGGCACGGGCGTAAACGAAGACCGTCTGGTCAGATGCTACTGGCAAATTGGCGGCAAGCGCGACATTAACACTAACCTGCCGTCCATTACGCACCGCATCAAGTTGTTGTTGGGTTCCGCCACTTGCAAAAAACAACCCGGCTGCACGCTCGATACCAGCAGTAAGTGCTTGAGCTCCGGCGGAGTCCGGGTTCATTTTTACAACACGCCCCCAATGTTTTATTGCAGTCAGGTAATCTTGCTTTCCGAAAGCATCAATGCCGGCCAGACCCAAGGCCATAGTATTGTCCGGCTCCAGCTTTAATGTCTTCTCGACCAAGTCAGTCACTGCGGGATTGACCTTACTACCATCGCGTAAAAACATCGCTTGAGCGGCTTCTGCCATCACCATCGGCGATTCCTTATCACGCTCCAAAACTTGTAAATAGGCATTAGTCGCATTGGAAAAATCACTTAGCTCCATATACATGCGCGCCAAAAAAAACCAATATTGAACCTGTTCCGGGTTATCGGCGAGACGAGCTTCGATCAACTTAACGAGCTCTCGAGTGCGAACGGGATCTGCATTGCGCCCAGCCTGAAAATCAAGCATATCCAGATTCAACTTCTCGGCATGCGCCATACGTATTTCTACGTCAGCACTACTGCCGAACTCATGGTACAAACCATAAGCACCCAGCACCACGAGCAGAGCAACAGTTGCGAAAGTCGGAACTCCAACTTTCAGTTGTTGGGTTTGTTGCATCTGGCGAATATTGGCTTCATCCTCCAGCAATGCCCGCTCCTGCTCAAGCTTAAGTTGCGCAAATTGAGGCTGATCAATTCGCCCATTTGCAAGCTGTAATTCCAGCTCAGCCAGGTGCTCATGAAATAAACGCACATTTTCGGCCAATCGCTCTTCGATGTTAATTATCCCGCCAATGGATTGATTGGCGCGATAGCGCCACAGCGGCCATAAAACAAACAGCACCGCCAGAATAGAAAGCACTACAGCACCACCCCACAATGCGACCATTAAATATTCTCCTGCTTGTTTGATTTGGTAGCGGCTGATGTCTTTAGCAAACCAGCTAGCCGAGCTTGCTCATCAGCTGACAGACTAATCTCTGCACTTGCTGATTCCGCCGTCCGGCGCTTACGGACTATAAGTAATAATAAAATTATGCCGGCAATCAGGAGTAATACAGGTGCACCCCACAGGAAGATTGTGGAAGAGGTGAGGCGCGGTCGATAGAGAATAAATTCACCATAACGCTCCACCATAAAATCCACGATCTCCTTATCAGACTTACCTGCTTCGATCATTAAATAAACTTCACGGCGCAAATCAGTGGCTATGGGCGAGTCAGAACCTGATAGGTTTTGGTTTTGGCATTTTGGACATCGCATTTCATCAACAAAACTTTGATAGCGCTTTCTATCAATTTCGCTTTTGAATTCATAAACATCAATAGCTGACGATGCGTAAGCAGAAAAGAAGATAACAACTAAACTCACAGCGAGCTTGGATAAATGTAGTCGCATAAGGCGTTGCCCATCACTAAGGAAATTTGGGCAGGAGTATAACAACTCGCAGGGGCTAGAGGTACGCTTGATATCAGGGTGATTTTTGAACGCAACCGTTTGTTTTGTATCCATTTTTTGGTTTTCGTAAGTTTTTTTTAAAAAATTTTAAGAAAATGGTTGACCGAAACTTTTACATCATTAGAATACGCGCCACCAACAAGGTGATCGCTGAAAAGCGAATATCTTGGGCGGTTAGCTCAGTTGGTAGAGCAATGCCCTTACAAGGCATGGGTCACAAGTTCGAGTCTTGTACCGCCCACCACCCTTACTCAAAAGGTAAGTTTGGTTCTTAGTGACGCTGCGGACCGGTAGTTCAGTCGGTTAGAATGCCGGCCTGTCACGCCGGAGGTCGCGGGTTCGAGCCCCGTCCGGTCCGCCATATAGAAAATAAAAAAAGCCCCATATATGGGGCTTTTTTTATGCCTCTGATAACTATACTGGCAAAACAAAGCTGCTGTTACACGCAAGTAAGCGTCAGTTTTTAAAATCCAACTTTTTTTCTGCTCTCTCAGAATCTGCTTTGATATGTTTGTAGGCATAAATACCTACATAAATAATCATTACGCATGCCAGAAAAACGATCACCAAACCATAAGCAACAATAGAATCCATATACATGAGACACCTCCGCCGGTTATTTCAATAAAATCAGTCTACCTATATGGGCAAAGCAGAAATTGATTGAAATCAAACGAAGATGCCTTGATGGGCTGAATCATTTAAGGCTGTTGAAAATAGGCTGAATGGTTTTTTCCCATACATCCTGATTCACATCACCAATATGCTTGTAACGAACAATGCCTGCCTTATCGATCACATAGGTTTCTGGTGCACCAAAAACCCCCAGGTTCAAGCCCAGACGACCGTCTGCATCTATCACGCTGAACACATAGGGATTATGAAGCTCCGCCAACCAGGCTTTAGCGTCTTCATCGTTGTCCTTGTAATTAATCCCGTAAATTGGAACCCCTTGGGCCTTTAGTTGGTTGAGAAACTCATGCTCTTGTTTGCAGGTAACGCACCAAGTTGCCCATACGTTTAATAAGCTCACTTTACCTTTCAATAATTCCTGATTTGCAATCACGAGTCCAGGCGGATTTTCTGGTGCTGGTAACACTGGAAGCTCAAATGCAGGAACGGGCTTATTTAACAAAGCAGATGGCATGGCGTTTGGATCGAGCGATAACCCGCGCCAGAAAAAAATTGCCATGCCAGCAAACACTATCAGAGGAACGAACAGAAATAACCGCTGTTTATTCATTGGCCAAATTTCCTGCAGGGAGCTGAAGCTTGTTATTTTCCTTGACCAGTTTACGGTAACGCTTGTCAGCAACTGCAAGCAGAGCACCAAATGCCATCATCAAAGCGCCTAGCCAAATCCAACGCACAAAAGGTTTTAAGTGCACTCGCATCGCCCAGGCAGTTTCGTTTAAGGGTTCGCCCATAGCGACGTATAAATCGCGAAACAAACCTACATCGAGAGCGACTTCTGTCATCGTGCTTCCAGATGCAAGATATTTACGCTTTTGCGGTCTCATCTCGCGTAAAAATTTGCCATCCTGAAAGACCGAAATCTGGGCCTCATCGGCAATATAGTTGGGGCCATTAACACGCACTAGCTTATTGAGAACAAATTCGTACTCAACAACTTGAACGTGCTGCCCTACTTCCATGCGAATATCACGCTCTTCGGTGTAAATGCTAGTGAGCCCTACCCCAACAGCAGTTACCGCTATACCTGCATGTGCTATTACCATTGCGTAATAGCTGAGGCTCAGTTTTTTAAGGCCTGCCGCCCAGCTCACACTATTGCGAATTCGATGAAAGGTGTCCGCAATTAACGCCGTAATAATCCAGCTCGCAACAAATACGGTCAAAGCGGCAAGTGGCTCATAGGTTTCGCGATAAAAAAACGGAAATATGAGACCAGCCAATAAACTCAAAACCCAGGGTTTCCATAGAAGATTAATGAATTGCTTGCCAGAAGTTCGTTTCCAGTTAGCCAAGGGGCCGAATGCCATAAGCAAACACAACAAGCCCATCAGCGGTAAGAAAAATAAGTTGAAGTAAGGCGGGCCAACGGAAATTTTACCAAGGTTTAATGCGTCGGCTATCAACGGGTAGAGCGTGCCCATCAACACCATAATCATAATTACGGTCAGTAGAATGTTGTTGCCTAACAGTAAAGTTTCGCGCGCAAATAAATCGAAACCAGTCGACCCTTTAACAACGGGGGCGCGTAAGGCGTAAAGTGTCAGTGAGCCACCGACAACTAAAAGCAGAAACCCTAAAATAAACACGCCGCGCTCCGGATCGTTAGCAAAAGCATGTACCGAAGTCAGGACACCTGAACGCACTAAAAATGTGCCGAGAAGACTCAGGGAGAAAGTGAAGATAGCCAGCAGTATTGTCCAGCTTTTAAATAGGCTGCGCTTTTCGGTAACAGCTAATGAATGTATCAGAGCTGTGCCTATCAACCAGGGTAGAAATGACGCATTTTCTACCGGATCCCAGAACCACCATCCCCCCCAGCCCAGCTCATAATAGGCCCACCAACTCCCCAAGGCGATACCAACAGAAAGGAACCCCCACGCAAGTGTTGCCCATGGCCGGGACCAGCGCGCCCATGCGCTATCCAGACGCCCCGTTAACAACGCAGCAATTGCAAACGCAAAACATACGCTAAATCCTACATAACCCATATAAAGCACAGGTGGGTGAATGATGAGGCCTATATCTTGAAGCAGCGGATTCAGGTCACCACCATCCTGAGGCGGCAAAGGCAAAATGCGATCAAACGGATTGGACGTAAATATGATGAACGAGAGAAAACCAATCGCTACGAACCCCATGATCGAAAGTACGCGAGCCTGCATATCTAATGGCAAGGAGCGACTAAATAACGCTACCGCAAGCGTCCAACCGGCGAGCATTAAAATCCACAGCAACAAAGATCCCTCATGCCCGCCCCAAACAGCGCTGATTTTGTAGTGCACAGGTAAGAGTGAATTGGAGTTTGAGGCAACATAACTAACGGAGAAGTCGTCGCTCAAAAAAGAGTAGGTTAAGCAAAAAAACGAAAAACAAACAAAAAAGAAAAAACCGGTCGCCAGAGAAGGGCCGGTGCGCATCAACAGTTGACTGCCATAATGGGCCCCAACAAGCGGCAACAAAAACAGAGCTACGCTCAGGCACAGCGATAAAATCAAAGCAAATTGGCCCATCTCGGGCGCCAGTTGAACGAAATCAAGCGCCATATTTTAGGCCCTCACAAGTAGCTTGATGTTCCCCTTTGTCTTTCATGGTCTCAGCAACCTCAGGGGGAATATAATTTTCATCATGTTTAGCCAACACTTCGCTGGCTTTTATTTCACCTGATTCTGTAACTACACCATTGATAACTGCAGCTTCACCCTCGGCAAATAAGTCAGGCAGAATCCCGTTAAAGTGCACTTTAACATCGGCGCTTCCATCGGTGATTACAAACTGGATTTGCAGCGAGTCGGCAGCGCGCTGGACGCTTCCCGGTTTAACGCAACCACCTGCGCGAATTCGCGTGTTGTGAGGCACATCCCCCGCTACAATTTTACTGGGCGGATAAAATAAATTGATGTTTTCACGCAGCGCATAAGCCATTAAGCCTACAGCGAGACTGGAAAACACAACGATAAAAATAACTACCATCAGACGTTGTTTGCGAAGCGGATGCATAATTGTTTTTACTCTTAAGAATCGATTCGTCAAAACAGCAAAACTTATTCTTTTACAGAACTAACCTGCGAAAGTTTACGTGTTTTTTGCTGTTGCTTGATAAGCGCTTTTTGCTGTAATACAGGGCTCAGTATTAAAAAGATCAGAGCGGCAAAAGTGATCGCATATGATGCCCATACATAAGGACCGTGACCGCTCATGGCGAGAAAGTCTGCCAAAGATTCAAATTGAAACTTCATTGTTTAGACTCCGGTTTAAGCTGGTTAATCAAGTCGTTGACCCATTGGGTTTTACTTTCGCGGCGCAATACCTCCAGGCGGGTGTTCAACAGTAACACCAAGGCATAAAAACAATAGAAACCAATCACCATCGTAAGCAATGGATAAAGCATAGAGGGATCAATAGATGACTTACTGGTGAATTTAATAGTTGCCGGTTGATGCAGGGTGTTCCACCAATCCACCGATTTATAAATGATTGGTATGTTTACCATGCCTACGAGTGCCAATACGGCGCTGGCTTTATCGGCAGTGTCACGATGTTGAAATGCCTGTTGCAGTGCGATCATGCCCAAATACAAAAAGAACAGGATCAACATGGAAGTAATACGTGCATCCCATTCCCACCAAGTACCCCAGGTTGGCTTGCCCCAGATTGAGCCGGTGACCAGCGAGATAAACGTCAATACAGCGCCGATAGGTGCAGCAGACTTCATCACCATAAAAGGTAGCTTCATTTTCCAAATCAACCCTATCGCACCCGACAGCGCCATAATGTAATAACCAGCCAGTGCCAAAAAGGCGGCAGGAACATGAATATAAATAATGCGATAACTATTGCCCTGTTTGTAATCTGCCGGGGCAAATGCCAGCCCCCAAACGGCGCCTGTCAGAATGAGCGCAATACTGATTGCAGTGAGCCAGGGAAGCCAGGCAGTAGTTTTTTCATAAAACCAGCGGGGAGAACCTAAACGATGAAACCATTGCCATGCCATATTCACTAAGACCTTGATTATTATGTTTAACCGTTGGCGCCGATGCGCAACGCGCCCATTGCCGCTATAGGTGCCAAAACTATCGCCAGGGCTAGAAAAGCGCCCAGCACAGCCAATTGCATACCAATCACACTGCCCTGAACCGCGCTTCCTACTGCACTTGCACCAAAAATGAGAACCGGAATATACAGGGGCATGACGATAAGCGACAACAATAACCCGCCTTTACGCAGTGAAACGGTAAGTGCTGCACCTACTGCACCAATCAAACTCATAGAGGCGGTACCCAGTAGCAGGGATAAAAAAAGCGCCCAATACCCCGATGCCGGCAAACTAAGCATCAATCCTAACAGGGGGGCTAGAATGGCTACGGGCAAGCCGGATACTAACCAATGAACCAAAACCTTGGCCATTACAGTGAAATACAGTGACTGAGGGCTGATGAGCATCTGTTCCAATGAACCATCTTCATAATCAGCACGAAACAAACCATCCAATGACAGCAAAGTCGCCAGTAATGCCATAACCCACAATATTCCGGGTGCCAACAAGGTCAGCACTGATTTTTCGGGGCTAACCCCCAAAGGGATCAACGTGATGGCAATAAGAAAAAACACAAGCGGATTAGCTAGTTCTGATTTATGTCGAGCAGCAACCAGAAGATCACGCTTCACGCTCGCAATAAAACCTGTGAACAGGGAAAATTCAGTGGCTTGGCGCGAGGAGATGCTAGCCATAGATAGCCTCCTCATTCTTCTCTGCAGATGTGCTCTGGGGTTCGTAATCGCGCAGGTCCACCGTGCGCAGTTGTGGCAGGGTCAGATCCTGATGCGAGGTTAGAATCACCAGCCCTCCTCCCGCTAAATGACGATCAATCAGTAACTCAAGTTGCGCGACACCATGCTTATCAATAGCAGTAAAAGGCTCATCCAGAATCCAGATACGCGCCAGCTCCAGATATAAGCGCGCCAAAGCAACACGACGCAATTGCCCGGCAGAAAGTTGATAACAGGGAGTGTCTTCATAACCGTAAAGCCCTACCGACGCGAGTGCTTGTGTGGCATCGCCAGTGGAGCCTCGTTGGGCCATATACCACAGCAAGTTTTCGGTAGGTGTAAGTGCTTTTTTGACGCCAGGAAGATGCCCCAAGTACAAACTATCTAGTGCAAATTCCCAATGCGTCAAGGATAAGGGTTTTCCTTTGTAGAGAAGTTCGCCTTGAAAATCCTGACTAATGCCTGCAATCACTCGCAATAATGTGGTTTTACCGGCACCGTTGGGGCCAGCGATTTGAATAAGTTCACCGGCCTGCAACTGAAGGTTCAAGCCAGAGAATAAACAGCGCTCGTCGCGCTCGCAGGCCAGATTGCGCAGTTCAAACAGCGACGGTATCGATTCAGACGGCGGGACTAAAACAGTGGTCATGCGTTTGTTTAAAACCTTCGTCAAGGGTCAGAGGTCAGTAGTTGACGTGCCGCTAAATTACCCATGCCAAATACTATTCGACACAGCAAAAGGGGTAGCCGCTATACTCAGCACAACCCGGATATTCGGAGTCCGCATCCTGCGCCTTGGAACTGCGCGCGATTATAGCCGCCTCCCTCCGCCCAAAGCATCCCAAATTGCGCATTTGATGCGATGGATCAACAATCGGAAACCGTCATGGATATTAAATCTATTACCAACACACCCGATTTAGCCCTACGCGCCTCTCAGCAGCTACAACTTGAGCAAATCAGCGCCTTGGTTAAAACCCTAAACCTGAAATCAGGCGATCAATTTATTGCCCAAGTGAACAAGGTAAGTAACGCCAGTGCCGATGAGCGCACTGAACTCATGAAATCTATTGAGATTACGCTGGCACAACTCAAGAAAAACCTCACCTCAGCGGCCATTAAAGTGCTAGTGGCGCAACTACTTGATCAAAAAGCATTGATTGAAAGCCCAAACCTGAAGTTAGTCAGCTTACATTTATCAAACCCTTTGCAAGCTGGCGCTTCTGCTGCAGCGCCAGTGCCCTTACTTAGCTATACAACACAGCCGCTTGCGCCCGGTCAAACTCTGCTTATGCAACTGGCAGCAAACCAACGCATACAAATTCTTGAGCCAATCTCCGCTGAACACTTAAATAAGTTGTTGTTACAGCTTGATGCCTTGCAACAGCAAGGAAAGCCAATGTCTTCGTCGCTGTTGGATTTGATGCGGCAAGTTCAAGGCATGGCAACCAGAGCGCCTTCAGCGGCGACTGCCCAGGCCGCGATTAGCGAAAGCTTACGTGAACTACTGCCCATCAAAGATCGCGGCCAGGATCTTCTTGGCGTGCTGCCCAAAATTAACCAGTTCATCCAACAGTTACCACTTGGGGCGCGCAGTGAATGGATTTCTAGCGGCCTGCAAAGCGCATTAAAAACCCTGAATAGTCATTTGCGAGTACAAGAACAGCTCGGTAACCCCAAGGCGCTGGCGTTGATGCTGGACAACAATGGGCAACGATTTGAGCAAAAATTGGCACAAGCCCTCGGTTTGATTGCTTCACGCACAGCGCCAACACCATCGTCCCCTCATTCAACCAGTGCGTCACCGCTTATTTCAGCCCCGAACACAAGCGCTCAAAATCTAACAGCCCAGCATGTTGCAGCGACTAATTCAAAAAGCCCCGAGGTTATGCTCAAACAGGTTAGTGTTGGCGACACAGAGAAATTGTTAAACACAAACGGGCAGAACATTTCACTCAAACCAGAAATCAAGGATAGCGCTCAGCTAGGCAGGATTATTCAACAGGATTTAAAAGGCGCGCTACTTGGTGTGTTGCACCAAGTGAAACCTGAACTTACGGCGACAACAATTGCGCTTGGTGCGGACGCTACAAAATTAAATATGCCAGGCGCCCTGCCTCAATTATTAAACTTTTTAATGCAAAAACAGCCTGTCGAGTTAAGCCAAAAGCAGTTGCGAGCGCAACTGGCAATGCTGGTGCATCAATACACACTGGGAAGTTTGGCAAAAATACAATTACAACAGATTCATACGCTGAATCATCAGCAAACCCAAGCTGATCAGCCGCAGCCAACCCAGTCCTGGCAAATGGAAATTCCTGTGCGCCAAGGGCAGGACATTCACCCATTAACCATTCAACTCGAACAAAAGTGGATTGATGAGCCAGATGAATCCGATAAAAAGGAAACAAAACGTGTGCGGCAATGGAATGTCATGCTGGGTTTTGATTTGCCCCAGCTGGGGCGCTTTTATGCCCAGCTTGCACTGCTTAATAATCGTGTGAACATAAAATTCTGGGCAGAAAATGAAAATACCTTAACGCAAGCACAAGCTCGACTGGAAAGTTTTCAGCAACAACTGGAGCACGAAGGTATTCAAATTGCACAGCTGCAGTGTTTGCCAGGCTTGCCGCCAACACAGAAAATGTCAGTTAATTATTCGCTGGTTGATATAAAAACTTAAGGGAGTGTTGCGATGAGTGAACGCTATTCGGGGCCACAACTACAAAAAGCTGTTGCGCTTTTTTATGATGGCAAAAACGCGCCGCAAGTGAGTGCAAAAGGCACAGGTGCTGTCGCAGAACAAATTATCGCCATCGCCAATGAACATGGTGTGCCTTTGTGCGACAACGCGGCGCTGGTGGATTTACTGGTGACTTTGGAGTTAGGTGATGAGATTCCCGAGGCGCTTTACGTCGCTGTTGCCTACATCATCGCGTTTGCCTATCAACTTGAAGGCAAGGTGCCGGAGGCTTGGCGCACCTGAGTAATTAGTTAGATCTTACCAAGCCTCAAAAATTACTAGCGATTGTTAATTCAGATATTCGTACTCAATGCGCACATCAACCGGGTCGCCGGCATCGTTATCCAAATTAGAGCGACCAAAATAACGCATCAAATACTTACCATTTGGGTTGTACGCGAGATAAATAGGGTCAGCAAAAAAAGATACTAAAGCTTTTGCGGGTGCTATGCGAAAGTGAACCCAATCGGCACCAATATTATCATCGCGTAAGGGCGAACTGGATGCTTTTACCTGACGCGCTTCCAATTGAATTGTGCTCAAACGCAAAGGTAAAGCAAACTCGAACTTCAAATGTTTTCCGGCAATTAAATCATCCCAATTCATTTGTATGTAGGAATCAAAGCCGGCATCTATTACCAGACGGGCATTATCCATCACAACTTTTTCGTTAACCTTGCCGTCCTTGCCGTGACTTAACAGCAAGCGCGCTCCCTGAAACTGGGCGGCTACAAATTCATTGTCGCGGTTGTCCTGCAACTCAAAACCTGGCTGAAAGTATTCACCCTGATAGGACAGCACTTTTGATGCAAAAAGGTTCCCATCCGGCGAAAAATAATCAACCGTCACGGATTTATTTTCATCTAATGCTGTGTAGAGCTCGCGGTAGGCGACTTGATTGCTGACAATTTCATAGGCAGTACCAGCAACTACATAAGTTTTCTCTGCGGCTACCGGCAAGGAGACAAAGGCCGCGAGTAAAGCACCAGTAATAAATCCAAGCACTCGGGGACGACGGGTAAAAAATTCAATGCGATACATAAGGTTTGATCCTCAAGCTCAACAAGCGATGTAGTGGCAAAACTATTAGCCACAAAACCGCCATTATAGGAATAACCTCCATGAGGGAGCCAGACCATTGTGCGGAGGAAAGCTTAACCCCGGCCAAATAGCTCAGCGGCCCTGAAACAGCCCCCAACAAGCCAGCCCAGAGCGGTCGTTGATAAATCCAGCCCAGCGAGTGATGCAGGGTGAGCCCCATCAATACCCACAAACAACTCAACCACACCGGTGGCCAGTTATTAGCCTCTGCAAACAGGATATATCCGCCATGAATCAGCAATAGGTCATGCACCAAACCAATCACTATGCACAGCAGCACCGCGATAGCATCATCTTGCCGGGAGGGCGAAAAATAAAAATGCGCACAGGTTGCAACCAGCGTATAAACGATTGCCCACTGAGTGCCCAATAAAACGCAAACAAACCACCCTAACTGAAAAAGCAGAAAGTTGGACAGTGTAAATAACCCCGCGTTCATCAGCTAAAAAAATGACTGCGATAGTCTGGTTTGGCAAACAGAATTTGTGCCGTACCTATACTGCGCTCACGGAAGCCCCCCTCGCAGTAACAGAGATAAAATTCCCACATGCGAATGAAGCGCTCATCAAACCCCTGGTCTTTTACGGTATCAAGCTGGGCCATAAATAGCTCTCGCCAGTGTTTTAATGTTTGTGCGTAGTGCTCGCCAATATCTTCTATCTGCAAAATATTCAGGTCTGTTTTTCGCTGCACACAATTGCTGATCACATCAATCGAAGGTAAAGAACCACCGGGGAAAATATAACGCTGGATGAAATCCACTGATTTTAATGCGCGCTTATAACGCTGGTCTTTCATTGTGATTGCCTGAATTAACATAAGTCCATCAGGTCGCAGTAATTTTGCACAGGCGGAAAAATAATCATCGTAGTGTGCATGCCCAACAGCTTCGATCATCTCGATTGAAACTAACTTGGAGAAACTCCCACTCAAATCCCGGTAATCATCAAACAGCACTGTAATTTTATCGCTTAGTCCAGCGGCTGCAATACGGGCCACTGCGTAGTCATGCTGCTCTTTAGAGATAGTTGTGGTGGTGACACGACAACCGTAATGACGAGCTGCATGAATTGCCATTCCACCCCAGCCGGTACCTATTTCCAGCAAATGGTCCTCCTGGTTCAATTGCAATTTTTCGCAAACCCGTTGCAATTTATAAACCGACGCAACTGATAGCTCAGCATCGGGAGTGGGATAAATCGCCGATGAATACATCATAGTTTCATCCAGGAATAACTTAAAAAAGTCGTTGCCCAGATCGTAATGGGCAGAGATGTTCCGGCGCGAACCAGATTTGGTATTGCGATTAAACCAATGAAATACTTTCAACAGTAATCGTCCAATGAAGGATTGGCTGTTGTCCAGATTATCCAGTGCATCCATATTGCGAACAAATAGACGCACTACCTGAGTGAGATTCGGTGTAGACCAGTAATCGCTCATGTAGGCTTCACCCGCCGCCACCGAACCGCCAAACACTACATCAGAGTAAAAAGCAGGATTGTGCACATGAATATCGGCGACCAGATCTGCATCCGAAGCTATTTGTCCAAACTCAAATACTTCCCCCTGATCATGCAACCTGAGGCAGCCTTTAGTCATGCCTCGCAATACTTTGAATAACAAGTTTTTGGCGATTGATTCATTGGGTGCAAGTGCCGCAACGCGATGTTTGGATGCAAGTGCGATACTGGTCGATTTCACGATTTTTCCCCTGTTGTTTTAAGTTCTGCAAGCGGTTGAAGCGAGCCGGTGGTTTTGTGTGAGTACACAGGAACACCTTTAATAAACAACCGTAAAGCTTGCCAATAAATAGAAAATGGAACCTTTATGGCCGCCCAGGGCTGGGACAAGATCAGTCTCTGCAACATAGACGCAGACCAATCGTAACGTTTAAGGCTGAGTGTTGCGTCCATATGACAAATGTTTTCAACCGGAGCACTGGTCTTCTCGTTTATTGGCGGTGCCAGATTCTCCATGTGTACCAACAAATTTTCACCGGGTGCTGAGCTTATCCAACGGTAGCGCATGTCCAGCGGGTTGAAAGGCGACACATGGAAGGTTTTATCAAACTGTGTTTTTGTTTTTCCGGTTAACTCATCGCAAGGGATCAAATAGGAATGACGCTCGTTCCAGGGAGTATTGTTCACTTCAGCAAGAATTTGTTTCGGTGTGTCAGAGCCCGGCTCAAACAAATAATAAAAAGTAACAGGGTTAAAACAGCAACCTAAAATGCGTAGATTAGTAAGCATACGTATCGGCCCCTCTACACATACACCCGCTAGCTCAGTTACTCTCGCTTTGACCGCATCTCTTAATGAAACCTGCGGGTCACCCAAATAATCCGCGCGTAGAAAACTACCGAAGTTTCTTTTATTGAGCGACCAACCGCGTACACCTTCAAAGAGCTGGGGCAGCTCATCAAGATCGATATAAAACAGCGTGGACTGGTATGAAAACTCGTGGTGTTTGGGATGAAAGCGCCGATGACGAAGCTCACCCTGATAAATAGCGCTATGCATAATTCAGGCTCCAGCAATCCACCAATATCATTCCCAAATCTCTCCTAACGCTTGTGCTACACGGATCGCCGATACAACGCCATCTTCATGGAAACCATTACGCCAATATGCACCGCAATAGTGAGTCCGATTTATCCCACTGATTTCCGCCCAGCGCTCTTGTGCTGCTATTGAATCCAGAGTGAACATAGGATGGCTGTAGTTATATCGCCCGTAGACTTTTTCCTGATCAATATTTTCACCCGCATTTACAGATACGCAAAAAGTAACCGGGGCGTTCAATCGCTGCAGGATATTCATGTTGTAGGTGAGCGCTGTGGCATCCCCAGCGTCCTCCCGCAATAAATAGTTCCAACTGGCCCATGCGCGCGTCGATGCAGGCAAAAAACGCAAATCGCTGTGCAGTACCACATCATTTGCCTTGTAGGGAATGGCTGAGAGTATTTCGTATTCCGCAGGGCTTGGGTCCGCCAAAAGTTTTAGTGCTTGATCGCTGTGACAGGCAAAAATCACTTCATCAAAATGTTGCTCGCCGAATTTTTCACTGTTAACCAACACACCATCAGCACTGCGCACCACAGAAGAAACTGGACAGTTGGTGTGAATATTTTCGCGGAAATGTTGGGTCAAGGGTGCAAGATATTGGTGTGACCCCCCTTTTATGGTGTACCACTGCGGCTGCCCGGTTACGGTTAGCAAACCATGATTGTGAAAAAAGCGGACAAAAAAAACCAAGGGCATGGCGGCAGCTGTTTCCAAACCTGATGACCAAATGGCTGACACCATAGGCAATATGTATAAACGGCTGAACCTTTCGCTGTACCCCTGTTCGCGCAAGTAATCGCCCAAGGTTTTTTCCCGGGGTATTTCGCCACTGCGATAGAGCTGGGTACAGGCTTTGTTAAAACGCAGTATCTCCGCCAGCATTCGCCAATGGCCGGGGTTGAAGATATTTTTCCGCTGGGAAAAAACACCATTCAATGAGGTGCCCGCATATTCAAAACCACTCGCGGCACAGGAAACGCTAAAGCCCATGTCGGTAGGCTGATAAACCACACCGATCATCTCCAACAGCTTTATAAAATTAGGATAGGTTCGATCATTAAAAACAATAAAACCTGTATCGACTTCAAACTTTGTATCACCTATATGAACCGCTTTGGTAGCGGTATGACCACCAATAACATCAGCAGCCTCATATACCACTACCTGATTGCGTCGCGCTAATAAGTAGGCGCTCAGTAATCCACTAATTCCGCTACCAATAATCGCTATTCTTTTTCCTATAGGTGATGACATAGATTATCTTCTTCTGCAATCCTGTGAATGAGTATGTAAGTATCAAGAAAATAAGAATATCAACCTGAGTTACGCGAGATTTTTTGTAGCAAGCTTGTTTGCCACTTAAGTGGTAGCAACGCGATGAACCGCATTAGGCCAACTAACTGCCAGGGAAATGCGATGATCCATTGTCGCTTGGTGATTCCCTGAATTATTTTTTTCACTGCAGTTTCACTATCCACAATAAATGGCATAGGAAAATCGTTGCGCGCAGTCAACGGTGTTGCGACAAAACCCGGGCGCACGATACTAATGTCTATTCCGGTTCCGCCCAGATCGACACGCAGTGAATTCAACAGGTACTCCAGAGCAATTTTTGATGCACCGTAGGCTTGTGAGCGCGGCATGGGCAGTATGCTGGCCATACTGGAGACACCCACCAACTGTGAGCCTTTTTTATTGCGCAAAAAGGGCAAACACAGGATTAAGCTATTCAAGGTGCCGCGCCAGTTAATTGCCATCACCTTATCAAAAGGTTCTATGGATAACTGGTTTACATCCACATATTCACAAGTGCCGGCATTTAATATTGCTATATCCAAATGTGCTGAATGTTGTGAAATTTGTTCTGCCGCTTGCTTACAACTAACGTCATCGGTTAGGTCCACTGTAATTGCAATACAAGTGTGGGGATACGCTGACACCAATTCGGACAAGGCAGTTGTTGAGCGCGCAAGTGCAAACACTATTTCGCCCTGAGCCAAATAAGCAAGCGCCAGGTCACGACCAATCCCGCTGGAAGCTCCAGTCACCAAAACGCTGCGCTGTTCGGGATTATTAGTCATAGGCTCGGCTCTAATTGGCGGTTGCTGGCGATAGGTTTTTAAACAGCGCAATGGTTGATTTTCGGCTTTCTGACAAATCGACAATCGGTCGTGGATAAGTCAGTGGAAGTCCTTTGGTGCCGGGCTGTGGGCTATGAATTTCCTTCGCCGATAGCTGCGCAAACTCTGGTACCCACTTACGAATAAATTCACCATTTGGATCAAAGCGCTCGGACTGACTTGCAGGATTAAAAATACGAAAATAAGGCGCGGCATCAGTTCCTGTGGATGCACTCCACTGCCAACCGCCATTGTTCGCCGCAAAATCGCCGTCGATTAATTGCGACATAAAATATTGTTCGCCCCAACGCCAATCGATTTGACAATTTTTGGTGAGAAACATAGCCACAATCATTCGCAAGCGGTTGTGCATCCAGCCAGTTGCATTTAATTGACGCATGGCCGCGTCCACAATCGGAATGCCAGTCATGCCCTTACACCATGCATCAAAGAGTGTGGTATTTTGCTGCCATGGAAAAGCTTCCGTGTGGGCTTGCATGGCCTTGCGCTTACAAACTTGCGGATAATCCACCACTACATGCTGGTAAAATTCCCGCCAAATTATTTCACTGATCCAACAAGCGGCTCCTGCATTGCCACTCCAATCACCATAGGTGTAAGCCAAAACAGCAGACAGCGCCTGCCGGGGAGAGAGTGAACCCACCGCAAAATAAGGCGATAAACTGGAGGTTCCATCGATGGCAGGAAAATCGCGCTGGTCAAGATATTGCGTGAGACCAGTGGCGATAAAATTATCCAGACGCCGGCAAGCTTCATGCTCGCCTGCTGGCCAAAGCGCGGATAAATCGCGCAAGCCATCCGCTGCAAATAACGAATCAATCGCCGCGATAGAATCTGCAGTTACGGAAGCATTTACGGATTGTTTCGCCGGTAACGCCAAAGGTTTAAGATCCAGCGGCATGACCATTTGCAGCCATTTCTTTTTGAACGCCGTAAATACTTTGTAAGGCTCACCTTGACCATTGCGCACCATACCGGGCGGAACAATACAGCGGTCATGACAACGTTTTACCGCTATACCCTGTTCACGCAACAGCTGATTCACAGCCAGATCGCGATTCAACTCATTGATAGGGTATTCGGCATTAAAAAAACATTGGGTTGCATTTAGTTGCTGGGCAAGTTGCAGTAGCTGCGGAGCTATTTCGCCTGGCTTTTCTACACGAATAACCTTCAAGGGAATATTTAATTCAAGGAGGTTCTGCTGCAACAAATGAAGATGCCGCCGGATAAAATCACGCTGCGCAGCAGATTGATCATGCAAACTCACATAAGCTGCACAATGTACATAAACGGCGACTACTCCCTGCCCCAATTCAGCGGCCTTAAACAGCGCAGGGTTGTCGCGCAAGCGCAAATCATGTCGCAACCATACTAGCGTTGTCATTTTGCACCTATACGTTTTTTAATAAACGCTATTGCACTACCAATTAACGGCAAGTGCTCATAAAGCATGGCGCCAGCATCGTAATAATCGCGATGATAATAGACCTTTTCGTTAAACAGTATATGGGTGTTGCCAGTCAGCTCCAATGGTTTACCACCAGCAATTTTGCTGTGACGATAGTGCATAGTCCAAAATAAAATAGCTTCTCCACGGTCGGGCATTTCCATTGAATGGTGAAACTCAAAACGGCAGTCGAGTAAATTCTCAATGCTGCTTGCGTAGTAGTCAGATAGCTTGGCGATGCCATTCAACGCATGTAATGGATCACGGAATTGGATGTCGTCGCTATAAATGTCAGATAAATTCTTGAGAATTTTTTTATCAAAACGCATATACATAGCGCGCACTTTTTGCGGAACTGTTGGCCCCATAGAAGCAATTTACCCATTCAAAAGTTTATTTATATGCAACACAGCTGCTTGCTGGTCAATGCAGAACCCCACCCGGGGCTTGTCGATAAAATCAAACGCTGACATGCTCGCTGCCAAGTCCCCCACTAATATCAAGGGAACTGCGCTTTTTTCCAGTAGGCTGTTTAAGTGTAGTTGCAAGCTAGCCGCATTCAGGTCGCCGTAGCCAAGAAGCACAATTATTTTTGCATCCAGAGCCTGACCAGCCAGAAGTGCTTCACGCGGGTTTAGATAACCCAGCAACTCCACCCGGAACTGATGAATCAATAAGCTGTATGCAAGCAGCTGCCCTTTCAACTCAGCCTGATCATCGCTGGCAGCAATCAACAACAGTTGCGCACCGCTTGCCGATTGGCGCTGACGAGCCTGTGATTCGATCACTACCTCCAGCGCAATTTGCACGAAAAAAGCACGTCGCGCCGCCATGCCCGGCTCATCCCCTTCCAACTCACGCAACAGCGGCAGCAGTAAATAATCGGCAACCATTTCAGCAGGATAAAGTGCGAACGTGTCCTCCAGGATTCGCTGCAACGACCGCCGCTGAAAATTATTGATTTCACTGTGGATTTGCTGTGCAAGCTGCAACCAGTTTGAATCTATCACCTGCGCTTGTTGCTCTTGCGGTTGGCTGGCAAGTAGTGCTTTTACTTTGCTAATGGCCAAGCCCCTGCCAAGCCACAACTGCACTTCTTTGACTCGCTCTATATCTGCCCGGCTGTAGAGCCTATGCCCTTTGCCGGTACGCTGGGGAACCAACAAACCATAGCGCCGCTCCCAGGCACGCAGTGTCACAGTATTCACACCGGTTAAACGCGATATTTCGCGAATCGGCACTAGCTCGCTATCAACCGGCTCTTCATAAGCGGATGCTCTACTTTCTCCGCTCATTAATGATTCTCAACCACATAATTACGCAAACCCAGTTGATCTGGATGCGGCGCCCAGAAAGTTTGCGATTTCAAATAGGGGTTATCGAGCTTTAACAAATGATGCTTCAGTAAAGTTAAAGGAACGACCAAAGGCACCATACCAACTTTATAAGAATCGATCAGTTGTGATAATTCTTGCTTGTCCTGTGTACTGAGGATTTCCTTGAGATAACCACGCAAGTGCATCATGGCGTTAGTGTTCCCCTTGCGGGTCGCATGATGGGAAAGCGCAGTCATGAATAAATGAAAAAATTGGTCGCGACAGGCGTTGATATCACGACCCGACAGGTTGGAAAGGAATCGTCCGATTTCAAAATAACTGGGTACGTGATGGGCCATCACTTGATATTTATAACGCGAATAAAAATTAATCAATTTTTTAGCGGTGGGTTCATGCCCAAGGTGTTTTTTGAAATCGTGAAATGCAAAAACACGTGTCAGGAAATTTTCACGCAAACCGGCATCATTCAAACGCCCAGCCTCTTCCACAGGTAGATAAGGCATTAACTCCATAAAACGTTGGGCGTAAGCACCGCGCCCTTTTGCATCCATGGTGTAACCGTTGGTGCGGTAACGTTTCATGCCATAAACACCACAGCTGGGTGAGTTTTGCATAAATACATAGCCGCAAATATCCGGCATTTGCGCCGCTGCTGCTTCCGCTTGTGCAACCAGCGCATCAGTTACGTCCATCTCGGGATCAGCAACACCAACTACACGGGTTTGGTCATCTTTAACGACCAATCTGATTGGCTTGCGGGGAATGCCCAAGCCTATGGCAACTTCTGGGCACACCGGACGAAATTCAATAAACTGTGCAAGCACATCAGTGAGATATCGACTTCGCTTGTGCCCACCATCAAACCGTACCTGCTCACCCAGAAGACACTGGCTAACACCAACCGGAATTTTGCTCATGGAAAAACCTATACAAGTTATTGCAGACGTATAAGTTTTAAACCATAAAATTATACAATGCAAATTTTTTGTATAACTTTCTGCGAAAGCTCCCGTAAAACCGCTTTAACCCTGGATGCCCTACCCTTAGAATCGCGACCTCTACCACAACAGGACAAGTTCAGTGCCCTCCAGTACACCGGCAACTTCAGACACGCTCGCTATTGTTTATCAGGACAACTATTTGGTTGCCATCAATAAACCGGGTGGTCTTCTGGTGCATCGCAGCGAAATAGATCGCCATGAAACGCGCTTTGCTGTGCAGTTATTGCGCAATCAACTGGGACAAAAGGTGTACCCGATTCACCGCCTGGATAAACCAACGACAGGCGTATTGCTGTTTGCACTTTCTCCCGATATCGCCAGAGTCTTGGGTAATTCGTTTGCAAATCATCAGATCAACAAAACCTATGTCGCTCTGGTTAGAGGATTTGCCCCGCTAAATGGAGTAATTGATCATCCGTTAGTGGAGGAGCTGGATAATTACACCGATAAGCTGGCTTGCCAGCACAAACCGGCGCAACCGGCTATTACCAGCTACAGCCGCCTCGCCCAGGTGGAATTTCCCTTTAGTATCGACAAATACCCCTGCACGCGTTATTCGCTGGTGAAATGTGAGCCTCAAACCGGGCGCAAGCACCAGATTCGACGTCACTTAAAACACATCAGCCACCCGATTATTGGTGATGCAAAACACGGCAAGGGCCAACATAATCGATTTTTCCAGCAACAATTTGATTGCGCGGGGCTTATGCTTGCAGCAGCAGAATTGCGCTTAACGCATCCGGTACACAACACTGTCTTAACATTAACAGCACCGCTTCCAGCTTCATTTACGCGTATCATTCACCAGTTCGATTGGGCCCATGCCCTGCCCGCACACTGGCTTCACTCAGGTGATTCCGACACCAAGGTTATTCATGCGTCTTGATAAATTTGTTGGTCAATGCACCAATTACAGCCGTTCGCAAATCCATCAGGCCGTTAAAGCCGGACGTATCAGCATCAATGGGGTGGTTGCTAAAAAAGCTGATCTGCAACTGGATGGCACTGAAAACGTGTTGCTGGACGATCAGCTGATTGCGATTCAGCCGCTTCGTTATTTAATGCTGCATAAACCTTTGGGCTACATTTGCGCCAATCGCGATGCAGCTCATCCGGTGGTGATTGATTTACTCGCGTTACCCAAAAAACAGGAGCTGCAAATTGTTGGGCGCCTGGATATTGACACCACAGGCTTGGTACTGCTCACGGATGACGGGCAGTGGAATCACCGTATTACATCACCGCGCCATGAATGCCCCAAAACCTACCTGGTTACCACCGCCAACCCAATAACAGCGGATACCACTGCATTATTTGCAGCCGGTGTGCAGCTGCATGGAGAAAAAGCGCCCACACGTCCTGCACAGTTGGAGCTGATATCCAGTCACCGGGCCCGCCTGTGTATTCATGAAGGCAAATACCACCAAGTAAAACGCATGTTTGCCGCGGTGGGAAATCACGTTGTGGCATTGCATCGCGAGGCAATTGGAAACATTCAGCTGGATACCCAGCTAGCCCAAGGGGAATATCGCCCGTTAACCAATGATGAGATCCAGAGCATTAATTAATGACTGACTTAGCACTTGCCACCCTCATACAAGCATTAACCGGATTAGTAAAAAATGCACAGGGCCATTTTTTATGGTGCACCGATGAAAATGCCCTGAATAATCTACCCACTGCATTTCATAGCCCGGGCTTATTGTTGATGACCAATCGCTGGGATGTAGCTGAAGAGGCAAAGAAGCACGGATTCATCACCGAATTCGGTGACTTCGATTGCCGAGCCATCGCAGACAATAGCCTGGATGGTTTTTTTTATCGTGTTTCCAAGGAAAAACCGCTGGTACATCATTTATTAAATGAAGCTTGGCGCTGCCTCAAGCCCGGTGCACCTTTGGTGCTGAGCGGCTATAAAAATGAAGGCACCAAGACCTACATTGAAAAAATCACACGCTTGATGGGGAGCGAAAAACAGATTCAGAAAGATGGCGCCAGTTATTCATCAGTCATCCACAAGCAAAATACTTTTGCTGCGGAGCAGACATTGGATGATAGCGATTACCACCAACTGCGGCCCATTGCTGAAAACTCCGGGCTTAGTATTGTCAGTAAACCCGGACTTTTTGGCTGGAATAAAGTGGATGCAGGAAGCGCACTGCTGATTAGCCAAATCGCCCGGGCGCTTGGTAATAACCAGCCCGAAACCTGCCTCGATCTAGGGTGTGGATATGGCTACCTTACACTAGCAGCAGCCCAATTAGACTCGTGCAAAACAATCAACCGCTGGTTACTGACCGACAATAATGCTGCCGCACTTATCGCCGCACAATGTAACCTCACAAGCGCGCAATTAACCTCTGAAGTTATCGCCGCAGACGCCGGCAGACACATAGATCAAAAAGTCGATCTCCTATTGTGCAACCCTCCTTTTCATCAAGGGTTCAGTCCGGATGGTGATTTAACCGACAAATTTCTTGCAAGTGCACAACAGTTGCTTGCCACTAATGGCCTTGCGTTGTTTGTGGTAAACCAGTTTATTCCATTGGAGCGCAAAGCAGCTGCCTACTTTAAAAGTGTTGCAACGCTCATCGACAACGGCAGTTTCAAGGTCATACGCCTTGAGCAACCGCTCAAATCGGCAAGTCGCTGAACAACTTGCCAACAGACTGGAGAATTAATGAACAGCCTTGAATTTATTGAGGTTTTTTTGAAAAAAACTTACGGAAAAGCACCAGAAAACGGTTGACCAACCAAAATCGGCTCTATATTATGCGCTCCACTTCCACAGCGGAAGTCACCGATCCGCCTTAGCTCAGTCGGTAGAGCAAATGACTGTTAATCATTGGGTCGCTGGTTCGAGTCCAGCAGGCGGAGCCAAACAAAACGAAAAAGGCCGCATTTATGCGGCCTTTTTTGTGCGCGTAATATTACTGTTATTCATTCTGTATACCTGTCCCTTCCATCCTTAGTGGAGCAACCTATGTTTAAAGTTAACGAATATTTCGGCGGTGCGGTTAAATCTATCGCTTTCCAAACTGAAACCCTGCCCGCCACTATCGGTGTAATGGCAAAAGGCGATTACGAATTTGGCACCAGCCAAAAAGAATATATGACTGTGGTAAGCGGCAGCCTGACCGTGGTATTGCCGGGTAGCGATAAAGCCGAAACCTTTGCAGCAGGCCAAACTTTTATTGTCGAAGCCAACCAACGCTTTAAAGTAAGTGCCGATGTGGAAACTTCTTATTTGTGTAAATACGAATAAGTTGACCAATCAGCAGCGGCTCTATATGATGCGCGCCACTTCTTAGGGCAAACACCTGAAAGAATAATTCCGCCTTAGCTCAGTCGGTAGAGCAAATGACTGTTAATCATTGGGTCGCTGGTTCGAGTCCAGCAGGCGGAGCCAAATTTAAAAGGTCGCACTTGTGCGGCCTTTTTTGTTTTCAAACCTTGTTCGCGCAAGCATTTTATTTTTACCGAACCAAGGTATTTCTCTGAGCCCCTTAGTTTCGACAACCCTGAAATAACCTTGTGGGATGATCATAAAAATTAATCAGTGATTGCAATAAGCAAGCTTCGCTTCCCAATACCGAATGCGCAACATTTTCACTGATATGCAATTGACTACCGGGCCATTGCGCATGAACCCTGCGTGCCCAATCGACAGGTGTAACCGGATCCAAACTTCCTGCCAATAACAGGCCAGGCACCAGTGGCTCACTGAACTGCAGCGCTGGCGAGGCCACCAGGCGATGACATAATTGGTAACGCCACTGATCGCGGGTATATTCCTGCAACAAAGGGTATTGATTAACACTTGCCAGAAAATCTTGTTCATTCATGACCGGGTTATCCGCACAGTCAACCGCGGTGAAAGTCAGGCTATTAAAGTCTGCGCTCATACTTTGGTTCACAAAAGGCTCCAGCAAAGGTTTTATCGCTTCGCGATTGCGCTTCGCAACACCGGTTATCGCCTCAGCAATTTTTAACCAGTCTTGCGGTGTATAGGTGGATGCAAATGCTGCCGACAAAAACCGGTGGTCATTCAAAAGGAAATTTATTGGCGCCTCGCCATCCCAATGTTTAATCGTGATTGCTATCGGAGCTGCACGCAAACTTTCCAGGGTTTGCATAAATACCTGTTTAACTTGTGCATCTGTGCCTCCCAGTGCTGCGCTGCATTCAGGCGTTTCTGCACAACCGGTGAAAAACTTTTGCAAGGCGTCATCCAGCACCTGTGGCCAGGTTTGCACACCACCAAAACCTGCAGGATAAACAGAATCCAACACCATTGATTGTAATTTCGCCTGCTGCGGCTCTAGCGCTTCCTGCCGAGCAACTTCCAATGCCAAACGAGTGCCGTAGGAAACCCCCAAAATATTCCATTTTTCATAGCCAAGCAGATTGATAAGCGCACGAATATCACGCGCAGATTCGATACTGCTAAAGTGACGATAATCCAGCGCAGGATTTGCCTTTACTGCCTCATCAAAACATTCATAAGCAACCTCTTGCCCCAACGCAAGCTCTTCAGCCAGCGAGGTATGTTTAGTTAATAAACTTTGATTGGTGCGATTGTATTCTGCACAAACCAATGCTGGTTTGCTGTGCCCGGTTCCGCGCGTATCAATCAAAATAATATCGCGTTTGATTCCTGCATAACGCTGCCAGCTCAACCAACTTTTTACTCCTTCAGTATGTAGACGAGCACCGGCACCAGGCCCACCCTGCAAATAAACAACAGGATCCGCACGGCGTTCAGCTGACTCCTCTTTCAAAATCACAACCGGCAAGCGAAAAAAACCTGCTGCTGCCGGCGCATGCAATTCGCCACAATCGACCTCAGCAGTCCAATCGGCATCAAACCAGCAAGGCATTTTAAAAAATTGATAGCGCTGCACTGCACTCCGGGTTTCAGTGATAGCTGCGTCTTTATAAAAATAAAAAGAAGCCGACAAAAGCATGGCCAGCACCGCAATGCCACCCCAAAAAAAGTAACTATATTTATGCATTGATCTGCACCTTTGGCCAAGGCAGCATCCATGGCTCTCGCCACTCATCAATGGCATTTAGAAAAGCAGCATCGGAAAAATAATCGCCTTCTTTTGGTAAAAGCGTATAGCGATATTGCTGTCCATCCAATTCAAAACCAAGGCTATAGGCATGTAAATAGGTTCGATCTATATGACTGTTTGAGGCCGTATCCGCATAGAGCAAATCCCCCATAATTGGTGCTCCGATACTTTTTAATGCCACGCGGATTTGATGGGTTTTGCCGGTGTGGGGTTTTATCAAAAAAAGCCGCCGACCCGGCGCAATATTTTTACTAAAAAATTGGGTAA
Organism: Cellvibrio fontiphilus; assembly: GCA_035317345.1. Taxonomy (GTDB): domain Bacteria; phylum Pseudomonadota; class Gammaproteobacteria; order Pseudomonadales; family Cellvibrionaceae; genus Cellvibrio; species Cellvibrio fontiphilus. The sequence goes on along the minus strand of JAYKTU010000004.1, from coordinate 316,662 downwards.
TAGCCGGGTTATTATGCGCAGCCAAAAGTTTAAATGCGCCTCGCCTGGCAGCGGTCATATCGCCTTTAATCAACCCTTGCTTTTTGGTTGGTTTTTTTGCACTTATCGCCAAATAAAATTTTTGTATTTCCCGCGCACGAAAAGCTGCTGTTAGCGCGCTATTTGCTGCGGCTGTTTTTGCAAATATCAACAGCCCGGAAGTAATCTTATCCAAACGGTGCACAGGATAGAGTTCCGCCAAGCCTTGCTGTTGCTTACAGTATTCAAACAAACCCACAGAACCCGAATCACTATGGAAGCTTACATCAGGCTTTTTATAGACAACCAGAAACTCACTTGTTTCATCAATCAATTCGTACATGTAAAACTCTTATGCTGTGATGGCTGCAGCAGATAAAGATTAATAGAATATTTCAGCTATAAAAGAATAAATATTGAAACTTAAAAAACTAAGCTGGGGCTAGCATCAATAATTCTCATGGCTATAATCAAAACAGGTGTCCGCTACGGCTGTCGTAATGACGGGTTACCCCTAAGAGCGTCTATTTCGACACTCCATGTTTCGATTTGTGTCCAGCTTGCTGCAGTTTGCAGAAGCGCTCGCGACCAAGCGAACAAACCAATCACCTACAGTCGACGGGCACCTTTTCTTTTTCTCGCACACAATCCAATACGCTTTGTCATGTTGCGTTATTGTCACCTATTCCTGCAGCACTTTGGTATTCATTGCTAATTAGCTTACGCCTATAATCCCGGCCCATTTATTTATCAGGCATAAGCCCTTGCAATCCATGACCGACATCACCAGTGATCGCTACCGCTCCCAACACAAATTGCGCTTGAGCTATATGCCTTGGCTTTACGCCCGATTGAAACCTGCCCAGCGTCAATGGGCACAAGAGTGGCAGGATGAATGGCAACACTATTTGCAAGCAATTGAAACCATTCAGATAGGCAATAATTGCTTTATCGCCCCCGAAGCACGGTTGTTTGCCGAACCAGGCCGCCCCATCGTCATCGGCGATGATTCTTACATAGCCGCAGACTGTGTCATTCATGGCCCCGTCAATATCGGCAAGGGCGTCTCCATTAATCACCACGTCTGCCTGGATGGTGGCAGCAAGGGTATCCAAATCGGCGATCATAGCCGCCTTGCAGCTTACAGCCACGCCTATGCATTCAACCATGGTATGGACCCAGAACGGCTTATCAGTGCACAACCAGTCACCTCCAAAGGCATTTGCATAGGCAGGGATGTTTGGATTGGGGCCAATGTGGGCATAGTGGATGGAGTAAGTATCGGTGATTATGCAGTAGTCGGCATGAATAGCCTGGTATCAAAATCAGTAGCGGATTACAGCAAAGTCGCAGGCAATCCAGCCAAAGTTATTGGATCACGCAAAAAATAACTCTTTCGTTACGAATATTGACGCCAATATTCGCAATTCAACTCGTAAAATACCCCTTTCCGATTTGTGGAGCTAAATACAGATGGCAGATATGCACTGGGCACTCAAGCTGCTCACCTGGTTGGAAGTCACCTTCATCACGGTTGTTGGTTTAATTTTGCTCACGCTGGCGATTATGTATATCGCCGACATTACCCAAAATACTCACACCATCCGTAAAAATTACCCGCTTATAGGTCGTTTTCGCTATTTCTTTGAAAATCTGGGCGAGTTTTTCCGGCAATACTTTTACGCTCAAGACCGCGAGGAGTTGCCGTTTAACCGCGCAGATCGCTCTTGGGTTTATCGCGCCGCGAAAAACGTGGATAGCAACATAGGTTTTGGCTCCACTCTTGACTTGAACAAACCCGGCACCCTGCTCTTTTTGAACTCACCCTTCCCGGTTCAGGAAGAAGATGCACTGATTGCTGCCCCCGTAACACTTGGCCCTTTTTGCGCATCGCCTTACACCACCAATTCCATTTTCAACATTTCAGGCATGAGCTACGGAGCCATTTCCAAACCCGCAATATTGGCACTATCTCGGGGCGCCGCTAAAGCGGGCTGCTGGCTTAATACCGGAGAAGGCGGTCTATCGCCTTACCACTTGGAAGGCAATTGCGATTTAGTATTCCAAATAGGAACCGCTAAATATGGAGTGCGGGATTTACTGGGCAATCTGAGCGATAAGCATTTGCGGGAACTCGCCGCCAAACCCCAAATCAAAATGTTTGAAATCAAGCTGAGTCAAGGTGCAAAGCCTGGCAAGGGTGGCATATTGCCCGCCGAAAAAGTGTCCGCCGAAGTAGCCGCTATTCGCGGAATAACTGAAGGTAATGCGTCAATAAGCCCTAATGGACACACAGATATTCACTCGGTAGATGATCTATTAGCCATGATTAATCATATTCGCGACGTGACCGGTAAGCCGGTTGGCTTCAAAGCAGTATTAGGTGAAAAAACCTGGCTAATTGATTTGATTAAAGCAATTCAGCAACAAGGAATTGAGTCAGCTCCTGACTTCATAACACTGGACAGTGCCGATGGTGGCAGCGGCGCTGCACCGCAACCATTACTGGATCATGTGGGTCTACCGATCAAGGAAACTCTGCCATGGCTTGCAGTGCTTTTGGAACAGGCGGGCCTTAAAGAACGCATTAAAATTATCGTAGCCGGCAAATTAACCACACCGCACATGGTCGCCTGGGCGCTCGCCTGCGGTGCTGATTTTGTAAACAGTGCGCGCGGTTTTATGTTTGCATTAGGTTGCATTCAAGCATTGCAGTGCCACAAAAACACCTGCCCGACCGGCATAACGACCCACAACATAAAACTGCAAAAAGGTTTGGACCCTGCAGATAAGGCAGAACGAGTTGCCGCCTATCAACAGAACCTTACCAAAAGTGTTGCCATGATTGCCCACTCCTGTGGTTTGACCGAACCACGGCAATTGCGTATGCGGCACCTGCGCGTAATCAATGGCGATGGTTTTTCTGTGCCTTGGGAAACTATTAATCCCCAGCCTTTATTATTTACTACACATGAAAATAGCAAAATGAATGAAGCATCACGCAACCTTTGATTATCGTTAGCGCAGGAGTTTTTTATGAACAGATACAAACTGATGACAGTAATTGCTTTATTTGCCGCAGCAAATATCAGTTATGCACAATACGCCCCGCTCAATGTTGTCTCCGACACCAAAAAAGTTGTTGCCACCGAAGAAAAAGAAATCAGTATAAAAGAATTAACTTGGATGGATAAAAGCAAAATGGAGCAAGAAATAACCAGCGTGAGCGAGCTGGCACAAACTAAAATTGGTAGTAATATTCGGCGGGATCTTTCCGACTTGCATACCCTGCAGCGCTTGGTTAATGGTAATTGGATCGCGCGCGATGATTACAAAACCCAACAGGCAATGGGTGTTGTACTCGGTAACGTTTTGTTAGCCGATTTTCCGCACACTTTTGAATGGAAAGTTTACGAAGATGCTGTTGGTCGCAGCCGCGCGCTCTGCGTAAAAAACACTAAGGAATGTTTATTTCCAGTGACCATGCTATCTCGTCGCATGGAAATTGGTTCAACGCCTGATGTGCGCAAAATTTATGATGACGCCATTTTGTTGATGGAAAAACATTTACCTAAACTACCTTACGATGGCGGTATTATGTATCGATTGCCGCGCAACTAGCGACTTGATAGAAGAAACTCAAGTCACTATAATTCGCAAACCCCTCGGGGGAGTAATCTGCTCAAACTACTTGATAATCGTTACCACTAAAATCAGTAATTGTTATCGGTAATTCCGAGCGTTTTTGTCAACATACTTGCTTTACTCTTACAAAAGAGACTCATGAAGCATGGCAAAAACGTCCTCTATGTGGCGATAAATCGCCCTGCATATGGGATTGATGAGACCTGAGATACCACTGCAGCCCCGGGCGGGATGCGGTGATATCTCATGTATTTCATCCCGCCCTGGTATTCTTATGGAAGCGTTTCTCAGTTCAACTCTCGCAGTTGCTATCGCAGAAATTGGCGATAAAACGCAATTGCTCGCGTTATTTCTCGCTGCACGTTATGGCCGGCCTTACATTATTAGTCTGGGCGTATTGATTGCTACATTGGTTAATCATGCACTCTCAGCGTGGCTCGGCGCCCTACTTGCCGATGTAATTCCAGAGCAGTGGATCCCTTGGATTATTAGCATCAGCTTTTTTGCGATTGCGCTGTGGCTACTAATTCCCGATAAAGAAGACGATGACATGGGGCGTTTTGCGCAATACGGCCCTTTTGTAGCGACATTAGTGTTATTTTTTCTGGCGGAAATTGGCGATAAAACCCAAATTGCTACAGTGATTCTTGCTGCAAAATTCAGTGCCGATATGTGGATGACTGCAGCGGTAATCGCCGGCACAACACTGGGTATGCTGTTAGCCAACGTACCCGTTATTTTTGCTGGAAAATGGCTAATGGACAAACTGCCTATTGGCTTCGCACACAAAGCAGCCTGCGTGCTTTTTATTTTGTTAGGCATTGTTACACTGCTGCGCGCTTGATAAAGCCTCGCGACGAGCGGCAAATAAAAACTGAAAAGAATTTCTCAGTCTTTTAGATACCAATCGTCGCGATAGGTTTTAACCAAATCCGGGTAAAGCACTGTCATCACAGTGGCGATTAAACCGTTCGCAAACCCTTCAGGGAAAGTCATTAATATAAATACAAAAAAATGCTCTTGGGTGTTTTGTAAATGTATCTCACTGCCCGTAATCGCAAACAAGAAAACGGCGCTCGCACCTATCAACAAACAACTCACCATCGCACCAAAGAAACCCACCCCCCAAAAGTAAGTGAACGGATTTTTAAATTTCCACCGATCAACCAGCCACAAAACGCACCAAGCCCAACTTGCGGGCACCAACACGCTTAAACAGAAATCTACAGGTATTGTGCTCAGATCAAATTGAGAAAGCGCCATATCCCAATCCATGTGAAAGCTGCGCAGCGGTAATTGATAAAGCTCCAGTGCGACAAGTGCGCAGGCACCGATAATCAACGCAAAACTCCAGCCAAACACCATTGTGGTAACCGTCATCAATAGCGGATGGATGGCAATTGTTCCACGCACTTCCACTTGCAACAGCCATAAAAACGCCAACGCCAGAACAGCGGCAAACATAATATGCTGGCGTGTTTGGCTAACCAGTAACTGCTGCCATGGCGCATGCCGAATAGCCACCAACAATAGCGGCAAACCAAGCAAGGCGCTTAACCAGAACAACGCGCTGTCAGGCGGGAGAAGTAGGTTCATAAATCAGGAAATTTAACCTTGTGATTCGCTGTAGCCCTGTTTTTGCAATACAGAACGAATGGCTGCTGCCGTCTGCTGCAATGCTTGTTGATCTGCATTTTTTGCAAACGTAAAGCTTAAGTCATCCATTGAATCCATTGGCACCAAATGAATATGAGTGTGTGGCACTTCCAAACCGGCAATCATCATGCCGACACGTGTTGCAGGAAATGCAACCTTTAACGCGTTACCGATTTTTGAACTAACTTGCATAAGGTGCGCAGCAAGTTCTAATGGCAAATCGGTCCATTGATCTATTTCTGCGCGGGGGATAACCAATACATGCCCTTGACGAATAGGCTGGATGGTTAAAATGGCGACGGCTTTGTCATCCTGCCACACAAAATTCCCGGGAATTTTTCCTTCCATAATCAAGGTGAATACACTTGCCATATTATTGCTTCCTACTTTGATGATATTGATCTGCTGTGCTTCAGCAAATAAATTGTGCCTGATTAATAAATCGCCACGCCGCGCCGCAAAAATTCACGCGCGAGTATTTCATCCACTTGATGAATGTTTTCATCGCGAAACTCAATAAACGCGACCCTGTGTTTTTTATAGAGCTGGTGTTTTTCCAATTCTTCGCCGATCACTGAAGCGCGATTCTGTTGCTGCGCCAACTGGTCTGCCCAACACTCCACACACAAGGCTAATTCTGGTAAATAAAAATCCGCTAATGCGAAATCCAAGCCCCATTGCAGCCGATAGTCGCGCGCGTGGATGGTGCGTGTTAAATACAACCAGTTATCCACGCGTCGCTGCATGGCATTATTCACTGGGTGGCCATCTAACGCCGGGGGCTGCGCTGCACTTGGCGCATCACCCACCAGCTGCATCAGCGCATCAATAATTTCCGGCTCATCCAACAGGGTCTCTGGCCAAGTCACAAATGGAATACCTGACTCCGCCTCATGTTGTTGCCCCCCTAGCATCTTGCCGCGATCAGCCAACTGCCAGCCGCGCACATAACGTTTAATTAGCCCCTTCTCGGCAAGCAGCAGATTCACCAAACGCGCGGGGATATCCCATTTATGCGCAAGATTGGTCGCGCTTAGTGGAGCCTCGGGCAAGAGCTTCAGTAAAGGATGGTGCTGGATGGATTCTGGCCAAGCAATGTATTCACCAAATTTGGGATGATTGACATAAATACCACCTTCAAACTTACCTTTTTCAGTGAGCTGCCAATGATTATCCACTTTCACAATCCAGCCACCACTAGTGAGCAAAATAAACAGCTCTTTGCTCTCTTTACCTATTTGGCGCGCCAAAGCGGTAGTGGAAATATGCTTTTCAGCCATAAAACACCCTGTAAAACTAACAAAACCAAATCAGATATTGATGCCGAGTGTAGCGCCAGCCGCTGCGACAAAAAAGGTAGTAATCCACCAATAAATCGGCCATATCGAGCTCAGCACAAAGAAATCCAGTAAAACTACTCAGGCTTAATTGCGACCTGCATCAAATTTAACTGGCCTTGTAGTGCTCAAGTCCCTATAATTTGCGCACTTTCAGTGACCCCCTTCCTTGATCGTGAATGTCTTGCCGGGGTAATGCTGATACAGACGGATGTCTGAGGGCTGCCGGTTTACCAAGTTGGTAACGTTCACGCTGATTGATTCTGCACCACAATCTTTTCAGCCTGCCCCAAAGTATACAATCGGTTATGCAATATGGATGTTGTGGATTGTAGCTGTGTCTGCTTTGCAGATTACGCGGGAATTTGTTGATTAAATCGCTTTTTATGATTGCCCTTGTGCCCTGACTCGCCGAGTTATTTTCACAGGCTCTTCAAACATCGTATGTAGCTCATACGCATAGCGATCCAATCATCGCTCCCACTTTATTGTGTTTGCCCATTCACTGTTTCGTTTTGCACGAGCGGCTTTACGCAGCTTGTCTAATTCGCGATGACTTTTGCAAACACGCCTTAGAAAATTTATACGCATCAATAACAAACCGCTGGAGCCGCTAGGTTCGGTTTTTATCTGCGCGTTTGCATTTGATAATGATGTTTACACCAACAGGTTATTACATGTCTGACACTATTTTGTTTTCCGATTTAGCCCTTTCTGCGCCCGTTCTTAAAGCCATTCAAAATGTTGGCTACGAAGTCCCCTCTCCCATTCAAGCCGCTGCGATTCCCGTGCTTTTGGCGGGCGGCGATATTTTAGGTATGGCGCAAACCGGTACCGGTAAAACAGCTGCATTTGCTTTACCACTGCTCTCCAAATTGGATTTGAGCAAAAGCGAACCGCAAATTCTGGTGCTTGCACCCACCCGTGAGCTAGCCATTCAGGTGGCTGAAGCCTTCCAAAAATACGCGGCAGAAATGCCCGGCTTCCACGTACTGCCTATTTATGGTGGTCAGGACATGACCAGTCAGTTACGTCAATTAAAACGCGGTGTACATGTAGTCGTGGGTACGCCGGGTCGCGTGATGGATCACCTGCGTCGCGGCAGTTTGAACCTGAACAATTTACAAAGCCTTGTATTGGATGAAGCCGACGAAATGTTGCGCATGGGCTTTATTGACGATGTGGAATGGATTTTGGAACACACTCCAGCCACACGCCAAACTGCGCTCTTCTCCGCCACCATGCCTCGCGAAATTCGCAAGGTTTGCGACAACTATTTGCGCGATGCCAAAGAAATTAAAATCGCGAGCACCCAATCCACTGGCGACAATATTGAACAGGTGTATTGGATGGTCAGCGGCACCAACAAACTGGATGCACTCACTCGCATCCTGGAAGTTGAGCCGTTTGACGGCATGATTATTTTTGTACGCACCAAAACCGCCACCGTTGAGCTGGCTGAAAAATTGGAAGCACGTGGTTATTCTGCCTCCGCACTCAATGGTGATATGAATCAACAGTTGCGTGAACGCGCAATTGAGCGTTTAAAAACCGGCAAGCTGGATATTGTAATTGCCACCGATGTTGCCGCGCGCGGTATCGACGTTGAACGTGTAAGCCACGTAGTTAACTACGATATTCCTTACGATTCCGAAGCCTATGTGCACCGTATTGGTCGTACCGGTCGTGCTGGCCGCAGCGGTAAAGCTATTTTGTTTGTGGCACCCCGCGAAAAACGTTTGCTCTACACCATCGAAAAGGCCACCAAAAAGCCCATCACCTTAATGGAACTGCCAAGCGGTGCAACGGTTACCAAACATCGTATCGACCAATTCACCCAACAAATTACCGATACCTTGAAAGAGCAATCGGACTTGAGTTTCTTCAATGATTTATTGGCTGAATACAGTCACAAAAATGATGTATCGCCAGAAGAAATTGCCTCAGCCCTTGCGTATTTGTTGCAGCGCGAGCGCCCACTACAGGTGAAATTTACCGACATCAAACCCGAGCGTAGCGAGCGTCGTGACCGCGATGACCGCGGTGGGCGTGATGATCGCGGCAGCCGTGAGCGCGGCCCGCGTGAAGATCGTCCACGCCGCGAGCGCAGCGATGAAAATATGGATCGCTACCGCATTGAAGTAGGCCGCAACCATGAAGCGCGCCCTGGCGATATCGTTGGTGCTATTGCGAATGAAGCCGGTATCGAAAGCCGTTTTATCGGTCACATTAAATTGCACGACGAATTCTCTACCGTTGATTTGCCAACCGGTATCTCCAAAGATGTGCTCGCCAAATTGAAAAAAGTGCGTGTGCGCAATCGCCCACTGGAGATTTCATTGGACACCGGCCCTCGTGGCGATGATTATTTCAGCCGTAAACCCAAGCGTGACTTTGGTTCAAGGGATGGCGGTTCTCGTGAAAACGGTGGACGTGACAAGCCGCGCTTTAATGACCGCGATAATGCGAGCAAAAAATCCGGCTATCGCCCAAAAAAGTTTGACTAAATAATTGATGACCATAAAAAGGGCGCAACTAGTTGCGCCCTTTTTTATTTCAAATAAAACACTTGATTTCGGCTCAATAAATTGAACCCCTACTGATCCTCAAACTGTAACTTTCCTTTCACCGCCTGATTAACCCGCTGCAACATTTCTTCTGACTCAGATTTGCCACCACAGGATGTCATGTACCAATTCTGCGCTTCACCTGCAGTCGGCACCGATGAACGTAAACATTTGCCTCCCCCCAAATCGACAATAGTGGCACCGGATGGATCCATGTGAGTTTTTGGACCTGCATCTGCTCGCCGTAGTTCTGGTTTACGCTCCTCTTCTTGTAAAGCTTGGCGCAACGCAGGATGGAAGACATTAGTCGCAATGCCAGTTGTGGGAGCGGTTTTTTGAATATTGTTGCTAGTTTGAATAATGTCGCGTAGCTCTTCTGCAGTCAGCCGCTGAAGAACGGGAGCTTTTATCTCAGGCTTTTGGGGTTCTGGCACTGCTACATCAGCAGGCAGGTTTGAGGTAGATATTGATTCTTGAGGGGCTGGCGCATTACGCAAAATTGGTTTTTCTCCCCGCTGGTTATTGGGTAAAGGCAATGGTGCTTGCTCAATAATAGGCTCTGGTTTGGCTAGCATTTGAAGCTGAACCCTTAGTGTTATTGATTCAGGCTTTTTAAGCGCAGCAATATTTTGTTGCCAATGGATTAACAACATGGACGCATGAATTGCGCAAGACACCAAAAGACCAATTATCAAATAGAGCGGTGATCTTTTTGTCGCCAATGACACTTCCGGTGAAATTGCATAGGCGACCTTGACGGGCAAATGAGAGAGGTCGACATCCCAGTTATCAGGCATGGTAGCTAACATACTTGTAGTGCCATTGAGCGCATAGCGCCAGAAAAAAGAACCAATATAAAAACTATTTCCTAGACCTGTAAGCAGGTTAAAAGTTCGCGCCCACCCTCTTTGTTTCACACTGCTTAAAAGTACGGCAGGCGATAGAAGCACTCTATTCGCTGATATCTGTAACATCCACGTAGTCTTTAACCTCATTGAATCTGGTCCGGCTAACGGGAATTTCATCGTCATTTATTAATTTTAGTAGCCCTTGCCGCCCCTCTTTTTTGATTGAACGAATTGCATTTTTGGCCACCCAAAAGGAACGATGACATTGAATACCTTGCCGGGGAGACAATTCACTCATCGCATCGCTGAGGTTATACAAAATCAATTCTTTACCTTTATCCGTCACAATCAGCAGATAGTGTAATTCAGATTTGATGTAAAGCAGTGTGCCTTGAATGGTTGGTGAAACCAATGACTGGAAGCCTGAGTTTATCTCGGTGGTCTTATTACTTTGTGATAAAGATTCAAAGTTGCTTTCAGTGGAGCTTTCAATTTCAAGCGCAACGGACTCCGTGCCTTCAGTTTCTTCTTTGAAGAATAACAACCAAGGCGCGTTAATAGCCATCCAGCTAATCAACACTGGCGGCACTGCACCGGCCGCCTCATCGAATAACAAGTATTTAAATGCGGAAAATGATTCAGGTTGAGGGTTGTTTCCCCAAAGTATGTCTATCCCCAAAGCGATAGGCACAAATACTAATGCACCAATCAGACCCGAGATGAATAACTTTAACCATGGGTTAAGTGCGTCAAATGTAGAATTAGCGTGCAATCCAATATGCACAAACACAAGTATGGAAACGGGTAATAGGGTTTGCAAAAGCCACATGATGTGATGGCTACCCCAGAAGATGGTGCTCTCCGGTTCAGTAATAATACCAAACAATAACCCTAATACCGCTGATGCACCAAAAAAGTAGCGTTGCGGTGTTACTCCGCGAATCTTAAATAAGTTTATCAAAACATTGCTCGCCAAATCTAAATGCCGGTCTATTGTCGTGCCTGCCCATTGGTGCAAAACCCTGCCCGCTAGTGCATTGCGCACATCCATATTTGTAATATCTCGTATCTTAGACTGCAAAGATGATTTTATTAAACAGAGGCTCAGATTATGCGGCACGGCACAAAAACTCAATCAGTCATATTAACAAGTTTGATTTTTGCCAGCGCGTCAAGCATGGCATCTCAAGGGGAATATTTCTTTCGCCCGGCTTTTGGTATCAGCTCTTTATCAAATACAGATGGCGATACCACATCCATTGGTAACACTGATGGCAGAGCAGATGTGGAACTGGGCAATGGTTTTAATGCAGGTCTAGGGGTTGGCTATCACTATACTGATCAGATCGCTATTGAGCTTTTTTGGGAATATCGCAGCAATGAAAGCGAAACAACTATCGCTGATGGCACCCAATTCACTGAGGGCAACTATGCGTCAAACATCTTTTTTCTAAATGGGCATTACTATTTTCAATCAGACAGTAATTGGAGACCTTATCTCGGTGCAGGTTTGGGATGGGTTCAAGAAATTGACATCGATCTTGAATCAAATGGAGTAGAACTCTCATATTCAGGTGATGGCGATATAACCTATCAGGCGTTTGCAGGTATTGATTACCAACTTAATCCAAGCATCAGCATAAACACAGAATTACGTTATCAAACGCTATCCTCAGTTGACTTAAGCGAAGAAGGCGGCGAAGGATCATTTTCTGGCTTGCAATACAACCCAATAACATTGCAGCTTGGGCTAACCTGGCGATTCTGATATGTCCCGCTTCAAAAAGCGTATTAAAAAACTTTAGAAAAACAACACCCAAAAGGGTTGGGGGCGCCTCCAACCTATTTATAAAGCTCCCCAAAACAAATCCAAATAAGTTAAATACAAACGGGGGTCGAATTCATTCACTGACACATTGACATCAAAGGAGTCTCGCCACTTATGAACCATCGCAGATCCAACCTTCAAATGAATCGTCTCACCCGAAAGCTTTTACCCCTTCTACTGGCCGGCTACATCGCTGGCGCTTGTGCCGATACGGGAACAGTGCGCTTGACTGTAATCGACTCGGGCACCCAAAGACCGATCCCCGATGCGATTATTGAAATAAAATCCCGCACAGGCGAAACAACCGAAACCCGCGCAGACAACAAAGGGTTAGTCAAAGTTGATGCGCTTACGGCGGGTTTATATACCCTGACTATTAAGCACCCCAATTACCAACCCGTGCGCCTGCCGCGAGTGCGGGTATTGGAAAACAAAACGACGCCGATTCAAACCAAACTTGCCAGTATCAATACAAGTGTTGAAGAAACGTTAGTGGTGGGAAAAGCCATTAGCGGTAATTCCCTGAATGCAGCTGGCAGTAGTTTTATCGACCAGGAAGCACTCAACAGCGCTGCGGGTAGCGGGAGTGATGTGCTGCGTTCGCTTGATGGTCTGCCTGGCCTATTTGGCGATGGTGAATTCTCAAGTTTTACCGTACGCGGTAGCAGCCCACGGGATAACTTGATTCTGGTGGATGGTATTCCGTTTGATAAGTTAGTGCATTTCAGCGATAGCTTCGGCGAACAAGAAGAAATCGAAGGCGGTGGACGTTACTCCGTGTTTGCCCCCAACACCATCGCCAGTGCCGAATTTCAACCGGGCGGTTGGGCGCCCGCCTACGGTGGCCGAGCCGGTTCTTTGTTGAAATTAAATGTTGCCGAAGGCAATCCTGATACACCGTCCTATCGCGCGCGATTGGATATCGCCGGCATCGAAATTGGTTACGATGGCCCAAGCGGTTTTCACGACCACACATCGGTTTTATTTTCTGCGCGGAGTTACGACTTCGGCCAGTTTTTTGAAACCATCGGATTGGACGACATAGGTTCACCCAAACTCACCGATGTGATTTTTAAATCGACGAGTGAACTTGGGGATCGCGATAAGCTCAGTTTTCTCACCATTTATGCACCGGAAGAATATCAACGCACACTCGATAACGTGCTCGCATCGGACGAAGATGAACCCGGTAACTATGAAGACGTAGAGCTGGTGGATAGTGAAACCGACAATAGTTTATTTGCGCTTACCTGGACACGCCTGATTGGTAGCGATGGTGAACTAACCAATCAAATCTATCTACGCAATTATGATGAACGCACCAGCACTGGGGAGGCTTACCCGGATTTGGTAGACCCAGAAGCCCCGACCAGTATCATTCCCCTACGCGAAAATATCCTTCGTTCACGAGCAGAAGAACAAGAACTCGGGTTACAAACTGACTTTGAAATAAATAATGACTTAGGGCGTTTTTCAACCGGGCTACGTATCACCCAAATTGATCTGGCATTCTCCCTCGAGTTAGAAGATGACTGGATTCGCTACACCTATGATCAAAATGATTATCGCGAAAATCCCACGCAAAAATACGTAGTGCTCACCCAACAAGCAATCGACAATCGGTATGCACAGACTGAAACTAATTACACGCTTTATGCCAACCAGGAATTCGTGCTCGATGATTGGAGTTTTCGCACGGGTGCGCGTTACGACCGCGATAACTTCTCCAATGAGGATTTGCTGTCGCCACGCGTCGGCGCAACTTGGCTCGTGAATAATAACCTGCGTATGACAACGACTGCAGGGCGCTATTTTCAATCGCCACGATTTAATGATCGCGCCAGCGATGCAAACAACAGCCAACTTGAAAACGAGGTAATTGATCAGGTCAGCATAGGGTTTGTCTACCGCTGGGAGAATAATATTGAATTATTGGTCGAGCCCTACTATCAGGATTTACATAATCTGGTAGTTAAAGAGGACGGCGTTAATCAAACACTTGGCAATACAGGGGAAGGCAATTCTTTTGGTGTGGATACTGCCATCAGCAGGCAATTCGATAATGGTTGGTCAGCAAGTATCAACTACTCCTATAACGACGCGAGCGTACGCGATAACCCTGATGCACCAGAATACGATGCCGATTTCAATCGCCCACACATTGCGAGCATCGGTGGCGTATGGGAAATCAATCAACGGTGGAAATTATCATCGCGGTGGAAATGGGCATCGGGAAAACCCAGCGACAGTTATATCATTCACAACAATGTTTTGGGAAATGCACAGCCGCTGCGTTATTCGCGCGAGACAATCGAAACAAACACGGGTAGGTATGGTAACTACAGTTCACTGAATTTTCGCGCTGACTATATACGCAGCTTCGGCGGCACCAGTGTGATTGCATTCATCGACGTAATTAATTTACTCAGTTCAGAAAATCCCGCCAATTCAGACTTTAACGAACGCACAGGAAAGGAGGAGGTCGAAGACGGTGAGGCATTTCCAATCGTCGGTTTAATGTTTGAGTGGTAATGTTTTTGCGATAACAAGCCGGCAGTAAATGCACTAGACAAAGCATTGCATTCACTGCCGGATGGCATCGCCTAAGTTACTCATCAAACATTTGAATCATATAGCCATCTTTAATTGCCTCTGCCATAGCCTTATCGGCGGCGATCACCCGCGGATCACTGGTCAGATTGCTCGGCACCAGCTTGCGGTTTTCAATATCAATATCGGTGAAGCCGGCGCGCATTAAATACAACTTGCACAAATGTTCGGCGCCAAACAAATCGCGAAAATTGATGTAAACAATAAACGGGACCATCTGCCCTTCTTTGATATCATCAAACGCGCGTTTGGCTCGGCCATTGGCGGAAAAAATATACATAATAGTTATCCTGATAAAATCGCTTGAATTAAATGGCCATTACCACACGCAAGGCATCCAGGCGGATTTTTGCCTGGGAAAGAAAATGCTGGCTTGCTGCCAAACGTTGCGCAAGATAGTCAATCTCTTCCTGGCGAACATTCGGGTTTACCTCTTTCAGCGCTTTCATACGCGCCAACTCAGCATTTAATTGCTCGCTCACTTTGGCCTGGGCTTGCGCAATTAATTCCGCTTGTTTGGCCTGAGTTATTTCCTCGGCGGTCTGCACCATAGTGGTTAAGGTGGGGCGCGCGTGACGCACCAAATCTTGCGCGTTGTTGCGTGGCACTTTTTGCAAGAGTTTGCTCAACTGGGTAATACCTAGAACAGCGGACAAGTCTTTACCCTTATCATCCAGCAACACGCGCAATAAGGATTGTGGCATATAGCGGAACAACTGCAATTCCGCTGGTGCCGGGCAATGCAATACAAACAACGCCTCAAGCAATAATGTGCCTGGTTTCAACGGTGGCAATTTCAAGGTGCAGAAAGCCGTATTGCCAAATTCGCTCAGGCTAATTAAATCCTGCGCGCCCCGCACCAGCGGGTGCTCCCAAGTAAGAAATTGCATATCTTCACGGGAGAGCGCTTGCTGCCGATCATAGGTGACCGTTAAACCATCTTCTGGCAAGCCGGGAAACTGCTCAATGCGCATATGATCACTGGGGTGCAGCACCAAACTTTTCTCACTGTGTTTTTCGTAGTCAATACCAAAACTATCAAACACCTGCTCCATGTAATTGGGCAGTGCATTGCTCAAATCATTTTGTTCCAAGGCATCAATTAATTCAGCTGCCTGCGCCGGCTTGCAAGAGTTCAGCTCCAGCAAACGATCGCGCCCCTGTTGCAACTGGGCGACTAATGCAGCAGCGTAAACGCGAGTTTCTTCTACCAAGCTGGCAAAAGCAGCTTCATCTTTATTCACCAGCGCAGGCAGGAGTGTATCGGCAAATTGCACAAACGCGGCCTGACCTATAGCACAGGTTTTTTCAAAGGCATTCAAACCTTGGTGATACCAGTCCAGCAATTTTTGCTGCGCCGTGTGCTCGTAAAACGGCACGTGGATATTCACTGTGGCGGTTTGACCGATACGATCCAAACGGCCAATACGCTGCTCCAACAAATCGGGGTTAGTGGGCAAATCAAATAGCACCAAATCTTGCGCGAACTGGAAGTTGCGTCCTTCACTGCCGATTTCAGAGCAAATTAGTACCTGGGCACCATCTTCTACTTCAGCAAAATAAGCCGCAGCGCGATCGCGCTCAATCAAACTCAAACCCTCATGGAATACTGCAGTGGTCAAACCTTTGCGCAAGCGCAGATATTCCTCAATGGTTTGCGCGGAATCTGCATTCGCACAAATCACCAATACTTTTTTGCGGCGATGTTGACGTAACCATTCCGCCAACCAAGCTACTCTTGGATCAAGCAGCCACCAGTCGCTTTCTGTTTTTTGCTGCCAGTAATGTTCAGCGCAAATTTGTGCCGCAAGTGATTGTGTTTGCAAGCTGTGTAAATCTTCATCCAACAGCGTCAAAGCATGCATCTGCAATTTACGCTCAGGAAAGCCGGAAACCGAGTTGCGGGTATTGCGGAACAACACACGGCCGGTGCCGTGGCGATCCAACAAATAATGAATTGCCGTATCAACCGCCGCACCAAGGCTTTGCATTTTCGCTTGAGTTTGCAGCTCATTAATGGTGTCGGCTGGTAAATATTCAGTGAGCGCTTTAACTAATGCTGGCGGGATTTCCTTGGCGCTGTCGCTATGGATTTGTAATAACTCTTGAACCAAATTATTGAGTGGTTGATAGGCTTTTTGCTCAGCGATAAATTTTTCCAAATCGTAGTAGCGATCCGGGTCGAGCAAACGCAGCCGCGCAAAATGACTTTCCAAACCCAGCTGCTCAGGCGTCGCAGTGAGCAGCAATAACCCTTTGGCTTTTTGCGCTAAACCTTCAATACAGGTGTAAGCCTTGCTCGGCTTTTTATCATTCCACTGGAGATGGTGGGCTTCGTCCACCAACAATAAGTCCCAATCGGCAGCAACCGCTTGTTCATAACGGTATTTGTTTTTAGTGAGAAAATCTAACGAACAAATGATGAATTGCGCAGTTTCAAAGGGGTTGCTGGTATCTGCACTTTTTTCAAACTCATCTTCAAAGTCGTCAACAAAATCGACTGACTCTTCAACACTGTCCAAACCCACCAGGGCGTTACAGCGGGCTTCGTCCAGCAAGGTAAATGCAAAATTAAACCGGCGCAGCATTTCCACCAACCACTGATGCTGCAAACTGGCGGGCACCACAATTAATGCGCGCTGCGCACGGCCACTCATAATTTGTTGGTGCAAAATCAAACCGGCTTCAATGGTTTTACCCAAGCCCACTTCATCGGCCAACAACACACGCGGCGCATGGCGCTGGGATACTTCACTGGCAATATAAAGTTGGTGCGGAAGCAATTGCACACGTGGCCCCGCCAAACCAAACATGGGCGATTGGCGATGCAGATTTTGGTAATGCAGGGTTTGATAACGCAGGGTGAAATGGGTGTGTTTATCAATTTGCCCCGCAAACAACCTGTCGCGCGGGGTGCTGAATTGCACAAAGCTATCCAGCTCAAATTCGGGAATGGCAACTTCTTCGTCGTCTTTTGTCAGGCCGACGTACATCAAGCAACCAGCTTGTTCGACGATACGGGTGATCTGGATTTTGGTGCCGTCCTGATGGCGAACTTTTTCGCCCACTTCGTACTTCACCCGGCTGACCGGTGCATTGTCCATCGCGTAGGTACGGCGCTCACCGGCGGCAGGGAAACTCAAGGTTAAGCGGCGGTTGGATACATCCAGAACTATGCCCAGCCCCAAATCTGCTTCTGACTCACTTATCCAGCGTTGACCTATCACAAACGCCGCCTCACCCGTAAATCTGGTTCTACTCACGCAATTACCTGCCTAGCCAATCAAAATTGTCGAAAAGGCGCGCATCATACTGTTTTAAGAGCCACAAAACCAAAAAATTTGGCTGTCTGCTGGCGTGCTTTTCTATAGAATCCCAGCAACAAGTCACCTCAACGGTAGCCTATATGCATATCAATACTCCCGATACCGCAAGTACACAGCGCCTTGAACAACTCGTCGCTAAAACTGATTTTTTACGCCTTACCAGCAGCAGCGAACACTACCCGAATGCTATGGGTATAGGCCTGCCGTTATTGGTGGTGGAAACTGCCCTTTGCAGCGCCGTGGTCTCTCTTCAGGGGGCACACCTGCTTGAGTTCAAAACTACTAATGGTGATCCATTGTTATGGCTCAGCCCTAATTGTGATTTCACTCCGGGTGTCGCTCTGCGCGGTGGTGTTCCACTTTGTTTGCCCTGGTTCGGTGTTAACCAAGCCTACCCTGACAAACCCAAACATGGTTTTGCCCGCAACAATTTTTGGGAGTTGGGTGATGCCCACCTTTTGAGTGATGGCAATGTCGAGCTTGAATTTTTATTTCTGAGTGATGCCAACGAATTATTCCCTTACGATTTTTCTGCTGAATTGCGCATTACCCTGGGCAACAGCGCCAAACTTGAATTGACGATCAACAATACCGATACCGAAGACTTTGAATGCAGTTGGGCAATGCACAACTACCATCGTATTAACGCGTTGAGTGAGGTAAAAGTAACGGGATTAGCGGAACGCAAATATTTTGACAACTTTGAAAACTACACCGAAAAATTCCAATCTGGCGATGTAACTTTCCCCGGCCCGGTAGATCGTGTTTATCCTGCCGTAGAAAACCCTGTGATTATCGAAGGCTCACCACGCATTGAAATCAGCCATCACAACTGTCCCAGTGTAATCACCTGGAACCCGGGCACCGAAGCAGCAGGAAAAATCACCGATATAGGCGCGGGCAACGAACAGTTTTATATTTGTGTTGAACGCGGCGCGGTATTAAAAGAAAAGTGGTATATGACTGCTGGCTCGAGCCAGAGCGCGTGGATGGAATTCAAACAGATTTAATTTTTCGGCTCATAAAAAATGCCGCTGTTTTTAACAAACAGCGGCATTTTTTATTTGTTAACGGCGAGTTAGGCTGGCAATAATTCTTTTACTGCATCACGCTCTTCTTGTAGCTCTTTTTCAGTGGCAGTCATTCGTGCGCGTGAGAACTCATTGATTTCTACGCCCTGCACGATTTCCCAATCGCCGTTTTTGCAAACGCATGGGAAAGAATAGATCAGACCTTTTTCAATACCGTAAGAACCGTCGCTGTATACACCCATACTCACCCAATCATTGGCTGGAGTGCCCAGTGCCCAATCGCGAATGTGGTTGATGGCCGCGTTAGCCGCCGATGCAGCAGAAGATGCACCACGCGCAGCAATAATGGCAGCACCGCGTTGTTGTACGGTTGGGATGTAATCTGCCTCATACCAGGCTTGATCAACCAAGCTCAGCGCTGGTTTACCATCCACCAGAGTGTTGTGCAGGTCTGGGTATTGGGTAGAAGAATGGTTGCCCCAGATCAGCGCTTTGGTGATGTTATTGATGCTGGTGCCGGTTTTGGTCGCCAACTGTGACAGCGCACGGTTGTGATCCAAACGGGTCATTGCAGTGAACTGACGTGGGTTAATGTCCGGCGCATTGCGTTGGGCGATCAACGCGTTGGTGTTAGCAGGGTTGCCAACTACCAATACTTTGATGTTGCGTGAAGCGTGGTCGTTAATCGCTTTACCCTGTACCGAGAAAATGGCAGCGTTTGCAGCCAACAAATCTTTACGCTCCATACCTGGGCCACGTGGACGTGCGCCAACCAATAAGGCGTAGTCTGAGTCTTTGAAGGCAACCGCTGGATCATCGGTAGTAACAATGCCGGCCAACAATGGGAATGCGCAGTCGTCCAATTCCATCGCCACACCTTGCAGTGCTTTCAACGCTGGAGTGATTTCCAGTAATTGCAGGATTACTGGTTGGTCCTTGCCCAGCATGTCGCCAGCCGCAATGCGGAACAATAGGGAATAGCTGATTTGGCCAGCGGCGCCAGTGACGGTAACTCTTACAGGTGCTTTCACGATGAGACTCCATTTATTCGGGTGATATTGGAAGAAAACGAAAGTTCGGCATTGTGTGCCTGGGTATTACAGATAAGACGGGCGAGCATTATAGGCATTTGAGCAGAAAATTCACCCCATTTAACCCTGTGTTACGCCAGCAGTTGCTAATCCATCATGCTGAATCCAGATACGCTGTTGTCTGTAATAGAAAAGAACTCGATGAAATTGAAAAAATATTTTTACTACGCCCTATTGAATTTTTTAGGCGATAGCACAGAATCAGCACGCCGATGTTCTGTCGGTTCCAAGGGGATTCTCCCGATACCATCCATTTATTATCTAGTGTGGCGTGCACCAAAATGAGCCATGAATCACCCTGTCTGAGCTGTGGGGCTTGCTGCGCCCACTTTCGTGTGTCGTTTTATTGGGGTGAGTGCCAGAGCACTGGGGGCACAGTACCAGATGAGCTGACACTGCAAATCAGCTCGCATCACGCCTGCATGAAAGGCACACAGAGCAACCCGCCGCGCTGTGTCGCCTTGGTAGGCGAAGTTGGCACACGCGTGAGCTGCAGTATTTATGAGAATCGCTCCAGCACCTGTCGCGAGTTTGATATTTTGAATGAAGATGGATCAGCCAACGAGGCGTGCACACGAGCGCGAGCACTTCATGGATTACCGCCAGTCAGCTTTGATAACGACAGGGAAGATTCTGCCGCTTAGTGGCTGCTATGAGTGCGCGCAACATCAAGTAGGCTCACTCATAGCAAACAAATCATGCTTGATAACGCACTACCAGCGCGCGATATAGCTCATCTTTGAATTCGGCTTTGGTGGCATCCAGCGTCAGCACAACTTCCACCAAATGCTCATTGTCTTCCCGGCCATCATGCCAATGCTTGCGATAGCTGCCATCTTTATAGCCATGATCCTGACGGAAAAAATTCAGCACATTTTTGCCGACATAACCGCGATAGAGTTGATCAAAACTCATGCCTACACCGGCCATCAAGCGCGCAAATAAAACCAGGTGGAACTGACAGTCGCCTAGCGTGGCCGCGGCAAATTTTTCCAGATCCAGACGGAAATCTTGCTCGTCAGTGGCGATCACCAATTCGCTTTGAATTTTGTCGCTAATGTCGTCCAGCGAGGCACCTGACTGCAGCAAAATACTCAAACCAAAATGCCAAATGTCGATCAATTCCAGCGCGACTTGTTCGGTGTCGGGTGCTTGTTTTTTCCACCACTTCCAACCGTAATGATCCATAAGCTCCGCGCATTCCACCCAAATCGCGCGGTACCATTCATACCCTTGGGCGCGCCAATCCGCAGTCACTTTGGTGTTCATGGCATCTTGCAATTCAAGCATGATTTTAATTTGTTGGGCGTTCATGATTTTCTCTTTTAAAAGTCTGGATTCCCGCTGCGCTGGGATGACGATGGAGTTTTTAAACCGGCAAATAGTATTTTGCCTTACTAAACAACCGATAAAAGTTTTCAGTTGTTTTTTCTGCTAATGCTTCCAACGGAATACCGCGCACATCCGCGACAAACTGCGCGACCTCACGCACGTATTTGGGTTCGTTGGGTTTACCACGATAAGGAATGGGAGCGAGGTAAGGTGAATCGGTTTCGACCAGCAAACGATCCAGCGGCATGTTGCGAACCACCTCGCGAATTTGATCGGCGGTTTTAAAAGTGACTATGCCGGAAATGGAAATGTAGTAATTCAAATCCAGCGCGGCTTTGGCCATATCCCAGTCTTCAGTAAAACAGTGCAACACACCGCTGTGCTCAAGACTGCCGTGTTCTTTGATAAGTGCAAGGGTGTCAGCCTTGGCTTCGCGGGTATGCACTACCACTGGCAGGCCGATCTGTTTACCCACCTGTAAATGCAAGGCAAAACTTTCGTGCTGAATGGCTTTGCTTTCAGTTTCATAGTGGTAGTCCAACCCCGTTTCACCCAGCGCCACCACCTTGGGCTGGGACGCCCAACCAATAAGCTGCTCGGCAGTGGCAGCGCCCTCTTTCACATCGCAAGGGTGCACGCCAACAGAGGCCACTACACGCGAATGCGACTGTGCGATATCAATCACCGTTTGGATATTTTGCAGGCTGATACCAATACACAACATTTGCTGTATGCCACGCTCATGGGCAGCGGCAATGGCTGCACTCAAGTCACCACCATAGGGCTCCAGTTTCAGCCGATCCAGATGGCAGTGCGAATCAATCAACATAAATAACTCTCGTGAAACGATGAAATGTAGAAAAGCCTAATAACAAAGCCAGGCAGAACCTGGCTTTGAGCTAAGACAGCGGGGCGAATTTTACATGCTGCCCGGACGGGATGGTATGACAGAATGCTACATCGTATGGGTGGGCTTGTCGGAGTTGAGCATACCGGCCAGATAGTTTTCAATTTTATTGATGGCGGTATTGTCCTGATCGCTAAATTGAACACCTATACCCGCCGCGCGGTTACCTTGGGCGCCTTTGGGAGTTACCCAGACAACCTTACCTGCAACCGGGATCTTTTCCGGTTCATCCATCAAACTCAACAACATGAACACTTCGTCACCTAACTTGTAGGTTTTGTTGGTGGGAATAAACATCCCGCCATTTTTAACAAACGGCATATAGGCAGCATAAAGCACGGCTTTATCTTTGATCGTTAACGAGAGTATGCCGTTGCGGGCACCACCACCAATGGGTTGCATAACTGATCCTGCTTGTAATTTTTAGACAACAGTTGCCTTGACCAAGTTGAACACTAATAGATTAGCTGACTAGTGTCCAGACGCCACTGCGCGATTCGTGCTGGCGCGCAACAAGGCGCCCCAATCCAGCAATAACTCCTCTAATAACAATTGCTTATTGGGGTTTGAACCGCTGAGCAACTGCTTCTTGGAGAGCATGAGTTTTTCCACGTAGCGATGTAACAATGGCAGATTCAAGTGCGCAAGGCGCTCCCGTAATTCCACTGGTGTCTGCTGTATTTGTGGATCATCGGCACCGACTTTCCAACGTGCAAGGCTATGCAACAACCCAAGCAGCCATTCCAGCAACCCGGGCACATCACCACTATGCCACTGTGCTGCCACTTCAATGGCAGAAATTTGCCCAAGGCTCAGACGCGTGAATAACTGCAGGATTTGTTCACGCTGTTCCAGCGCATCGCCCTGCAACAAAGCCAGTGCAGTCAAGGGTGCACCGCGCGCTGCCGCCAATAAGTTTTCGGGAGTGTAGTTACTGCCAACCAACAGCGG
Source organism: Cellvibrio fontiphilus (assembly GCA_035317345.1). Lineage (GTDB taxonomy): Bacteria > Pseudomonadota > Gammaproteobacteria > Pseudomonadales > Cellvibrionaceae > Cellvibrio > Cellvibrio fontiphilus. The sequence continues at coordinate 293,515 of JAYKTU010000004.1, read as the reverse complement.
CGACAACCACCGAATCACTTGCTCACTGCGCGGCATGGGCAGTTTACGCATCTGGCAACGGCTGCGAATGGTGGGTAAAACCGAGCTTGGACTGTGGGTAACCAACACCAACAAAGTATTGGCTGCCGGTTCCTCCAGAGATTTAAGCAATGCATTGGCAGCATTACCATTCATTGCCTCGGCCGGTTCGATAATCACAACCTTGTAGCCGCCTTGCTGCGCCGTTTTACCCAACGACTCCGTAAGTTCCCGCACCTGATCCACCTTGATAGCCTTGCCCGCCTCCTCTGGCTCCAACCAGAGTAAATCCGGATGGGTTTGGGCCTTGTTGAGTTCGCAACCACGACATCTGCCACAGGCAGTCCCCTCAATGGGCGCATCACACAGGAGCAGCTGCGCTAGCGCATCCGCAAGGTGGCGCTTGCCTATGCCGCGCGGCCCGGCGAACATCATGGCGTGGGGTAATTTCTTACTCGCCAGTTGCTGCACTAGCTGCTGCCATTCCGTTAATTGCCAGGGATAGGGGTGAATTGGAAAGTCGCTCATGAACCACTCAGCATCAAAGATCTAACAAAAGTTTTGGGCAAGCTTAGCAAATTTGCGATAATCCGCGCCCGCTTAAATTCCAGCCCAGGCTCACCAATGACTGATTTCCCGCTCGATATTCTCTACTTGGATGAGGATCTGCTCATTGCCAATAAACCCGCCGGTTTGCTCTGCGTGCCAGGCAAGGGGCCAGACAAACAAGACTGTCTCTATAACCGCGCACTGAAATTTAACCCCAATGCACGAGTGGTGCATCGGCTGGATCAGGGTACATCCGGAATAGTAATGTTCCCCCTGAATTACCTGAGCCTGAAAAGCCTGACCCACAAGTTCGAGGCACGCCAGATACATAAACGCTATGTAGCAGTAGTAGAGGGATTAGTCGCAGCAGATGAAGGTGAAGTGACACTGCCTTTGATATGCGATTGGCCCAATCGCCCCCTGCAAAAGGTGTGTTTTGAAAGCGGCAAATCTGCTCACACGCGCTACAGGGTGTTGGCGCGCAATTTAGAAGAAAATACCAGTCGCCTCCTGCTTGAACCGGTTAGCGGCCGCACCCACCAACTACGGGTACACATGCTGAGCCTGGGGCACCCCATGTTGGGTGACGGCCTCTACGCGCCACCAGACGTGCTGGCAAAATCGCCGCGCTTGTTATTGCATGCGCAGGAGCTATGGTTCGATCACCCTATCACCGGCGCGCCGCTCAAGGTGGAGGCGGCGGCAGACTTCTAAGTATTTATTACATGAGCAACTTACTGAGCAGGGAATCGATTTCTGCCTGCACTTCAGGCAGCGTTTTACCTGCATCGACCAAGGCGTAACGCTGGGGTGATGACTCCGCCCGCTGACCATAGGCCAGTCTCACCCGCTCAAAAAAGCCAATCGTCTCGCTTTCAAAGCGATCCAGTTCGCCGCGCTGACGGGCGCGCTGTAAGCCCAACTCAACATCTATATCCAGAATCAAGGTCAGGTCTGGGCGCAAATCACCCTGCACCAGTTGCTCGAGTTGCTCAATAGTTGCTTTACTCAATCCCCTGCCACCACCTTGGTAAGCATAGGTCGCATCGGTAAAACGATCGCTTAATACCCAGGCGCCACGCGCCAGCGCCGGTTTGATCACCTGTGCCAAATGCTGGGCACGTGCAGCAAAAACCAATAGCAGCTCTGCGGTTTCGTCGACTGGCTCGTCGCGTTTACTCAACAGCAGGCTGCGAACCTCTTCCGCCAAGGGGGTGCCACCCGGCTCGCGGGTGACTATTACCTCAATCCCACGAGCTACAAGCCAATCGCGCACGAACGCCAAATTAGTACTCTTGCCAACACCTTCAGTGCCTTCTATCGTCAGAAATTTACCGCGCTGCATAAGTCTCTCAAGCTTCAAAAATTAATAATTTATGCGTTCCTTCCCCTTGGGGGAGCGCGTATCATACCGGCTTTTTCCCGCACCACCCTCTTAATCTCAAGGGAGATTCACCATGATCACATTACACACTAACTACGGCGATATCGTTATTGAACTGGATTTTGATAAGGCGCCAAACACTGCTGCCAACTTTAAACAATACGTTGAAGAAGGTTTTTACAACGGCACTATCTTTCATCGCGTTATTGATGGATTCATGATTCAAGGTGGCGGTTTTACTGAAGATTTCCAACAGAAAACTACCCGCGACCCCATCCAAAACGAAGCTGATAATGGCCTGCAAAACCTGACCGGCACATTGGCAATGGCGCGCACCAATGACCCACACAGTGCGACTGCGCAGTTTTTCATCAACGTAAAAGACAATAGCTTTTTGAATCACAGCGGTAAAAATTCATCTGGCTGGGGCTACTGTGTATTTGGCAAAGTGGTTGGCGGCATGGATGTGGTTAACAAAATCAAAGGCGTCAAAACCGGTAGCAAAGGTTTCCATCAGGATGTACCCAAAGAAGCCGTGATTATCCAAAGCGCTACTATCGCCGAATAGGCACCCGTAAAAAATGCACAGCCTGTTTATTTCAGATCTGCATTTACACGAATCACGCCCGCAGATCACGCGGGCGTTTTTTCATTTTCTGAAAACCCAAGCCCTCAATGCAGAAGCGCTTTATATACTCGGTGATTTTTTTGATGCATGGATTGGCGATGATGACGATGCACCTCTCTCCCGGCAAGTAGCTGCCGAATTGCTGGCTCTTCGCGATAAAGGCGTTGCGATTTATTTTATGCACGGCAATCGCGACTTTTTATTGGGTGATATCTACGCGCAAAAAGCAGGCATGAAACTTATCGCAGAAGGCATGGTAGTTGATTTGTACGGCAAACCTACTCTATTAGTGCATGGCGACGCGCTTTGCACTGGCGACAAGGATTATCAGGCATTTCGCACCATGGTGCGTAGCCCTCAGTGGCAACAACAGGTTCTTGCCCAACCACTCAGTGCACGTCGTGCTTTAGCCGCTCAATTGCGCGATAAAAGCCAGAGCATGAACAGTTTGAAAGCTGCCGACATTATGGATGTCACTCCTACAGAAGTAGTTCATCAAATGGAGCAGGTGAAAGTCCAATTAATGATTCACGGCCACACCCATCGCCCTGCACGACACGCGCTTATCGCCAATGGTAAACCGGCCGAGCGTATTGTGCTTGGCGATTGGCATGAACAGGGGTGGTGTATTAAAGCGTCAGTGGAAACTATCGAATTAATTAGCTGGGCTATTTGAGACAACAAAATTTAATGCCGCTTTAATATGAAAACGTATTAATGCATTCAAACAAAAAGCCCTCGCCAATTAACATGACGAGGGCTTTTTGTTTAACCAACCAGAATTTATTCGCGATTTCGGCTGCTCATTAAATATAGACCTATGAGAATGATAAACACCGGCCACCAAGTCCAAAACGCTAAATCGAGCAAAAACAAAAGCGCAATAAAAACAATGCCTCCGGCAAACACCAGTGAATTCACTGCCGCCCAAGCTTCGCCTTTTGAATAGAATCGCCAAGCTTGGTGAATAGGACCAAGCGCAGCAAATAAGATCAGAAACGCCCACCAGTTATGGATATCGAGAAAGAAAAAATCATACCCAAGGTTGCGCGCCAACAGCAAACCACCAACTACAGCAACAACCAATCCTAACGACAACTTACCTGTTTTGGATGCAGGCTCTTGAGGATTGTTTAGCTGGTCATCTGGCGATAAAACGGGTGGTTTTGGTTTGTCATCTGACTGGCTCATAAAAGCTCCATTTTTAAAGTGTTGGGATAGCAGCCAGTAAATGACGGGTATACTCCTGCTGCGGTGCGGCAAACAATGCTTCCGTCTCACCCTGTTCGACCAGCTTCCCATTTTGCATCACTACCACGCGATCACAGAGGTAACGCACCACTGACATGTCGTGGGAAATGAACAGCATGGTCAGGTTATGTTTTTGGGTGAGATCCAAAAGCAATGCCAAAATTTGCGCACGAATAGTGACATCGAGCGCAGAAACAGGCTCATCGGCAATAATTAATTGCGGCTTGAGCGCAATGGCTCGTGCAATCGCAATACGTTGACGCTGGCCGCCGGAAAATTCATGGGGATATTTGCGAATAAAGCGACGATCCAAACCAACATCATCCATCAGGCTTTTTACTTGCTCAAGTACATTGGACTGGTTAGCCAAACCATGAACTAACAGTGGTTCCGCCAAGGTATCAAACACTGTCATTCGCGGGTTAAGAGACGCATAAGGATCCTGAAAGATCATTTGAATTCGCGGGCGAAGGTTATTGAAGCTCGCATCTGATAAATCTCGCAAGTTCTTGCCCTGAAATAAAATCTCACCGGACTGTGCATCCACCAAACGGATAATACTGCGCCCCAAGGTAGACTTACCTGAACCGGATTCCCCCACCACACCCAGAATTTCGCCGCGATGAATATCAATGCTGACATTCTCAACACCGCGCGCATAGGTTTTAATTTTGCTAAAAATACTGCCTACACGGATAGGAAAACCAACTTGTAACTGCTTCACTTCCAGCAATGGAGGCTCGTCATATTTGGCTGCACTGGGCACTGGTTTGGCGGTAGTTAATACCGCATCTAACAATTTACGAGTGTATTTTTGCGTTGGGTTTTTAAAAATTTCAACACACGCCCCCTGCTCTATCAATTTTCCTTTTTCCATAACCAATACATGGTCAGCCATTTGTGCAGCCACACCCAAATCATGAGTAATAAAAATAACTGCCAACCTGCGTGTCTGCTGCAATTGCTTAATCAATGCAAGAATTTGTGCTTGAACAGTTACATCCAATGCAGTGGTGGGTTCATCGGCAATCAAAAGTTCCGGCTCCGCCAGCAATGCCATAGCAATCATTACGCGCTGGCGCATACCACCAGAAAATTGGTGTGGATATTCGTGAATACGCTTGGCGGCATCATGAATACCAACTTCTTCCAGTGCAGCAATAGCGTTTTGTAATGCCTGTTGCTTACTGACACCCTTGTGTTGCAACAGCACTTCTGTCAATTGATCGGCAATACGCATATTGGGGTTCAAGCAAGTCATCGGGTCTTGAAAAATCATCGCGATTTTATTGCCGCGCACTTTGCGCAGCTCTGTTTCGCTCATTTTCAATAAATCCTGGCCATGAAATAAAGCTCGACCCGATTCAATTTTTCCAGGGGGCGAAGGAATAAGCCCTAGCAAGCTGTAGCAAGCAACGGATTTGCCTGAGCCTGACTCACCAACAATACCCAACACTTCGCCTGCCTTGAGCGTAAAATTCAAATCTTCAACAGCAAGGGTTTGGCCATTGCGGGTATTAAACACCACACGCAAATTTTCAACGGCTAATAAAGTCTCTTGGCTCATGACTTAATCCTTGGAGGCTCGTGGGTCCAACGCATCGCGCAAACCATCACCGAGAAAATTGAGTGAAAACAAGGTGATTGTCAGCACCAACCCGGGGAAAAGAAGTAGCCATGGATATTCTTCCATGGTTTCAACACCACCAGAGATTAATGAGCCCCAGGAGCTTGCCGGCGGTTGGATACCCAAACCCAAAAAGCTGAGAAAAGATTCCAAAAGAATTACGCTGGGAATGGTTAAGGTGGTGTAAACAATAACCGGGCCTAAAACATTGGGAATTAAATGGCGAGTAATAATTCGCCATGGCGATAACCCCATAGAAATGGCAGCTTCAACAAATTCTTGTCGCTTAATAGTGAGCACCTGCCCCCGTACAATGCGCGCCATGGTCAACCACTCCACAGCACCGATTGCCAAAAACAACAACAACATGCTGCTACCAAAAATAACGGTGAGCAAAATAATGAAAATGGTAAAAGGCAAGGCATAAAGCGCGTCCACTATACGCATCATTACAGCATCGACACGTCCGCCTACAAAACCGGCGATAGCCCCCCATAGCACGCCGATGGTAAGTGCCACTGCAGTAGCGATAAAACCAACCATCAGTGAAATACGGCTGCCGTACATAATGCGCGTAAGTTGATCGCGGCCCAGGGTATCTGTACCTAACCAATGCGCAGCGGAGGGTGGCGAAGCGCCAAGATCCAAGTTCTGTTCTTCGTAACTGTAAGGCGCGATCCAGGGCGTAAGGATTGCAATCACCACCATAAATAAAAGAACAAACAAACCCAGCATTGCCATTTTATTTTTTTTAAGGCGAGCAATCGCATCCTGCGTGAGTGAGCGACCCTTTTCAGAGTCGAGCAATGCAGTTGGTAATGTATTAGCCGACATTATTATTTACCCCCAAGATCTTGACGCACTTTCGGGTTTAACCACACCAACACAATATCGGCGAGCAAATTGAACAGCACAATTAAAAATGCAAAGAAAATGGTCAACCCCAAAATCAAGGTGTAGTCGCGGTTAAACGCCGCCATCACATAAAAGCGCCCCAGCCCGGGGATCTGGAAAATAGATTCAACCACAAACGAACCTGCGAGCAAGCCGGCAATTGCAGGCCCAAGAAATGAAATAACCGGCGTAATACCACCGCGCAAAGCATGCACAAATACTATCCGTGCCGTGGACAACCCTTTAGCTTTAGCAGTGCGAATATAATCTTGTGACAACACATCCAACATGCCGCCGCGACTAATACGCGCGATGTAAGCGGCATAGGCAAAACCGAGGGTAACTGAAGGCAATATTTTATCGCCAGGAATTTGCCCCCAACCAGCAACGGGCAACCAACCCAACCAGATACCAAACACCAACAACAGTATCGGCCCCAATACAAAAGTAGGCATACAAATACCAATCATGGCCGCAGACATGGGAATGTAATCTTGCATGGTATTACTGCGTAAAGATGCAAACACACCCGCTGTTAACCCAACCACCAATGCAAATAAAATAGCGTAAAGCGATAGTTCTGCGGTTGCAGGAAAACCAGCGGCAATCAAATCATTCACTGTGTGGGTAGGATATTTAAACGAGGGGCCAAAATCGCCCTGCAGCAAATTCACCATATAGTCAGCGTATTGCTTCCACAGGGGATCATCCAAGTGATAGCGCTCATTCAAATGTTTGAGCACTTCTGGTGGTACTGCTCGCTCATTATCAAAGGGGCCGCCGGGCGCCATGCGGATCATAAAAAAGGTAACGGTCGCAACCAGTAGCAATACAGGGATTGCCTGCAAGCAGCGCTGGATAATAAATCGCAACATTAATTATTCCCCTTTTTGGATGATTCTAAATACATATATTTGTAGGGGTGATAATCCATAGTGTTTGGGAAATAACCCTTCACATCTTGAGAGAGCAGATAATTAGTTGTGTAATTGTAAATTGGCAAAATAGGAGCATCATCAACCAATATTTGTTCGGCTTCATGAAAATATTCGTAACGCTCTTCTCTCGTTTTCGCTGAAGTTGATAGGCGCATCAACTCGTCGTATCGTGAATTGCCCCACCCTGTATTGTTATTGCCGCCATTAGTTACGAATAGTTCAAGGAAAGTAAAAGGATCTATGTAATCACCAATCCATCCACGGCGACCGATCTGAAAATTAAGCAGTTGTTGATTGCTCAAAAAAACTTTCCATTCCTGATTTTGCAGTGAGACATCAATATTCAATGCCTTTTTCCACATTTGTTGTATGGCAACAGCAATTTTTTGATGATCCTGACTGGTGTTATAAACAAGCTCCAGTTTTGGAAAGCCTTTTCCATCAGGATATCCGGCCTCGGCCAAAAGCTTGCGAGCAAGATCAATGTCATAAATCATTTTGGCGCGCGGCGTATAACCCAAAGTATCTGGCGGTGTTAATGCGTAGGTTGGCAATTGACCGCCTCGTGTGATGTGTTTTGTAATCGCTTCCCTATCGATTGAATAAGCCAAAGCTTTGCGTATCCGCACATCATCCAAGGGTTTCCGGGTGACATTAAACGCATAATAGTACGTACCGAAATAAAGATTACTCCGATATTCGGGTGAATTATTTTGGCGATATCTCTCAATTTTTGAGCTGGGCAAAGTTTCAGTTTTGTGCAACTGCCCTGCTTTAAACATCCGTTCTTCTACAAGCGATTGATCAATCGGATAAAAGTGAATTTCATTCAACCTGACAGTTGCAGCATCCCAATAATACTGATTGCGCTGCACAGAAAACACTTTGCCCGGAGTCCACTCTTTAATCACAAAAGGCCCATTACCTACGAAATTTTCTGGACGTGTCCAGCGCGTGGCTGCTTCATCCATACGACCATGTTTTAGCAGTGTCGGCAGATGTACAGGAAAAGCGCTGTGATGATCCAAAATTTGCAAAAAATAGGGCGTTGGATTTTCCAATGTTACCTGTAATGTGAGGCGATCAAGTGCAATCACACCCACCTGTTTGAAATCGGTGATTTTGCCAAGATGAAAGGCTTCTGCATTTTTAATACTGTAGAGCATATTGGCATATTGATTACCTAATGCCGCAGAAAGTGCGCGCTGCCAGGAAAGTACGAAATCTTCCGCAACCAATGCATCACCATTTGACCACTTTGCGGTGGGCCTGATGAAAAAGGTATAAACCAATCCGTCATCGGAAATAGTCCAGCGTTCGGCAACAGCAGGGATAATTTCTAATGTCTCCGGGTGTTTGCTCACCAAGCCTTCAAATAAAGCCATTTGCAAATGGTATTCCGGCATACCTGTGGTGGTATGAGGATCAATTTCAGCAGGCTCAGTACCGTTACCGATATGAAGAATTTGTGCTTCTGTGCCTATATCAACTAGAGTTTTTCGCTCTCCGCAACCGGAAAGAGTGAAACCAATAAGCGAGATCAAAAATAAAAAATTTAATGCTTTCATAGAGGAACCGACAGCAAATTAAATGCAGGAAAGAATCCTATCAAGCGATAGGATTCTTTTGGTTTATTTGACAGAGAGATCATTAGCAAAAGCATCAAAACTGTAAGGCCGGCCCAGGAAGTCCTCCACCAATTCAGCTGCATCTTTGGCGCCGCCAGGTTCGAGCACTGTTTTGCGGAAATGATGTGACAGCTCAGGGTTGCGCAGCCCTTTTTTCATGAATTCGCTGTGCATATCGGCAGCGATCACCAAAGACCACATATAGGTGTAATAAATAGAGGAGTAACCATTTAAGTGACCGAAACTCGCATAAAAATAGGTATCGTCCACATACCCAAAAGGCGAGTAGGTAGATTGAATATCTTCCATCACCTTATTTAGATCAAGTTTGGCTGGATCGGTATTGTATAAACCCAATGATAGCGCCGCATAAAACAACTGATGTTTTGTCCACATGCCACGTCCAAAGTCGCGCGCAGCAATCATCTTCGCCACTAGCTCAGGCGGGATTACCTCGCCTTTATCATTTTGAGCAAAGCTGGCGAGAGTTTCCGTATCCCACACCCATTCCTCCAACATTTGGGAAGGCGCCTCAACGAAATCCCATTCGGTTTTTATGCCTGAAAAATACATCCAACGCTGATTGGTTCCCGCAAAAATTCCATGCAGCAAGTGCCCAAACTCATGTAAAAACGTCTCTACATCAGCATGCTCCATTAATCCGGAACTGCCATCATCCCCCGGGAAATTACATACCAAAGCAGCTACAGGTAGTTGTACGCCTTCAATACCATTGACAACAGAAAATGCAGCGGCATGTTTGTATTTACCAGTGCGCGGGTGCATATCCAAATAAAAGCGACCAATTACTTTTTCGCCCTCCAGAATTTCATAAGCATTTACCGACTCATGCCACACATCCGTCTGCCAAGGGCGAATAGATACACCAAACATCGCTTGTACCAATTCAAAAATTCCTTGTTTTACCTTGTCGTAATGGAAGTATTGACGAACCTCCTGTGCATTAACCTGATAATCCTCTTTTTTAACCAGATGCTCCACATACATTTTTTGCCAATCCTCAACGCGCGTAGCGCTTGGATCAATTTGTTGCAGGCGCGTTAACAACTGTTGGTATTCCTGCTCTGCGCGAGGTGTTGCCACTGCAGAAACTTTATCGATAAAACTTTGAACCTTTGCTGGCGAACCGATCATTTTGTCTTCGGTAATAAATGCCGAGAAGTTTTCATAACCCAGAATTTGGGCTAACTCATGACGCTTTTCGATCAGGCTTTGTAATACCGCTTTGTTTTCCGGATAGGCCTGCTGGCGAAAAATGACATAGAATTTTTTGCGCAGTTCATCACTTTCGGCATATTGCATAAACGGAACATAATCGGGATATGCTGTTGTAAGAATAATTTTCCCTTCTTCATTAGGCTTGTGGGTATCTATGTAGTCTTGCGGCAAACCTTTGAGGTCATCGACAGAATTCAACACTAATTGGCGCGCACCATCGCGAATATTTTTATCGAAGTTTTGGCCAATTAAATTAATCTCCTCATTCAGCTTTTTGATACGTGCACGCGTTGCTTCATCTTTATCTACGCCGGCACGTTTAAAATCACGCAGTAAGTGCTCGACCAGACGCTTGCCTTGAGTATCCAAACTGGCTTTATCTACAGCGACCAGATGGTTATAAAGTGGGCGCGACAAACTAATTTCGCTGATGAGCTCAACAAACTTTTGCTCGCACTCCTCTGCGCTCAGTCGAACCGCTTCATTGGGGTGGACATTGGCGTAGAGGCTCGCGAGATTCATCTGTTTGTCGAGCAATAAATCGATATTATTAATCGCTTCCAGCAGCTCTTGCGGTTGGTAGCGTTTTGACTCGTCGGCAAAAGCCTCCATTTGTGTGCGAATCCGGCCGTGATCAGCTTCACAACCTGCAAGGTAGTCAGAAGCCTTGGGATCAGCAGGTTTTTGCCAGGCAACAGAAGCTGCCATGTCCGATGAAGCTTCAACCTCAGGGCGCGAGTCGCAACCAGTGAGCAATCCGATACTCAAGACCAATAGTGACACTGGCTTTAATAGCTCTCGTGGGGAAATCATCGTCGCCAACACCTGTTTGCATGGACTCATATTTGCCTCTGTTCAAATTACTGATGGATGGGGCGGCTAGCACTCAATCAAACCGGCTGAAATAGCCCCTGCATTAATGACTGTTCGGGGCATGGTAGTACACTTTGGATTACAAACAAAGAGCCTAAAAAACCTGCTCCAATAGACACTTAGAGCATAAAAATCACTAAGGAATTGATGAAATTGTTGTGCGAAAAAGCCAGCTGGGCAGCCAGTCAGATGTTTTACAACAAACCCATAGATTGCTGCTAAGCTTCAGATAAACCTCCAGATGCTTATAACAAGATCGAACACTATGCCTGAATACTTGCTTACTGAAGACCAGCGCGACTGCCTGCAAGAAATCACCAACGTCGCTATGGGCCAAGCTGGCGCCCACTTGGCCCGCCTGTTGGATGTGTTTGTTGTGTTGTCCATCCCGCACGTCAGCGTGCTCAACCCTACCGATATCGCTATGGCGCTCCAGTCCCTCAACCGGGAAAACCAAAACGATATAGTTCATGGTGTCTGCCAGGGGTTTATTGGCGGCGGCATCGCTGGCGAAGCCATGCTGATATTCCATGAAACTGATTTTGACGACCTTGCCAGATTGCTCAAATATGACCGCGTTCCCGATGAACAAGCTCAGTACGAATTGTTGATGGATACGGCGAATGTATTAAATGGCGCCTGTCTTCGCGGCCTTGCCGAGCAGTTGGATACTCATTTCAGTTTTGGACCGCCAATGCTATTAGGGCAGCATTGCAACATTACCGACCTGTTGCAAAACAACAATATGAAATGGAAGCAAGCGCTGGTAGTAGAGATTAACTACGCAATTGAAGATCACAAAATCAACTGTGATTTATTATTGGTGATTGCTGAACATTCTATTTCCGGTCTGACCGAAAAACTTGACTACCTACTTGATTAGGCTGAATGACACCGATGGCAAAAACCAAAGATTCCAACAAACTGTTCGACGACGTTCATTGGCAAATGGACATTCTGCAAAACATTGATGTAGGGCTCGTTGTTATGGACGAAAACTACACTATTGATGTGTGGAACAGTTTTATGCAGAACCACAGTGGAAAAGCCCCGGAGAAGGTGCTGGGCAAGAGTTTATTTGAGGCATTTCCCGAACTCCCGGAGGCATGGTTCAAACACAAGGCACAATCGGTGTTTGTGTTACAAAATACGGCATTTACTACCTGGGAGCAGCGACCTTACCTATTCCGTTTCCCACACTATCGCCCTATTACCGGCACCGCTGAATACATGTATCAAAACAGCAGTATTACCCCGCTACTCGATACTAACGGTGTTGCCAGGCATATTTGCCTGATCATTTACGATGTAACAGATACCGCAGTAAATAAAATTGCGCAGCAACAGGCCAATAAACAGCTACAAAACATGAGCCGAACCGATCATTTGACCGGTTTGTTTAATCGTGGTTATTGGGAATTGAGACTAATTCAGGAGTTCAAACGCTTTGATCGTTACGAGCAACCATCCAGCCTGATCATGTTGGATATAGATCACTTCAAAAAAATTAACGATACCTACGGTCATACCGTTGGCGACGAAGCGATACGCGCTGTGAGCCGAACCATCAAAGAGCACGCTCGCGATCTGGATATTCCCGGTCGCTATGGCGGCGAAGAATTTGGCATCATCCTTACCAATACCAACGGTGACGGCGCATGTGTGTTTGCCGAGCGCCTGCGTAAAACCATCGAGTCCTCGACCATTTATGCCGAGGGCCACGAAATCCAATTTACGGTGAGCATGGGGGTTTCAGAGCTTAATCCGGAGTTGCACGACCACCGTCACTGGATTGAAAAGGCTGACCAAGGCTTGTACAAATCCAAAGAGGGGGGTCGCAACCGCGTTACGCTTTTGCCTTAAAGCCCGGCCAGAGCAACCTTAGCAAGTGTGGGCGCCATGCCAGCAAGATTGCAACTGAAGGGGCGCAGGCGGCGAGCAACATCAACCAAACCAACACGGCCATAGAGGGACGGTCAGCGATAAAACAAAACACCACCGCAACAAGCAGGCCAGTCAGCCCCAGTAACCTGAGCCTGCCACGTGTTTGTGGGCTGGGAGCTGAAGTGGTTTTCATCACTTGCTGCCAGTGCACGTTCATCGCCAGTGCTAACCAGCCAAAACCAACAAAACAGCTCAGTGTTGCCAATATCAAAGCAATCCAGGGCTCAACCATGATTTACCTCCGCATTGATGAAGCGGCCATCCATCCCCTCTCCTGCGGCTTGGCGTTGCGCTGCCACTTGCTCAACACGCCAAAGCTTGCGCGCAACAGCAACTGACAAAGCTGCCGTTACTAACAGGCTCAGATCGACGCCCGCCACCGGCCAGTAGGTATCGGTAAACAGAGTTTTGAGCAGATGATCTCCGGTTGAACTCCAGTTCAACAACACTGCCGCAGCGGCAAGCAGCGCCACTAGCCAGCACTGCTCGCGCCACGCGGGGCTCATTGCCGCGCGAGCAACAGGTGCACTGCGCCAGATGGCGTGCAATAAAGCCAATAGCCATGCACCCCAGAAAGCCCGGATCTCCCAAGTGCCTTTACCAACCAGATCAGCGGGAAGCAAGCGGTTTGCTACCAGGATCGCAAAGGTTGCGATGAGCATGCCGGTCACTGTGGTAACCGCAAAAGCATCTACCAGACGGCTAGCCTGGCTATTGGTTTTTGCATGCTGGCGCTTGCGTTTTTCGACAAAGAAAATAAAGCCGGTTGCGATACAAATACACCCGAGCAAACCACCAAGCACGTAGAGCCAGCGCAACAACCAGTGTTCAAAATGTTGTAAGTGCAAACCGGTCAGGAATTCGTTGATCTCGGCTACGGCGGTACGCGGCGGATCTTCACGCAGCACCTCACCAGTGCTGGCTTTAAAATGAATACCTTCACCTACCAAAGCTACCCTGTCACTACCTGCGCGATAAATACTCACATAGCCGTTTTGATCACCCAAGTGATCGGCATAGAGGTAACCCACCTCACCCGCCATGTCGCGTGCGGCCCAGCGGCGCTTGGCTTCTGCCACCATGGCATCGACCGAGGCCATAGGTGCAGCCACTCCCGCGGGCTCATGGGGTAACCCCGTGCGCTCGGACTCCAGAATTTCGTGTTGATCGTGCAGGGGTTTTAGTAAGGTTCCCGATACCGGGAGATAGTAATACGCGGCAAAAATAATCAACCCGGTGAACGCAAAAAAGAAGTGAAATGGCAATGCCACCACACCGGTCATATTGTGCAAATCCAGAGTGCTGCGCTGGGTGCGTTTTTGCGGGCGAAATGTAAACAACTCACGGAAAATCTTGCGGTGCATGATCACACCGGTCACCAACGCAGCCAGCATGACAAATGCCGCCAAACCAACAATGTAGAAGCCGATGTACTTCCACTGCCAGTTCAGGCTGTAATGCATCGGGTAAAACCAACCGCTGCCGATTTTTAATGCATCGTCAGGAATCATGTCACCGGTACGCGGGTCAATAGTCGCCCAGCCGTGTACATGCAAATGGTCATCAGCAGGGTTCCTGGGTTTATTCGGAATACTGAACTCTGCGCCTATCGACAGAACCGGGTCACGGTGTGTGGTGTAAGCATAAAGCGATGCCATAGGCATGGTATCCGGGTGCGGCAAATCACCAATCACACGCTGTGCAGTGCTTGCCATATCCACCGGGTGGGCGCGCAACTTTTCAAACACCGGTTTTAGCAGGTGATCAAACGATGGCATTGGCTGAGGCTCAAAACGTGTTTTGGGAATCGCCCAACGATCAATCTCGCGATCAAATACCGAAAGTGCGCCAAAGAAAAAACAGATCATGAGCACAAAGCCCATCACCAAACCGAACCAGGTGTGAACCCAGGTCATGGACAACCGAAATTGACTAAACATAAAAATCTTCCCCTATGCCATCAGCCCAAAAGCGCACGCTGTAGCGCTAACGCAGCCGTGATCATCAGTACAGCTCCACCACCCAACAACACCCATGCGCGCGCAACACGGGTAGTTGCAAAGACCCAGAGAAATAGCGCTAAAAACACCAGAAAGGCCAATAACAGCACCGCCATCTCAGCCTCATGAAAATCCACACCCAGTGCTACCAACCCGGCAATACCGAGCGCAGCAAAACCCCAAGTAAATGCGTAACCGCCGATTAGCGCGGCCGCAATACGGTTGATGATGCTCAATTGTTGAATCATTGATCTTATATACCTGATGACAAATGCGCGCATAATTTCACAAATGATAAGCATTCGCAATATTATTATCATCATCTTTGCTGGGAAACATAAACGCTATGGATAAATCCCCTGCTGTGAGCTGCTCAACATTTCATTTCAATCCCACGACAGACCAGCTCACAGTAGATGGCATTGAAAGTGTTAAGTCGTGAAAACGATCGGCAAATGAGATTTCTTCGTAATTATGGCCAGTTAATATGGAACTCCTTTCGCCAACCGCAGTAATGAGGATTTATGCAGCGTCCGCTTTTGATCTCCTGTTTGCTCTTATCCCTAACACTCGCCGCCCCGCTTGGTCAGGCCAACGAGTTGCGTGTGGTCACCCACACCCTGAAGGCGACCAGCCTGCGCAGTGAACTGGAGTTAAGCGGCACCCT
This sequence comes from Cellvibrio fontiphilus, assembly GCA_035317345.1. Taxonomy (GTDB): domain Bacteria; phylum Pseudomonadota; class Gammaproteobacteria; order Pseudomonadales; family Cellvibrionaceae; genus Cellvibrio; species Cellvibrio fontiphilus. Next base: position 277,875 of record JAYKTU010000004.1, on the reverse strand, counting down.
GCGTGCCCTGCGCGACTCAACCCTGTCGGTATCCGTCAACGCACTGGTCAAAAACCTGCAGATAGATGTAGGGAGCCGCGTTAAAAAAGGCGATTTATTACTGGAGCTGGATAGCAATATCGCCCGGCAGGAGCATAAACGTGCGCTGGCGCAGCTGGCAGCGGCCGAGACTAACGCCGCTGAAGCAGTCCGCCTGCGCGATGAAGCCCTGCGCCTGCAACAGCAAAGCCATATCGCCCAGAGTGAAGTGAGCGCGCGTGAAAGCGCCGCCAAACTTGCCGCCGCCCGACTTGATGAAGCGCGCGCCGAGGTTAGCATCGCCGCTGAAAATCTGGCCAGACATCGCCTTGTAGCGCCTTTTGATGGTGTTATCAGCCAGCGCTTGACCGATGTCGGCCAATGGCTGAACCCCGGCGATGCAGTGGTTGCGCTCACCTCATTGGATTTATTGCGTTTGGATGTACAGCTACCGCAGGAGCAATTGGCCAATATTGACCACATCAAACAGGTACAGATTGCACCGGATACGCAACCCGGCCTGAAAATTCCAGCCAGGATCGACCAACTGGTGCCCGTAGGCGATGCCTCGCGCAGTTTCTTACTGCGCCTTGCCGCGCAGCAAACCGATAAAGCGCTGGTTCCCGGTGCATCCGCCCGCGCCCTGCTCCAGTTTGAACATGGGCAAACTGCCGTGTTGTTGCCGCGCGATGCCCTGTTGCGCAATGCCGACGGTAACTACAGCGTGTTTGTAGTGGAAAACGGCAAAGCCCAACGCCGCAAGGTGGAATTGGGTCTGGCTGGGAGTGATGGCTACCTGATTGAACAGGGACTAAGCGCCGGTGAACAGGTGATCACCCGCGGCAATGAAGTGTTGGAGGATGGCCAGTCGGTGGTGGTCGATACTCCATCGGCCAAGCAGGAGCCACAATCATGATTGAACGCTGGGTTATGCAGGGGCGCTTGCTCAGTGTGATTGTGCTGATTGTGTGTGTGCTCGGGTTGGCCGCCGCACTGCGTATGCCGGTACAGATGATCCCTAACCTGAACACCAGCATTATCACCGTGGAGACCGGCTGGCCGGGTGCGACCCCGCAGGATATAGAAAAGGAAATCCTGCTCGAACAAGAGCGCTACCTGCGCTCGCTGCCCAACCTCAGCCGCATGGAGTCATCTGCCTCTATGGGCCAGGCTTATATCCAGTTGGAATTCGCTGCGGATGTAGAGATCAACGAACTCTTGATCCGTGTCGCCAACGCCCTGAGCCAGGTGCCCAATTACCCTGAAAACGTCGATCAGCCGCGACTTTTCAGCGAGTCCTTCTCGGAAAATGCGTTTATGTACTTCGCGGTACTCCCCCAACTTGGCAACCCGCGCCAATTGGATATGGACATGATCAGCGATTTCATCGACGACAACCTGCGCCCGCGCATGGAGCGAGTGGCCGGGGTATCGCAAGTCGAAATGAACAACACCCTGCGCCAGATCCAGATCCATGTTGACCCTGCGCGCCTTGCCCAGCGCGACCTCAGCCTGGAGGATGTGAGCGCCGCCATACGTGCGCGCAACCGCGATGTCTCCGCTGGCGACATCAATCAAGGTAAACGCCGCTACCTGCTGCGCACCACCAGCCGCTTTGATGACCTGCAGGATCTGCAAAACCTCATCATTACCCATAGCAATGGCAGTTATATCCGCTTGGCCGATGTAGCCGATATCCGCCTCGATCACTACGAGAAGCGCGGCTACGCCATAGTCAACGGTGAGGAGGCCATCACCCTGTCGGTCAAACGCCAACAGGGTTCCAATGTGATTGATATCAAACGCGCCATGCTCGCGGAAATCGACAAAATCCGCGCCGACCTGCTGGAACCCAATGGGTTGCGCATCGTCATGATTGGCGACGATGTGCGCTATGTGGAGGCTTCGGTCAGCAATGTATTTGTGAACCTCTGCCTGGGTGCCCTGCTCGCCACCATTGTGATGTACCTGTTCCTGCGCTCCGGCCGCGCCACACTGATCTGCTTGATGGGCATCCCCGTGTGTACCATCGCGGCATTTATTGGCCTTGCCGGTTTTGAGCGCACCATTAACGTCATCTCCCTCGCCGGTATTGCCTTTGCCATTGGTATGACGGTCGATAACAGTATTGTGGTGCTGGAAAGCATCGAGCAGGCCCGGCGGCGCGGGCTGGATCGCATAGAAGCGGCAGTCACCGGTGTGCGCGAGGTCTGGAGCGCGGTTATTGCCTCCAGCGCCACCACCATTTTGGTATTCGCGCCCGTGCTGTTTATCACCCAGGAAGCGGGCCAACTCTATTCCGATATCGCCATTGCGATTTCTGCGTCGATCTTCGCCTCTATGCTATTTGCCCTGTTCATTGTGCCTGCCGCCAGCGCCGCTATCGGTGGGCGTATGGATACCGGCGAAGGCTCCAGCCGCGAGGCAGGCATCCTGAAAATAACCGCTTGGTTATCCCTCAACACCAAGCGCCGCTACCTGACCATGGCGGGCGCAATTGCCGGTACTTTGGGCTTGGCGCTGTTGTATATGCCCGCTGCCGAATACTTGCCCGAGGGCGAGGAACCCAAAGCCTTCAGCATGATGTTCGCACCACCGGGCTACAACATTGAAGAAATGCATAAGATCGGCACTGAAATCCAGGCGCAGTTGGATGAGGCCATCAACCCGGAAACAACACAATACACACAAGGCAGTGGCGATATTCCGCCACTGAAATACTACTTTTTACGCATCAGCGCCGGGCAACTCTGGTTGATGAGCGAACCGCGCGATGCCGCCCATATCGATGCCATGATGGACGCCATAGTCAACAAGTTTGAAAGCTACCCCGGCATGCGCGCTTTCTCTGGTCGCGGTTCCATTATCTCCAGCAACCAGGGCGGCACCCGCGCCGTAGAGCTCAACCTGACTGGCCCCAATTTGGCCGAGCTTTACACCACCGCGCGCCATGTGATGCGCCGCGCCGAGGATGTCTTTAATGAACCGCGCATGGATTCATCGCCTGCATCGCTCTCGCTCGACCAACCACTGATTGAAATTCGCCCGCGCTGGGAGCGTTTGGCGGAACTCGGTTTTAGCCCGGACGAATTTGGTTTTATCGTCGCGGCTTATAGCGATGGGGCTTTTGTGGGGGAATTTATCGATGGCGACGACAAAATCGACATGTTTGTCTTCAGCACAGCGGGCAATCGCCAACAACTGAGCGACCTGGCGCAGGTGCCTATTCGCACACCCCAAGGTCAGGTTATGCCGCTCTCGGCACTGGCTGAGCTACGCGAAACGGTAGACAGCGAAGAGCTGCGCCGGGTTAACGGCCAGCGCACAGTATCGGTTTACATTATTCCGGCCGACGATGTCGCGCTGGAAACCGCCGTCGATACACTGCGAACCGAACTTATCCCCGCCATGAAAGCCGCTGGCGAATTACCCAATCGCGTTGCACTCAGCATCACCGGTGCGGCCGATGACTTGGCCTCTACCCGCGCGGCACTGCTAAATAATTTTATCGTTGCACTGCTGTTGATTTATTTATTGTTGGTAGCGATTTTTTCCCACTGGGGTTACCCGCTGCTGATCCTCACCACTGTGCCTTTGGGCATGGCGGGCGGCGTTGTCGGTTTAGTAGGTATTAACGGTGTTGGCGCATTGCTCAGCAGCATTGGTTTTGCAGGCAATCACCAAGCGTTTGACATGATTACCATGCTCGGTTTTGTGATTTTGCTCGGCACCGTTGTAAACAACCCCATCCTCATTGTCGAACAAACACGCCGCAATCTGGATGAACGCCAACTCCCCATCATCAACGCCGTACAAGAAGCCGTCGCCAGCCGCCTACGCCCCATCCTCATGTCCACCGCCACCACCATCTTCGGCCTCCTGCCACTGGTACTCATCCCCGGCGCAGGCACCGAGTTATATCGCGGCGTAGGCATAGTCGTCCTCTGCGGCCTAACCGCCTCCATGCTGCTAACGCTAACTTTCTTGCCGTGTTTACTGATCGAAGTATTAAACCCGCAAGCGCGTTGGCGCGATAAATTTACACGGTTTTCCGCAATTAGAAATTCAGCAGGTAAATAAATAAACGGGCAGAAATTTTAAAAATTTCTGCCCGTTTTTCTTTCTTGAAAATAAACTTTGTTTTTATATCACGGTTTCAGATCAACGGCGGCAAGGCCACTGCCATCCATTTTCATCGGCACCGAATTGTGCTCGTGGACGATCTTCCAGCCATCTTCGGAGCGCTTGAATACGAGAGTAGTACGGAACCACAATTCGACCGCTCCCTCCCCGATCTTTTCCCCTTGCATGTGACTGAGACCATAAGCGATGCAAAGATCGCCATCAATTAGAATCCGTGAATCGTGAAACTCGACCCGAGGCCCCGATTCCTTCCAGGTTTTCAGCCAAGCCCGCAGTTCCTCAGCATCGCGCGCATCGGCTCCGGCAAAAGCAAGCGGCGGCTGCAGATCGTAGACCACAACATCACCCGCAAAAGGGGCGATAGCGGCTTCAGCGTCTGCGTTGGCGATATCTGTCGCGCGCGCCGCAATCAAGCTCTTGATAATGTCGATATCGGCATTGGTATTCATGTCCAGTTCTCCAAATTTATTTAACGGGGCAGACAATTATTAGTCGAATAAAGCAGACTTAAATCGACAGGAGAATCTGAATATTCAGGAGGTGACATGCAGCCACAACCGTCATGTTTCGGCCATAAGCTAACACTGGCACTGAATTTAGGTTGTTGGAGAGGAACGAACCGCAACAGACATTGTTCCCGATTGCGATTTAAATTCCTCATGTGATTGATCGACAAAAACACTAGTAATTAAATTAACAATGCAGTTCGTAAAGCGCTGGCCGAACTTCGCAGTTCGGCCACCAGCTGACTCTGCAATGTGCAATCTAGCAATGTAGGCTGGGCAGTAATACCCAACATTTTTGGTTATTAAATAGATTTGTTGGGCTTAGCTTCCCAAGCTACGTGCTGTAATGGATTTTTACTAACTGAAGCCTCAGAACGATGCTTCATCAACTTAAGTAATGAGATATGGAAATCCTGAAATATAATTTCACCCCATATTCTTGAATAAATACCAAAGTTTGTATTGTCACGGAGGGTGGTTTTTAAATGCAAAATCGTATTTCCCGAGCGACCATTTGTGATCAGGTACTCACCAACAATAGGTGAAAAATATTCACCGCCTAATTTTACATGCTGATCCAATACGTCGTCGGGAATCGCTTCGGGGTCAATATCAAAGGCATAAGCCATTCGTTTGCTCGGAGTCCAGTCAGTAATAATTTCTTTAAATACCACACCTTTGTCCCATTTGCTGGTACGAACAGCACCAACTCCTTCAGCATTCATGTTCGCCTCAATGGGTCTCGGCACTCCAATTAATGCAGTTAACGAAAACGATAGCTCACTCTTTTCTATAGTTCTTACATTAGCAAGCTGCTTCCAAACAACATCGGGGGTTGCGTTTATCTCAATGCTATTTTCTACCTGATAGACTTTGGATGTGTGAATAAAATTAACTTCAAGTGGCGCTATCAATAAAGGAAGTAGTGCAACGGAAATCAATGTACCATTTTTCTTTTTTGAGGTAATACGGTAAATACCACCGGCAGCGAGCCCACCCAAACTTGCCAAGAGCATAAATAAGGGTAACGCCATAACTATACAAACACTGCCCTCAAGCAACAAAATAGCGGTTATCAAAATAAAAACAAAAATGGGTTGCCATGCGATCACAATCATCTTGCCAAAACTAATAACGCCTTTTGCTTTGCATTCGTAGTGAACCCTTATAAATCCAACTGCAAAGGGAACAAGAAACATAAATGAAAAGGTAACCAACCCACCAATATTCTTCATCCCCTCCAGCCCCCATAATATTCGTATGGATAGACCGTACAAAACACCAAACGTCAGACCTATAAACATCGATTTATTTTTTTTGATTTGATCCATTTTTGACTCTTATATTTTCCACTAAAATAAGACCAGTCCTGTTTTCTACCCGGCGCATAAAGAACCCCAAAAGACAAACACCCGCCAGAACTCGCAAGCTAAAACCTTGTTAATAAGTTGATCACTTATGCAGCTTGTTCACCTCAGTCAAGTGCGAGCAATGAGTTGCGAACAATAGGATCGTCAACGGGGATTATCGCCATCAGATACCCCTGCTAATGGAGATTCAAAATCCTCATGCAGCCTCTCAGTAAAAAACCAGCATTTAAATTAAAAAATATAGAGCATGACGCAAGCCGCAAAACTTCGCATTTCGGCCAAAAGCGGAAGCAATCCACTTAACGTAGGTTGGGCAGTAATGCCCAACATTTTGGTCATTAAATAGGATTGTTGGGCATGGCTGCCCAACCTACGTGCTATCTGATAGGGCTGTACAGCCCACGTGCTATAGAACTTGCCCCGTTTTTAAACGATTTCATACCAAGGTAGACCTTGATAACCTTGTGGATGACTAACAGTGGTATGTATTTTATTTCCTTTAATTTCGTAGTGTGCCAGTCCCGAATAACCATCAGGATGACTAACAGTATTGTAAATTTTATTCCCTTTGATTTGATACCAAGCCAAACCACTGTACCCTTGAGGATGACTTACTGTCGTGTAAATTTTGTCTACCTTTATTTCAAACCAAGGTAGGCCATGATATCCGTTTGGGTGACTGACGGTGGTTCTGATTTTGCTCATAGTAATCCTTCGCTTGATTAGGTTTAAGAGGGGTAAACTTCCAGTTATTGTGGTGAAAGCTTTATTTTTTATGCTCGTTTTTAAAAAGGCATGTCGTCATCAAACGTTGCTTCAGCTTGCTGTGCATTTATTTCAGGCTGCACTACATCTTCATTAAGAACCGCCGCCGCTTGCTGGAGAAATACCGGGGGTTGGTGAAGCGCCCTGAATGATTTTACGAAATCAGCCCTATTGTTTACTTTCATCAAAACAGGATTTTCACAACTTGATCCCCTACCGAAAAAAACAGCATGACGCTCTTTTATGGAAGATAGAGATTGAGCATAATCGCGTCCGATATAGTTTCCCAGAAAATCCTTTCCTGTATCATCAAATGTACGCATGGCAAATATTGTGTTGCATTGATTTAGAATTGTTTTTGTAACGTTCGCTGTTCGCTGGGTAATGAGTAAGCAGCCAAGTCCATATTTTCTTCCTTGAAGAATTGCTCTCGCTGTACCGCTAGTTGCGTGTTTATCGCCTTCTGCTACAACTGAATTCCATTCAGGAACAAGCGAATGCGCCTCCTCATAAACAAGACAAACTCTGGCATTTTCTGACATTTGGTCAGATAAAATATCAAGCACTGTTTCTGAGACAATTTGAGTAATTTCTACAGGCGTAACACTGAATAACGATGCAGTTCTAAACCAATCTGTCGGTCTTCCAGTCGCATTTGCCTGCCCAGGAGCTTTTGTTTGCTTTGTGGCGACATACTCGGCTGGATTATATATTTTTAGAACATGCCCATCTGTATTTTTAATAAATGCCTGCAAATCGTTATAAAATGCGTTCTTTAAATTTGGCAAGCTCCCACCTTTCTCTGGATCTTCTTGCCATACATCTCTATCTTGATCAGTGGCGAGCCGTAATGCTGCAAGGCAAGCTGTTTCGTGAGATGAATTATAGTAATCAGAAAGCTCAGATGAGTACTGATTGGTTAGATCCAAACATACAACTTTAATTCCTTCTGCCATCATCCTCTCTAGCAATTCGATTGCTAGCATAGATTTTCCTACACCAAGAATTCCCAGTATCGCTGTATTGTGGGTTACTAGATGATTAATATTCCCTATTTTTATTTGGTAGTTACTATTAGGGAAATGGCCGATCGTGTCAGGCTCAATAACATAATCTTGTTGCTTCTCAAGGTATACTGGATCATTAATATTTGGCAGCCAGCTAAACTGAGTAAATTTTTTACGCTCTTCATTCCAAACACCTACTTGTTGCGCTTGAGCGCGAAGGTATCCATACGTGTTCTTTTGATGAACTACCTCTTCCTTAGTTAAGCCACCAACAATCTGATAGAGAACCTTTTGATTTTGTACATTTACTGTAACTAACCGACCTTCCTCAATATCAGAGTTGTCTACAACTTCAAAAAATAGCCTCTCAATTGATGTATCAGGAGCAACAATTCCTACTACATTATTAATTTCCATTAAATTAATATTTTCTGAAGCACAAATATCTTCAAGATATTCATCTTGAATTTGAGCGACAGAATCATTTGGAACGAGCAATTCAAAATCTTTAAGCAGCCCAGCTTTAAGGCTTGTAATTTCAACCGAGCGAACTAAGACACCACTATCTCTACCAACCAAATCAAGAGTAAGGGCCAGTTTTGAATTCGAATGTTTATCCTTGATATAGACAATTTTTTTAAGTGGTAGATCGCCATCCTTTACTTGACGAAGTAAAATTATATTTGGTTGCTGATATGCAGCCACCTCTCCAATATTTGAGACCCTCAGACCGGCATTAATTGCTCTTCTAATTCTATTAAATGTTTTAACCGAAAAATCACCCGCTGAAATAGCAACCGTAAGCAATATGGCAATGGTTATCAGTATTAACTCGTTGGGCTTTTGCAGGTGATAGGAATACATTGCAAACACTACAATTGGGGTATAAACAACCTGCGGTTTCGCAAAAGCCTCAAGAAATATTCGAATTTTGTTTGATATTTCTTGTGACCTCTCATAACCCCAGTTATTCAAAACAATTGAAATTAAAGCAAAGACAATGATCAATCCTGATAACGAAGAGACTACTAAAAAAGCAAATTTTGTCTCATCCGGCCATGCAGCCCAATCATTTATGAGCATTAATGAAACAAATGCAGGAACTGCATACGATATGGCATCAGCGGGCTTAACATAAAATGGAGTTACTATTTTTGCCCCAACTACCACGCTCAATAAAGCTGCGTAGAACCAAAAGCCGCTATCTCCTACTGGCGGATATGGCTTCCCAAACGCCAAAGTGCATATAACCAAAAGCAGAGCAAGATCTACCCCAAGAGATACAACCCTTTCTTTTTGAGAAAGTCTATTCATGTCCGATGCCCATTTTATATTGGTAAGTGTTGCTGTAACTTTTATATAACAGTTTAATTCACTATTTATGAGAAATAGTGATTATTGTTTGTTTAAAACTTGGCCCAAAAAAACAGCAGGTCTTTCGAATACTTCTGTAGAAACACAAACGATCAACCACCTTCAACGTCCGCTTTGGGCACATAGTTAGCCTTCGACTATATCAACATTCCTGCGCCACTCAAACGATTCTTTAACCTAACCATAGAACACGGAGCAAGTCCATTACACCGCATTACTTAAAGCTTCTGGCCTTCACTGCAAGGCCTTGCAGTGCATAGGTGTAGTCGTGGAGTTGGCCTGCGATTACGTGAACTACCGGTGTGGCAACATATTCTGTCGCGATTTCTACGGTGCCTTTTATTAATAGCAGCTTTGAGGTGAGTAATATTTTTCGGTAGGTCTCTTGTGTGCCTTTCCACACGATCACATTGATATTGCCGGTTTCATCTTCCAGTGTCAGAAACAAAGTGCCGTTGGCGGTGCCGGGGCGTTGGTGGCCGGTGACTAAACCAGCGACGCGCACAAAACCTTTGTGACGCAGATTTACGAGTTGCGAGTAAGGCGTGCATTTATTAAAGGGGGGCTGACTACGCAACAGCGCCATGGGGTGTTGGCGTAGTGTTAGGCCAAGGGTGCGGTAATCATCGAGAACATCTTTGGCTTGGGTAGGTGCTGCGGTAAATAAATCATCCGCTCTACCCTGTTGATTACTATCGAGCAGGGCTGAGTAAGGTTGTATTGCTGCGGCGCGCCAGCGCGATTCATGACGGTTGCCACTTATCGGCCTGAGCACATCTGCTGAAGCGAGAATTTGCAAATCATTAGCGGTTAACGCTGTTCTACGGGATAAATCCTCAAGCGAGGTAAATTTTTCATGGCCGCGCCAGTGTTCGATTTGTTTAGCGCTTGATTCATTCAAGGATTTCACTTCGCAAAAGCCCAAGCGAATGCCCCACTCTTTTCGCGAATCCATCTCCAATGAATTCTCATAAAGACTTTTGTTAATATCCACCGGCATAACGTGCACGTGATGACGGCGCGCATCCTGAATGAGCTGTGATGGAGAATAAAAACCCATAGGCTGGCTATTCAATAAAGCACAATAAAACGCAGCAGGGTGATGGCATTTAAGCCAGGAGGAGGCGTAACACAAAAGCGCAAAACTGGCGGAGTGGGATTCGGGAAAACCATAACCGCCAAAACCTTTTACCTGCGCAAATAACCGATGCGCAAATTCAGCGCTGTAACCGTTATTTAATAAGCCCTGAATAAATTTTTGTTCGAAGAGTAATAATTTGCTGTTTTTCCCCCAACTGGTCATAGCGCGCCGCAATTGATCTGCCTCGCCACCCGAGAAACCGGCAGCAACCATTGACAGACGCATGACTTGCTCCTGAAAAATAGGCACGCCCAGTGTGGGTTCCAATACGGCCTTGATGGCTTCGCTGGGATAAGTGGCCACCTCTTCCCCACTGCGGCGACGCAAAAAAGGATGCACCATATCGCCTTGTATCGGGCCGGGGCGCACTATCGCAATTTCGATAACCAAATCATAAAAACAGCGCGGTTGTAGCCGTGGCAGCATCGCCATTTGCGCACGGGATTCAATTTGAAAAACGCCCAGGCTATCGCCGCGACACAACATGTCATAAGTTGCAGGGTCTTCACGCGGAATGTCGGCAAGCGAGCGAATTGCAGGATTGTAGCGGTGAATGTAATCCAACATTTTTCGCAAGGCGGTTAGCATGCCCAATGCAAGCACATCCACCTTTAACAAACACATGGATTCCAAGTCTTCTTTATCCCACTGGATTAGCGTGCGATCTGGCATGCTGGCGTTTTCAACCGGCACCAAGTCGCTGAGCTTGCTTTGCGCAATCACAAAGCCACCCACGTGTTGGGATAGGTGCCGGGGAAACCCGAGGATTTGTTCCACCAATTTAAAAAAGTACCGCAAAGTTTTTTGTTGTACTTGCAGCCCCGCGAGTGAAACACGCGTGGGCAGATCGGTAGACTTATCCCACCAGGCGATATTTTTAGCGAGATGATCAACCAGCGAGGGCTCCATTCCCAAGGCTTTACCAACATCGCGTATTGCACTGCGCGAGCGATAGGTAATGACGGTAGCGGCGATAGCCGCGCGTTCGCGTCCGTATTTTTCATAAATATACTGAATGACTTCCTCGCGCCGCTGATGTTCAAAATCGATATCGATATCCGGCGGTTCATCCCGTTCTTTGGAAATAAATCGTTCGAACAACACATTGATTTGACCGGGCGCGATTTCAGTAACGAAAAGACAATAACAGACAACGGAATTGGCTGCCGAACCACGCCCCTGACAGAGAATATGTTTTGAGCGCGCAAAGCGCACCAAATCATGGACGGTCAGAAAGTAATACTCGTAATGCACCTCTTCAATCAAACACAATTCCTTTTCCAATAGCTCTTCCACAAATGCGGGCACACCAGTTGGCCAGCGCTGCTGCTTGCCTTCATTGACCAGAGCGCGAAGATGTTGAATGGGTGTGCAATGCGCTGGCACCAGCTCCAATGGATATTGGTACTGCAACTCCCTGAGTGAGAAATGGCATAAATCAGCAAGTTCGGTGGTTTGTTCAAGCAAGGCATCCGGGTAAAGCTGCATGAGCTCTTCAACCGGTTTTAAATAGGCTTCGGCATTAGGTTCAAGTAAGCAGCCCAATTCCGCAATCGGCACTGAGTGACGGATAGCAGTGAGCACATCTTGCAATGGCTTGCGCTCACGCACATGCATGAGTGCTTGTGGGCAGGCAACCAGTGGAATATTTTTTTGGCGGCTTAACGCCAGCCATATCGCAAATTGTTCCTGCTCCCCTCCCCGCCATTGGTGATCAATCCCAATCCACAAACGCTCTTTAAAGGCTTTGGAGAGTTGATCGATAACAGCCTCAGGCGCGACACCATCGGAATTTAAATACCCCAGCCAGATAATCAGGCAATGCTGCAAGCGAAAACGTAAATCTTCAAAATGCGCTTCGTATTCGCCTTTCGGTGAGCGGCGTCGGGCAAGGGTAATAAAACCCGAGAGTTCAGCGTAGGCTACGCGATTGGGTGCTATGGCAATTAGCTGCATGCCGTTGCTGAGCGTAAAGCGGCTGCCAATGATTAATTTAAAATCCAACTCTTCTGCCGCGACAAAGGCTTTAACGATACCTGCGAGTGAACACTCATCGGTAATGGCGATAGCCTCATAACCCAGTTCGGCGGCTTGATACACCATTTCTGACGGATGGGATGCACCGGTCAAAAACGTAAAATTAGTGGTGGTAAATAATTGGGCGTAGCGCATTTTTTCTGTTATCCCTCATAAGCTCACGAAAAAATGCCTTGCACAAACCATTGCTGTTTGTGCAGATCCCAAAATAACCACAAGCGCTGCTGATCCTGCCGCAGGCCTATAAAATAATCCCGCGCACTGGGCTCACGCCACCAGTTGCCCTGAATACGCTCGGGGCCTGCAATCAACCTAATGCGACCGCGCCAATAAAGCCCTTGTTTGCGCACCTCAATGTTTATTGGCTCATCCAATAACCACGCGGGGCGTTGTGCACGCTGGTGAATATCCGGCAGAGTTTGCTGGCAGGTTTGCGTCAGTGAAATTTTTTGATTGGTTTCATTGGGCAGATATCCATCCTGATAACTGAGCTTGTAAACAGAAGCATCACCCAAACGCGCTTTTAATTTTGCGGCGGTGATGGAAAAACTCTGGCGATTGATTTTTCGGCCAGGCTCAAAATCCAGCCTATGGCTGCGCCCTTGCATTGGTATAGTGTCACGGCAATGAAGGCTAAGCGTGTCCACTTCAAACGGGAGATCGCGGTTTTCCAGTTGAATCAGCGAGAGATCGAATAACAATTGCCACTGGCTTTGTGGAGAATCTGCATAGATTTGTAATGTGTGTTGATTGCGATAAATATCCGACAACACCCACTCAATATGTTGCGCCTGCAATTGCCGCGTTTGTAAATACCCGGCTAACTTTTGCAGTAGCATTTCCATCGGCTGCTGCAATTGATCAATCTGGTGGAGGGGATAATCAAACTGTAATTGCTCAGAAAAAAATTCAATGGGTTTGAAATGGGTTACCGGCGCTTCAAACAATGAGGATTGCTGAAAATCCTGATCAATACCAAAGAGCTCAGCCAAAAAATCCGCAAAGTCATGACCGAATCGCTTTTTAAAACTACTGATGGTTTGCACTTCAATGTGCTGCGCTATATCCCCCAGCGTCACAAAGCCGGTTTTTTCCAAGGCATCCACTACTTTGGGGAAATCATGCAGCAGGCTGATCGGCAGCAACTTTAATCGTTCAATAAAATCCTTTTTTTTGTCGGTGTCTTGCACCGGATAATCTGCAAACGAAAGGAGCCAAGCGGCGGCTTTGGAGTGCGCCATTCCCATCACAAGATTGATCTTTTGGTTCGCAAAAAACAGCGTGACTTTATCGCCAAGCGATTTCGCACCACCGAACAGCTGCAAACAACTGGATATTTCCAATAACAAACCAGCAGTTAAGTTGCTGCGATAAATTTCTATGTAGGGGCTGAATTGATACACACCCTCCGCTAATTGCGCGATGCACAATTGCTCTTTTGCACTATCACGTTCATGCAGCAAGCAGCCGCCCAACAGCTGGGCCGTGGTGGCGTCCATGGTGAGCTGAATACCAGCAGCTTCAGCGGCAGCATTTATCCAATACACATGGCGCTTTTCAATCACTGCCACAGGCTCAGGACATTCGGGCTCAATACCTAAGGCGTGTGCAGGCAAATCTGGCAGGCGCAGAGCCAGCCACAGTCGTTGGGAGACCTGGCGAGGAGAGGTGATTTTTTTCACGATCTATCACCTCAGCGACGGCCACGTCGCCCGCCATGAATTGGCGTAACGCTCGCCACCCTGGGTTTAGGTTTGGGTTTGGGTTTGCCCGGCTGATCCAGCTGTGCATGCGGTAGCAAACCTTTCCATGCAGGGGGAAGCGGCAAATAAATCGCGCCCTTATCGGTCGTCAACTCACCCTTCTGTTTGAAAACAGTAACGCTAAGCTGATCCAGCTCCAGTTGCACACTCAGGCGCAGAACGGCGGGGGAACTCTGATCACGCACTGCCTCTGGTCGAAAGAGTGTGTAAATACCAAACCCTTCCATTGCTGCCAGCGCGCATTTGCGCAGCTCGGTATAGCTCAGTGATTGTTGCGGCTGCCACGCCATCACAGCATCGCAAGCGTCGGAGCGCATAAGCTCAAGGAAGCTGGCGAGAAAGTCGGCCTTGTCTTTGGTCTGCACAATCAGCAAGCGCTCCAGATCCATGCCCTCCTTCAGCAACGACTGGGCAAAGGGGCTCGCCGGAGGGTTCAGTAGCACCACTAACCCGCGCTGGGAACCCAATAAGGCAGGCATTAACAACTGCCATTCCGCATGGCTTGCGGTTCGCTGGCACACCTCAATCAAGCTGGCCACCGGCCAACCACCGCCCGTGAGCCGTTCATTGAGCGGGGCGAAGCCAGTATCTACCACCAAGCGCACAGATACCGGTTGCGATTGCCCACGCCAAATATCCCCTCGGCAAAGCAATTGCTCCAGGCTCTGCACATCAGAGGCTGGCGCATTAGGGTCTGTGGGAATCAGTTTCATGATGGGGTACTTACTCGCATACTGTTTATGCGTACAGTATACTGGCAGCCACCGCTCAACCGTCAAGCAGATGCATTAGATGAATTTGCGCTAACACCTCAGCATGCGATATCAAATGCGTTCAATCCCAGATACCAGATGCCTCCAATCAAAGGTGTTTGTAGAGGGATTTGTAGCAGCTTAGGCGTGAGACATCTCAGCAGTGAACAAACTATTACCCGGAGCCATTATGTGCGGTCGCCTTTTCATCAAACCCCTTACCGAGCTGGAAAAACTGCTGGAGATGCTTGGCATACTGGGGGTTACTCTGCCGCTGCTGAATAATGTTGCCCCTACTGAAACCAGTTTTAGATGCGGTGGGCGATGAATAACTCAATTGCGACCACGCCAGACCTCGCGCCTGATTACTACCTAAAAAACTTTCGCTTTTTAGTGGAATGGGTAGATAAGCGTTATGCGGATTTGCTCAGCGCCGAGGAGCAACATTTCATTCAACAGTTTTATCAACTTGATACTGATGCGCAGTGTTTGTTGGTGCGCCTCTCCAGTCGCAAGGGGCCATTGTTTCGACGCGACAAATTAAATTACCGCGAAATAACCTCCATCGATACTGCTGCGCAAAGCCTGATTGAGGCTGGCCTGCTGACGGCAGAAACTCCCATCAGCCTGGAGGTGCTTTCAGGTAGTTTAACCAAACCTGAATTATTGCTGTTGTTTGAAGATCAATTAGTGGGGGTAAAGCAGGCGCGCAAAGAGATGTTAATACAACATATCGCGAACCAATTTATTGAACCGCGCACTTGGCTGGAGTGGACCAATAATCAATTGGGTACGGCCTGGTATTTGGACAATCAACAAATTATCCGAACATTATTATTGTTATTTTTTGGCAACGCTTATCAAGATCTCACCGAATTTGTGCTACAGGATTTAGGCATTTATCGCTATGAACATTACCCTATCGACTCGCAGCATCGAATTTTTAAAAACCGCACTGAACTGGAACAATACCTTCACTTGGTCGCCTTGCGTGAGCAATTGGATAAGGCCACAGATATCGAGAGCCTGATACAACTGAGCGAGCAGTTACCACAACAATGTGTAACTGAAAAATTACAACGCCGACGCGCCAAGCTGTGCAACCAACTGGCGTATGAATTAGAACGTGGTAACGAACATGAATTGGCATTCCAACTTTATCAGCAAAGTCATTTATCACCCGCGCGGGAACGCCGTATTCGGCTACTGGAAAAAACACACAGATATTCAGAAGCATGGGAACTGCTGAATCAGCT
This sequence comes from Cellvibrio fontiphilus, assembly GCA_035317345.1. Taxonomy (GTDB): domain Bacteria; phylum Pseudomonadota; class Gammaproteobacteria; order Pseudomonadales; family Cellvibrionaceae; genus Cellvibrio; species Cellvibrio fontiphilus. The sequence goes on along the minus strand of JAYKTU010000004.1, from coordinate 261,743 downwards.
AATTGCAGAACCACAGGATGAACAGGAACTGCAAGTTGCGCAGCGCATAGCGCCACGACTCGCCAAAAAACAAGGTATCAACTTTGAAAAACAAACGCCTACAGCAACTACTACTCACCACCTTGAACTCGCACAAATAACAGATGATTCCGGTAACACCCTGCGTGTGGAAGAAGTAGTTCGCCTCACGCTGGATGATATTGAAGCGCCCTGCGTCTATGCGGAAAACACTTTAATTAGCGCTTTATTTGGACTCTGGTTATGGCCAGAGATGTTTCGCAGTATTGAGGGCGCATTTGCCAATCCCTTTCAGGCGGCACCGCTGGATTTATATCAGGAAAATTTTGTGAGTAACCGACCAGATATAGCCACACTCTGGGCGTTATTGGAAACCGATGAATATCGCCAACACATTCGCCACATCTGGAGTGAAAAGCACGGTATTGCCAATCACTTTGTGAATTGGTCATTTATGACTAACGACTTACTCGACTTGGCGCTTGAGTGCATACCGGCACATCACCTAAGGCTGATTTTTAAACGGCTATTATTCGACGTTAAAAATAATCGCAGCGGCTTGCCGGACCTTATCCAGTTTTATCCTGCGAAAAAAACCTATCGCATGATTGAAGTAAAAGGCCCTGGAGATCGCGTTCAAGACAACCAGCAACGCTGGCTGGATTACTTCGCCAAACAGAATATTCCCGCAGAGGTGTGGTATGTCCGCTGGCAGTAAACCCAAAACGGTTGCTATACGCACACTGGTGGAATTTGCTGCGAAACGCGGCAGTCTGGATCGTCGCTTTACGCCAGCTCCCAGCGGTCAAGACGGCATTGAAGGTCACAAAAAAGTAACGGCAAAACGCCACAGCGATTATCAAACCGAAGTCAGTTTGAGCATCACCTACGGCAACATCACATTTCGTGGTCGCGCTGACGGGTATGACCCAAAACAGCATTGCATCGAAGAGATTAAAACTTTTTATGGCGATGTTGAACGTATCCCCGACAACCACCGCGAATTGCATTGGGCTCAGGCGAGATGCTACGGCTGGCTCTACTGTGCGCAACATGATTGCAATGAGATTGATCTTTCGCTGATTTATTTTGAGCTAACGCAGGAGCAAGAATACCCTTTAGTGGAAACCTGGAGTGCTGATGATCTCAAAGCCTATTTTGAACAACTGGCAGACACCTATTGCGCTTGGCACCAACAACTTATGCAACGCCAGCAGCAATTGCATAATTGGCTTGAGCAACTGACATTCCCCTACGGCACTATGCACGCAGCACAACGTGAAATGGCAGAAGCCGTTTACAAAGCAGCAGCTACCGGGCGCGTAGTCATGGCAGAAGCACCGACCGGAACCGGAAAAACCCTTGCGGCCTTATTCCCAACACTGAAAGCCATACCACGCACACATGTTGATAAGATTTTTTACCTCACCGCAAAAACGACCGGTAAACATCTGGCGCTTGAAAATATTCAGCTCATCGCCAGCGATAAAACAACAAGAGTGCCGCTGCGCACGCTGGAATTAACCGCACAAGAAAAATCCTGTCTGGAGCCCGACAAAAAATGTCGCGGTGACTCCTGTCAATACGCTCTGGACTTCTACACCAAATTACAACACGCACGCCAAGCCGCTTTTGCAATTCCTGTGTTGGACAAACACAGGCTAGAGCAATTGGCGAGCGAGTTTACAATCTGCCCTTTCTACTTGAGCATGGAAATGGCGCGCTGGGTCGATATAGTGGTCGCCGACGTGAATTACTATTTTGATGGCACACCATTGCTGCTAGCACTCACCAACGAATTTGATTGGAAACCAAGTCTACTGGTTGATGAAAGCCACAACCTCATAGACCGTGGCCGCAGTATGTATAGCGCCGAATTAAATCGCGCCGATCTGCTCGCCGCTAAAAAAAGTGCGCCAACCACTATTAAAAAAATGCTGGAAAAAATTAATAAAGCGTGGTTGGCGCTACTGAAGACCCTTCCCGCAACAACCGATGATTATATTCGGCTGGAGGTGTTGCCGGAAAAACTGGGAATCGCGTTAGAGGACTTCTGCAATCGATACATCGAGTTTCTGCAACAGAACCCGGATCACCCGGTACAAGAAGGCCTGACACAAGAATTCTTTTATTCCGCGCTACATTACCAGGGTATTGTTGAAATTTTCGATCAGGATTTTTGTGTAGACCTGCAAAAAATAGGAAGCAAAGAAGAAATCATCAACCTACGAAATCTGATTCCCGCAAACCAACTCAGGGCGCGACTCAGCTCTGCCCATTGCGCCTGCTTTTTTTCTGCGACCCTGCATCCGGCTGAGTACTACCAAACCCTGCTGGGCTTACCGATTGATACGGTACATATAAAAGTGCCCTCGCCCTTCAGTAGCCATCAACTTCAAGTGAAAATCGCCCGCGATCTATCAACACGCTACAGGGATCGAGCAGCCGCGATACAGCCAATGTGCGACATTATTAGCCAGCAGCTACTGGATAGTCCCGGCAATGCAATTGCGTTTTTTTCCAGCTATGAATTTTTACAGCAAGTGGAAAAACAATTGCGCAAACAGCTCAGCCAATCGGATATCAGCCTAGTAGTACAATCACGGCGCATGAGCGAAAAAGACAGGGAAGCATTTATCAGCCAATTTAATCAACAAAATAACTTACTGGGATTAGCCGTACTCGGCGGGGCATTTAGCGAGGGAATAGACTTGGCTGGCGATGCACTTAAAGGCGTCTTTATCGCAACGCTGGGTTTGCCACAAATCAATCCAATAAACGAACACTTACGTCAGGTAATGCAAGACCAATTCGGACAGGGATACGACTTCACCTACACCTATCCCGGCATTCAAAAAGTAATACAAGCCGCTGGCCGCGTAATCCGCACAACATCAGATGAAGGATATGTGTGGCTGTTAGATCAGCGATACCAGCTACCGCACATAAAAAATTTACTACCGCAATGGTGGGGCATGAAACCGCTATCATAATCCAGCAAAATAATCACTCTTGTTTCAATATCATTATTGACACATTTAAATCACATTCATGCCAGAAAATTCACACATTGTTGACATATTTTAATCGTGTTGTTGACACAGTTAAATTCGGCTTTCACTTCTGCGGCAAAACCCGCGAGGCTAAAACTCTAGCCGCATAAGGTGGCTATTACCTGTGACAGTACTCGTTTCGTAAACATCGATGGAAATCCTTAATAGTTAAGCGGCTTGGTGAGGAAGGTACAATCAAGACATTATTGAAACGCTATACCAGATGATAACAATTGCCATTTATATGATTTAGATGCACAGGTGCGGGTTATGGATTGAAAAAATACTCAGGCGAGGTCGAACGAGCAACATGCCTGCCTCCCTGGATAGGGAAACAGGCATGTGACGGAAGCAAATGAATATTAGAACTGATAAGTCACACTCACCCGCAAATCTCTCCCTGCTTCATACAAACCTGCAATTCCCTCCCAATCAGGGATGTGGTTGTAATCGGCCACGCTGGAGTGATCGCGGTACTGCTCGTTAAACAGGTTTAGCACGGCAAAATTTACACTGAACGCTTCGCTGTTTAGTGGTTGCCATTGCAGGTAGATGTCATGTACTTGGTAACCGGGCTTATCCACAGTTTGTAATTCATCTACCCAACCAATCGCCAGAGCGCGATGGAAGACTTCAATATCATTCAGGTCATCTACATAGGTAAAACTCCAGCCCATTTCCAGCACATCACTGAAGTGGTAGCTGAGTTTCATATCCCAAGTATCACCGCGCGCATTACCCAAACCGATTTGCTCGTAACCCTCAACAATATTGCCGTTTAGCTTTGCATCGTTATTGCTGTAGGCCGCAAACAGGGAGACTTTGCTCCACTGGTATTGAGCGCGCAACTCGAATCCCTGAGTCTCTAGCTTGCCGATATTTTCGTAATAGACGTTGTCTTGCGGTGCGCCATTGCCGCCCAATTGGTCAAAAATAACATCCTGAATTTCAGACTGGTAAACCGAGGTAGTGACCATCAGGTTGCCGTTGTCATATTTCAGACCGATCTCGGAATTATCCACGGTTTCCGGTTCCAAGCCGGGCTGTAAGGTAATACGACCTGGGCGACGCTCCAATGTAAAAGCATCGCCCACTTCTTTGCCGCGCAGAGCTTGGGCGTAACCGGCAGTGAGTGTCCAGCTTGGCGCTAACAGGTAACTAAAACCGATATTGGGGCTAACCCCATCGCTGTCGGTGCTGTCGCCGTAGGTCACTTGCTCCAGCTCATATTGATCAAAGCGCAGACCGGCACTGATTAATAAATCGCTGGTCAACTGCCAGTGATCTTGCAGATAGGCGCCGGTGACTGTGCCCTCTTCCGTGAAACGTCCAAGGTCACTGCTCCAAGCCCAATCACCCCATACAGATACATCCTCAAGGTAGCGACTGGTCACTTTATCCTCACGATAATCCACACCGTAAGTCAGTTTGTGATTACCGAGTTCACTGGTATTGCGAATATCAAAACCGGCCGATGTCACGCTGGCACCGTAGCGACCCCAGCGGTCAAAACGGTTTTGCACTATCTCGGATTCAGTGTTGTACAGGGTAGTTTCAAGATTCAATAAATTGCCCGTTTGTAGGCGATGGTTAGCCACCAAGGTCTCGCGCTGGCCATTCATCGGGAACAGGGTATCGCCCTCCAAAGTAGGCCAATTAGGGCGGGCACCGAACTCGCCCTCCTCGTCGCGCAATTCATAGCTGATACTGAGCTGCTGGTCGTCGCTCAAGTCGCCGTTGAGTTTGATAAACGCCAGGCTCTGTTCGGCCGAGGTGCCATATAGTTCGTTGCCGTCGCCATCTTCCATATTGTCGCGGTCAACATAGGTGTAAGAACCGAGCAGGCTCCAGTCATCATTCAGATGACCATAGACTGATGAACTCCCGCGATAGCCGTTATTACTGAAATAAGCACCTTTTACCAAAGCTCCAAATTGCTGGCCATCATCAAGCAAGTCGGCGGCAGTTTTGGTCTTGAAGCGAATGGCACCACCAATGGCACCGGCACCGCTGGTTGCTTCCCCTGCGCCCGCTTGTACCTCTACCTGCTGCAACAGCTCGGGCTCGATGGATACCCGCCCGATATGGTGAAACAAGGTGCCGGTTTGTGGCGCACCATCCACGGTGACATTCAGCAAGGTGTCTTCCAAGCCGCGGATGTAGACCTTTTGGGCGATACCCAGCGAACCGCCTACGGATACCGAAGGAACCTGACGGAACACATCGGCCAGGTCATTAGCCTGATATTGCTCCAACTCAGCCGGGGTGATGACGGTATTGGTGGTACTGCCTACGACAATAGTTTCCTCCACCACGTCAGCCGCCTGAACTGGCAGGTGAATAGCAGCGGCAATGGCCAGAGCCAGTTGGGTTGGGGATGATTTAAAAATGAATAGCACAAGTGATCTCCTCTACAAACAAATGATATTAATTATCATTTAGATTGAGAGGAGGCTAGCAGTTTTACATTTGTTACATTTGAACCCCACCCCTGACCCTCCCCTTGATAAGGGGAGGGAATTAGTTCCTACCCCTTTTGAAGGGGGGAGATTAGGAGAGGGTTAATGTGGTAATACCACCGTCATCTGTAATCCGCCCTGCGAAAGATTCATTGCGCTGACGCTGCCACCCACTGCGCGCAATTGTCGTCTGGCCAGCGCCAACCCCAGGCCAAAACCGGATGACTCAGTACGCGCTTGATCAACCCGGAAAAAGGGCTCAAAGATATTTTCCAAACAGTCTGCTGGTACGCCCGGCCCCTGATCCCACACCCGAATCACATAGCTGTTTTCGAGGCAGTGCAGCTCAACACACACCTGCCCGCCCGGCAGGGTAAAACGCAGCGCATTGCGGATAATATTCTCCAGCGCCTGCCCCAGTGCACGATGACTGCTGTTATGAATTTCTGCCGTCTCGGGCAACCGGCGCAGGAGTTTACGATCTGGAAACTCAAACTGCGCGTCGTCGCAGAGCACATCCAACAAATCCACCAGATCCAGCGATTCCTGCTGCAGTCCCGGCCGCTCGTTATCCAGCCAAGCCAGCGTCAAGGTGTCTTCCACCAAGCGCCGAATCTGTTGGGATTCGCGTTGGATGCGTTCGATATTGGCATCGCTGCGATCCTCCCGGAGATTATCGAGTGCAATATCCAAACGGGTGAGTGGAGTGCGTAACTCGTGGGAAAGGTCAGCAATCAGCTGGCGTTGGTTGACGATGAGTTCACCAATACGCCCTGCCATCTGATCGAAGGTTGCCGCCAGCTCGGTGATTTCATCGCTGCGGGAGCCCAACAGTTGGCGCACCCGCACATCCAGCTTGCCGCTGCTAAATGCGCGCGTGGCTCGCTCCAGTTCACGCAGAGGGTTAATAATGTGGCGATAAAGCACCAGCGACAAAAGGCTGAGCAGAATCATCGGCAGGATAATTTGTAGAGCGATGTAGGTATAAGCCCAATAAAGGCCGGGGCGCATACGTTGTGGCAGCAAAATCAAAAAGTGCAGGCGTCGATCCGTAAATGTTACTTCCATGATCGGATTTTCTTCGAAATACAGATGGATCATCCAATCCACGCTGCGGCCGATACTGAATTCTTCATAGAAGCGCTTTGTCAGTTGGCTGCCAGCAACACCAGTGAGATCAGAGCGTACCACCGCTGCCCAGGTCTGTTCCTGCGATTGTAATTCTTCCAACCACAGACTTAATTCTTGCTCATCACCTGCCAGATAAAGCTGTTCTGCCACCCTGCCCCAGGTTTTGATCTGCTCGCGGTATTCAGGCGCGATATAGCTCATGCCCTCTTCAGCGCGCGAGGTCAAAACGTTAATCACGTAAAACAGCGCGACTGTACCTGTCGCAATTATGAAGAATAACTTCCACAGCAGACGGCGGTTCATGCGAGACAATAGCCTTTGCCATGCATAGTGCGCAGCCGCTCGCCCTGCCAATCGGCGGCGATCAGTTTGCGCCGCAAGCGACTCAGGTGCATATCCAGACTGCGGTCGTGGTCGCCAAAGTTGCGCTTTAGTACGGCTTGGTAGAGAAAGGCTTTACTGAGCACCTCTCCGCGATAAAACATGAGGTTCCAGAGCAATTCAAACTGGATTGGAGTCAACTCCAGTCGTTGTTTATTGGCTGTTACACTTTGTTCGGTTCGGTTAATTTCCAGCTGATCCAACACGAGGAATTCCGCGCTGCTCACCTGCGTTGACGCATAGCAGCGACGCAAAATCGCCTCAATCCGCAACAGCAATTCCGCACGACTAAAGGGCTTGGTCAGATAATCATCCACCCCTTGGCTAAACCCCCGGATGCGCTCTTCCTCCGCCCCTTTGGCGCTCAGCATCATTACCGGTGTATGGCAGGTTTTGCGCAACATTCCGAGTAATGAAAACCCATCTCGCCCCGGCAGCATCACATCCAACACCAAGAGTTGATGCTGTTGTTTGAGCGCGATCGCAAGGCCATCGTCTCCATCAAGACACTGATCCACTACATAGCCTTGTGAGCGCAGCAAATGGCCAAGCTGTTCATTTAATGATGGGTCGTCTTCGATAATCAGGATTTTGTGGGGCTGCATGGCGTATCTGGCAGTTGAGGAAAGGCGTGCCATGCTGTCACAAATGAGATGTATTCGCAATAAAGCCACCAGTAGCGCTCAATAATCCAGGCCCTTCAGCGCAAGCTCCAATTGCAGAGTTTCGGTAGACCTCAAATTAGTAATGAACCATTCAGCCGCATCCTGAGAACTATTAAAAACGCCACCCGGCACTCCAAAAACGGCTTCAACACTCATGTGTTTCATACGCTCATAAGCGCTTTCCGGAACAATATTCATCATTGCGGTTACGGAGGCTTTGATGGCTTCGGCGGCGCCATCACGCAGCCAGGCCTTGGTGAGTTTGGCCGCACCTTCCGGGTGAACAAGCGACTCTTCATCCCTGAATAGTCGAATGATCACAAACGATTCCCCGCGAGAGAAATGCGAATTCCAGACGAGGAGCGATTGCTCGTGTTCGGCCAGAGTTTGCAGCCCTGCAAACTCGTGGATAACCAACGGCCAGTGTTGATCGTTACAAAAGAACATAGTCAGGACTCAATAATTCAGTTGTACGCCAATTACCGCGGTGCGCGGTTGCAACAGCACGGCTGAATCAAATGCACTGTCCGGCTCGGTGCTGCCTGCCGGGGCAAAACCGGGATAGCGGGCGATGGGGCTGTCGGCATTAAACAGGTTTTTGATGTTCGCAAACCAACGCGTCTGGCCGATGGTATAACTCAGCTGTGCATCGGCGACGACATAGGAATCGGTCTTGCCGCGCGGGCGGTTGTTCACGTCGGTAAAGTAGCTGTCGGAATAGCGCGAGTTGAAACTCATCTGCCAATTATTCAATTGCCAGGAGACAGCCAGATTGGCGCTGAACTCAGGGGCGGTAAGCAGTTGATTGCCTTCAACCCCGGAATTGGGGAAATCGACCACTTCAGTATCCAACCAGGCAAAACCGCCCGACAGTTCAAGCGTTTCGGTCAGCGATGCCTCCAATCCCAACTCCAGACCCAGGGTTTCAACTGCATCAGCATTGCGTACCACAAACGCCTCGTCATGGGAGTTTTCGGGGGTCAGGTCAAACGGCAATTGCATGTCCTTGTAGCGGGAATGGAACAGGTTCTGTGTGGTGCGCAGGCGGCCACCGGCGAATTGCTGGCGACCATAGAGTTCGTAAGTCCACGCGGTTTCTTCTTTGAATTCATAGTTCACTATAGGGAAACTGAAGGTGATGCCACCGCCACCTGCGTTGTAACCTTTAGACACCTGTATGCCCCAACTGGTATCGGGTGATGCGCGCCAGTTCAGGCCCACTTTGGGCAGCAAGGCGTCATAGGTTTCATCGGCAGATATCTTCACCAGAGTACCGGTGGCATCACCGCCGTGACGCTGGCGATCTTCCGTTTCGTAGCGAAGGCCCAGTGAGAGATCCACGGCTTCCGCCAGAGGAATTACGCCTTCTGCATAGGCAGCCAAGGTATCAGAGCGATCATCAAAATTCTGGCCGCCCAAAAATTCGATGAATTCATCCTGACGCGCACGATAGTAATAGAGGCCAGTTACTGCTTTTACGCCGCCAGCGCTGTAATGCAACTGAGGCTCTAGCGTGTATTCACGGGTATCAACGGTAGCAGAACTGGTTCCTGGTACGGCTGTACGGGTGAAGTCAAATTCAGTGGCCGCCGTTTTCAACTGAAACTCCCACGCTGAATCCAGCATCAAGGAATAATCGCCAATAAGGCTGGTGTATTTGGGTTCATGCCTTGGCTGCTGCGGGAAGTTTGAACGCTGATCCGTAAAAGGCTGTACGACAATTTCTCCATTCGGGCCAGAGTAAGCGCGGTGCGACAAGGTCAACAGCAGCAATGAGTCACGCTCAGTAGCCGGAAGATAAAGAAGCTTGCCCTGCAAGGAAAGCGCTTCAATCGCAGCCGGATTATCCACACCAGGGAAAGGGTCGTAGCTCACAGCGGACTCTTTTTGCAGCCAATCTGCACTCAAGCGAACCGCCAATTGCTCATTGACCGGGAGGTTAACCATGCCCGACAACTGCTGTTGCTCGTAATCACCCGCTGCGAGGCGCACAGCGCCTTCTTGCTTAAATACCGGATCATGCGTTTTCACCACCACTGTTCCGGCGATGGCATTGCGGCCTACCAAAGTGCTTTGCGGGCCACGCAATATCTCAATGCGTTCAACATCAAATAAGCCAAGATCACCAAACACCACTTCGTTGTAACTGGCTGGCCTGCCATCAATTTGCCAGCTCAAGCGCGGCCGACTGCCCGCGAAAAATGCATTGGCGTTTTCAGCAGGGCCAGTACCATCCACGCCTCGCAAGGTTGGCGCTTTACCGGTGCCAGTCACCTGAGTCAGGTTGGTGACGTTGTTCAGGACATCTCGCAAGCTGCTTAAACCCGCGTGCGTTTCCAGTTCGTCCACCGTAAAAATTTCTACGCTGTTGCCGTTTTCAGACGCTATGCGCCCCAGTAAGTCGGCCGTTACTACCACCGTTTTCAAAGTGGGAGCTGGGTCAGCATCCGTCTGTGCATGAACCGCCTGAACCATTAAGGCACCCAGTAGCAGTTGTCGAGTGTGTTTTGTTATCAGCCTGTACATCGCGTATTTGCCCTCACTTGTAATTGATATTCATTATCAACTAGAGTAACCAGCGGCAGACTTACCTGCCACTCCATAAGCGGCACCCAAGCACCAAAAACGGGGAAATTCGCATGTACAACACAGTGGATATCACTCAATGAAACACGAGGCGCTACAAGAACATGCGCGTTTTAACTCGCGCCTGTCCAAACTCGGGGTAAGCCCGAACATATCGATTGCCGCACCCAATGGCATAGGTCTACTGGCGCACGCAAAGTTTGAAGCATCTGAAGGTGACTATGCCCCTGCTCCCTGCTTGATGTTGACACTCTGCACCGCGCATACGGGGCGAATGAAAAGGGTTGGCGATGGGCCACCTTTGGAAGGCGTGCTACGGCCTGGTACCGTAGCCATTGCGCTGCCAAATACCACTGCAACGGGTTACTGGTCAAAAACGCAGTTGCTGGGCATCGCTGTCAATCTTGATGTCCTGTCAACTGATGAAAATATGTTTACCGTCGACGATTTACTGCCCGCCGCCGCTCAACTGCATAACGATGCGTTGTTGACGAGCGTAATGACGGCGCTCTGGCGCGACGCGGAAGTACACGGGCTATCTGGTGCTTTTTTTGAGCATGGCATCGGCGTTTTACTCAGGCGCCTCACCCAATTTCGCAGCACACCGCGAACCCAATCCGCTGTGCAACCGCTTAAGGGCGTGCGCCTTCAGCAAGTGCTTGATTTTATGGAGAGTCGCTTGGGAGAGGATGTGCGAGTCGCGGACTTGGCAGCCTTAACCGGGCAGGATTTGCGGACCTTTACACGCGCCTTTTATGCAGCAACCGGGCTTGCGCCCTATGCGTATTTCACCCAACGCCGTATGGAGTGGGCTAAACAGCTGTTGCGCGATGAACGACTTCCAATAACAGAAATCGCTTTTTGTGTCGGCTATACCAACCCCAGCAAATTTGCTGCAGCTTTTCGGCGCATTTGCGGTGTATCACCCAGCGGGTGGAGACTGCTTGGTGATACGTAAACGTGATCGGAGCCGAGACCGAATGCCACGGCTCCAGTAATCGGTCAGAATTGACCACGCAAGGTTAGTGTTGCATTGCGAGGGGTGCCATACCAATTGCCGTCGCTAGGCCTGCCCAAGGTAGCGTAGTAATTCTCGTCGAAGATGTTGTTGAGGTTTAGCGACAGATTCCAGCTATCGCTCATTTGATAGTTCACCCGCGCATCCCACACCGCATAGCCGCCTTGCCTGATTTCAAAAGGTGGCTGAGTCCAGCCGGCGTCAGTCATGACCCAATAGGTACCCGAGTTGGCGTGCTCACTTTTTGCGGTGACGCCACCACCAAGCGTCCACTGAGAGAGATCACCCGGTAAGGTGAAGTCCGACCAGAGTTTGAGAATATGGTTGGGTGTCAGTTCACTATATACAACTTCGCTTTGCTCATTTTCATTGCGGTTGTAGGTGTAGCCAGCAAAGATTTCCCAGCCAAGCGCCAACTCACCTGATACCTCCAGGTCCACGCCTTCGCTAACAATTTCGCCCAACGGCAACCAGAAATTACTGCCCTCCCCGTAGCGCATGTCCTGAATTGCCTCACCATCCCGCTCGATGTTGTAGAGAGCAACCGATAGATTCAACGCACCGTCCAATACGCTGCCCTTGGCGCCCAGCTCATAATTGCGGCCGGTGATGGGGTCTAGTTTTGTCGGATTTTCAGCTGGACCAGAAAAATAGTTTTGCGGTTTGTAGACCTCAGTAAAGCTGGCGTAAGTAGTCCAGGCTGGCGTTAAGTCGTAGGTGAAGGCAGCATAAGGCGTGAAGATGCCATCCTCACGCCAGCCGTTTTTTTCGCTGGTAATAAGATTGCCTGCGCCGTCAAATAACTGATAGGAGCTGTAATCGCGGTAATTGGCATAACGTCCACCGATGATGACGTGGGCGTTGTCAGATACTTGCAAGTTCAACCGAGCATAGCCGCCCTTCTGCTCAGCTCCCCACGCTGGCCAACCATGGTTATATCCGCCAACCGTGGGTGCTGGTAGCTCCAGACCAGGGAAGTCATCAATACCGACCTCACTATTAGGAAAGTCCACCTCGAAGTTGTTACGCATCTGCTTACCGTGACTGCTGCGTGAATCAATGCCCGCAACCAATTTGTGCAAGTAACCCCACGCCTGAAAACGCCCCGTGACACTCAAATCTACCGCGTCGGAATGGTTGCCATCATCCTCGGAAAAGGCACCCGGCTCACCAAACAATCCTGTCGCTTTATCAACTGGCCCCTGGAGGCTTAACTGGATGTAATCGAAGTCATAGCGCTGCTTCATGCCGCTGAGCTTGGCGGACCAGTTATCGTTAAATTCATGGTCGATGGTGAGGAAAGTCTCTTTAACTGTGGTATCGCGCGTAGCCCAGTCTACGTTCAGTGCTACATCGCGCGGCAAACCTAACTGACTGCTGTCATCAAAGGTAGGCAAGCCGTTCATCCAAGTAACGCCTTCTACATTTTGATGACTGGCCCCGCCGCTGATGGTGGTGGAGTCGGTCAGGTCAAATTCCAGAATACCGTAGATAACCTGTTTTTCTTCATCAGCCGGGCTGTAGAAAAATTCGCGGTCTTGCCAAACGCTGACCACACGACCGCGCAATTTTCCATCCAGTGCGATGGCACCACCAACATCCCCTTCAACGCGGGCATTGTCCCAGCTGCCGTAGGCCAGCGAGACCGAGGAACTCAAGTAATCTGTCGGCCGCTTGCGCGCGAGGCTAATAGTACCGCCAGGTTCGCCAGCTGCGGAAAACAGGCCATCCGCGCCGCGTAGAATTTCTACCCGATCATAAATGGCCAAATCAAAATCCGGACGGAAAGTGGATGTGTATGAAGTTCCCAAGTTATCGACTTGATAATTGTCGATCACAAAACCGCGCGAGCGGAATTCTGAGTTGCCCATGCCATCGGTCGTGGCAACTATGCCCGGCGCCTTGGCCATGGCATCGCTCATCATCGTCAGGTTCTGGTCTTCAATTAACTTGCGCGTCACTACCGTTACCGATTGCGGTACCTCTCTGAGCGACTCAGCACCACGGACAATGCTGGCTGTTTCGGTTGCATAACTGTAATTTGTGTCGCTTTCAGCCGCCGCCGTCACCTTCACTGTTTTTAATTGTCCCACTGGCGCTGCCAGTTTCAGACTAAAACTGCCGTCCGATTTAATAACTGTTTCCAACCCACTGCCTTGCAGGAGTTTTTTTAATCCTGCCTGCGGTGTGAAATTTCCTTTCAATTCCTGCGCTTGTTTTCCGTCAACCAAATCAGGTGTAAACGACAAGGTAATTCCGGCTTCACTGGCGAAACGGTTGAGGGATTGCGCAAGTGCTCCCGCTGGTATCTGGTAACTTTTTTGGATTGAAACAGATTCAGCTTGCGGTACCTGCGCGACAGCAGTACTGCCATAAGCGAGGCCGATACCAACACCTAAAACAGTAGCGCGCAGAATGCGTGCTAATGGCGTTAACAAAAGAGGAGACGTTGAAAAGTAACTGGATGAAAACTGCGGCATAAATTAATAGCTCCAAAAGCAGGTAAATAAGTGGCTCTCAGGTGTTATGCCGAACGAGAAATAAAAAGGGGACAGTGTTATGCGCAGAAATAAAAGATTATTTTATGGCGACGTAATCGTGACCCAGTAATCTGTTATGCGTGAGATGCGCACCGGCAAAGTGCCCGCCACAACATTTAATACCTGCAGCGGATTTTTGAGTTGGAATACGCCGGAGATACGCAACTCGGCAACTGCCGGATCGCAGCGCAACACGCCCGAATGGTAGCGCGCCAGCTCCGCAATAAAATCGCCGAGACGTTGATTGTCGGCAATGATTTGGCCATTCGCCCACGCCGCCGTGAACTGATGATGATCTTCAACAAAGTGAATTTTTTGCCGATCAAACAGCGCTTTTTTTCCTGCGTCCACTCGGGTTTCTATTTCACCCTCGGCAGGTTTTAAGGCAACTGCATGTTCGTAAACTTCCACTTGGCTGATGTCACTATCCAGAGTGCGCACCGCGAACCGTGTTCCTAATGCGCGAATATTTCCCACCGGCGTTGCAACAATAAGCGGGCGCTTGTGAGTGGAGTTTTCCTGAATAAAATTATCGGGCGCCGTTTGAATCGCAATTTCACCGCGATGCAAACGGATCAGCCGCTGCTGTGCATCGAATCGTACATCCACCAAGCTGCCGGTATTCAGCCGCAACTGACTGCCATCGGGCAAGATGATCTGACGCTGTTCGCCGGTCGCGGTGCGATAATCCGCCGTCAACATCGGCAATTGGCGATAGGCCACCCAAGTGATCGGCAACGCCGTTGCGATTACCGCGATAGACAACAACAGTTGCCGCCGATCCAACCGCTGGCGCCCCAGTACCGACTGCCCCAACCCGCTCGGCACACTGCCCATCATGTCTTGCAATTGCATCGCCGCTTGCCATGCGCGCTCATGTTCGGCATTTTCCAATCGCCAAGCCTGCAATTGACGCTCGGTTTCAGCGGTTAGCTTGCCTTCCTGCATTTGCACCAACCAGGCTGCTGCGCGGGCAATCACCTCGGGCGGAGGGGCTAAAAGAGCGCGGTTATGCATCGGGCAAACCCCTGTTGCATGTAGCGTTTGATGGTGCGCTGCGAGAGATTCATCTGCTGCGCAATCTCGGTGTAAGTCAGCCCGTGAATTTGGGACAGGAGAAATGCCTGACGCACTGGCGCGGGTAACTGATCCAACAAAGCATCTATGCGATGCAGGGTTTGTAAGAGGATTTCCTGCTCTTCCGGCGAAATGCTACAGGCTTCCGGCAAGTGCGCGAGCGCTTCCAGATAAGCCTGCTCCAGCGAACGGCGCCTTAGGTGATCAACCACTAAACCTTTGGCTATCGCCCATAAATAGGCGCGCGGCTCTTGCAGCGGCTGTAGTGATTGCTGAGCAACCTCCCCTCTAAGCGACAACATCCGCACAAACGTATCCTGTGCCAAATCTGCCGCCGTGTGCGAACAACCCATGCGTCGCCGCAGCCAGTTGTATAACCAACGGTGGTGATCGGTGTAAAGATGTTGAACATCGACTGGGGTGTCGAGCCCGGCGCTGGACATGGGAAACTCCACATGCGTTTAGAATAAAGAAACAATATCAATTGATAATTGTTCGCATTTTATGGCACATGAAGTTGCAATGGCAACATGGGAACGCCCCAGCTGTATTGCTGGACTACAGCTGGGGTATGGCGGGGGAATTAGAAATTCTGGCTTAGTGTCAAAAACGCATTTCGTTTGGAACCCACCATCACCTGATCGGCGCGAGCACCGCTGTCCTGCATGCCGGTGTAGTAGGTTTCATCGGTGGCGTTAGCGATACTCAAACGAAGTGATGTTTGCTCGGCAATTTGATAAGCAGCCCCCAGATTAACGAGCGTATAGCC
Organism: Cellvibrio fontiphilus; assembly: GCA_035317345.1. Lineage (GTDB taxonomy): Bacteria > Pseudomonadota > Gammaproteobacteria > Pseudomonadales > Cellvibrionaceae > Cellvibrio > Cellvibrio fontiphilus. Next base: position 246,046 of record JAYKTU010000004.1, on the reverse strand, counting down.
GGGCAGCGAAATGTTGTTTCCTGAGTTACCCCACCGTTGGCTGATATGGGTAAAGCAAAGGTCGGTGGTTAAGCCGGAAACATTCACTCCCTCCCAGTCGTAACTCGCGGTCAATGAAACCTGGCGTTCTGGCGTATTGGCAAAACGGTTTCCTTGGAAGGACTCGGTATCATTGGCAGCAATCCGTGACTCCTGCAGGGCCAAACCAGCGCGCACCAGCCAGTAGTGTCCCAGTTGCGCATTCAGCTCACTTTCGATCCCATGGATTTCCCCTTTGCCGCCATTGATAGCGAAGGCATCATCAGGCCCATTTTGAGGGTCGTTCAATGTCATACCGGTACGGCGGGTTTCAAACAAGCTATTAGTCCAGGAAAGTTTGCCGTCCATAAACCGACTTTTGATGCCCAGTTCAAAAGCGCGGTCGTGGATGGCATCCAGCGGCGTACCGTCGCGCTTGACCCCACCCTGGGGAACGTAACCATCGCTGAAACCGGCAAAGAGCGTATGGGCAGCGTTTAAGTCAAAACTGGTAGCAAGTCTTACGGAAGTTTCTTCGCTGCCGTAGGCATCTACCCAAGGGTAATCGTTTGAAGAATCAGTAAAGTCGGTGTAGGCAGCGTCGTAGTCATAGCTGTAATCAAAGCGACGCAAACCCATAATTGTGCGCCAGCGCTCGCTCCAGTTAGCCAGCCATTTGGCATTAACGCCCTCCTCTTTCACCTTGATGGTGCTTTCCCATAAGGCATAGTCTTCGCGGAGAATTTGCGGTCGCTGGTGATTATCTGGTGCCAATATATCGAGGGTGTTGCTGACATCGCTGTACAAACTGTCGGCCAGATTCTTGCTTTTGGTACGGTCAATACCCAAGCTCAACACATGCTCCACGGTGCCTGCGTTGATGCTGTACTCCAAAGTGGAGCGAAACGAGTCCGCATCGGTATCGCCTCGCCATTTATCCCAATACAGATCAACCAAGCGTTCACCACTCCACGTCAAACCATCTCTCAGGTAGAGGTTGCCCCAACCGGGTTCAGTATCGGCATTGCGAAATTCCTTGAGTTGGTATTCATAGTTACTGTGCTGGATCGCTGTCGTCCAGGTGAGTGAATCACTGACCCCATGGCGATGGTTCACATACCAGCGCTCGGTTTCATTCACCTGGCTGGAAGTGGTTTGATGAAAGCTCCAGTCGCGCGGTGCAAAACCATCAGGCCATGCACCTGCCACATAAATAATGCCACGATCCTGCGGCGAGTTTTGATGATTACGCTCATAGCCCAAGGTGACTTTTCCCTGTTCGCTGTAGTCCCAGTTCAGGCTAGGTGCAACCAGATAGCGATAGGTATCGTCCGGTCGGCCAGCGCGCCACTCCTCCGGCTCCACATAGGCAAGCACCAGACGACCTTGCAGGTTCTCACCCTGATTAAGCGCGCCGGTGAAATCAGCTCCCAGTTTGCGATAACCGTCTTGCCCTGCGCCAAGGCTTACACTGCCGCTGCGCTCACGCTCTGGTTTCTTGGTAACAAAATTAACTGCACCACCCGGCTCAGCTACACCAAACTCTGCGCCAGCCGGGCCCTTGACGATTTCGATGCGCTCAATATTGTCGGGCATACTGCGCAGGCTTTGGCCATAGCCGGAATCCACCTGACGCATACCATCGCGAAAGGGAATGGAAGAGAGGAATCCGCGCACGGCAATAGTATCGCCCGTCCAACCGCCATTATCGGTAAGGTTGATACCCGGCACATAGGAAAGCACTTCATCCAGAGTTTTAGAGGCTGTCGCCTCCCAAAAAGCTTCAGTCACTGTATTGATAATGGCAGGGGTTTTCTGTTCAGAAAGTTTGAAACCCAAGGACGTGGTTTCATCCGACACGTAGGGAACGACACCCTGCTCTGCATTCGCTGTTACCTTCACAGTCTTCAATACACCTACGGATTTAGGCACATCACGCAGTGCATAACTGCCCGTTTCACTTTTTACCGCTTGCAAACCTGTCTCTGCGAGAAGTGCAGCGAATCCGTTACTCACCGTATATTGACCCTGCAAACCAGCACTATTGAGGCCTTTGGTTTTTGCGCCATCTACCGCCAACATCACCCCGGCCGTGGAGGCAAAGCGGTTGAGTGCCTGATCCAAACTGCCTGCCGGAATATCGAAAGTGATTAGGGTTTCAGCCTGGGCGCTGGCAGGTGTTTGCGCAAAAACGGGGAATGAAACGGCGCCACCCAAACAAGCCATAAATACAGCTTGCGACAGTAGCGCAGGACGGAAAAAGGGATTTGAAAAACGGGTGGATTTGCCAGACATGCTGCTTCCTCGTAGATGGTTTTGGGTTGCGCTCGGGTAGCGTTAACCTGTATCCCGGATGAGAAAGAAAAAGTGCTACGGGGAAAGTGAAAAAATTTGAAATGAATGCCTCAGCGAGCGATCAGGGTGGTCCAATAACCCAGCTGCGTATGTACGCGAACCGGCAACACCTGCTCCAGCGCACGCAATACGCTTAGGGTGTCGTTGAGGGGATAAACGCCGGATACCACCAAATCCGCTACAGCCGGATCACAGCGCAACACGCCGGAATGGTAGCGATCCAATTCGGCAATGAAATCACCTAGCCGTTGCTGTTCGGCGATCAACAAACCGCGGGTCCAGCCGCTATTGGCTTGTGATGCTCGTTGAACAGCACCTACGCCGAATTGATCAAACTCGGCTGCTTGCCCTGCATCGACACGAACTCCCCGCCCCTGCGTGGGCAATAGCTCCACCGCGCCTTGGGCAACTTGGACAGCTACCGCGCGATCAAACTGCCGCAAGGTAAATTGCGTACCTATGGGACGCACCACACCGGCGGGGGTTTCCACCCAAAAAGGTCTGAAGGTTCCTGCGTTTTTGTCGGCGCCGGTGATTATCTGGATTTCACCGCGACGCAAAATTAACCGGCGGCTGGAGGCGCTGAAAGTCACATCCACCGCGCTGGCGGTGTTGAGCATTAATTGGGTGCCATCGGGCAGGGTTAACTCGCGGAGTTCACCGCGTGCGGTGCGGTAATCGGCAGCGGCTATCTGCCACTGGGGCGTTTGGCTTGCACCAAAACCTAATATTCCCAAGCAGGCAAAGGAGCCCATACCGAGGAGTAACTGGCGGCGGCGCCGATCAACCGCCGTAGTTTGGCGCAGCACCCGACTGGCGATTGAGTCAGGCACCTGCTCCAATTGGTAATTGATGTTTTGGACTTTTTGCCACGCCAATTCATGCTGCTGATTAGCTCGTAACCAGTGCTCGAAAGCCTGTTGTTCTTGCGCGCTGACCTCCCCCGACCAGAGCGTGACTTGCCATTCCATCGCCTGCTGCAAAATGGTTTGAGAACAGTGTGCCGTGCCACTCGACTCAATCATGAAGCGCACCCTCACCTACTGCCGCCATACAAGCTTGAATAGCAACCAGCATATATTTACGCACGGTCGCCACGGCGATATTCAAATTCAGCGCGATCTCACTGTATGTCAGCCCCTCAAAGCGCGAGAGCAGAAAAGTCTCCCGCACCATCGGTTTAAGCCTCGCGAGCGCGCTATCGATCCGCACCAAGGCTTCAATTACCAACACGGTTTCCTCTGGCGATGGCGCCACAGTTTCCGGCTGGTTTGCCAAGGCATCTAAATAAGCCTGTTCAATCACACAGCGGCGATGGCGATCAACCACCAAGCCCTTGGCGATTTGCAACAAGTGCGGGCGCGCCTGCTCCTGAGTGGGAAAACGACCAAAGGTTAACAGCCGGACATAGGTATCCTGCGCCACATCCGCCGCTGCATGCGAGCACCCCACGCGCCGCCGCAGCCAATTGTAAAGCCAGCGATGGTGCTGCTGATAAAGCTCAGAAGCGGAGGGATGGTGAGCAATGAACATATGTTTAATTGGAAGTGGATACTGACTTAATGCTTGCACAAATGAGATAAAAAAACAAACAGTAATAATTCCCAATAACATTCCATGTTTGCCTCTTTACTGCTAAAGTGCCCCACCTTGCCAATAGGAATTCATCTCATTTTTTCCCCATTGAAGAATTTATTAATGAAGGTGCACTTATGACAAATGCGTACCGACAAACTGAACGCACCTACCGTTGGAACGTAACTTGGCGCGTACTCACCGCTATTTTTGGTGGTTTTGCCCTGGCAAATACCAGTGGCATTCTGCTGACGTATTTGCTGCCGTTTAGCAAAGTCGACGCACTGACAACTAGCTTGTTGCTGAGCTTTGCGATTTACGCGGGTGCAGTAATGTGGGTTTTCTCCCATCGCTCTATGTTAAAAGCACTAGGCGGTGTGTGGGTACCTGCAGTGTTTTTTCTAGCGATTATTTTGCTGTTTAAACTAGTTGGTGTATCGCGATGAAAAGCGGGTTTCGCCAATCCATGTCATGGCTGCACACTTGGGGCGGATTAACCCTGAGCTGGATTTTATATTTTGTATTTCTCACCGGAACACTCGGTTATTTTGATACGGAAATTGACCGCTGGATGAAGCCGGAGTTGTCGCCGGAAAACGCCAACTTGCAACAATCCTTGATCACCGCGCAGCAGCGCTTGCAACAACAAGCACCGGGAGCCGAGCGCTGGTTTATCAGCCCGCCAACGAACCGTGACAATCCCCATTTGAGAATTTTTTGGCAAACGCCGGAAGCCGATGGCAAACCCGGCGGGCGCGGCAATGAATTGCTAAATGCGGCAACAGGACAGCCCTTGACCGCTCGAGCAACAGGCGGTGGCCAAACACTTTATCGTATGCATTACGCTCTGCATTACATTCCCGCCAACATCAGTTATTGGATCGTCGGTATATGCGCCATGTTTATGTTGGTCGCGATTATTAGCGGCGTTGTGATCCATAAAAAGATCTTCAAAGATATTTTTACCTTTCGCAGCAACAAAGGGCAGAGATCCTGGCTGGATATGCACAACTTACTCAGCGTCAGCGCCCTGCCTTTTCACTTAATGATCACCTACAGCGGCTTATTATTTTTTGTACTCACTTACATGTCGCTGATCGTCTCTGACACATATGGGTTTGGTGAGAAAGCACATGAACAATTTGAAGCAGAATTTTTTTCTGAACCGCATAACATCAGTGTTGGTGGCAATAAAAAAGAACTTGCCAATTTAAGTGCGATGGCAGCCATTGCAGAATCACACTGGGGGGCTGACCAAGTCCGCTATGTGGATATAGACCACCCCGGCAGTCAACACGCACGCGTGAAAATCGGGCGGCAATTGGATTCTCCCTTACGCGCAAGCCCTGAGTTAGTTTTTGATGGAACTAGCGGCGAATTGCTCACCAACAATGCCGCGATTACCTCTACGCCTAAAGCAATTTACGATGTTTTCCTCGGGCTGCATGAAGGATTATTTGCTAACACAGGCTTGCGTTGGCTGTATTTTTTCTCTGGTTTATTAGGCACAGCAATGATCGCCACCGGGATGGTTTTATGGAGTTTAAAGCGCCGCCCGGCGCAGCTAAAAAAAGTGGGCGGTCCAGACTTTGGGTATCGCTTGGTTGAGAGTTTAAACTTGGGTACAGTGGTTGGCTTACCTATCGCCATAGCCGCGTATTTTTGGGCGAACCGTTTGTTGCCGGTTGACATGGTCAATCGCGCCCAGTGGGAAGCTCATGTGATGTTCTTAGTGTGGCTCGCCTGTTTACTCTGCCCGTTATTACGTCCTGTACAAAAAGGTTGGGGTGAATTGATGTGGATTGCTGCAGTGGCTTATGCAGGCCTGCCATTGCTGAATGCAGTAACGACAAATCGCTCACTTTTGCATAGCATTCAACAAAACGATTGGATATTCGCCGGAGTTGATTTTACGTTTTTCAGTATTGCACTGATCTTTTCAATAGCAGCTTACAAGGTACAAGAGCGCACACAGATTTCACCCGCAACGACAAATAGCTCGAAAACACCGAACATTGCCACGCAACAGGAAACTGCCTAATGCTACTAACTTATACACTGGCGTATTGCAGCTTTTTAACGCTCAGCATGGCAATGAATAAACATTTCCAACAAATATTTCCTCACAAAAAACTGCTGTCAATTCATGCCAATTTCTTAAGGTTTTTTGGCTGGGCGCTATTGGTTGCTGCACTGATGTACAGCAGCACCCTATACGGCGCAGCAACCGCACCGGTTATCCTTCTGGGACTGTTAAGCGCTGCAGCGATTTCACTAGCGTTGTTACTCAACTATCGCCCCAAACTAGCGCCACTGATCGCGCTTGTATTTAGCGCGGTTACACTATGGTTCAACACTATGCAGTAATTTTCACAGGCGGCGTTTAGTGTAGTTGTTTGCGATGAGCCGCATCCCCTGCAAAAAACCGGTTTATCCAGAGGTCGCGATCTGCATCATTGTAACGCTTGAGCTCAGCCAACGGCTCCAGCAATTTCTCAATAGTTTGCATAGGCAAATAACCAGACAAGATCAAGGCACCGGCTTGCTCCAACAATTCAATACTGTCGTCACCATGAATCTTGCTGCTGATATAAGTGCATTCAAATAGCGCGCGCAGGTAACATCGCAGCGCACAATTTTTACAGCTCGACGTTGCCAAAAGCGCTTCCACCGTTAGAAGCGCCTCCTGATAATATGCCGATGCAATAAACCATTGTTTTAAATGCAACTCGGTGCGCCCCTGCGCAAGCAGAAAGGACCATCGCTGGATAAGGAGCTCTCTACGCTCCCGCGCCAAGGCTGAAGATGATTGGGCTTCAATATGTAAATTCATCATTGCCCCCTCAGGATGCTATAGCTAAATTTTCGTATTGCTCAACGATCATGGCGACCCAGCTGGCAACGCGCGAATCAGTCAACTCGAACTGCTGATCTTCATCAATTGCCAAACCACAAAACTCAGTCTGGCTTTCATTAAATGCCAGCGACGCTGCCACTCTGTAACCTGTAGCCGGCCAAGCGCCAATCACCAGAGCACCCGTTTGTACAACCCTATCGCGCAACCAGCCCATCGCATCTACGAAGTAATCGCCGTAACCGCGCTGATCCCCCAAGCCATAAAGCGCAACAACGTGACCACGTAAGTTGGTCGATAGCAGATCTTTTTCAAAATCCTCCCAATCCTCCTGTATTCCACCAAAATCCCAAGTGGGAATACCCATGATTAAAAAGGAATAGGTTGCCAACACATCCGATGTCACCTCAGTAACATTCATCATATCCACGGAGTAACCGTGTTGGCGCAGTGCGCTCGCGATTTTGCCGCCAACCTCTTCGGTGTTGCCGGTGTCTGTGCCATAAACCAAGGCGATAGGGAGCGAATAATTACTCATGGATCGCTCCGCCAACATGAAAGCCCTGAAAAGGCAAAAAGTATGCTGAATAAACAACCGAGCAAGCAGCAAACATTCTATGAACCCCCGAATTATGAATCAGAACAGCTAGCTAACTTATATCAAATGACATTTATTATCAATTGTAAATTAATTACACTAACCACCATAGAGTTGTGAAAAAAGGAAGGAATGAGAGCTGCTGCGAGTAAGACGTGCATTTATTGGAGGGGGGAGCTGACTACGCAACAGTGCCATAGGGTGTTGGCGTAGTGTTAGGCCAAGGGTGCGGTAGTCATCCAAAACATCTTTGGCTTGGGTAGGTGCTGCGGTAAATAAATCATCCGCCGCGCTTTGTTGATTACTATCGAGCAGGGCTGAGTAAGGTTGTATTGCTGCGGCGCGCCAGCGCGATTCATGACGGTTGCCACTTATTGGCCTGAGCACATCTGCTGAAGCGAGAATTTGCAAATCATTAGCGGTTAACGCTGTTCTACGGGATAAGTCCTCTAGCGAGGTAAATTTTTCATGGCCGCGCCATTGTTCGATTTGTTTAGCGCTTGATTCATTGGACTCTTGTTCCGTTAAACGTAACCTACTGATCAGCGCATGCATTTGCTAACAGAAGTCACCGTCTAACTTTTAAATTTTTTGCTCAAAAATACATGTCTATTGGTGTTAACGACCTATATGACACTTACACCCACCCAAAGGATTTGTGAAAAAATCACTATTGCCTAACGTAATGCAATTAAATAATCCGCCCAAACCTGCAACCAATGCGCACACTCCTTCTCATATTTATGCAAATCATAGGTCCCTTCAATTCCGCTACGCGAATGTCCAAGAATTGCTTCTGCTACCTCATTTGGGCAACCTAATCTTGATAAACCAATCCGTACAGTTCGGCGCAAGTCATGCGGAGTCCAAGGCTCTATATCCAACATGCGCCCCTCGGTCCTCATGCGCCACGCTTGTTCTGTGAGCTGCTTTTGTTGTAGCGGCTTTTTACCTTTTATCGATGGAAAGAGATAATCACCTGTGGTCATTTTCAACACTTTTAGAAATTCCACTGCCTGACTTGATAGCTGCACATAACGCTCGACACCCGTTTTGGTATCACGCAAGTGCCAAGTCTTTTTATCAAGATCGATATCTTTCCACTCTGCCGCACAAACTTCTCCTGTACGGCAACCAGTCCACAGGGTGAACCTGAGTACATTTTTTTGTGTGGTCGAGTAGGCGGAGCCAGGTAGCCATTGCAGCAGCTTTTTCAATTCCGCCTCGGAGAGAACGCGCTTGCCTCGCTCACTGGTCAGCTTTACTTTTGCTTGCCGTAATCCGGCCTTGGCTAATAACGCGGGATTGGCGAAGGTATCTGGTAACTTTTCCAAGCCAATCGCGTACTCGTATGCTGCGGAGAGCTCCCGCAACACGTTACCAGCTTGCACCTTGGCCCCACGCTCGACAATCGCCATCACCATGTTAGTAATATCTTTACGTGTCACCGCCGCTGCAGGCATATCCCCTAGCACTCTCACCGCATCGCCGTATAGTGTACGCCTTGTTTCAGATTGGCCTTTGGGATTGCGGGCACCGGAGAAGCTCTTTCCACTCACCTTACGATCTTCAATATGCTGGGTGAGATAGAGCTCCACCAGGTCTTTTACAGTAAATGCACTTGTGTGGCCTTGAAGGTGTTGGTGAACCTTCTGATCTTGTGCTCTTCGCTCACGTTGCTCAGTGGCAGGGCAGCGACCATTGGCTCGCATCAACTTCAATTCGGCACACTTGAGGCGCGCCTCTGCCAGCGAGACTGTGGGATAATGCCCGATACTTATTTGAACCAATTTACTAGTAAGCGGGCTTCGATAGCGATAGATAAAGGTTTTGATGCCTTTTGCACCACAACTTACCCTCAAGCCGCGATTCTCACCCGAATCGGCCAGCTCTTTTGAGCCAGGCTTCATGGCCTCTATGGCTCTGCTGGTGAGAGCCTTGCCAAGCCCTTTATCTTGAGCGGTAATCTGCATCGTTAACCCAAGCCTCTGAATTAGTGAAGGATTTCAAATTAGTATAGGTTGCTCTGTTAGAGAGATCATACTCCAAACAACCTATATATACTTCAACCTATACTAATTGGTGCGATTACAGGGTATATCAGGGCGTTTCATGACGTATCACATGAACCGCCAAGATCAATTAATTCAAATTTAAATCAATAACTTAAAAGATATTTTCGTAATGAACGCAATAGAACCAACAGACCAGCACACACCGATGATGCAGCAGTACCTGCGCATCAAAGCCCAGCATAAAGACGAGCTGGTGTTTTACCGCATGGGGGATTTTTACGAGCTGTTTTTTGATGATGCAAAACGTGCGGCGGAGATTCTGGACATTACCCTTACCGCGCGTGGCAAATCTAACGGTGAGCCGATTCCGATGGCGGGGATTCCGTTTCATTCGGCCGATGGTTACCTCGCCAAGTTGGTGAAAGAAGGCGTTTCGGTTGCGGTGTGCGAGCAGATTGGCGACCCGGCAACGAACAAGGGGCCGGTTGAGCGCAAGGTGGTGCGTATTGTCACACCGGGTACGGTGAGCGATGAGGCGCTGTTGGATTCGCGCCGCGATAATTTGTTGGTGGCATTGCATCAGGCGGGTGAGACTTTTGGTATTGCATCGCTGGATATGGCAAGCGGCCGTTTTCTGGTGCTGGAAGTGGAAGGATTGGAAGCGGCGCTGGGTGAATTGCAGCGGTTAAGCCCGGCGGAATTATTAATTAGTGATCACATCACCACACCGGCATTGGTAGAAAACCGTAAAGGGTTGCGCCGCCGTGGCCCTTGGGAATTTGATTTGGAAACCGCCGAGCGTTTGTTGATCCAACAATTTGCGACGAAAGACCTCGCTGGTTTTGGTTGCGATCATTTAAAAGCGGCAATTTGCGCAGCCGGTTGTTTATTAAGTTACGCGCGCGAAACCCAGCGCACTGCCCTGCCCCATGTGCGCAGCCTTGCCCACGAAAATCGCGATGAAGCGGTGATTATGGATGCGGCGACACGCCGCAATTTGGAATTGGATATCAACTTAACCGGCGGCGATGAACACACGTTATTTTCGGTGTTGAATCGCGCCGCCACTAGCATGGGCAGCCGTTTGCTGCGCCGCTGGTTGAATCGCCCGCTGCGCGATTTGGATTTATTAATTGGCAGGCAAGATGCGATTGCGGAACTGCAACACAATTATGCGTTTGAAATTTTCAACGGTATTTTAAAACGTGTGGGCGATATGGAGCGAATTCTCGGCCGCCTTGCCTTGCGTTCGGCGCGCCCGCGCGATTTATCGCGGTTACTGATGTCGATTGGCACTTATCCGGAATTGCAAAACGAACTTGCGCAACAAAAATCGCCGCAATTAAAAAATCTCGCGCAGCAAATTTCCACCTTCCCCGATTTAGTGGAGTTGTTATCGCGCGCAATTATTGAAAACCCGCCAGTAGTCATTCGCGATGGTGGTGTAATTGCGGAAGGTTACGATGCCGAATTGGATGAGCTGCGCAACATCAGCACTAACGCCGGGCAATATTTGTTGGATTTGGAAACGCGCGAGCGCGAGCGTACCGGCATTCCAACATTAAAAGTCGGCTACAACCGCGTGCACGGTTATTTTATTGAATTGACCTCGGCACAATCGGAAAAAGCGCCTGCAGATTACATCCGTCGCCAGACGCTAAAAAATGCCGAGCGTTACATCACGCCGGAATTAAAAGAATTTGAAGATAAAGCGCTCTCCGCACAAAGCCGCGCACTCGCGCGTGAAAAGGCACTTTATGAAGAACTGATTGATATTTTGAATGTGCAATTAGTTCCGCTGCAGGATTCCGCTGCGGCGGTTGCTGAATTGGATGTGCTTGCAACTCTGGCAGAGCGCGCCGACGCACTGGGTTTTTGCAAACCGGAATTATCCTTGCGCGCAGGCATCAATATCATTGGCGGCCGTCACCCGGTGGTGGAGCAAGTTACCAGCGCGCCCTTTGTGCCTAACGATCTGGAATTTAATCCGCAGCGCCACATGCTCATCATCACCGGCCCGAACATGGGTGGTAAATCCACTTATATGCGACAGGCTGCATTGATTACCTTGCTCGCACACATTGGCAGTTTTGTTCCGGCGCAACGCGCAACCATTGGAGTTGTTGACCGCATTTTTACCCGCATTGGTTCAGCCGATGATTTAGCCGGTGGCCGCTCTACCTTTATGGTGGAGATGACGGAAACCGCCAATATTTTGCACAACGCGACCGAGCGCAGCTTGGTATTGATGGATGAAATCGGGCGTGGCACCAGCACCTTTGATGGTTTATCGCTCGCCTGGGCCTGTGCAAAACACCTCGCGGAAAAAGTGCGCGCATTTACTTTATTCGCGACCCACTATTTTGAAATCACCAGCTTGCCGGAAACTGTTGCCGGTATCGCCAACGTGCATTTGAATGCAACTGAGCATAAAGACAATATTGTGTTTTTGCATAAAGTGCAGGAAGGGCCAGCAAGCAAAAGTTATGGTTTGCAGGTAGCAAAACTTGCGGGAATTCCGGCACAAGTCTTGGCCGAGGCGCAACAGCAATTGCATTTGCTGGAGAACGGCGAGCATCCGCACTCAATAAAATCTTCAGCTACACTGACACCCTCTATTGAAGCATCATCTATTGCGGTGCCCGCTGTTACGACACCAGCTGTCAGTGAGCCAGCGAGTTCTGCTGTTGCATCACCACTGCAATCAGGCTTGTTCGATGCCCTGCCGAATCCTGCTTTGGCAGCGCTGCATAAAATCAATCCGGACAACCTTAGTCCGCGCGAAGCGCTGGAGCAGTTGTATCGACTGAAAGAACTCTACGCCAAAGGGAAATAGCCGTTAAAAGGAACTATTCTCAACTATCGCTTTTTACCGCAGTTTTCGCGGCTTTTCTGCCGATTTTCGCCGGCAAAAGCCTACCCAAACTGGTGGATGCTGTTTAGAATGCGCGCTCTTGTTTGAGCGCCCTTTTTATTGCGCGCATTAACTATCGAATTCTGTTACTTGTGGGAGTCTCCTATGACGTTTGTAGTTGGGGAAAATTGCATTAAATGTAAACACACCGATTGTGTGGAAGTATGCCCGGTAGATTGCTTCTATGAAGGCCCCAATTTTCTGGTGATTCACCCGGACGAGTGTATTGACTGCGCTTTGTGTGAGCCAGAGTGCCCGGTAGGCGCTATTTTCTCTGAAGATGAGTTGCCAGAAGATCAAGCCGTATTCCTGGAATTGAATGCTGAGCTGGCACAGGTATGGCCAAATATTACTGAAGTAAAAGAATCTCCTGCCGACGCGGAAGAGTGGGATGGCGTACCGGGGAAATTACAGTATCTGGAGCGTTAATCCGCACTGGATACACAATAAAAAGCCGCGCTAGTCGCGGTTTTTTTTCGCCCGGCAAAAGTGGCTATTTAAGTGCCTGTGCTACACTCAAGTAGATTTTAAGACCGGCAAGACCCACATCCATTACCTAGATTCCGATGAAGTAACCAATAACGAGGATTATGCTATGGGGATTAACGACAAGGCTTACAGCGAGAAACGCGATTTTATTCGCATGAAAATTGGCGCACCGCTGAATGCCAAAATTGCTGCCGACTCCGCTGTGATTGAAGGTTTGTGTCTGGATCTGAGTGGTGGTGGCCTGCAGGTAGAAGCCCCCCAAACAATCGCAATTGGGACTGAGGTAGATGTTGAGGTATCTTCCGATCACGGCCACAACCCCACACTCAAAGCCAGTGCCAAAGTTGTACGCGCTGCAGCATCCGAGACAGGCTCCCATCTACTCGGGCTGGAAATCATCAAAATTTTGCCTTGAAGCAATATCAAACACGCAAAAAAACGGCTACCTGGTAGCCGTTTTTTATATGCGAATCATAAAGTTATAAGTTATAGCTAGAAATCACCTTCAAAGTCTTCATCGCTGAAATCCTCGGTGCCAAAGTCATCGCTCACCTCACCATTGGAAATCAGGTAAGCGCGCCTTTGCAGGTATACATCGCGGATAAACACATACCTATCGCCAGTGATATTTTTCTCCAATTCCAGTAAACCAGCGCGGGTATTCACTATCGACAAGGCTTTGACTTCTATCTCGGTACGATTGTGGGATATATAAGTAGTAGGATCTGCGTACCAATTGATCGGCATAGCCGATGTATCGCGCAGCGTGCTTGGCCCTAAAAACGGCAATACCAAATAAGGCCCCTGCCCGGCACCCCAAACTGCCAGGGTTTGACCGAAATCTTCGGGAGTGTCTGCCGGTAAATTCATATGCTTGGCAACATCCAGCAATCCCCCCAGCCCCAGGGTGCTATTGACCAGAAAGCGCCCGGTGTCATAACCGGCGCCTTTAAAGTCGCCCTGTAATGTCCCGTTGATGACGCTGGGAACCTCACCAATATTAGAAAAAATATTGCTTATGCCTGTCTCGATTGGATCGGGCGTGACCGCCTTATAGCCCTTTGCCAGAGGCTTTAGAAACCACCGATCCATGCGGTCATTGAAGTTAAATACAGCGCGATTCCAGCCCTGCCACGGGTCGGAATTTAGCTCCTCCTGCGCGAGACTGCTTCCGACCGGCAAAAATGCGAGCAACACAACGGCGATGGAGTTAGGGATAGGCTTCATAAGATCCTTTAGGGCCGCAAGGGCACAGAGATAAAACAGGAGATGGCAGACACATCGAGCGCGCCACTTTAACCAATCGCCAACTACCACTCAACCGAATTACCGCAGCGCCAGCATCCGCAAGGCAAGCCGGATAAGAATTACTGACAAGTGTCATTGGCGATCAACAATGGCTGATTGAAAACCTACGCCCTGCCCGCCACCAACAATCTAAGACAATCGAGAACATTTTCATCGCCATCAACCGGCCATCCTAAAGGATGGTTTCGGTCGCAACATGAAATATTTCTGCCATGTTTCCGCAACAAAACTTTCATCGTTTTGTCGTCCAAGTTTCACATTTGTCATCAAAGATAGCGTCACCTGAGCGCTAGGGGCAAACAGCGCAACGATTTTCCCAACATACCTTGTGACAACTGAGAAGAGACTTAACTCATGAAGCTGAAGAATATTTTTGCACTGAACCTTATGGCAGCAACCTTGGCAGCATGTGGTGGCGGTGATATCAACTTGAACCCTAGCAATACTGTTGGCGACACTTCAACTGTAATTAACAACCCTCCAGCTACAGAAACCCCAACCAACCCCTGTGCTAGCTACACGGCTTCTGGCCAAGTGTTTCAGGGTATCTTCGCATCAGGTAACTGTACTTACGCGGCAAGCTTCGTGAGCGATTCCCGCCCGCTGACTGAAGATTTATTCATCCCTGAATTGGCCAACAACGGCCTGCACATCTTTGAAGACAGCTTGTTTGTTGGTGAAGATGTTAACGCCAGCGCCGCTGCTTCTGGTGTACGTGTACCACAAGACGGTGAAGGCCCAACCCTGACTATCGCTGCTGGTGCCAAACTCGCCTTCTCCGCTTCCGAAGATTATGTGCGCATTGCACGCGGTTCACGCATTGTTGCTGAAGGCACTGCTAGCAAACCCATCATTTTCAGTGCAGTTACTGACCTGCGTGACAACGCGGGCACTGAAGCAGATCGCGGTTTGTGGGGTGGCGTACAAATTAACGGAAATGGTTTGACCAACAAATGTAGTGATACCCAGCGTCAGGCAACCGGCGTAAATCCACATAACTGTCACGCTACTGCAGAGGGTCGCCCAGCCAGTTACGGTGGCAATAATAATGCGGAAAACTCTGGCAGCCTGCGTTACGTAGTCATCAAACACGCAGGTTATGAAGTGGTTGAAGGCAGTGAGCTTAATGGCCTTACGCTGAATGCGGTTGGTTCAGGTACTCGCATTGAGTATGTTCAAACCTACACAACCCAGGACGACGGCTTTGAAATGTTCGGTGGTGCAGTTGACTTGAAATATGTTGTTGGTGTGAACGTCGGAGACGATACTTTTGACTTCTCTGAGGGCTGGACCGGTAACATTCAATTCGCCCTGTCTGTTGCAACTTCAGGCGGCAATACATGCGTAGAAGCAGACAACACGGGTTCTGGCCGAGCGGATGACATAGCACCGCTCACCAAAGGCCGCATATCCAACCTGACCTGTTTGACATCCAATGTGGACAGCGGTCAAGGCGATCAGCCTTCATCCAAAGGCGACTCTGAAGGCCCGGTATTCCGTGAAGGCGCTTTTTTCGAAATGTACAACTCTATCGTAACCTCAAGCGCTAGCGGCATGAGTTCAAACGAGTGCTTGGAAATCATCGATTCGGAAGGCCCACAAACCATCGCTGGCGCAAAGGCTGGCTGGTCGGTAGCCGCTAGTAACTTTATCGCCTGTACTGAAGCTCTCAAGTCTGGTGTGAACCCAGCCAACAGTGATTTCTCTTTTGCCACCTGGTTAGCTACTGCACCGAACACCAATAATGTGGTGGTCAACGGTTCCGTTGCTGGCTCGTTGCCCGTAACTATCCTCGAAGGTCTGGCAACCAATAAACGCGCATACATTACCGCTGCGGCTTTTGCTGATGGCAATACCACCGCTATCAACATTCCAGCATACGACGTAACACGCTTGAGAGATGAGTTTGATGCAGGTGCGGTTCCTGCTTTGGGCAACGCGGGCAGCAGCACTTTCTTTACCGCTGTTGATTTTATCGGCGCTGTAAAAGCTGGTAGTGACTGGACTGACGGTTGGACTGTGGGCCTGGGCGAATAATTGAAGAGTAATTGAACCGCTAGGTTGCTGGCAGTGACGAGAGGCGCCTAAGGGCGCCTCTCTTCTTAACGCCACACGCGTTTAAACACCGCCCTCCTTCAGATGAACTGCATTGAAAAAGGTCAGGATCATGCAAACAATTAGTTTACGTAAACACACATTATTTTTAGCCATTGCGGCCGCCTCTGGCTCCGCTGGCAGTTTTGCTCAGGAAAGCACTGGCACAGACATGTCAGTTCCTGCACCAGTGCTTGAAGCACCGGTACTGGAAGAAATGTTGGTAACCGGCAGACTGATGAGCGGTGCCCAGTCGGTAGTCGATCAACGCCTTGAAGAACCCTTTGCCGCCGATATCCTCGGCGCCGATCAAATCTCCCGCGTTGGAGATTCCAATGTCGCAACTGCCCTGCTGCGCGTACCAGGTATTACCCTTATCGACAACCAATATGTATATGTGCGCGGCCTGGGTGAGCGTTATTCAAGCGTCCTGTTAAATGGCGCCGCCGTGCCCTCCCCTGAATTGACACGCAATGTATTACCGCTTGATGGGATTCCGGCATCTATCGTGCGCACCCTGAAAGTACAAAAATCCTATTCGCCCGATCTTCCCGCTCACTTCGGTGGCGGCAACGTAGACATTCGCACTAAAAGCATTCCCGATGAACTGGTATTTGAACTTTCTGTCGGCACTGGCATAAACAGCGAAGGCAGAGATGATGGTTTGTCCTACCGCAGTGGCGGCTCCGCCAGCGGCTTGCCACGCGATATAGATCAGGCGCTTGATCTTTATCGGGGTAAAGTAAATGTCAACGGCATAGTCGATATTATCGATACCAATGGCGGCTCACCCACAGCTGAAGAATTGATTCAGGCACGCATCATCAATCGCGAATTAATGTTGAGCCTTGATCGCAATATTGAAATCGAAAAGAAATCTATCCCGCTTGATGTCAGCACGAGTGTTGCATTGGGCAATGCTTGGGATATTAATGATGACTGGAGCATAGGTGCTATGCTGAATGCCAGTTACGACAATGAAATCCGCAATAAAAATCAACGCCGCCAAGCCATTGGCGACCCAGAGCAAATTTACTCAACAACAGAGCGCACACTTGAAGAGCGCAACGACTTGGTTGCCGTTAACCTTGGTATCGATTACCAGGGCATGCACAATCTGGAAATGAATGGTTACAAAATTGATAATCGCGAAGATGAAGCGCAGATAGAAACTGGTCATGATGCCAGCAACCGCGCCCAGGACGGTCGTCAGACAGTGGACTATGTCACTCGCTATGAAGAACGCTCGTTGGAAATATTACAGTTTCTGGGTGAACACAAATTTGATCAATTCAGCAGTGATTTGTTGGGTGATCTTGTCATTGACTGGGTGTACTCGGACTCCAGCGCAAATACTGACATTCCCGGCAAATCGGCTGTTAAAGGTTTGAATAACATTGACCCCCTCAGTGGCGAGGTCACCAACACGCAAATTCTGGCCACCTCCTCCGCCGCTACCTATTCCTTTTTGTCGCTGGCTGATGACGTAGAAAATTATGGTTTTGATATTGCAGTTCCCCTGCTGTTCGACAATACCGAAATTACTTTTTCAGGAGGCTATAACTACAACGATAAGGTGCGTGAATACTATGGTTATACCGCCAATATCAATGCTATCGGTGTCTCTTCCAGCGTACTGCAAGGCACACCGGGTAATGTATTTACTGACACCAAACTCACTGACCTGAGTTCACCATTTGAATTCACAGTAGGCGGCGGTCTGGGTACCGAGAGTTACATCGCAGCACAGATGACCGATGCGGCTTATGGGATGTTTGACCTGAAATGGAATGAAACCATCCGTGTCACTGGTGGTGCACGTTATGAGGATTTCCGTCAGGCCTTACTACCTATCGACCTGCTTGACTATAGCGGCGAGAGCATTGGCAAAATCATCGACGAAATACAAAAAGATGATCAGAAGTTTGCTCTGCGCGATGATGGTTGGTATCCATCACTAGCGGTTACTTACATGAACTCCGGCTTCATGGGAGCGGAGGATTTTCAAATTCGTGCCAGTTATTCCCAAACTCTGGTGCGTCCCGACTTGCGTGAAGTATCCGATGTTAATTACATAGACCCGGAACTGGGTGTACAGGTACAAGGCAACTCACGCCTGCAAACGTCTGATATCGATCATTTTGATTTGCGCAGTGAATGGGTATATGACAATGGCGATAACTTTACCTTGTCGCTGTTTTATAAGGACGTTACCAACCCGATTGAGCAGAGCCGTGTTCCCGGTTCAGACGACACCATATTACTCACCTTCTATAACGCCGTTTCCGGTGAAATCACCGGACTGGAGTTTGAGGGTTTGAAAGAGCTAGGCGCAGGCTTTTTTGTTACCGGCAACCTGACTCTCACCGATTCGGAAATTATTTCACCGGAAGGTGGTGGCTTCACTAATATCAAACGCCAAATGACAGGTCAGTCCGACTATATGTTTAACGGTCAATTGGGCTTTGATTCTGACGACGGCATGCACACCGTAGCGCTAGCCTATAACCTCTTTGGTGAACGTGTTTATTACGCATCGAATAACAATGGGCACGACGATGCGTTTGAGCAACCGTTTAACTCACTGAATATTGTCTACTCCTTCTACCCAACCGAGTCATTCACAACCAAGTTGAAAATCGACAATATTCTTGATGAAAAACGTACCTTTGAACAAACCAATTCCAATGGCAACACAGTTACCATTTTGGAACAAGATGTAGGAACCAGTATTAGCTTGGATATTAAATACACGTTTTAATTCAAAATAATTTGAATCACCAGCCTGACAACAATAAAGCCACTCTCGAGTGGCTTTATTGTTGCGGAAGATCTGAATTGAAATAACTAAAAATTTTTATAACTTTTATACTTACGGCCAAAATTGTCACAAACTATTCACAATAGTGTGCTAAGGCCGGTGCTAATCTGACAATGAGTTCGGAGATCGTTGACCCGAAAGGGTGCAGGTTGCCGTTTATTGATTCACGAGGAGCACTAAAATGACTAACAATATTCTTAAAAAATTGATCCGCTCACTGGCAATTGTAGCGGCTGCAGCTCCATTTGCGAGCTACGCCACAGCCTATACTCCGGCCAAATTTGGCAACGCAGAAGAAACATTGAGCAAACAAGTTACCCTGCCCGCCTCTTTTGGTGAAGGCATTCGCACGGTTGCTGTGTATTGTCAGGCTGACGTACTCACCAGCGGTTTGGTGAATAACGTGAATTGCTACGAAAACAGCCCCAAGGTTTCTATGCAGAGTGCAACCGAATCCGCACTCAAATCAGCCACCTTCGAGCCAGCCACCATTGATGGCAAAACGGTGCCAGTAAGAATGCAGTTGCGTGTCGTCTATTCGTTGGGCGGCACACAAGCCCCCATAGTATTGCTGCCAAACTTGGGGACACTGCAAGCAAAATACGGTACTCACTATTACGCACCACAGGAAAGGCTCGATACTAGCGACTGGTACGCCCAATACACCACTAAAGAGCGTGGTGATGGCAAATTATTCTTCGCAGACGGCAAAGTCACTCGCGTTATGGCAAATATCGAGGCTAACGGAAAAGTAGAAACCGTAAGCACGTTGGAAGCAGCGATGCGCAAACAAGCAGATGCTGCCAACATTGAGGCTGCACTGAAAAAATCCAAATTTATTCCGGGCTTCGTGGAAAATAAACCAACCGCTATGCATTACATCGCCGTAGTAAACTACAAAAAATAATCTGCCTAATAAAAAAGGCCGCATTTATTTGCGGCCTTTTTTATTTGGAAAACTGGGTTTAAGTAAAATTATAAGCACTTGTATTCAATACGCAATTCAATGCGCCCCATAGCTAATGGCAAATAACTTTCACTCACCACAGTAAAACCCTTGGAACAGCGCTCCATTAATTTTGGCAACATTTGCTGCTTTACCAGAGCGACATTTGCCCAACTTTCTACCTCTGCACTCAACTGCAAAATAATGTTTCCTGCAAGCCGGCTTGCATTTTGGTTATGGGCTAAAGGCACTGTATTTGCTGCGTTTTTATTTTCATCATCGGCAGTATTTAATACTGCACCTTCCTCCCCCTTTTTAAAAGCTTTTTGCAAAAATCCATTTAGTCCTTGATCACTGTAATCACATTCCTTTTGGTTGACATTCATTGAGTCTGCGGCATCAACCGCATTAGCACATTCTTCGTCGGCAAATGCCGCAGGTATACCAGCGCTAGCCAGCCAGATTATCAACAGGGAGCTGTATAATTTTTTCATTGTTTGACCTCGATTTTATCGATCTACCAGAAACAACAAAGGGTGCCGAAGCACCCTTTGTTATCAACAGAGCACAGAATTAGAATTTAAAATCCATGCCTACACCAACATAGGTGTCATCGCGCTGTGCTGCAGGCGCAATCACGTCATTTTCTACTGTGGTGATATAAGAGTAGAGAGTGGCCGCTTTTGTCATTTTATAATCAAGACCAATACTTGCAGTTTCACCATCAGCCATTTTTACCTCTGACTGACCGTATTGCGCTTTTGCCACCCACTTATCAGTCAGATTCCACAGCGCAGACACCAAAGCACCGTCTTCATCAACAATACCGTTGTCATAGTTTTCTGCCAACAGACCGAATTGGAAAGCACCAACATTCAAGCGCCCTACCAAACGAACCAGATCGGTATCTTCGGCTTCCACGTCTTGGTCCATAGCAACACCCACGTAGAACACTGGAGATGTGTAGCCAAAGGATGCTGAAACACCTGCGCCGTCACCAGTTCTTGGGGTGGTGCCATTGTTCTCTTCAGTTACATAAGCAACCGAACCAGCAAAACCACCACCAAAGGTTGGAGTGGTGTATTGAACGATATTGCTTGCGCGAATTTCACCCTTGAAAATCTGGGTGATATCGCCTTCAAGGTCGTTGAACAAGTCTACTTTTTCCTGAGCAACCTTGGTGGGGGTATCAAAATGACCGCCGATAAAAGTACCGGCAGTACCTTGCAAGCCAAGGTAAATATTGCGCTGACCAAAGGTTTGGGAACCGTTAGTACCGTCATCCACTTCTGTTTGATATTCAAATTGATAAATGACTTTCAGGCTGGAATTGATCTCCTCACCGCCTTTAACACCAATGCGTGAAGCATTGCTAACCAATTCAACCTGGCTATCGGCTGCTGCTTGCTCATCAGCATGCTGAATAGAAACGTTTGCCTTGCCGTACACTACAACGTCGGCAACTGCGGCTATAGGGAAAAGGGAGGCCACTGCAAAGGCCAATAATGATTTTTTCATGGAGTTGTCTCCTAGTGATGATAATAGTACTCATATCCTGAGCACTGGGTCGTTTAGTCAAACATGACACTTGTGTGTCATTGTTATTGCCATTATGTGAACACAAAGTTACAGAAATATGACAGCGGGCAATTCTAGCCGATTACGCGGTGGGATAAATAACACCCAGTTCGCATAACCCTGCCACCAGAGCTTTAGCTTCGCCCTCCAGCACAGAGGGCTGATCATGGCACAATTCAGCAGCAATCCGGTTTAGCAATTCACCCAAAGCACTTGCGGGATTGATTTGCATCAAATACAGCAACCTTTGTGTAAGCGAATTGACTTCCATAAAACAAACCTTGTCATCGCGATTGCGATACGCCACCAAGTTCACTGGATCAACCATCAGCGGTTTAAATTGCCGCGAAATTTTATGAACCGGATATTGATAATGCAATGCAACCGCCAAGGGCGATAAAGAAAAAGTGGCGGCTAAAATATCATCAGGAGGATTTATGTACGCCAAAGCCTCCGCCTCGCTCGTATCCAGCGCCAATTCAATCCATTCGTAATGGGCCAATTCACAGGTAAAAGGAAACTCCTCATCCAGATAGCGGGAGCTCGCCAGAAATTGTAAAAACTCTTCACTGATTTCTAAAAAATAAGGGGATTGGCAAAGGTGTTGTTTTATAAATTCGCGCACCAGGCTGTGCCACTGGGAATCAGCAAGCAGTGAGCGCAATACCGGAAAAACGCCGGCGATTAAATTTTCGATATTGTTGTAAATGAGATCGCGATAAATCTCCATGCGCCTTGGCTCCATACCAACCGGCAGAGGCTGTGTATCAGGCGCACGCAAATAACGCGTAAAATCTAACTGGGTTTGTTGAAAAGATTTCATCGCAATGCTGCCTTTTGGCGATCTTTGATGTACTGCAATTCCACCATTAATTCGCTCAAAGGGGGGATATTAAAGTCGCGCTCCAACAAGGTTGGCTTCACACCAAAATGTGCATAGGCACACTCAAGCAAACTCCACACCGGGTCAATCACTGCGGCACCGTGGGTATCCACGCGTAAATCATCAGCCTCCCGGTAATGGCCTGCAATATGGATATACGCCGTTCGCTCACCCGGCAAACTGGCTAAAAAGGCATAAGGATCATAACCATGATTAACACTGTTGACGTAAATATTATTTACATCCAGCAAGAGTGCGCAGTCAGCTTTTTTGATGACGGCATTAATGAATTCACTTTCGCTCATTTCTTGTTGCGGCGCGCAGTAGTAGGAAGAATTTTCAATCGCAATACGCTGACCAAGAATATCCTGAGCTTGCAGAATTCGATCAGCAACATAATTCACTGCCTCTTCGGTAAAAGGAATAGGCAGTAAATCGTAGAGCTGGCCAGCGTCGGAACAATAACTCAAGTGTTCACTGTAATAGCGAATACCGTGCACCTGCATAAACGATTTTATTGCACGAAGCAGCTCGGCATTCAAGGGGGAAGGAGAACCAATAGAAAGAGACAGACCGTGGCAAACAAATGGAAACCGTTCGGTGTAACTGCGAAATTTCTTACCCAGGCGACCACCAAGGTTAATCCAGTTCTCCGGAGCCACCTCCAGAAACTGAATATCATCCGGTGTTATATGCTCAAGTGTGCCAAGCAAACTCCGGCGCAGCCCCAAACCGGCGCCGGAGATAGCTGCAATGTAGTCAGCAGATCGCAACGACAAGCTTACTCAGCTTTTTTTTCAGCTTTATCGGCACCACATTTACCTTCACCACACTTGCCCTCAGCTTCGGCCTTTTTCTCGGCACCACATTTTCCCTCGCCACACTTGCCTTCACTTTCAGTTTTTTTATGCTCGGCGCCACATTTTGCTTCGCCGCATTTGTGCTCACCGTCTGTTTTTTCGGTGTGATTGTGGGCAAGCGTATAACCCGTATCAAGCGTTTGAGCAGAGAAACCACTCTCTGCTGCGACTACTGGAGTCAGTGCTGCAGAAGCACCTAATGCAACACCCATTAATGCGGACATAGAAGTAATTTTGTTATTCATAAAAGCTCCTTTATAGTTAATAACAGATTGGTAATTAATAATGAAACAGATAAAGCCAAGTCAAACTATTTCAACCTTGGGCTTTAAGCATAGCCTGCTCCCAGTGTTTATCCAAACGCTTGTGTGAAACGGGTACTTGGGTTTTCAAGGTTTGCGCAAACAGGGAGATACGCAGCTCCTCAATCCACCACCGGTATTCCTCTAAATCGCTATTCTGAGCTAACCGGTAGTCACCCTCTTTGGATAGATAATCGACCAAGCGCTGCCGATGAGGAGCAATTTCCGCTAGCAGCAGTTTGTCCTTCTGTACATTGAGCGCTGCCTTTTCCAAACGCTGCTGTATGCCGCGCATATATTTGGCATATTGCTGCAGCCAAATTGCCGGTGTTTTATAGACTAAACCCGGGTAAAACAATTCACCCAACTGCTGATTAATATCGCTAATGGTAAAGGCCAACAGCAGCATATTTTTCTGTTGTTTGAGTTGCTTTTTTACATCCACTAACAGTTTTAATGCGGCCACTAATTGATTAGCCAAGTCTTGCGCCTGCACAATTAATTTTTCTTTGGCAAGGCTCACCCGGCCTTCAAATTCCGCATGAGTGCGCGGCAGTTGCTGTTGATCCGTTAATGCCAGCTGTTTAATCGCGGCCATAATAAGATCATCTGCAACCTGCTCACGGTTACCTATACCCGCAAGAGTCAGCGCCACCTCTTGACCTTTTAATAATTCTTTTTGCAAATATTTTACAGTTTGATTTAAGGATAAAAAAATCAATCGCGCTATTCCGCGCTGGGTGATATCCAAAGCTTGCAAAGGGTTATCCAATACCTGCAACGCGACCGAGTGTTGTTTATCCACCAAAGCAGGATAGGCGCGAATACTAATACCACCGCGTGGCAATTGAATCGCCTGCGGCAGCTCCGGGAAATCCCAACTGGTAATGCCATCGCGCTCAATATCAGTCGCGGCAGATTGAATGTTTTGCTGGACACGCTCGCGGTATTTTTCCCGCAGCGGCGCCAACTCGCGGCCACTGGCGATAATTTTTCCCTTGTCATCCACCACATGAATGTTAAAGCGATAATAATTATCCACACTGGTTTCAAGCCAGGCCTCTTTGGGAATATCCACCCCTGTCAAACGTTTTAATTGTGTGCCCAAGGCTTCGCTAAGTGGTTTGTTATCGGGCGATAGCGCTGCGAGAATTTTATCCACCACATCGGGCACTGGCACAAAATGTTTACGCAAGTTCTTGGGTAGGGATTTAATCAGGCTAATGCACTTTTCACGCAACATACCCGGCACTAACCACTCCAGACGATATTCAGGGACCTGATGCAGCACACTCATAGGAACATGAATGCTCACGCCGTCAAACGCATGATTGGGTTCAAAGTGATAACTGAGTGGGAATACCATACCGCGCCACTCCAACTCATTCGGAAATTGCGCCTTGGTGATATCCCCTGCGCCGTGACGCATTAAGGTTTCGCGGGTGAGAAATAATACTTTTGGGTTATTCCGTTCCGCTTTTTTTCGCCAGGCTTCAAAGCCGGCAAGGTTGACTACGGGCGCGGGAATGCGCTCGTTATAAAAATCAAATATGACCTGCTCATCCACCAGAATATCGCGACGACGCGCTTTGGACTCCAACTCTTCCAACTCTGCTAATAGCTGTTGTTGATGCGCAAAAAAATCAGTTTCCGGGTTTTTATTGCGCAAACTTTTGCGCTTAGGGTGTTGATCGTACTGCCCCTCAACCAAGGCAGCGCGAATAAATACCTCACGACACTGTGCTGGATCTATGTGGCTGTAGCTGACCGATTTTTTCTCCACAATCGTCAGGCCATAAAGGGTAATTTTTTCATACACCATTACCTGACCGCTGCGGCTATCGTAGTGCGGTTCAAAGTGCTGGCGCTTCACTAAATGTTCGGCAGCTGCAATAACCCATTCCGGTTCAATTTTGGCAACCGTGTGGGCAAACAATTTGGAGGTTTCAATTAACTCTGCCGCCATAATCCATTTGGGTGTTTTTTTGGCAAGCGACGAGCCGGGGAAAATTGCAAATTTGCGATTGCGCGCCCCCAGATATTCGCGCTCTTCATGATTAAAACCCAAATTTCCCAACAAACCGGTTAACAACGCTTTATGGATAGCTTCATAATTTGCCGGCTCGCTGTTAACGCGAATACCCAACTCCTTGACGGCCACACACAACTGGTGATGCACATCGCGCCACTCACGTAAGCGCAAATAAGAGAGAAATTCTTTTTTACAGAGTTTGCGCAATTGGTTCTGCGAGAGCGCCTGCCGCTGGGTTTCAAAATAATCCCACAGGCCTACAAAACCGAGAAAGTCTGAATGCTCAACCCAAAAACGGCGATGCATTTGATCGGCAGCCTGTTGTTTTTCCACTGGTCGTTCGCGCGGGTCTTGTACCGAGAGCGCACTGGCAATAATTAATAATTCGCGCACACAAGATTGTTCCTGCGCTGAGAGCAGCATGCGCGCCAAACGTGGATCAAGTGGTAACTTACTCAGCTGCTGCCCCACCGGGGTTAACTGATTTTTGCTGTTAACCGCATGCAGTTCTTCCAGTAATTTAAAACCATCGCTAATCAAGCGATGATCGGGCGCATCAATAAACGGGAATTTATGAATATCACCCATGCGCAACTGCAGCATTTGCAAAATGACGGCAGCGAGGTTGGTACGTAAAATTTCCGCATCGGTAAATGCAGGGCGAGAATTAAAATCCTCCTCGCTATACAAACGAATACAAATACCTTCAGCAACGCGACCACAGCGACCTTTGCGCTGGTTGGCGCTGGCTTGGGATACCGGTTCGATCGGCAAGCGCTGCACCTTAGTGCGATAAGAATAACGGCTGATACGCGCAAAACCCGGGTCAATCACATAGCGAATACCCGGCACTGTAATGGAGGTTTCTGCCACATTCGTGGCTAATACAATGCGACGACCGGTGTGTGGCGCAAACACTTTTTGCTGCTCAGCCAAACTCAAACGCGCATAAAACGGAATCACTTCCATATGCGCAAATTGCGCTTTGCGCAGCGCTTCTGCCGCTTCGCGAATTTCCCGCTCGCCACTTAAAAATACAAGAATGTCACCACCGCGCTGACCCGAACCAGTTTTTTCATGCAGTTCGATTTCATGAACAGCATCAACAATCGCTGCGTATTGATCCGGCTCGGCTTCGGTGTCATCACTATTTTCAAATTCATACAGCGGGCGATACCAAACCTCTACCGGATAGGTGCGCCCGGAGACTTCAATAATGGGGGCATTATTAAAATGTTGGGAAAAACGCTCCAGGTCGATAGTGGCTGAGGTAATAATTAATTTTAAATCGGGGCGTTTGGGCAACAACTGTTTTAAATAGCCGAGCAAAAAATCAATATTCAAACTGCGCTCATGGGCTTCGTCGATAATGAGCGTGTCGTATTTATTGAGGAAGGGATCGTTCTGGATTTCTGCCAGCAAAATACCGTCAGTCATCACTTTAATGAGCGTGTTTTCTGTGGATTGATCGCTAAAACGAACCTGGTAACCCACCTTGTCGCCCAGCGTAGTCTTTAATTCTTCGGCGATACGATTGGCAACCGTATTGGCAGCAATACGACGCGGTTGCGTATGACCAATCAGCCCTTTCACGCCGCGACCAATGCTCAAGCAAATCTTGGGGATTTGAGTCGTTTTACCCGAACCAGTTTCACCGGCAAGCACCACGACTTGATTGTTAGCAATAATTTGCGCAATTTCTTCGCGCTTTTCGCAAACGGGCAACGAGGGAAATTCAATCTGCTCTGGCACCAAGGCCATGCGCGCTTGCACCCTGGCTTGGGAGCGCGCCAACTGCGCCTGCCACTTTTCCAATGCTTCGCTGAAGGGCTTTTCAGCGCGCGCCAGCTTTTCAATTTCACTGAGGCGACGCGCCAGTTTGTACTGGTCCGCCCCCATCACGTTTACAATAGATTGTTTATAAGTTAACCAAATATTTGACATATCAACCCGGCATGCTGGCCGGGGCGCTGCGGATTCAGCGCCCCGACAAATAGGCTGGGGATAATACCCTGCTGGCTATTAGCGATTCAAACGGTTGATCAACCACGCGCGCAGCTGACGCGATGCTTCATCGTCCAGTGGTGCGAGCAGGCCTTGCGCAGCCGGTGGAATTTGTTCGCGCGGCCGATCCTTATCACCAAAAATGTAAAAATCGAACAGGGCTTTCCAGGCTGCTCGCTCGCGCTCAGGCAAATCGCGAATACTCAACAGCGCGTGTTTAAGCACATTCACACCAGGCCCAACAAATGCCGGTGAGGTTCGCCACCAGTAGTTCACCAACACATTAAAGGAGCCCAAACCCTCCACGTGGTGCCACCACATACTGGGAATATAGAGGCCATCACCCGCTTCCAATTCAGCCACCTGCCCTGCGGCAATGGCAGCTTTAAAACGCGGAAATTTTTCAAAATCGGGGTTGGCAAAATCCACCAAACTGATCTGTTGGCCCGCGGGATTAAAATCCAGTGGTCCGGGATACAGGTTTTCCACTTGTTCCGGCGGGAAAATAGTAAAGCGCCGCTGGCCTACCAAACTACAAGCCAGATTATCAGGCGCATCAAAATGACAGGAAATTCGCGATTTATTTCCGATCCATATACTGACCAGTGGCTTATCGGTGTGTGGAATTTTTATATCGTTATGCTCACGAAAACCGGGCAAACAGAGATCCACGGTAGTGGAACCGACATAAAAAGTAGGTGGTTGCTCGTCGTTTTTGTGGGCTAATAATTTATCCAGCACCTGATCCAAACCCGCCCGTGCCGAGGTGTAATTTAGCGCGGTGAAATCCGCATTGTAGAAGTAACGCCCGTTAATATCCGGTGTACCAACAAATGCCCCAACGGGTTGACCGCTATAAAATGAGCGCAAATAACTATCTGCCTCTTCGTGGGAGCGCAGTCCAGCCTGCGCGAGTGGCCAATGCGACGCTATCCCTTTAAGTATTACAGGCTCATTAGAATTGAGCAGCTCTGGTGGAATCTGGTTTGGATCTATGCCGTGAATTTCTTCCACGCGGGTTGGTATGTCTAGCATGATCAATTCTTCTTGTGAATCACAGTAGGTTATTGGAGATTGATACGCCCTTTTATCAATCAGAATTATTGTAATTGGTAGAGATTTATCATGAAATCCGCAATAATCCGTGAGATAAAAATGAATGGTTTACAATCATGAATAGCAACAGTTTTTTTCCACCGCTACACCAACAATTCCGTTATTGCATTGACACTATCGGCAATGAAAAAACACCCATATTGGTGATCGATAATTTTTTACACGAAGCAGAAGCCTTGCTTGGCTATGCGATAAAATTTGGCGAGTTTCGCGATGGAACAGAGTTTTACCCCGGAATACAGTCTAATGCGCCGGAATTTTATAGTCACGCATTGCAAGCCTATTTGCCTGATCTTATGCATGAGGCATTTAATCTAAACCCGCAAAATATAAATTACTCTTTATCGACCTACTCACTGATACTCACACCACCCGCGCGATTGGCAACAGCACAATCCAGACCACATGTTGATACCATCCACAAAGAAAAGCTCGCGTGCGTTCATTATCTTTGCACACCAGATAAGGGGGGCACATCATTTTATCGCCACAGAGCGACAGGCTTTGAGCAACTATCGCCAGAACGTATGGATGTTTACGGCGAACATCTTGCAATAGAGGCACGAGATACAAGCTGGCAAAATAAATACATAAATGGTTCAAACCAATACTATGAAGAAATTGGCCGATATGAGGCCAACTTCAATCGTTTGATTATGTACCCCAGTGATATTTTACACTCTGCCTCTATTCCGGAAAACTTCCAGTTCCGCCCTAACCCGATTGTTGGTCGCTTAACGCTAAATAGTTTTATTTTTTTGAAATAACGCAAGCAATTCACTAAGCAGATAACTTTTCCTCAATACGGGCAATTAATTTGAGCACATTAGCCTGGGAAGCCAACACCATATAAATGCATTCCAAAAAACCTTTTGCATGGAAATCTGCGACTGTATCGCCGGCCAGACGACTTAATTTCTCTTCATTAATGGTATAGAGCCCGGCAAGATTATTACGCTCGCCATTTTTCAATGTAATTTCTAAAGTAACCACTTCCAGCAATTCACACGCTAATAATGCCTCAATAAATTGCTCATTCAATTCAGCGCCATAATGGATATATTCCAATAGATCCACCATGGATTCCAAATACGCAGAATAACCGCCATGAGGTAAAAATACTGGTTCACCGACAACTTCATTGACGCGTGGACTGTCCATATCAACATACACCAAACGGCTGGGTTGATCCCCCTCACCCGGTTTAGGCGGTTGAATACCGATTAAAAATGGACGCCTTTTAACCGATGCAGGAATATATTGCGCATCCCACCCTTTTTCGGACAAAAACAAATTTTCATTTTGGCGCAAGCCCAACAAGGCAACCGACATAAACTTTGCCGTTTCCGGGTCTTTCTTAAAAAAAATGGGATACTCATTTTGGATTGCACGAAACTCTTGTGGGAAAGTCACCACTGACATTTCTCCATCGCCATACTGAGGAGAGTAGTCACGAATCACACGCAGATTTTTGTGGTCAATATTATTTAATAACGCGAAATTAGGCACAGCGCCTCCGGGAAAATGCAGTTTAAGCAAGTTACTAAAAAGCCGCTGTTTCCAGCGGCTTTTTTCGTGCCATTACATCATCTAATCAAATTAGAAGCTGTAGCGAACACCCAGGTTGTAACGAGCACCAGTTTCAACATAACTCGATGTCATACCAGAATCGCGTACATAAGTACGAGTATCCTCGTCAGTCAGGTTCAGAGCCTCCATAGACAGGGTCAAGTTATCAGTCAGGTCGTAGCTTACGCTGGCATCCAACTGGCCATAAGCTTCGGTATAACCTGCGTACCCATTCAGGAAGTCATCACGCCAGTTATAAGCCAGACGCGCTTGCAAACCATCTTTATCGTAGAAACCAATAAAGTTTGCAGAGTCACTCAAACCATACACAGCGAACTGTTCACCCGTTGATGCATTGTCAAACTCGGTATCGGAATCCACTACTGTAGCATTTGCCTGGAAGCCAAAACCTGACTCACCAAAAGTATGCTGCCACGCAATTTCAATACCATCGATAGCCGCTTCTTTGTTGTTAATCGGTCGGCTTATCTCGTAGTTGAGAATGGGGTCACCTGCCACTGCTGGAATGTGGCCTTTATCATTTACCCACTCAGGACGGTTGGCGCGAATCCAGGCAGAAATTTGCGGTGGTGTCGCATTACCGCCGAGTGCTGCAAGCGCTTCATTCCAACGCGCGCCACCGAAAGGTGTACGGAAAGGCTCGGATATACCACCTGGCAATTCCTCGGTTGAGCCTTCTTGCGGAGCAGAACCACCAATAAAGTCAGCAACGTCTTTCTTGAAGTAACCTACCGATAAATAGCTGGAATCGGCGTAATACCATTCCGCTGATATATCAAAGTTGGTCGACTCCATTGGTTTCAGATTTGGGTTACCCGATGAGCCAGTAACCTCATTGCTACGCGGCGCCGCATTCCAGTTGAAACCACCTCTCAAGTCAGCAAAGTCGGCACGGGCAATAGTTTTGCTGAACGACGCACGCGCTTTAACATCATCCGTTAAGGCGATATCAAAATCGAGGTTCGGCAGGGTTTTTGAATAGCCACCTGTGGAGAAACCGTACTCGCTACCAGCAGGCGTCAAGTTATACTCGTTACCGCCTTCCCAGTTGACCAGAGGCAAATACGCAGACACATATTGCGATGATTCAACATCGGTAGTTTCATAACGCACGCCTACCGCCAGGTTAGATTCCATACCAGCAATCTCTGGCTTGAATCCAAACTGTACATAAGCAAAGTCAGTGGTTTCGATTGTCAGATCGTCATTCAAACCATCATTAGCCTTGGTGTTGTCACGGGTAGTGCAATAGGCTCTTGGGCAAGGACCGGTATCGGAGCCATAGAGTCTTGCGCTCACATCCAACAATTCATGCCAGTTGGCGCGAACAATCGTGTTTTGGAAGTAAGGGCTACTGAACTCGCTGTTATCAAAGTAGTTGGTCAGTCTGTCAATAATCCAGTAGTACTGTGGAATATCACCAACACCATCAGCCCCCTGCACACCACCCCAAGTACCTTGGTTTTGCTGTTGAAGACCGAGGAAATAATATTTGTTGGTGATCTCGTTAGTGCCTGCACCGGCTTTAATGTTGTCGATAAAACTATCGTCAAAGGTATAGGTGCCTTTTAACTGGTACTCATCAACTGCGGAGTCCTGATCCTGTACGCGGAAAATATTGTTGGTCAACTGCATACGGGAAGTATCGGGTATCACCTGATCACGGCCATCCGCATACTCGAACTGCATCAGCGGATACTTCTTGGTGAAATCAACGTGTACTTTGTAGTCATCGATGATGCCGAAGTGGAACTGGTTGTTACCGCCCCACTTACCGTTCGGGCCGGAGTAAGAGTCTGAGCTGTGTGCATCCAACTCCACCACCAGGTTATCGGTCACATCCCACTTAACATTCAAACCGGCAGACTTAAGGTCAGACTTAGCCTGGTTGTGGTTGATTACATAGTTAAGTTCTTTAGTTCTTGCGACCTCGGTGTAGGAAAGCGGATAGGCCGGATTGGTATCGCTCCATTCAATCTCAAGCGAACCATCACCCGGGCGGGTAAACCAAAGGCCGGTGCCGAAGTTATTGTCTTCACGCTCTTGCTCAACATAGAGATAGTCGGCCGTCACAGTCAGCTTCTCCACCGGGCGGTACTGGAGAGTAAGCTGGGCGTTGGTACGCTTGCGGTTTACTTCATTCACGCGGTACATAATCTCGGAGGGAAGTGCACGACTTCTACCTTCCGGTACATCGGTATAACTACCGGGTAAGTCGTCCCACCCACCTGTTGGCTTGTCAGCTTGATGTACAAACCAACCACTTACCTGGGATTGACGATTGCCGCTGTTACGCTCTTGAAAACTACCGGTCAAGGAAACACCAATTTTGTCATCGGCAAAGGTATTGCTGAGCAAACCGGAAATTTCCGGTGTCAGGCCGCCCTCCATTACAGAGGATTCATCGCGAACCGCCTTTCCTGATACAACGGCTTTCAAACCAGGGCTACTGAGCGGGCGAGGCGTCAAAATATTGATTAACGCCCCCATACCACCTGATTGCACATCAGCGCGGCCGCTTTTAAATACTTCCACACCGGAAATACCTTCAGAGGCCAAATTGGAAAACTCAAATGAGCGGCTGGTGCCAAAAGAGGATGCAGGCATTTGACGATTGTTCAAGGTCACCAGGTTGTAACCGCTGCCCAAACCACGAACGGTTACCTTGCTGCCTTCACCGTTTACACGGTCAATGGATACACCCGGTATACGCTGCAGCGATTCTGCCAGGTTGGAGTCAGGCATCTTGCCTATGTCTTCTGCAGAGATTGCATCGACCACACCTACCGCGTCGCGCTTGATATCCATAGCGCGCTGCAAGCTGCCCTTAATACCGGTAACTACGACTTCTTCCACACCATTGTCTTGCGCCATTACCGCACCGCTGAAGCCTGCCAGGGCATAGCTTGCAATCGCGCTTGCAATGATTTTTTTTCTAAAGTTGATTGGGGTTTGCATGAGCATAATCCTCGAACCGTTATTGTTATCGTAACTTGCCGCTCGTTGTGGTCACTGCATACTGCACAGGACCCTGTGCCAGTTACTCACTAGTCTTATTTTCCTGCGCTTTCTGCCCCTTGAAGGCAGTCGCGCAAGCCTATAGTTGCCGCATCGCAAAGTTCGGGCGTCCGAGTTAATTGAGGATTGCCAAGGTGGGAAGTTCGAGTAAGGCATTTTTAGGCGAACACGCCAATAACCTTTATTATTCAATGCGTTATAGAAAAATAGTCGAGCACTGGAATTGTCGGAAAATCAAAAATGACACGAGGAATAAGACGCCAAATTGAGAGTGACTGCGGCGTATGCGCGGGACACAAGCGTAAAAAAACCCGGTGAACCGGGTTTTTGCAGCATCCGGGGAAACCGGACAGGTTATTCCAGTAGGCTGCGCAGCATCCAGGCAGTTTTTTCATGCAGTTGGATGCGCTGGGTCAAGAGATCCGCAGTAGCTTCATCACTTGCCGCCTCAACCGAAGGGTAAAGCGAGCGAGCTGTGCGCACTACCGCTTCCTGCCCTTCTACCAATAGACGGATCATATCCTTAGCGGCAGGAATGCCCTCCTCCTCTTTGATGCTACTTAAATGCGCGTATTGTTTGTAAGTACCCGGCGCAGGGAACCCCAGGGAGCGAATGCGCTCGGCAATTAAATCTACCGCTAGCGCTAATTCGTTGTATTGGGTTTCAAACATCAGGTGAAGGGTCTGGAACATAGGGCCAGTCACATTCCAGTGAAAGTTATGGGTTTTGAGATAAAGCGTATAGGTGTCTGCCAACAACCTGGATAAGCCTTGGGCGATTTCCTCGCGGTGCTCTTGGGTAATTCCGATGTCTATTTTCATGGTAACTCCTTATTGCGTTATCAATCGTGTTGCTAAAAACCAGTGCAGCTGCATTGTAAGATAGATACTAAAAAACACCTTCGCCAGTAGCTTTTCCCTATGACCGGAATTGCTTGTGACCGGTTTTTCGAGCCGCATTCCATGCCCCAACTTCATTCAGAGCCAGCTGCAAGCTTGGTTGGTATTAGCAGCTAAGGCTCAAGACCCCTATATCCCATAAGCAGCCAATCGCGTCCACGGTCGCGATATTGTTTATGTTTTTGGCGAATATCATCAGGGCAATGTTCCGGTTCAAGGTTAAAACCCAAACGGGTATAAAACTCATGCAAATGAGGCAAGGCAAAGCAATAGCACCCTTGCGGGGCAAGTAACGGCAGCAATTGTTGCATCAACGAAGAAGCTAAGCCTTTTCCACGCCAGTCTTTAGCCACCAGCAAATTGCGTAACCAGTAGTGACCGGAACTTTGGGGAACCAACCGCGAGGCGGCTATGATTTCTGCCGCACCGGACTGCTTAATATCTCTGGACTGATCAATATCTCCAGACTGCCCAATATGATGCAGCGTAAATAGGGTTTCTATACTGGCGGCTTTGACCTTGTAGCCTTGGCTGCGATAAAAACGATCAACCAATGCATAGCGATCTGTGGGTTCACGCAAAAAATGGATTGCTGAATCGAGGGTTTTAACCCTTAAGACATCGGTGTTGCGCATCAGGATTTATCTTTGCTGCTGTCTTCTTCCATACTATCCAGCGGGAAAAGATTATCGGCCATCAAATCATCAGGCATGGACAAATCCATTCCCGAGTTGTCTTCCATCCCTGGCATTGCTGAACCTTCTGAAGGAGACATACCGGCCTGCGCCGCTGCGGGTGCAGTTGCCGCCTTATCCTTAGCGCTCTTGCTAAGATCGACCGCGGAGGTGTTTAAGGTTTTCTCCATTTCTGCCAACTCGTCTTTATGCCCTTTGCCAGCAATTACCCTATAGGCGACAAAACCCAACACCAGCACTAATAAGTTGGCCAAACCTATCGCCACATAGATCAAGGTATTGGACGACTTATCACTCGCCGGAACCTCCGCAACCTCTGCAACTTCACTTGCGGCAGCAGAAGACTCGGCACTGACCTCGCTGGACGCAGCTTGCCCAGCCAAAAGGCTGGCTTCATCGGGATAGGCAAAATCGTCCAACACAATAGTTTCCTGTAAAGGGCTGCCATCCAGTTGCATCCCTGTTACAAACATGGAAATGCTGTAACGCGCCGCTTCTACTGGCGAGAAAGAGAACTCCCAGCGCGACTGCTCAATCGCATTAAGTTCACGCTCCAGGTTATTGTCTTGGGAGTTCTTGATAACAGCCGTCACCTTGGTGGCATTCACATCTACAACTTCAAGATCCGCTGATGCCGTATAAACATAGGTTTTTTTACCTTCAGCTTCATCAATACGCTTCTCCACACGGAATGCAGACTCACTGACATTTACACGATGAACAAACTCACGCTTGAAGGTTTTGCCATCAATAAGGATTTTTATGTCATGGGCGCCCAGATCACTGAAGCCATCCAGCCGGCCTGTAAATATCCCCTTCTCATTGGCGGGAGTCGACAGGGAAATTGTTCTGGTTTCCTTACTCTTGGCAGGAGTAATAAAGGCTTCCCCTGTTAATAAATTCAAAAAGTCTTTATTAGTCACTGTCTCTTTATTGGCAACAAAGGAATAAATCAGATCAAGGTTTTGATTGGGTTTGATATTGCTTTTGAGCGGCTCAACCAGCAATTGCAAATTACTCACTACCGTCACCCGGCTGCCGGGCGCCATTTCGGTCTTTACTTTCCATTGCCCGGCAACCGGCTGCTGAACTGTAATCAGGTCATATTTATCAGTGCGATACCAATTGACGTTATTGGCAGGGTCAGTCGCGGAATATTCTTTGCCATCCGGCGCAATAATGACCGATGCCGGAACCTCTGCACGACGAAAAATGAGGGCAGTGAACTCCTGAATACTGCTGTCCACTAAAAAGCCATTTTCATCGAGGGGAACCCGCTCGGCAGGCACAACTTGATCAAATATACGTAAAAATGTCGCCATTAATTCGTCGGCAGTGTCGGCAACTTCAAACACACCATCGGTTGCAATGGATAGTTTTTTCATCAACTCCTGATCGGCATCAGCAGAGAGTGCGATGGTGTGTATGCGATAGTCAGAGGCTTTTAAGGCCGGCAGTAATTCGGTGAGTATGCGTTTGCGTTCATTGAGGTTGACCACTGCCTCTTTATTTATATCGACAACACCATCGGTCAGCAAAATCAGATGGCGATTGTAGTCACTCGAAGGCGTCGAGTGGTCGGCCGCAGCCGCCTCCAACGCAGCGCCTATGTTGGTAAACATGGCCACAGAATTGATTGCTTTGGCCTTATTTGTCCCCTCAGAACGCCATTGCGCATCCACAACCCTGTGTGGCACCAGCATGTTTACTGATTGGCCGAAGGTCCAGATACCCGCCTTACTCTGATCTGGCAACAAGCGCACAATTAAATCCACTGCCGGTTTGCGCAGGTTAGCGGGGTCAGTTTTTTTCATACTGCCCGATATATCAATCACTACCCGCACATCGGATGGTTTAGGTGTATTTGCTTCGCCAGCGCTACACACTGATGCGACCAGCGCACATACAGCTAACCAGTAACACAGAAATTGTTGCATGGGCTTTTCCACTAAAAACGGATACTCAATTCGGGAAACCGGCAAATACAGCTGTTTTACCGGCGATATTGCCATTAGTTATAGCAGCTAGGCTCCAATTCGCCATTTATAACCAAATGCCCAGGGTAAATTGGACGTCAAAAAATGCAAAAAGCCAGCAGTTTTGCTGGCTTTTTAAATGCAGTTATTTGGTTAATCAACAAAGGGGATAAACACGCACTAGCGAATCGCGCGAATTGGCTCCTCGCGCAATAACTCATCCCGGGCAATTCGCTCCTCGCGACTTAAACCGCGACTGCTGTTGGAGCGCCGGGCAGGTGCATCGTAATCAAACTCTGGCTCATCATCCTGAACGTAGGCGTTGCGACGCGACTGCCGTGAGTAAACATCAGCCGCTTGATGACGAGTGTGGTGACGGTTGCGCGTCAAGAGCTGATAAATAAGCGACAAAATCAAAGCACTGCCCCAGATGCCGAGCAGCAGCTTAAGGATAGGTTTAATACTCACAAAACCGCCATCCAAAAAGCCGAACAGCATGGAATAGATGGCCGGAGCCATAGTCATGGTTTCTGGATCTATGGCATAGGGAGTAAATAAAATCACCATCACGGTAATCACAAAAAAATGCGTGACAGCTCTTCCCCATCCACGAAATAACAGCCAGGCAGCAAGGGTACAACCTGTTGCACCTATCAGGTACAAGCCCCAAGCGTATTGGTAGTCTGTCATATTTTCCACAGTGGAATCTCCTTAAACACGGTGTTCCAACACCCCATGGTTAGTTAACCCAACGGATAACGTAATCTTCAAAATCATCAGGATCAACATCCTGCTCATGCACCACTCGGCCTGCTACTGATATACCCGCGCTGTGTACGGAATTGGGGTCGCCAGACACCAGGGGGTGCCAGTCAAACAGCGGTATCCCTTCAGCAATCAAACGATAAGCACAGGTTTCAGGCAACCAATAGGTTTCTGCAACACTTTCCGGCGTTAATACCGCACAAGCTTCTACCAGCCGCTGCCGCTCAGTGTATTCCTGACAGCGGCAAGTGTCATGATCCAAATAGCGGCATGCCACTTTGGTGTAATACACATCGCCGCTATCTTCGTCTTCCAATTTATGCAGGCAACATTTCCCACATCCATCGCAGAGCGATTCAAACTCCTCCGGCGACATTTCCTGAAGGGTTTTACGCTGCCAAAAAACCTGTTGCGCCATAAGTTGCCCGATCAAATACCCAAATGAAAGTTAGTGGCCAGACAATTTGGAATTGAGCGCGCGCAGGCGCTCAGCTTCCGGGTCGCGTTCGTTACGCGGCGGCAATTGCAAATAAAACCCTTGAGTCTCCAAACTCTCTGCTACCTTTTCTACACTCGCATGGGCCAGTTTTTTACCCGGCGTTAACAACAACACCATCGCCTGTTGTGGACGGCCGAAGAGCTTTAGTAAATCTTCTGGTACACGCGTCAAACCTTCATCCTTCTTCACATATAAATACATGCCCTCCTCCTTGGGGCTGCGATAAATTTCACAAATTATTTTCACAGGGCTTCACCTTTTTGAATCAGTTGTTGCTGGGCGATATGCAGTAAACCTTCACCAATCAATGCGTAGCGCCACCCCAGCAGGCGGGCAGGCAAACTGTATTGGCCGCCATTCATGCCCGAGCGAACGATAAATTCGTAATCTTTTTTGCGAATCAACACTTCGGCCGGTAATTGCGTTTGCTCAGCAAATTCACGCACGAAATTTTTTAGCGCCTTCATCAAAGGCCCTTCACTTTGTGCCAAAGGTGGATCAAGGCGCTCCGGCCAAGTCGAGGGATCTTGTGCCAATACATCGGCCACTATTTTTAGAATAGTGTCAGTGTCATTTTTTAAGGTGCGCGACGGGATGTCTGCCACACGTTGCAACTGCGCGGCATCCTGAATTTTTTTGCGCGCGATTTCCCACAGCGAAGCTTCCTTAATTAATCGATTGCGGGGAATATTGCGGCTGCGCGCTTCCGTTTCACGCCAAATACACAAGGCTTTTAAAACGGCTAATTCCTGTTCGCGTAATTTCCAGGCAAAACCCACTTTTTGATAGGCATCACTAAAATCATCGGCCTTGCGCGCATTCGCAACCAAATCAGCACAATCGTTTTTAACCCACTCCAAACGCTCTTTGGCTTTTAACAGCTGTAACAACTTACCGTACACAATCAACATATGAGCAACATCCAGCGCCGCATATTTCAATTGCGCAGCACTTAGCGGGCGATGCAACCAATCTGATCGGGTTTCTTCCTTGGGAATTTCAATGCCCAGTAAATTTTTAATCAAATTCGCATAGCCCATACCAAAACCCAAGCCGGCAAAAGCCGCCGCTACTTGGGTATCAAACAGCGGCGCAGGAACTATTCCCAACCAGCGCTGGAATACCTCAAGGTCTTCAGAGCAGGAGTGCAACACCTTGGTGACATCGGGGTTTAACAGCAAATTGCGCAAAGGCTCAAGTGAATTAATGGCAAGCGGGTCGATCAAATAACAACCCTTGCCATCGCCGATTTGCAATAACCCAGCGATGGGGTAAAAGGTATCGCTGCGCATAAATTCAGTATCAATCGCCAATGCTGCCTGTTGTTGCCAGCGTGCGCAAAGTTCGGCGAGTTGATCATCCTGATCAATCCAAATAGGTTCTGTGGGTATCAACATTAAAATTACAAACTTCTGCGGGAGGAAAAGGCATGTGCCAGGGTGCCGCCATCGATAAATTCCAGCTCACCACCGAGCGGCACACCGTGAGCAATACGCGAGACAGTGACATTGAGATTTTTGGCGCGCTCACTGATGTAATAAGCCGTCGCCTCGCCTTCTACAGTGGGGTTGGTCGCAAGAATCACTTCGGTGATTGGCTCCTGCTGCAACAGGGTTATTAACTGTTCCACACCAATATCTTCGGGGCCAACACCATCGATGGGTGATAGGTGGCCGAGCAATACAAAATATTTTCCCTGATAGGTTCCCGCCTGTTCAATCGCCAATACATCGCCCGGGGTTTCAACCACGCACAACAAACCGTTATCGCGCCTGGTGTTCGCACAGATACCGCAGAGGGCCTGCTCAGTGAGTGTGCGACAACGTGTGCAGCGCCCTACCCCATCAACGGCTTTTTTCAAACTGAGCGACAGACGTTCAGCGCCTGTGCGATCACGTTCCAGCAAATGTAACGCCATGCGCTGGGCAGATTTGGGGCCAACACCGGGAAGGCAGCGCAGGGACGCCATAAGCTCATCTATCAATGGGCTGAACATATAAAAAGCTACTCAGTCAATAAAAATGGCAGGTTAAAACGGCATTTTAAAACCGGGTGGAATTCCCATACCGGCCGTCATTTTTTCCATTTGGCTGCGACTTTGGGCTTCTACTTTACGAACTGCATCGTTTACCGCCGCGGCAAGCAAATCTTCCAGCATCTCTTTGTCTTCATTCATCAAGCTGGCATCAATGCTGACGCGCTTGACATCGTGACGGCCATTCATCACCACCGATACCAAACCCGCACCGGATTCACCGCTGACTTCAGCATTGGCAAGCTCTTCCTGCATTTTCTGCATGTTGGCCTGCATCTGCTGGGCTTGTTTCATTAAATCGCCGAGACCTTGCATAGCGTCCTCTCTTGAAAGTTTTTGAGAATATTGATTTGGTTGAATAGTAAAACAATAAAATCAACTAACAGGTTGAATTGTATCTTCACGCAAACTCGCGCCAAACTGGGCGATCAACTGCTGCACAATAGGATCATTTTTTATCGCATGGATGGCATCCTGCAACCGCTCTGCGCGCACGCGAATCGCCATCATCGCCGGGGTTTCTGCCGTCACTTGCCCCGACTGTATATGCACACACACCGGCTCAACAAAATAGTCACCCAATAAATCAGCCAACCGTTTTTCGTGGCTTATATCAAACAAGGTGCTATTAGCCTCATCCAACACAAAAAAGAATTCATTGCCCTGACGCTTTACCAACTGACAATTTGCCACAGTGCTTTGCAAAATACCGGTTACCCCCAGCCCCAAATAAATCTCGGTCCAATCAGCGGGGCCAGCCTGCTCATAGGGTACTTTACGTAAACTTTTTGGTGCTGGAACCTTTGCCGGCTCATTGACCAGGGCCGCTACCGGCGGCTGCGCCGCCTCAGGCTTTTTTGGCTCGATTACCTCGGGCGCAGTTAGTGAAGGCGTTTCAAAATAAGCAGGAACTGGCTCGTATTCATCTTCAGCGGCAGGAACATAATCTTCATCAATCGGGGCATTGTAGCCGGCATCCAGTGCAGGAGGCTCTTCTGCCACATAAACCGGCGCTGCGGCATCAATAATAGATGGCACATTCTGTATGTCAGCAACAGGCACAGCTCGATTTTCCGTCGCGCTGACGACCGTTGGTTGACTGACAATTTCTGCCGCTATAGCTCCATTACCCGGCACCACTGGTCCGGCAACGGGAGGCATCACATCCACGGGTGGCACTTTGGGTTGCACGGCAACATTTGATGCCGGCAAGGCTTGGGTTGGCATTTCGATCACCCCTTGGGGTTTGAAGGCCAACATCCGCAACAAGACCATTTCAAATCCGGCTCTCGGATCGGGCGCGAGAGGTAAATCGCGGCGCCCCAATAATGCAGTCTGGTAGAAAAGCTGCACATCTTCTGCTGGTAATTGTTGTGCCAATTGCATGATGCGCTCGCGATCACCGTGACTGTTATCCACGGCTTCAGGCAATGCTTGGGCAATAGCAATCCGATGTAGCACCGCCAACATTTCGGCGATTGCACTGGCGTAATCCGGTGCCTGCTCAGACATGCGCTCAACCGCTGCAAGTACCGCCCTGCCATCCAACGAGGCCAGAGCGTTAACTATGTCGTATACCGCTGTTTGATCAATAGTGCCGAGCATGGCACTGACTTCGGATTCAGTAATTTTGCCGGAACCATAGGCGATTGCCTGATCTGTAAGGCTCATCGCATCGCGCATACTGCCATCCGCCGCACGCCCCAAATGCCAGAGTGCAGACTCCTCGAAAGGAACCAGCTCTTCGTTCAGCACAAACTTCAAATGCTGGACAATGCGCTCGGGATTCATGTTCTTGAGGTTGAATTGCAAACAGCGCGACAGAATAGTCATGGGCAACTTTTGCGGGTCAGTGGTCGCCAGCAAAAACTTCACATGGGGCGGTGGTTCTTCCAGGGTCTTGAGCAGTGCATTAAAACTGCTGTTGGAGAGCATATGCACTTCGTCAATCAGATAGACCTTGTAGCGGCCACGAGTGGGGGCATATTGAACATTCTCAAGCAGCTCGCGGGTATCTTCTACTTTAGTGCGCGAAGCAGCGTCCACCTCGATCAAATCAACAAACCGACCTTCCGCGATCTCACGACAACTGGCGCATTGACCACAAGGCTCTGAGCTAACGCCGGTCTCGCAATTCAGGCATTTTGCAAGAATACGAGCAATAGTAGTTTTACCCACCCCGCGGGTACCGGTGAACAAATAGGCGTGATGTAGACGGTTGTGATCCAGCGCATTAATCAGGGCTTGCAGAACATGCTCCTGACCAACCATTTCGCGGAACACACGTGGACGCCATTTGCGCGCCAGAACTTGATAGCTCATGCCAATTGCTGCTCTTGATAATTGAAGTCTGGGTATTGCAAAAACAGGGCGCGATTATAGCCGCCACTAGCGGAAATAAATACCAAAGCAAAAACAAACAATCGCTGGGCGAAACAAAGTGCTGGATAAAAAATCAGCAAAACATCGGAGTAATTCAAGCGGGGAAATGGGTGGTGACCTAACCAGCCACACCCCGGCACATAACTTACTGCTACCGTTGCTCCCTTCCGGGCCTGGCGGGGTTTACAGATCATTATTGCGAGGGGACCGGCTAGATCACCATAGCAGCTTGCGAATATCTGCCGAACTGTACGCGGCATCGCAAGAGGCGCGCATTATCATCACTTTGCATCGCCAATGCAAGGCGGAATTTTTACGACGACACAAAAGCCAGCCTCATGGAGGGCCTTTAAAAATGGCATTAAGTTTAGGTACAGCAAAGATTTTATTTTGCTGTCACTCATTGCAATTCCCTTTTGCGCCACTATCAACTAGGCTTGTTTAACGTTTTACCTATCAAACACACCTAAACACTCCAGGAGCATTATTTATGGCAACAGTGACCCTCAAAGGAAATCCATTCAACACTAACGGCAACCTGCCAGCAGCTGGCTCTAAGGCTCCCGAATTCAAGTTGGTAAAAACCGATCTCTCTGAAGTTTCTTTGGGTGATTTGGCGGGCAAGCGCGTTGTATTGAATATTTTCCCCAGCGTCGATACGCCTACCTGCGCCCAATCGGTACGCACATTCAATGCACAAGCCAGCGCAATGGAAAATACTGTTGTGGTGTGCGCCTCACAAGATCTACCTTTTGCTTTGGCGCGCTTTTGCGGTGCAGAAGGACTGGATAAGGTAATCCCTGCCTCTGCGTTCCGCTCCAACTTCGCAAGTGATTACGGTGTAAAGTTGGTTGACGGCCCGCTGACTGGTTTAACCGCTCGCGCCGTAGTGGTGCTGGGTGAAGATGGCAAAGTGCTGCACACAGAACTGGTCAGCGAAGTGGCCCACGAGCCTAATTATGATGCGGCCTTAAAAGCACTGGCCTAACAATTAGCCAGTCATGTGTCAACTGAAAATGCCAGCACTCTGCTGGCATTTTTTATGGCGCAACAATAAAAAACCTGTTCACTATCTCGCATCATAAATTTATTTTTATGACTAAAAACTCTTAAAAAATAAGATTTTTTGACCCCCACCTTCGCTGGTTTTAACGCCTGCCACCTATACTCAACATTACTACAGCACAGAAGCACAACATATAGGAATAATTTACGGAGCTGGGGTAAGGGTAAGATGCTCAATCAGGACGACCACCAAGTATCAGGTAATGACTTCACCCGC
The DNA here is from genome assembly GCA_035317345.1 of Cellvibrio fontiphilus. Taxonomy (GTDB): domain Bacteria; phylum Pseudomonadota; class Gammaproteobacteria; order Pseudomonadales; family Cellvibrionaceae; genus Cellvibrio; species Cellvibrio fontiphilus. Next base: position 202,142 of record JAYKTU010000004.1, on the reverse strand, counting down.
GAATTACTGGATGCCGTTCCCGCAGGCATAATTGTCGCGCGACAGGATGGCAGCATCAGTTATATCAATGCCGAAGCAGAGCGATTGTTCGGTTATGCCCGACATGAATTACTCAACCAAAACATCGAAATGCTCCTGCCTGACCGATTCAGTGGCAATCACGCAAGCCTGCGCCAAAGCTATTTACAACAACCCTCCACACGCTACATGGGCGCTGGCCGCGACCTTTACGGCAAGCGCAAGGACAACAGCGAATTTCCGCTTGAAATCGGCCTTCGCCCATTAGTGGCCGAAGGTGAGCACCTCGTTGTCGCGACCATCGTCAATATCACCCGGCGCAAACAGCTTGAGGAGCGCCTCTCCGCTGTTATTGACGCATCACCCTACGGTCAGTTGTTGGTGGACGACAAGGGTATTATTCAATTAATAAACCCCAGTCTGCTCGCCCTGTTTGGATACGACAAAGAAGAACTGCTGGGCAGATCTATGGATATTTTATTGCCGGAGCGCTACCGGGACGGGCATCAAAAATTACGCGAGGGATACGTACAAACTCCCTCGCTCAGACCTATGGGCTTGGGGCGGGACTTAACGGGCCGCCATAAAAATGGCACGGAAATTCCAATCGAAATTGGCCTCAGTCCGGTTGAAACAGATGCAGGCAGAATGACACTGGCAGTGGTCACAGATATTTCCCAACGCAAACGCCTGGAGCTTAACCTCAAACAAGCCAATGCCCACTTGGAAGAATTTACTTACGTTGCCTCTCACGATTTGAAGTCACCACTGCGCGGCATTGCCGATCTGGTTGAGTGGATTGCCGAAGATTTGGGCGAGAATGTACCCGAGGCCGTTACCAACAATATTGGGCGCATCAATATTAGAATCGGGCGCATGGAACGCTTGATTGAGGACTTATTACTTTATGCACGTGCAGGCAGACGACATAAAGAATCTACCGCCGTTAATGTGCCCGATTTAATTTCCAACATTATCGAGATGCACCCTGTACCTGCACACTTTTCCATTAAACAAGATATCCGCATTGCCGAAATTTTTGCTGCAAAAACTCCGCTGGAAACAGTGCTTCGCAACCTTTTTTCCAATGCACTTAAGCATCATCACGGCACTCAACCTGAAATTACACTCAGTGCAGAGCCCAGCGGCAGTTATTGTCTGTTCAAAGTTATCGATAACGGACCAGGCATTCCTGAAATTGCGCAAGAGCGGGTTTTCCGTTTATTTCAAACCTTGAATACACAGCACTCCAGTGGCAGTGGCATTGGTTTGGCACTGGCAAAGAGATTGACAGAGAGCCACGGAGGGCAAATAGAACTTATCAGTAACAGCGAGCAGCCGGGCTGCAGTTTTCATGTGTGGTGGCCGCGTTTCCCGAGGAAAGATATCGATGACTAGTGAACAAAAAATTAATATTTTACTGGTAGATGACGACGACGTCTCCGCTGAATCAGTTGTTCGCAGCCTGCGCAAAAATGCAGTGGACTTCCCCATTACCTTGGCACGCGATGGCGTTGAAGCGCTGGAGATACTGCGCTCGGTTCACCCTCACCTGAGCATTGAAAAACCCTATTTAGTACTACTTGACCTAAACATGCCACGCATGAACGGCTTTGAATTTTTACATGAAGTTCGCAGCGACAAAAACTTGCATAACAGTATTATTTTTGTATTAACCACGTCAGATGCAGATTCAGATCGTGTGCGCGCTTATGAGGAAAATATTGCCGGCTATCTGGTCAAGTCATCTGTTGGACCACAATTTTCAAAACTTGCCTCTTTGCTGGAAAGTTATCGCTCAACCGTAAGCCTTCCCCATTAAAAACCAATGAGCGCCTTTATCAATTATAGACTCAGGATGAAAGATTAATATGCAGGTAACGACTGTTGTCCGCCCGGTCTCGTTACTCGTCATCGAGGACGATGATGTCGACTCGGAAAAGATAAAACGACTACTGCGTAAGGGTGCACTGAATATCTCACTAACAACTGTCACTTCAGCGCAGCAGGCTCGTGAGCTAATTGCCAAGCAACAATTCGACTGCGCTATTTTGGATTATCGCCTGCAAGATAGCCTTGGAACTGAACTGCTGCAGCAAATAAAACATCACAAACAAAACCCAACCCCCGTGATAATGATTAGTGGCAACAGCGATGAGCGAATTATTGCCGATGTAATGCGTGAAGGCGCCTTTGACTACATTCCAAAACGCCAATTAGACACTGAAACCTTGATTAGTGTGCTTGAATCCAGTTTCGCCTGGGCAGATCAAGCGCGCTTACAACAAGAAGATCTGGCTCGCTTTCACAATTTGGCCGAAGGCTTGCCACATCTGGCATGGACCTGCACACCCGAAGGTGACTGCGACTATTTGAACCAACGCTGGTGTGATTACACAGGCGTTGCGCAACAAGCGCAAATAGGCAGCGGCTGGATCAACGCAGTACACCCGGATGATCGGGATTATCTTGCCAGTGCCTGGAAAGAAGCTGTTGAAGAAAAACAGGAAATGTTTGTCAAATTTCGCATACGTCGACACGATGGTATCTACCGCTGGTTTGACACCCGTGCACTTCCCCAAAAAAATGAGCAGGGCAAAGTAGTGCGCTGGCTGGGAACAAATACTGACATTAATGAGATGGAATCTACCCGTTTGGCACTGGCTTACAGCGAACAATTATTTCACGCCGCTTTTGATTACGCGCCACTTGGGATGGTACTGATTAATATGCATGGACAGATTATCCAAACCAATCCTGCATTGCGTCACTTGTTAGGTTATGACACACCGCTGATTGATGACACGCCACCAGCCAAATCGCTAATGAAAATTAGCGATCTTTTTACTGCAGAAGAAATCACCAGCGCACTCATTGAACTGGAAAAGCTCTACCTGGATAACAAACTATTTACTCAATATGAAACCCGTTTCCAGGCTTATGATGGGTCCAATATACCAGTGATGATTAATGCCGCCTTTATCAAAGAGTTCTCGGGGGAGCCTTGTTATCTGTTACAAATTTATGATTTGTCCGAGCGAAAACGCTACGAACATCAGCTATTAAAATTGGCTCACTTCGATAGCCTGACCGGGCTTGGCAACCGCGAAAAAATGAATCGGGAGATTGATTTTTTAATCCGCAAGGCCAGCCGAACCATGGCACCCTTTGCGGTAGTATTTGGTGACCTGGATCACTTCAAACAAATTAATGACGGACTTGGACATGAAGCAGGCGATATTTTACTGAAAACCGTCGCGCGGCGTCTGGAGCGGTGTTTGCGTCATGAAGATGTAATTTGTCGTTTGGGCGGTGACGAGTTTGTCATTTTGTTGCCGGATATACCCCGTTTTGAAGCGGTGGTTTCAGTCGCAGATAAACTACTGCAAAAAATTCACCGCCCCATACGGCTGGGTAAAAACCGTGTGCATGTTGGCATGAGCTTTGGTATCGCGCTCTACCCTACCGATGGTGACGATGCCAAAACATTATTGCGCAATGCCGATAGCGCACTCTATGACGCCAAAGCGCGTGGTAGAGGCTGTTATCAACTCTATCGCAAAGAGTTAACTGAATATGTCCACAACCGTTTACAGCTTGATGCAGATTTACGCAAAGCAATCATTAACAATGAATTTGAATTGCACTATCAGCCAGTGATTGACCTGGACACCCATAAAGTGACTTCCGTGGAAGCACTGATACGCTGGAATCACCCTCAGCGTGGACGCGTTGCACCTGACGAATTTATTCCTTACGCCCAGGAAAGTGGCTTAATTTTGCCAATGGGTAAATGGATTATTAACGAAGCCTGTCGCCAACTTGCACACTGGCGCAAACAGGGGATGGCTATCAACATGTCGATTAATGTATCGGCACGGCAATTTATGCAGCAGGATCTGGTGGCACAATTTGAAAGTATGCTGACGCAATATCAGTTAATGGGCAATCAGATCACTATTGAGATCACCGAACAAATGTTTTTGGAAAACACCGAAAACAATTTAAAACAAATCAATGAACTCAAAGCGCTGGGGATAAAAATATCATTGGACGATTTTGGCATAGGCTACTCGTCACTCAGTTACATACTGCGTTTTGCGCCCCAATATCTCAAAATTGATCGCTCATTTGTGAGTTTGATTGGCACTGGCAAAGAGCACGATGAAATGGTGAATGCAATCATAGGTCTCAACAAAATTATTCCCATGCAAATTGTTGGCGAAGGAATTGAAGAAGAACAGCAAAGGTACTTTTTACAGGCGCGAGGCTGTGATTTTGGTCAGGGCTATTATTTCTCACGCCCACTGCCTGCACCTGAATTAGAGCAATTCATCCAAAGGCAACTGATTGTTTCAGACACACAGCGAGCGCTTTGAGATAAAAAACCCAGAAATTAATTAGCTCAAATTGCTTTTACACCACTAAGATTCTTCAAGCAGTGGCCTTTGGCAAGCGTCAAAAACTCTTGTACGTAGGGCAGCGCTAAATACTCGTCGCGCACTGCGGCATACAGCGTTGGCCATATTCCGGTTTTACCTGCAGAACACACACTGATTAATCCCTGCGCCACATATTCAGCAGCCACCCAATTCGGCAGCGCACAAACACCACGACCACTCGCTACCAATTGCACCATCATCAAGGTTAATTCAGAAGTGCGTACCGCAGCAGGCTCGGTGGCTGCCGGGGTTAAAAAACGAGTAAAAATATCCAGACGGCTGCGATTAACCGGATAACAAATCAATGTTTGCTCTGCCAAATCCTGCGGTAATAGAAAATCTTTCTGTGCAAGAAGATGATGATTGGCTACTGCGATTTGCATCTCGTAGCTGAACAGCGGCAGATACTGGATACCTTTGAGATCCTGAGGGTCTGATGTAATCACTAAATCTATATCGCCCTGTGCGAGGGCAGGCAGGGGTTCAAACGTAAAACCGCCGGAAAAATCCAATTCAATCGCCGGCCACTGGTTGCGATATATATCAATAGTGGGCATCAACCAGTTAAAACAGCTATGGCATTCAATTGCCATATAAAGTCGCCCGGCTTCGCCATGCACCAGCTTTTTAACATCGCGCTCAGCATCACTGACCTTGGCCAGGACTTCTTCCGCCAATAACAACAGCCGTTTGCCGGCCTCCGTAAATCGCAAAGGCCGGCTCTTACGGATAAACAACTCGCACTCGACCCGCGTCTCAAGCTCTTTTAATTGATGCGAAAGCGCCGATTGCGTAAGGAATAAGCGCTCGGCTGCGTCAACCAGGCTTCCTGTTTCTCGCAGGGCGAGCAGGGTTTTTAGGTGGCGGATTTCAATCATGGGTATTGGCTCGTGCAGGCTCTTTGGTAACCCGCAAACGATACATTAATAATTTTCACGTTGAAATCGAAAACTACCAGTTTTATTCATAATAGTTACTGCATCGCAATTTCACCGTCTCCCCTGATGTGTAGGACATAAAGCCATGATGAAGTCGCTACAACCTGCGGTTCTTTGGCGATTGCTTTACTGCTTTTTAAAAATTATTCCTATCGATTACCAACGCCATTCGATTTCCACAGTCAATTCGCGCCCACGACTGGGTACACCTTCTAGTTTACCAACGCCTTGCGAAGGCGTTGCATAATCCTCATCCAGCAGGTTTTTCACTTGCAGGCTCAGGTCGTATCCATTTGCAAAACGGTAGCGCCACTGGGTATTCAACACCCAAAATTTATCCAATGTTGTTCTGGTAGTAGCTGTTGCCGGTGCCTCATGCTCACCCTGGTAAATACCAGCGAGGTTCCAGTTCCATCGATGGGCCGCATAGTTAATCTCAACCGAGGCAAGCGCCTCTGCTTCGCGAAAAGCAGTGTCCGGCAGGTTCATGTAGGTATAGCTACTGCGCGCCGACCAGCGATCGCCCAGTTTTTGCAGCCACTCAATTTCCAGCCCTTCACTACGTTCACTATCGCCATTCACATAAGTTCGGGTATTGCCCACAAAACCGGTAACTATGGGATGCTTGTAACTGTTCTGGAATACACCGGCGCTCAAGCTGGTAGCACGCCAATTACCCATTAATATCAAATCCCAGGTTTTTACAATTTCATGGCGAAGATCAGGGTTGCCAATCAGGGTTGGGTTGTTAATAAAAGCCGTTTCCGCAAGGCTAGGCGCACGGAAAGCCTCGCCGTACAAGAGTTTCAACGTGTAGGTATCACTAAGTTGTTCCACCAATGCCAGGCGCGGGCTAAAGCGCGCATCAACATCCGAGTAATCATCGTAACGGCCACCAATCGTTAAACGCGTGGTGTCGCGCAAACTGCGAATGTATTGACCATGAATCCCCATGGTTTCCTGTGAACCGGAAATGCCCAGGGGGGTGCGCTCACTCATGGCACCGTAATAAGTGATGGGGAATTGGCGTTGGATGAGTTGCACCAGGTTGTAGTTGCTGTAGGCGCGCGCTTCTATTTCTTCATGACGCGCAGCTTGCAATCCCCATTGAGCGCTTGATTGCGAATCAATCGTCCAATCCGTGGTGTAGGCTAGACGATAGCTCTCTCCGGCTTGTGTTGCCTGAATCCGAAACGGATCGGTACTGCTGGGTGAGCTGATTGCAGCCATTGCCCCCGGCCCCTGAACAAAACCCTCCAACTCAAACGTAAATCGCTGATAACTGAGTGATAGATTGGATTTAATTGCAGGAGTCCACTCAAAACCCTGATCAACATTCAGGTTCCATAATTCGCGCGCATGATCATTTACGTCATTGGCAGTATTTTCTGACAAGTAAAAATTTTCTGATTCACCGCGGTAATACGTCAGGTCAACAAGGGTTTTTCCACGACCTAGTCCAAGATCCATGTTAATCACCCGGCGCGGGTCTTCGGATTGCAAAGGCAAACGGGTAAAGCTGTCGGTGATGCCAAGCTCCTGGCCCTTGTCTTCATAAGCATGTAAATAGGCATCGGCCACCCATTCATCACCTGCATGACTCCAGAGCGCATCTACTGCACGGCGCTCCTCACTGCCAAGGCCTACCGCCAGGACCTTTTGCTGCTTGCGCGTAATAATGTTAATCACACCGGTAAAGGCAGAGCTGCCGTACACCGCCGAGCCGGGGCCGCGAATGACTTCCACCCGCGCCACCTGCGCCAGTGGAAATAGTGGCATGGTGACATCCGGGCTACCGCCGCGCGGGTCATTAAAAGGCTTGCCATCCACCAGCAACAGCACCTCCAGCGAGACGTGTGTAGTACGGCGACCGCGGGCACTGTAGGTGTAGGCCAAACCGGAATTGGCATTGCGATTAAATTGGAAACCAGGCACCAAGCCCAAGAGTTCGTGAAGATAATCCACACCCAGGCGTTCAATCTGCTCATGGGTAAAAACCGATACAGCTGCAGGCACGGTTTTCAGCGACTCTTCGGTCAGTGTTGAACCGGTTACCGGTGTTTCCAACAGCTGCTCCAGGCTCAGTTCAAGGTAGGCAAAATCGTCAGCGCGCGCACCAATACATAACATACAAACTAATGCCAGTAAGCCACGCTGTACCTGATAAGCCTTTGGTTTGATCACCATAATGGAATTCTCCACATCAATATTACCGGGCATAAAAACACCGGATCCAAATCACGCCAGTCAGTGGCGGCAGGCCCTAAGGCGCTAACCACTGGGTTAGCCAGACATCAAACTGCGCTGGCGGTAAGGCTTTGGAAAAGTGATAACCCTGAACCAACTTGCACCCCTCATTAAGCAAGAGAGAAAGTTCATGTTCGGTTTCCACACCTTCCGCAATGGTATCCATACCCAGTGACTGTGCGAGCCGTATGATGTAACTGACAATTGCCAGCGAAGCTTCATCCGATTGCATGTCACGAACAAATGATTGATCGATCTTTAATATATTTACCGGCAGACGGCGCAAGTAATTCAAACAGGAAAAGCCAGTACCAAAATCATCAATAGCAATGCGGTAGCCCAGATCGCGGAAACGTTGCAGTACCTGTATGGATGCATCCATATCACTCATCAACATGCTCTCGGTCAGCTCCAACTCCAGCGAGTGTGGTGCAGCACCTGCCGCAAGCATAATGGTCTGTACTTCCTCCAAAAAACCGGGCTGGTGGAACTGCAAAGCCGAGATGTTGACACTGACCACAACGGGCGCAAGACCTGCCTGTTCCCACAAGGTCAATTGGCGCGCCGCTTGTGCAATAACCCAATTACCAATCGGAATAATCAAACCTATCTCTTCCGCCAGAGGAATAAAATCATTTGGCGGAATTAGCCCACGCTCCGGGTGCCGCCAACGAATGAGGGCTTCTGCACCGTAGAGCCTTTGGTTATGTGCATCCACTTGCGGCTGGTAATGCAATTCAAGCTGCTCCAGCTCCATTGCCATTCGCAAGTCATATTCCAGCTTAAGGCGATCCAATGTGCGGGAATTTAATAGCGGTGTGTAAAATTGATAATTGTTGCGCCCTTTTTCCTTGGCGAGGTACATAGCCGCGTCAGCATTTTTAATAAGCTCACTGGGTGAATCGCCATCATCGGGGTACACCGCAATACCAATACTCGGGCTGAGGTGTAAGGGCATTTCTTCTACTGAGTAAGGTTTTAATAATTCCTCACGCACTTTAATCGCTACTTCCGCAAGGCTTCGCTCGTCCTGTACTCGCGGCAGTAGCACAACAAACTCATCACCCCCCAAACGGGCTACGGTATCGTCATTGCGGATAACATTTTTCAGCCGTTTGGCTGTTTGTCGCAAAATTTGATCGCCCGCTGCATGGCCGAGCGAATCATTAATATTTTTAAAACGATCCAGATCAATAAATAGCAGCCCCACTTTTTCCTCGCGGCGCTTGGCCGTATTGATAGCCATTTCCAAGCGATCATTGAGCAAGGTGCGATTGGGTAATTCGGTAAGGCTGTCGTGATGTGCAAGGAAGTCGAGCCGCTCACGCGATTTTTTTCGCTCGGAAATATCGGTAAAAATCGCAATGTAGTTTTCAATTAAACCGTCGCCACCCAATACGCGACTGATGGAAAACCAGGAAGGAAATACCTCGCCGTTTTTGCGCTGGTTAGATAGCTCCCCTAGCCAGGCGCCACGCTCATTAAGCACCGCAATCAAATTGCGGAAAAACCCACGGGGATGTTGGCTAGCACCCACTTGGGCAGCATCTACTCCCAACACTTCATGGGCGGCAAAACCCATCATTTTTTCGTAGGTTTTGTTGACTAACACTATGCGAAATTGTGCATCCAAAATCATGATCGCTTCGTTGCTACCTTCAAACACCTTGGCCCATAAACGCAGTTCGGCTTCCTGATGTTTGCGCTGGGTGATATCGCGAATCACCATCACTATCTCTTGCTGCTCGCGCAGCATTATGCGCGCCTCCCAAGTGCGCACCACCGCATTAGAGGGCGACCACTCAAACTCCACCAATTGTTCGCCACGTCCAGCAAATACCCGTCTGATTTGCGGTGCAAGAATGCGATAGACAGGTGCAGGCAAATGCCCTTCCCCGCTAATTTCATCGTAACTGACCCACTGATCCATTTCGTGAGTGTAAGAACCCACCTGCATATCAATCACTTGTCCATCGCGATCAATACGCATAATCATGTCGGGAATACCCGCGAGCAATGCGCGGGTTTTACCTTCGCTCACACTCACATCATGAAACGCTTTTTTAGCGCGCAAAATAAATTGCAACCGATAAGGTAAAGAACCCCAGCTGACTGGTTTGGTAATAAAATCGGTGGCGCCGGATTCATAGGCAAGGTGAATAGATTCGATATCTCCCAAACCCGTCACCATCGCTATAGGTAAATCACGGCCTTTTGGATCCTGCAGCAGTTCGCGGCACAAACTAAAACCGTCACCATCGGGAAGTAGCACATCAAGCAAGACGATATCGGGTTTTCGCTCGGCAAAACGCGCTCGCGCCGAAGCACAATCTGCCGCTTCCATCACCTGAAAACCTGCTTGCTCCAGGGTAATGTTGGTCATCAGGCGCGCCGCTTCGTCATCATCGATCACAAGCACCAGGCTGGAGCTTGTATCTCCCAGAGTGATCAGCGGCACGCTGGTGTCGGGCGTAACATTTGGCTCCGGATCAAACATTGGGTGAGTATCTTTCATGAGGACAACTCCTTTCGCTCCAGTTCCGCCAAACCTTCTAGCGATAAATCATAGAGCCGTAAAATACTGTCAACCTGGTGCGCGGCATTTTCCATCTCACCATTGCGCGCGTTGGCTTCACAATCTCGACAGGCTGCAGCCAGATCAACAAGACCCAGATTAGCAGCGCTATTTTTTAAATTGTGTGCCGTTTTGTAGAGCAAATCACTGTCTGCTTCTGCGACAGCGTGTGTTAATTGTTTCAATAGCCCTGGGCCGGCATTGCGAAACAACCCAATAATTTTTGGCAGCAAACCGGCACGCAACGCCTGTAATTGGCGAATGACTTGCTGATCAATTTCAATGAGCGTCGGGCTTGCAGCTGCGTCATCGGCGGCTTGCTCGGGCAACCAGCGACTGAGCATCTGGGCAAGCTGCTGCTGGGAAAATGGCTTGCTTAAATAATCGCTCATGCCCTGTGCCAAACAATATTCACGATCACCACTAATGGCGTTAGCGGTGAGCGCAATAATCGGGAGTGGGGATAATTTGCTGGCCTGTTCATAGGCGCGAATTTGGCGGCTTGCTTCAAAACCATCCATGATTGGCATCTGGCAATCCATCAATACCAGATCAAAGGATTCACGCTCCACCAGCGCCAGCGCTTCTTGGCCATTGTTGGCGATGCTTATCTCCAGCCCCATTTGCTGCAACATAGCTTTCGCCACTTCCTGATTAACCAGATTATCCTCTGCCAGCAAAACCCTGCCGCGCAGCACAATTGTTGACTCGCCAAATGCTGCCGATGCTGCAGAGGCCTGAATCGGTTTGAGCTGTGTCACTGACTCTTTGCCGCTCAAGGGTTGATAGATGAAATCACCTGCAGCTACCTGGACGATCAGATCCCGTAGTTCTGCTTGGCGTACCGGCTTAACCAGTAATAATGCGCGCCGCGCCAAAGGCTCCTGAATAGACACACCCGCAGGACAAAGGATAATCACAACAAGTGGTGAAAAAATGGGAGAGGCCGCCAAGCTGTCCAATATCGCACTGGCATTCATATCAGCCATTGACCAGTCCACCAGCAACAGCTCAAAGGGTGCGTCGGTTTTTGCCTGCTTATTGAGAAGTGCCAGCGTTTCTGCGCCTGATTCCGCCAAAACCGGATTAATTCCCCAAGCAGTGAGATAACCACTGAGGATGTCGCGCCCGGCATCGCTATCATCTGCGACCAAAACTCGTAGAGGTTTAATTGCGGGAGTATCGGGAACAGGGGCACTGTTGGTTACCAATGCCGATGACTTTTCCAGCAATAAATCAAAATAGAAACGGCTGCCTTTACCCGGTTCACTTTCCAGCTGGATTTGCCCACCCATCATTTCCACCAACCGCTGGGAGATCGCCAAACCAAGGCCAGTGCCACCATATTTGCGGGACATGGAGCTGTCGGCCTGGGTGAAAGACTGGAATAGCTTTGCACTCTGCTCAGGTGAAATGCCTATGCCGGTATCGCGCACGGAAAACCGCAATTGCAATTGCGCTTCTTTGTCTGCAACAGAGAGCAGGCTCAGCTCCACCTCACCGCTTTCCGTGAACTTGATTGCATTGCCCAATAAGTTGGTAATGACTTGCCCAAGGCGCGGGCCATCGCCCACAACCGTTACCGGAGGCACAGGCGTTCGGCATAGCAATTCGAGACCTTTACCCTGGGCAATCGGGGCATAGCGTTCAGCGATATCTTCAATCAACGTATTGAGCTGGAATGGCATTAACTCCAACTCCAACTTGCCGGCTTCGATTTTGGAAAAATCAAGGATATCGTTGATGATAAGTAACAAGTCTTCACTGGAGCGACGCGCGACGCGGGCAAAACGTTTTTGCTTGCTATCCAGAGATGTTTCCAACAAGAGGCCCGTCATCCCCATAATACCGTTCAGGGGTGTGCGAATTTCATGGCTCATCACCGCCAGGAAATCACTTTTAGCCTTACTGGCGGCCTCCGCCAGTTCACGCGCGTACTGCAGCTCCAGGGTGCGCTCGAGTACCCGCTGCTCAAGCAATTCCTGATTCTGGCGCAACTCACTGTCTTGCATTTCAATGCGATCCAGCATGGCGTTAAAGCGTTTTGTCAGTAACCCCACCTCATCTTTAACGGCAGGCTCGGGCGCACGCGCATCGTAATGCCCTTGATCGCCCACTCGCTGCGCCAGCTCACTCAAACTCCCCAAAGGGCGCATAACGCGAGAGATAAGCATCCAGGCCAAAACGCCAGATACCAATAGCGCTACCAACGCCGCCGCCAACACCCACACAATCTGGCCATAAAATTGTTGGCGCAGTGGTTTTAACGTGACATCAAGCTCCAAGTAACCAAGCGATTCGTCCGCCCAGAAAACTTCTGCCCTGACATGGGTATCGTAAATGGAATGCGCAGTAACTGACGATGCCCGGTACTCCGCCAATAACTGGTCATTGGACAGCATCAGGCGCGCTGCCGTCACCTTGGGTTCCACGCGCAATACGGCAAGGGTTTGCTGCGCTGCATCCCGGTCGGTAAACATACTTGGCGCAGCCATATTCAGCGCCGTTGCCTCCGCCAGAATTTGCAGCTGATTGTTTGCCTGGGTGACTAGATAGTTGTACTGCTGCCAACTGGTTGCGAGTGCTGCACCCAATATCGCGATACTAGTTAGCAGCATGGCAAGCAAGCTGATCTTACGTGTGAGCGAGGTACCGGGCGTCATCTGCGGCATAGTTAGCGACGCTCCGTTTTAGGTTTTTTGGCCAGTTTGAGCAGCTGGCTACTGATCTTCACCCCGGAGCGCATTACCGCCTGTTTATTGATGAGAAACTCGATGCGGTTATCAGTGGTACGAATAAGCGCTATACCTACCTGGCTGTCGGAAGCGCTTGGCTCATCGGCAACCAATAACACCCCCGAAGGCAACAATTGAGGCAATAACACGTGTTCACCACTAACTGGCCGGTAAACCAGTTGGCAACTATCGAGGGAATTTCCTACATCGGCGTTATTGTCGAGGTAGATGATATGGACGGGGCGTTGCTGACGGGACTTTTTTTCAACCTGCGCCAAGGCTTGGCGGGTCGCTTCACCAGCACCCAAGGCACATAGCGATATTGGTTGATTTTTGGCTTGGGGCCACTCAATAAACTTTAAAAAGTTATAGACAAACGCAACACGCAAGCTCGCCTCGGACGCATATGCCGAAGCAACAAAAAAAGGCGTGGACAGTAAGATAACCACGCCAGAACGAAACAAATGTCGACCCGCGACTTTGAACCAACTTCCCAGCACAGACTTCACCTTGTGCGATTCCCTCGTGCAACGCATTTTCAATCCGTTCAGGATAGCCCAGCAATGCATGATTTGCGATAACGAGGTGTCGCATTTTCAAACGCTTACCCAACCTCAAAATAGCATCAGGCCCGCTTGGCAAGACTAAGTGATATCATAGCGCTCAACGTTTTCCCTATTTAACTGAGTGGCCAATCTTATGTTGTTGTTCGTCGATAATCTCACCAATGTCGATTTCAGTTTTCTGGATCCCCAACGTGGCTTGCTGGGTGAAACCTGGCTGGCAAATGTGCGTTTACACGGCGAACTGGATGAACAGGGCATGGTGTGCGATTTCGGCACAGTGAAAAAAGTGATTCGCCATTGGCTGGATACTGAACTGGATCATCGCTTGGCCGTGCCGACCCGGTCACCGCAAATTCGCATTGAAGAAGACGGTGATTTTTTGAGTATTCACTGGCACTTTGGCAGCCAAGGCGAGTTCCTACACACCCGCTCACCGCGCGATGCCATCGCCTTGGTGGATGCAGAGGTTTTAACTGAGGAATCCGTTGCGCAATGGTGCATTAGCCAACTCAAGCAGCACTTTCCGATGAGCGTGGCGCGGCTGGAATTGGACTTCACGCTGGAAACCATTAACGGTGCTTACTATCACTACAGCCATGGTTTAAAAAAGCACCGCGGTAATTGCCAGCGCATTGCCCACGGTCACCGCTCGCGTATCGATATTTGGGCTAACGGCAAAAAATCCCCCAAACTAGAGCAACAGTGGGCGGATGAATGGCGTGATATTTATTTAGGAACCCGGGAAGATTTACTAGCAAAACCGCACCATCAAGGTGTGGATTATTATCACTTTGCCTACAACGCCGAGCAGGGGCCATTCGAGATTACCCTGCCCCAGCGCTGCTGCTATCTGCTGGATACCGACACTACGGTTGAATTTATTGCGCACCACATCGCACAAAAAACCCGACAGGAGAATCCCGAAAGCTTTGTGCGCGTCAAAGCGTATGAAGGGATCAATAAAGGAGCGATTGCGGAGGCCTAAGCCTGCCGCACTATTCATTGAACTGCGTCATTCAGCTGCGCGTCAGCAGTTGATCGATTTTTTGCAAATGCGTCACCAGTGGCGCCGAATGTAAATTCAGAACCGAAAAATATTCTTCCGCCATAGGTGCCACTGAACAATAACCGGGCAAATCCTGTTGTTGTTCGATGAGCGCATAAAGGCGTGGCAGAAACATAAATTGCAGCCATTGCGGAAAGCTCATGGTATCTATCGCAAAAGGTTCAGTGCTGGCCAGCGCTTCTTCGGCAATCATTTCCGCTTGCCACAGCTGCAAGCGGCGCAATTCAGCTTCCACATCCATCAATACCGCGGCCACGGAAATATGCCGGTTTGTCATTGGCATCTCACCCATTATTTATGAACTATATGCGTAAACGGTGGCAGGGAATTTAAAATCGCCTTGCCGTAACGCTTGGTAATAATGCGGCGATCCAACAAACTGATTTTGCCGGTGTCAGTTTCGGTGCGCAGCAAACGGCCACAGGCCTGAATTAATTTCAGCGACGCATCGGGCACGGTAATTTCCATAAACGCATTGCCACCGCGCGCCTCAATCCATTCCGATAGCGATGCTTCAATCGGATCATCCGGCACTGCAAAGGGCAATTTCGCAATAATCACGTGGGTGCAATACTTACCCGGTAAATCTACGCCTTCAGCAAAACTTGCCAAACCAAACAACACACTGCCGCGCCCGCCATCAATCGCCTGTTTGTGTTGCACCAGCATTTCCTGCTTGGAATGATCGCCCTGCACCAGAATAATCTCGCGCAGCGCTTGCGGCATATCTTCCAGAACATCCAACATTTGTTTACGCGATGAAAATAGCACCAGCGTGCCAGCATCGGGGTCAATCAAATTGGGTAGGTCGTCGATAATCGCAAGTGTGTGCACATCGGCATTGGTGGCTTCTACTGCCGCCGAGGGAATTTCCAGCGTAGCTTGCTGAAAATTAAACGGGCTGGGCACTACATGGTAATTTGCATCTACCGGTGTGCCAGCGCGCATTTGAAAACGCTGAAAATTGCCCAGCGCCGTGAGCGTTGCCGACGTAATCACCGCGCCGCAGGCTTTTTCCCACAGGCTGTATTCCAAGGTTTTGGCGGCAAGAATGGGGCTGGAACAAATTTCCAAATCCAGGCTGCCGCTATTATCCACGGGCGTAATCCAGCGCGCTTTAGGTACGCTGCCAGGTTTATCGGGCGTGGCAAAACTTGCCCACAAATCGCGGTTGGCTTCAGCGCGCGCCTGCCAGGTGCCGAGCACTGGATAATTATTTTCCAAATCAATTTTGGGTACAGGGCAATGGGCATCTTCCATGGCCTGATTTAATTCATCGCACATTTTTTTGAGCAGTTCGCTCAGGCGATCAAATCCTTTATACAGCTCGACGCAGGGAACCAATAAATCCTGCGGAATAACGCCGTTATCAAAACGGTAGTGATTTTGGCGATCATCAAAGGCGATAGTTTGCGCTAGCTGATCAAACACCGGGTAGAGTTGATCCAAGCGCTGTTTGCAGTCGATTAACGCTGCGGGTAACTGTTCGCCGTAACGATCCACATTGCCAGCACCACTGACTGCACCCAGTATCGCGCCCAAGGCTTTATTGCATTGATCCAACCATTTGCTGGTGGACAGCATGCGACTGTGGTGCGCAAAGTGGCTGAGCGCTTTTTGCGGCAGGTGATGGCCTTCATCAAATACAAAAATCGCGTCTTCCGGCGCAGGCAAAATGGCACCGCCACCGAGGGCTAAGTCGGCAAGCACCAAATCGTGATTGGTGACAATACAATCCACCGCGTGCATGGAATCGCGGGCTTTAAAAAAGCTGCACACAGTTACATTGGAACAGCGGCGGCCGGTGCACTGGCGATGATCGGTGGTAATAATTTGCCACTCGTTTTGCTCCAGTGCCTGCGGCCAGGTATCGCGCTCGCCATTCCATTTATTCGCAGCGAGCGACTCCACCATATTTTGGTAAAGTTTGATGCTTTGCGCCGACACGCTGGGGTATTCATCTTCATATAGCGCTTGGGTGGGGTTGATGCCGCTTTCGTATTCGGCGATCAAATTATCCAGCTTGCTCAAACACAAATAACGGCCACGGCCTTTGGCGAGCGTAAAAGAAAAATTCAAACCGCTGTTGCGATGCAAATCGGGCAAATCTTTATTCACAATTTGCTCTTGCAGTGCCACAGTCGCCGTGGATACCACTAATTTTTTACCCAGCGCTTTTGCCATCACCAGCGCAGGCAGTAAATAAGCGATGGTTTTACCCGTGCCTGTGCCCGCCTCCACCACACAAATATGACCGCCGGCCCGCTCCTCGATTAAACGATGGTTTTCATCGTCCAGTTCGATGCTGCCGAGGGTTTTGGCAATTTCGGCAATCATCAATTTTTGGCCGTAGCGGGGTTTTAAGCCTTTATTGTCCAAAAAAGTGCTGTAGGCCGTTTGAATCTGTTTTTTCAGATCATCGTTTAACATTAGCGGGGGTTGCTCAATTTACTCACCACCGGGTTGGCATAAATGCCCAGCGCAATTTCACGCTGCCCTTCTGGAATCGCGGCCATGCGCGCGGCAAAGGCGGCTTTTTCGGCGGTGAGTTGTGCTGGGTTGTAGGGCGTGTTGTTGACCCCGTAATTCACCGCAGGCAACTTGTTGTGCAGCATTTCGTAGGCAAAACAATTGGTGGCATGCAGCACATAGTTGCCCAGAATTTGTTTATCCAAAGCGGCGACCAATTCATCGGTATCGGTGTAGTCGCCATCCAGAATATCGCCAAACGCCAAGTGCACATTGCCTTTGTCGCCCGCGATGCCCATGGCGATGCTTTTGACATCTTCATGCTCTTCTTTTTGATAACTACCCTGAGTGCGCTGCAAATAAAGTTCGCGCGCTTTAGCCGCGTCGCAGGGGTCCAGCTCATAGGAAATAGATACTGGCACAATGCGCAACTGACGAATGTAGCTAGCCAGGTCTTCAGTCTTGGGTTTATTCAAAGCGATCATGCCGAGCACTGCCGAATTGGTTTTATCAAAACCGTCTTTGGCGCGACCTTCGCGCTGGGCAATCCAGATACTGGAGTGCTCGTTGCAAATGGAATGATGAATATAAGACGACAAATACTTCGCCGCTTTTAATTTTTCACGTGGCGCCTGCGCCGAACGATTCACAATAAAACTTTTATTCAAACGCATCAGGTCAGAGACAAAAGGTTTGGTGAGCAGGTTGTCGCCAATGGCGATGCGCAGGGTATTGCTGTTGTTGTGATACAGCACCCAATTCACAAAAGCTGGATCCATCGCAATATCGCGATGATTGCTGATAAACAAGTAAGCGGTTTTTTTATCCAACTTCTCAAGGCCCGATGAGGTGAGCGCTTTTACGCGCTTTTCCATCATGCTTGCCATGTATTTCTCTACGACATGCTGAAACCCGTCCACGTCCTGAACCGACGAAAACTGTTGCGCGAGTTTGGCTTTCACCAAGGGTTTAAGCGCCCAGCCCAACCATTTATTCGCCGAGGGGAAACGCAAGCGCGTCACCGCATCGGTAAATTCAGGGTCAGCCAAAAGGCGATCAAGGGTGGGGCGAACTTCATCATCGCGGTAGGGGCGAATATCATCAAAATCAGTCATAAGCGGGAATCATCTGGTAGCGCTGGTGCGGGTTTTAAATGCGGGTTGTGTATGGCGGGGCAATCCATGCAGGCAAGCCACGCAAGTGTACGTTGTATTGGGTATACCTTGTATTACGTGTACTTTGCATAAGTGCCAAGTGCCGGCCAAAATAGGCGCACAAAATACCGAAAAGGGTCGCAAAATGCCACCACAAGCCAGCCATACCCCCCAAGCCCCCTGCCCTTGTGGCAGCTCAAAAATACTGCAGGAATGCTGTTTGGACTTTATCCAGGGCCGGCGCCATGCACCTACCGCAGAGGCTTTGATGCGCTCCCGTTATAGCGCTCATTGCCTGGTGGCAGTGGATTATCTGTGGGATACCTGGAGTGCCGAACAACGCCTTCGCTCCAACAAGAATGATATTCGCGCCTGGGCGGAAGATTGTGATTGGCTGGGCCTGCAGATTCTGTCCACACAAAAAGGCGGCGAGCAGGACGACACGGGTCTGGTGGAATTTGTCGCAATTTATCGCCAGCAGGGGCAACTCCGGCAGCACCATGAAATTTCCCGCTTCAGTAAAACCTTGGGTAAATGGTTTTATGTAGATCATGCCGATGAATAAAGGATGATAAATCTGCCAATTCCTTGACGTTTCACTGATTAATTTGTGACACACACAGCGAAGCCAATAAAAAACAGTCGTCGCGTTAAGCAATTGCTTAACGGACAAGCAAGTGATGTTTAAAATAGCGCCAAAACATAATATACAACGCGCGTTTAGCGGCTACACTCTGCTGTGTGCTAACTGCCCAGACTACCCTCCCTGCCCTATGAAAATTTTGCTGGTTGAAGACAGTGCAACCCTGCGCCATGCCATGCGCAGCTACATCATCGACGCGGGCCACGAGCCGCTAATTGCCCGCAGCGGCGAAGAAGCGCTGCAACTGCTCGAAAATACGCCGGTAGATATGATCATTATGGACGTGGAAATGCCCGGCCTGAATGGTTTTGAAACTACCCGCCTGATCCGCGAATGGCTTGCCGGCCACTGGATTCCAATTATTTTTGTAACCGGTTTGAACGAGGATGAAAACTACCGCGAAGGTATCGAAGCGGGTGGTGATGATTACCTCATCAAGCCAGTGAGCTTTATGATCATTAAAGCCAAAATCCGCGCTATGGAACGCATCGCTGAAATGCGCGACCAGCTCAACCAGCTCAATGCTGAGTTAGAAGCTCTTAGCCAGCTGGACAGCCTCACCCAAATCTACAATCGCCGCACCTTCAATGAGCTGGCGCAGCAGCAGTGGTCACAGGCAAAGCGCCATCAGCAACCGATTAGCGCCTTGATGATCGATGTAGATCACTTCAAATTGTTCAACGACCACTACGGCCACCCGGCCGGTGACAGCTGTTTGAAAAAAGTCAGTCAGGCAATCAAGGGCTGCCTGCATCGCACCAGTGATATCCTCGGGCGCTATGGTGGCGAAGAGTTTATTGTGTTGCTGCCAGAAACCGATGCCAAAGGCGCTATGCGCGTCGCAGAATCGATTGGTGAGGCGCTGGCTGAACTCAAGATCCGCCACGATATATCGCCCACCGATTCCTGGGTAACCGCGAGCATTGGCGGCGCCACCTGCTTACGCACCACCGGCCATGACTTGGAAGAGCTAATCAAAAATGCCGACCGCGCCTTGTATAAAGCCAAGCGTGCGGGGCGCAACAGAAGCTGGGTGGAAGAAGTCGCAACTCACAAAACCATTTTATTGGCGGATACCGACCAGGATTTGATCCGCCATTTCAGCGTTTGCTTGCAAGCACACTTCAATTTGTTGACGGCTGAAACCCATCACGAGTGCTTGGAATTGGCAGTTGAGCTACACCCGGATTTAATTCTGCTAGGCACAGGAATTGTTGATACCCAGGCGGGCATAGAGTTATGCAACTGGCTGGCGCGCACACCCAAAACAGCTAACTGTCAGCTGGCATTGGTTAGTGAGCAAAAGGATTCGGAACTGGAAGCACTGGGCGACAAATTAAAAATCACCCGCTTTTTTGACAAGAGCCTCAGCGCACCGGCCCTGCTTAATGCCATCGTCAAACTGCTCAACGATACACACTAATCGCCGGAGGGCCGACACCATAACATTACATGCCCGGCCTGCTGACCGGGCTGTATTTCAAACTGATTAATTGCTGCGCAGCGAGTTATACCAATTCACCTCGCGTGCATACTTGTCTACCTGATCCGCCACATCCAACACCAGCGCAAACAGTGCCATACGTACCAACACACCATTATCGGCCTGACGGAAAATTGCCAGGTTCGGATTGGCATTCAAGTCATTATCCAACTCATTGGCATCGGCGCGGGAATCACGCGGCAGCGGGTGCATAATCACCGTATTGGGTTCGCAGTACTGGGTGTAAATGGATTGATTCAGGCGGAAACGGCCGCGATATAAATCAGCCTCCTCCTTACTGGCAAAACGCTCCTCCTGAATGCGGGTTGAGTAGGCGATATCAATATTGCCGATGCTGGACGCCAGCTCATCGGTAATCACCACCTTGTGGCCTGCGGCGCGCAGCTCCTCCACTATATATTCCGGCATAGCCAGCTCTTTGGGTGATACCAAGCAGAGGCTGACGTTTTGGAACAGGCACAACAATTTACACAGCGAATGTACGGTACGGCCGTGTTTTAAATCGCCAATCATGGCAATGCGCAGACCATCGATACCGCGACCATTGGAACGCAGCTCTTTGCGGATGGTGTACAAATCCAACAAAGCCTGGGTTGGGTGCTCATTGGCGCCATCGCCACCATTGAGCACTGGAACGCGGCTTCCCTCAGCAAACTCCGCCACTGAACCGGCCTGGGGATGGCGCATACAAATGACATCGCTGTAGCCAGACAACACCCGCGCGGTATCAAACAGCGACTCGCCTTTGGTAAGGGATGAACTTTCAAAACCCGTCGTTTCGCGCACATTGCCGCCCAACAGGTTAAAGGCGGAACCAAAGCTCACCCGGGTGCGGGTGCTGGGTTCAAAAAACATATTGCCCAAAATCGCCCCCTCTAATACGCGCGTGACCTTACGGCGCAGGGCATAGGGTTCCATGGCATCGGCCACGTCAAAAATGCGCTGGATATCCGCGCGTTCAAATTGTTTGATGGAGAGAATGTGCGCGCCAGTAAAATTCACAAGGAGTCCTTAGCGGTGAGACCGCTGACCAAAGAGGCAAAACCAAAGGGGGACAAAAACGGCCGCCATTTTAACGGCAGCAAAGCGCCAGACCAACGGCCAAGCGCAAAAAAACTGCTGGTACAAAAACCAAACGGATGACGAGATTTTAATGGACAGGAATCAGCGACACCAACCGGGTATCGGCGCGCCGCTCTTTGGTGGGGAGCGACGGCATGATGCGCGCAAGAGCCGCCTCAGCCGTTGCACGGTAGGTGGTCAACTTGCCACCCATCACACTCAGCACCCGCGGATGATGCTCATCGTCTACCGAAAAAATCACATCGCGGGAGCGACCAAATGCCGCTTTATCGCTCTTGGGTAATACACGCAAACCGGCAAAGGTTTCTACCTGAGTGTCATCCAGAGCCAGGGCCGGGAAATAGTGCTTGAGAGTAGCCAGTAAATAGGCCTGTTCCTGCTCACTGCAGTAGGCCAGATCCGGACGCCCCTGATAGGGTTTTTCGGTAGTACCCACCATTAATTTTCCCTCCCAGGGCAGTACAAACACGGCGCGCTGATCACTGGGGGCTTCAAGATAAAAGTACTGGGACAATAGCGGTGGCAGCAATAAATGACTGCCCTGCACCAGTTCTACCGGTGGGTGTTTCACCGCCGGCTTGATATTGGATAAAACCTCTGTCGCCCAGGGGCCAGCGCAATTCACCAATACCCGGCAGCTGATGGATTGCTGCTGACCGGCATCCGTTTCTATATCCACCTTGCAGCACTGGCCATTGCGCTCAGCCCCCACAAAACGCGCAGGCATTGATAAATCCGCACCCAACAGCACCGCCGATTGCAGCACCGCACGTGTCAGCGCGGCATCGTCAGTTTGTGCTTCGTTGTAACGAAAAACAGCTTTAAGCCCCTGTTGGTTTAAACCTGTCAACTGATCCCACTCGGCGTGAGGTAACTGCCTGAATAAACTGTTGCGATCAAACCCCGACAAAGTCGCATACAAACTTAGCCCGGTGCGAATAGTCAGCGCTGTGCGTGTGGAATTTTCATAAACAGGAATATGCAATGGGCGCAGCTTTACCAACTCGGGCGCAAGGCGCAGCAATAAGGCGCGCTCGCGCAAACTTTCGCGCACCAAACCAAACTGGGCCGATTCCAAATAGCGCAAGCCGCCATGAATTAATTTAGAGGACTTGGATGAAGTGCCCGCTGCCGGTGCTGTTTGCTCGACCACTAAAACCGAGTAGCCGGCTGCTGCCGCTGCCTGAGCCACACCAGCGCCTTGAATACCTGCACCTATAACGACTATGTCGTATTTCATGAAGTCTCATCCGCAAGAAGAATTGGCCGCGAGAAGAATTGGCCGCGAGAAACGTCAGCCACAAAAAAATCAATCAGAGTATAAACAGACTGATGCGAATGATCGATACACAAACTTCTGTACGGAATCACTGGCAATGAATAATGCCATCCAGATCATAGAGTTTGAGCAGTTTACTGGCAGCAGATGGCAATTGCCTGACCACAAGGCTTAACTCTTGCGCATGCGCCAGGCTTACCGCTGCCAACAACAGCGCTGCTATGGAGGAGTCGACCTTACCGGTATCACTGCAATCCAGGGTGTGTACACCGGGCTGGATGCTGGAGGTCAAGGCTTTGCGCAATTGGCTGAGTGTTTCAAAACTGACCTCACCGCGCACAAAAATCACCCCCTCATGCACCTGAATCTCACTCATGGTTTGTTGCCGCCTGATTATTTTGTTCAGTTAAATGCTGAAGGAATGCGTCCAGACCGGTGCGATTAATTTCTTCATCAAATACGCCGCGCGCAGTCACCACCAAACTAATGCCCTCCACATTCACGTCCACAATTTTCCACTCTTGCTGATGCAATTCCAGCCGCAGAAAAAGAATCACCTGTTCGCCGCGCTCATTATTAACACGCATTTTCAGAGTTGTTTTGGACTCGGACGAATTACCCACTTTATTATCGCGCCCCAACATTTCAGGCTGTGTATTGCGATAGAGATAAAGTGTTTTGGTGTAAGTGCGAATCAGGTAGCGCTGAAACTCGCGCAAATATACTTCCCGTTGTTGCGCCGAAGCGCTGCGCCAATGTTTGGCTAGCGACAACTGCGCCATACGCGTAGTAGCCAAATACGGCAGGGCCGACTCAGCAACCAGCGCGCGCAACTGCTCAGGATTTTCCTGATAAAGCGCCTCATTGGTTTTTAATTGCGCTAAGACTTTTTCAATCGCCGCCTGCATTACCACGACCGGATCCTTGGGGGTGCCAGCCGGTTGTGCCCAGGCGGTGATCGACAGCAAAAAAACCACCGCTGGTAAAAAAATAGTTATGCTTTTTTGATGCAATGTTGATGCAATTTTATTCACGGTTAGCCCCCTCTCCTACTCCTGTGCCAGATGCCGCAGCAGGCGCTGGTGTGGCGGAACCAGAAGCCGAATTTAATCCAAATTGGCCGATCAGTTTTTCCAGCAAGAGTGCAGATGAAGTGAATTCTATAGTGTCGTCCGCCTCGAGCATTTCCTCCTCTGCGCCCACATCAATACCAACGTACTGCTCGCCCAACAAACCCGAAGTGATAATACTGGCCGATGAATCCACACTAAATTGATAGCGGTTTTCAATCGCCATGCTGACTTTGGCCTGATAACTGTCAGTGTCCAATTCAATATGAGTTACACGCCCCACTACCACGCCTGCACTTTTTACCGGCGCACGCATTTTTAATCCGCCAATATTGCTGAAATAGGCCTGCACTTCATAACTGGGCGCTGCGCGAAAGCTGGATTGATTCGCCACTTTCAAGGCTAAAAAAACAATTGCCGCCAAACCCAAGGCGACAAAAAAACCCACCCACAAATCCACTGCGGTGCGACTCATGATTAAAATCCTCTGAACATAAATGCTGTCAATACAAAATCCAACGCTAGCACTACCAGCGCAGAAACCACCACAGTGCGCGTTGTTGCGCGGGAAACACCTTCAGCAGTAGGTACAGCCGAATAACCTTCATAAACCGCAATCAAACTCACTGCAAAAGCAAAAATAATACTCTTGATAATGCCGTTCATTACATCCTGATGAAAATCCACCGCGTTTTGCATCTGCGACCAAAAGGTGCCGGCATCCACGCCCAATAATTGCACCGCTACCAAATAACCGCCCCAAATACCCAGCGCACAAAAAATCACATTCAACAGTGGCAGTGAAATAACACCCGCCCAAAAACGTGGCGCAATCACTCGCGCAACGGGTTGAATCGCCATCATTTCTAACGCGGTTAATTGCTCCGTAGCCTTCATCAAACCAATTTCGGCAGTTACCGCTGAACCCGCGCGGCTGGAAAATAACAATGCTGATAACACTGGCCCCAACTCACGCACCAAGGCTAGCGCCACAACCATACCCACACCATCACCAGAGCCAAAACGCTCCAGCGTGTCGTACATTTGCAAGCCCAACACCAGGCCCACAAACAAACCCGAAACCATAATAATTAACAGCGAGAGCACACCAATAAAGTAAATCTCCCGCACCACTAACCAAGGCCTGCGCAAACACATGGCAGACATAGCCACGACAGAAATAAAAAATCGACAAATAGCGCCAAGCAATATCAACCGCCCCGTAACCTGTCGGCCTAGCGCTTCCACCGCCTGCAATAAAAATTTCATTGTGCAGGCTCCAATAATTGCTGCGCATAATCCGGCGCTGGGTAATGAAACGGCACGGGGCCGTCGGCTTTGCCATTAACAAACTGCGCAAGGAACGGATGTTCAGACTGGGTGATATCGGCTGGAGTACCTTCGGCAATTACACTGCCATCGGCGATCATATAAACGTAATCCACAATTTTCAGGGATTCTTTAATATCGTGAGTCACCACAATAGAGGTAGCGCCCAGTGCATCATTAAAACGCCGCACCAAGCGCCCGATTACGCCAAGGGAAATAGGGTCAAGGCCCGCAAAAGGTTCATCGTAAAGAATTAATTGCGGGTCAAGCGCAATGGTGCGCGCCAATGCCACCCGCCGCGCCATACCGCCAGAAAGTTCAGAAGGCATAAGCCCATGTGCACCGCGCAAACCCACCGCGTGTAATTTCATTAGCACCAAGCTGCGAATGACATCCTCCGGCAAATTGGTGTGCTCGCGCATTTGGAAGGCAATATTTTCAAACACGGTTTGATCAGTAAACAGCGCACCCATTTGAAATAACATGCCCATTTTGCGCCGCAGTAGAAACAAATCCTGCTGATTAAGCTCCGCCACCGACTGTCCGTCCACCAACACCCTGCCCGCTGTTGGCCGCACCTGCCCGCCAATTAAACGCAGAATAGTCGTTTTACCGCAGCCGCTCCCACCCATAATCGCCACCACCTTACCGCGTGGAATGCGCAGGGTGATGTTGTCCAAAATCTTGCGCGCCCCATAACCAAAAGAGACTTGCTCCAGCGCCACCATTACCGACTCATCGCTCATACCCGGTTGCTATCCTTTTTTCGTAAAAATGACAGTAGCCTAAGTGTTGCCTGATACGGCAAAAATACAAGTCGGGAGTCTGATATGGATCAACCGGAGGGAAATTAAAACAAATGCTACGCTCGTGCGCAGAGCAGAAAATAAAAAAGGGGCATAACGCCCCTAGGTGTTCACTTTTATATTTGAACAATATGCCGTAAAAATAATACCAATCAGCAACAAAACTACACTGTTCAATTGGACGTGTAGATATTAATTACTGGCTTTACCTGCCTCAAGAATGGGCAGCCCAGCTTCGGTAGGTATGTAAATCCGCTCGCCTTTGCCGTCTTGCAAACCTTTAATCCAGATATACCTGAGATACTCGTCATTTCCCTTTAGGGATTCACCAATAATACGATTAGCCTCTGCCGCTGCCTTAGCGCGCTCGATATCAGCAAGCCCCTCCGCCTTTGCCCGCACCACCTGCGCCTTACCTTCAGCCTCCGCCAAAGTAACCCGCGCATTCGCCTGCATCAATGACGCCGTCTCCTTTGCCCTGGCCTCCTCAATTAAAATTTGCTTCGACCACTCCGCCTCTTTCAACGCCGCCCGCCCTTTCATCTCCATGCGGTACAAGTTGTACTTTGGCCATATCCAAAATGAAATAAAAATAATTGCCACAGAAAAAAGCAATAAAAAAACCACAGACCCAACGGCCAAAGCCTGCCTATTTTGATACATCAAAAACCTCCTGCTTATTAATAAGTGTGCCTTATGAATCGCAATTCATAAGGCACATATTTAATTTAAAAAAACCTTGTAAAACCAAACCTAAAAATTTAATCACCCACCCTTTTAAATGCGCCCATCCGTAGGTTGGCGGTGAGGAACGAACCCCAACATGACATTACATCCGAATATACTTACCTAAAAAAGAGTGGATGTATTACAAATTCTTTATCTAAATCTGTAATATCCAGTGAAGGCTTATCAAAACAAGAGTAAACACATAGAGACTGTGTTTTTTGGATCCCAATTAGACCAACAACAAACCATACTTTAATAAGTTGACTGGTATCAAAAGCAATTTTTTCATGATTTATGTCATAACCCTTATCCGTATTAATCAAATAATCCTGTATTTTTTCTAGCTCATAACTAAGTTCTGAAATATAAAAGGTTTTTCTCTTTATGAACGAAATACAGTCAATGTATTCCTCTATATGCTTGAATAAGCTTATCCATTCTTTTGTTATCGCTTTTTTCCTAGAGTTATAAAACTTCTCCTCCGCAAGAAGAACCAAATCCTCATTCAAGGAGGTACTACCATCACCTTCAGATAAACAAAAGTTTACAAAATCTATTGCATCCCTAGGCCGCAACATCGTTCTATCTAAAATAAAGTCATCCGCTCTCTGCCCTCGCACCTGAAAATTAAATATATCAGCGAATGCAACATGATCTCGACCTGAATACTGATTTTTAATGAGAAAGTCTATTCGAGAATCAAGTATCGCTCGTATTTCTTGTTTATTCCAAGTTATTGGAACAATTAAGGATCTATCCTTCTCTTCTTGTCGCAAATTATTATTATATATTCCCATTAATATATCAGTTCTTATCGAAATTAATATTTTTACAGATTTTATATTTATTAACTCCTTAAAGGCATCAAGTAGTGCATTAATGAAGTCATATCTAATTTCACTAGAACTCAGCCAAGACTTATCCAAATCATCAATACTTATAATAATTCTTATTTGCCTTTCACTATTAGACTCTTCAATTATCATTTTTATAATTTCTTTCTGCTTTCTAAGCAGTTCGGAATTAACATAACGCGCAGTAGCAGTCTGAATTTTTTCAGATGCATCGTCCCCCATCTTTCCGGAAAGCTTAAAAAGCCCAATATCAAATGAGGCCGACAGATCAGTCTGCAACTTATCTGAAATCTCAGTTACTATATTGTCATTGAAAAAGTTGGATCTAAACTCTTGGGCATACTCCTGAGCAAGCTTTAAATTATATTTTTTTTTCGCGCTTTCTTTGTGATTATTCAATGCATCTAGAAATGAGGCAGCACTGGGATAAACCAAATCTATGACTTTAACAAGCAATACATGCATCCAGAGTGATTTATAAAAAACCCTAAGATCAATATTTCTTTCCATTAATTCAGAAATGAAAACATTATTTTTTATGTGTTCAAAAACTGTAGATTCAGCTTCTATAACACCATGACCCTTTATTTTTATATCTTTCGCTATCTGCTTTAGCAAAGCCGTCTTTCCAGAGCCTGTTCGACCAACAATAATCCGCTTTACAAATTCGCTATCATCATTAAAATTTATCAAGGTGTTGTAAATTTCAGACTCATAAAAGCAGCTCTCCAAAAAACTATCGGTTTCCGCATCTAAATTACCAATATTTGTATTTTTTCTAAAATTATAAACTTTCATTTATTTTATCCTTTATTGGAATTTCAATTAAATTCCTTAGCTTTGCTTAAATATCTGAAACAAAAGTAAGGTGAACACTAAAAAATCACCTTCGGCAGGAACCAATGTAATAGCGAGGGATTAGGGGAAGCAGGAGGGGGTGCTTTATTTCCGTAATTCCATAGCAGCCATACAAGGTGTTCCAGATTTCCATAGCGCGCTCCCGGCCCTGCTGATACTGCTGCGGTCATTCCTATGACTAAAACCGCAAAGGCTAGCGGCTTTATGGGCTGGATGGTATTACAGCCGATTACAAGCCGCAACCGCATGTTTGCTGTGAATAACTACAGGATTTGGGCTAGGTGTTTAACCACTCCGCCATTTCCAACTGCCATTTTTCAAACCGCTTTTGTAATTCACTGTTGGGTTGTGGATTAAATACTTCTTCATGCAATGCCGGCTTCCAAATTTCCGGTAGGCCAGCGGCCATGCAAGCAATGCCTTGTAGAGTGGCATCGGCATTGTCGCTGCGGTGAACTTTGGTGTGTGTGAGGTCGGCGATTTTTTGGCAGACGGCGTCGGCTTTGCTGAAACCGCCGCTGATAATAATGGTTTGCGCATTGCCCAACTGATTCATTAATTTCACATTAATAACGATTTGGAAAATTACCGATTCAATCCATGCCAGAATTTTTTCGTGGGGCGATAAGTTATTACTGAAACGACTGATTAGATCGGTGCGCCAGTAGGGAGCACTCAAACCGCCTACGGCATTTAACAAGTAGCAGTCCTGTTTCGGATTTAATTGCAGAGCGTTATTTATATCGCCAGGGGAAACATCAAGCCCGGTGTGTTCCTGCATAAAATTTAATGCGGCGGCGGCGCCGTTTACGGTGGCTTCCCATGCGTAATATTTTTGTTGTTGCCGATTTTGTTGACCGCTTTGTGGAATGCTCTGTGAAATGCTTTGTGGAAAAAAAAGCGGGCTTACTAATAGACCTTCGGGAGCTTGCAGGTTTTCACTCAAGCGCTGGATAAAAGCGCCTGTACCCATATTGATGTAAACCGAGCCGGCTTGTGGTATGCCGCGCGCAAACAGCGATGCACCCTGATCGCGGGCGCTGGCGGTAAAGGGTATGGAGTGATCACCTAGATGCAAATCGCCAAAATGGCTGTTGTGATACAAACATTCAGGCAATACCACGCGCGGGATTTTAAAAATACCCAGCAGAGTTTGATCCCAGTTATTGTTCTGCAAATTCCACAGGAGTGTGCGCTGGGCGTGACCCGGGTCTATTACATTCTTTGTTGGTGATGGCTGGCTGCTCAGTAAATGCCAAAATAAATAACTGATAATCGGCCCAATACTGAGTGAATGATTTTTATGTGCCGCGATCACTGCGGAGCTATGCTCCAAACACCAACGCATTTTGCTCGCGCCATAGTGTGGCGATGCGCGCAAGCCGGTGAGCTGCTGTGTTTGTGCGTGAGTGAGTGGAAAGTCAGTCAAATAGGCTTGGCCGCGAATATCTTGCCAACTGAGTACCGGTGTCAGGGCTTCGCCCGTGTGATGATTCCAACACAAGAGTGACGACCCCTGCCCTGCAAATCCGGCGCTGACGATCTGGCGAATACTATCGCCCAAATGCGCATGAATTTTTTGCAGGCTGCTGCGAATGCCGGCGAGGATTTCAGCGGGATTTTGCTCGATATGTGTGTAAGCCGAACCTGCAACTTGTACATGCTCAGTCGCACAGGGCGAGGAAAAAGCGCAGAGTTGTTCGCCACCCGCGGTATAAACCGCCACACGCGTACTTTGCCCGCCCTGGTCTATGGCGAGGTGTAACCTTGCGTTGGAATCTGCGTTTGCGGGGCTTGTGTGATTCGTGGGGCTTGTGTGATTCGTGTACGTTGGGGGCATGTGGCTTGCTCGATAAAGGAGGGCTTATCGAGCAAGTGTAGCGAGAAAAACGCGGGTTATTCGCCCGGCGTTTTATTCAGTTGATTGGGGGCCAGGTATAAAGCTGCTGTAGGGGAACTGGGCGATTTTGTCGCCACCGCCTTTGACCTCGGTAATTTTAGCCGGGCCTTCTTTTTCTACTTCGTCGATGCGCACTATGGAGTGCATAGGAATATAGGAGCGCTTCACGCCGGCAAATTCGTTTTTGAGCTTTTCTTCGGCGGGGTCGATTAACAGACCGCTGCGCTCGCCAAACACAAACTCTTCAATCTCGATAAAGCCGTACATTTCACTCTGGTAAATTGCCGAGCAAAACACTTCGTAGACTTGGCCTTGGTTGTGGAAGATCACTTTATAAACGGGTTTAACTGCCATAACTCTCTTGCTCTTCACTGCGTGGACAATGCGGATAATACGCTTGCGCGATTAAAACAGACCTTGCACACAAGGCTGTTTTGAAAGGCCGCGCAGGATAGCATAAGTACCAGGAATGAACGCGCCCATTGAATAAAAAATAGCCAAATCCAGCCGATCATCCAACTAAGCTGCTGCATTAACCGGTATACTGCGCGCCACTTTTTTCCTTTCCCTCCTTTTTTGTAGTCGATTAGTTATGAATTTTGCCTCCCTCGGCCTTGCCCAAGAACTGCTTCATGCCATTAAAGTCATTGGTTTTAAAACCCTCACACCCATCCAGCAGGAAGCGATTCCCGCCGCGCGCCGCGGTATAGATCTACTCGCCACCGCCCAAACCGGCACCGGCAAAACCGCTGCCTACAGCCTGCCGGTATTGCAACAAATGTTGGAAAAACCCAAGGGCACAGAAGCGGGTTTTGTACGCACCCTGATTCTTGCGCCTACCCGCGAGCTGGTGGAGCAAATCGCCACCGCTATGCAGCAATTCGCCCAGTTCACGCCATTTAAAATCGCCACGCTCTACGGCGGGGTCAAACTTACCGGCCAGAGCGCCAAGCTGCGCGCCGGCGTGGATATTCTGGTCGCCACCCCTGGCCGCCTGAAAGAGCATGTGGCGCTGGGCAATATCAACCTCGCCAAAACTGAATTTGTGGTGCTGGATGAAGCCGACCGCATGATGGATATGGGTTTTGTGACCGATATGCATGCAATCCTCACCAGCATAGTGCGCAAGCATCAGACCCTGTTTTTCTCAGCTACCAGCTCGCCGCTGGTGACTAATTTAGCGAAGCAGGCGATGAATCGCCCCACCCTGATTTCCATCTCCAAACGCAACTCGGTGGCCGAAACCGTGGACCACGTGCTCTACCCCGTCGACAGTGGCCGCAAGTACGAGCTGTTTATTCATTTATTGCGCGAACAAAACTGGCACCAGGTGATGGTGTTCAGCAGCACCCGCGAGGAAGCGGAAAACCTGTATAAAGCGCTGAAGGAAGACAAGGTGGA
Organism: Cellvibrio fontiphilus; assembly: GCA_035317345.1. GTDB lineage: Bacteria > Pseudomonadota > Gammaproteobacteria > Pseudomonadales > Cellvibrionaceae > Cellvibrio > Cellvibrio fontiphilus. The sequence goes on along the minus strand of JAYKTU010000004.1, from coordinate 170,476 downwards.
CGCTGCGGTGATCCACAGCGAAAAAACCCAAGGCTCACGCCGCCGTGCCCTGCAGGAGTTCAAAGAGGACAAGCTGCAAGTGCTGGTCGCCACCGAAGTGGCCGCACGCGGGCTGGATATCGAAGGGCTGGATTTTGTGGTCAACCTCGACCTGCCGTTTTTTACCGAGGACTATGTGCACCGTGTAGGCCGCACCGGTCGCGCTGGCCACAAAGGTACGGCCATCTCACTGGTGACACCGGCAGAAGAACACAAGATTTCACTCATCGAGGAAGTGATAGGCACCAAAATCCGTCGCGAGAAGATCAAAGGCTTTGAGGTGACTGAGCAGGTGGTGAAAACCATTGCCAAACCCAAAAGTGGCCTGCTCAAACTGGCTGCCAAGCCAGCCAGTAAATCCAAGGCTGGCAACCCCAAAAAATCGGCCTTTGCCAAAACCGGCAAAGCTGGCGCCGGCGGTTTGAGCGCAGCGAAAAAACCGGTACGTAAAGGCAGTAAAGATGCTCGCCCGGCAAGCAAACTCGGCTCATCCACCCGCCCGAAAAAGAAGTAAACCAATATAACAGGCTGATTAAAAAGCCGCTCTCGATGGCTCGGGAGCGGCTTTTTTGTAGCTAAAGGGAAGATTAGTCGTTCAGGTCTTCGTCGTTATCCAGCTCATCAAACTCATCGCGCGCCTTGCGAATGCCGTGGGCGGCCAAAATCTCAACATAAAAACTCTCGCCACCGGCAGCAGCGACTTCGTCCATTTTTTTGGTGATTTCTGCCAAGCGCACCGGCTCAGCGGTTTCTTGCGCAGCGCCAAACTTGCAGTCGAATGCCCAGTAATCCACACCCGCTGGCAGGGTTTTACGGCGCTCGCGTTTTACGTATTTGCGCACTTCGTGTTTGATGGCCTCCAGCAAACGCTCGGGGTGTTTACCCTCCACCTGAAGTTTGAATGTCTTTTTCATGTTGCACCTGCACTGAATAAAATGGCGCGCATGGTAACACGGCGCCAAGTGCAAAGGGCTTTTGTGTAGGCTTTGGCGGGTAAGATGGCTATAATGCGCGGCTATTTTTTGTGCCAAGCACTTATTCGTTTTGCGCCCAGCACCTGACCGTTTTGGTAGATGTTGTTTAACCAGCGCGAGCGCCGCACCCCCCAGTGAATTTTCCCAGCAGGTAGTAGTGAGATGTCCACCACCGAAACGCCGATCAAAAAACTCTACATCAAAACCCACGGCTGCCAGATGAATGAATACGATTCGGCACGCATGAAGGATTTGCTGGGCGAGTCGCACAATATGGTGCCTACCGAAAACCCGGAAGAAGCCGATGTTATCCTGATTAATACCTGCTCAATCCGCGAAAAAGCGCAGGAAAAGCTGTTTCATGAACTAGGCCGCTGGAAGAACCTGAAAAAGAAAAACCCGGAGCTGGTGATTGGTGTGGGCGGCTGTGTCGCCAGCCAGGAAGGTGAAGCCATCGCCAAGCGTGCGCCTTATGTCGATTTGATTTTCGGCCCGCAAACCCTGCATCGCCTGCCGGAAATGATGGAAACCAAACGCGAAAATGGCGTGGTCGTGGTAGATGTTAGCTTCCCTGAAATCGAGAAATTTGACCGCCTGCCGCAGCCAGATGCTGACGGTGTAAGCGCTTTTGTCTCCATTATGGAAGGCTGTTCCAAGTACTGCACTTTCTGCGTGGTGCCCTACACCCGCGGCGAAGAAGTGAGCCGCCCGGTGGCGGATGTGATGGCAGAAATCATCCACCTTGCCAAACAAGGTGTGCGCGAAGTGAACCTGCTTGGCCAGAACGTGAACGCTTACCGTGGCGCCGCTGAAGACGGCACTTTTGTGGATTTGGCCGAATTGATTACCTATGTCGCCGCTATCGACGGCATCGACCGTATTCGCTTCACCACCTCGCATCCGGTGGAGTTTAGCGATGCATTGATCGAGGTGTACAACCAAGTACCCGAGCTGGTCAGCCACCTGCATCTGCCGGTGCAAAGCGGTTCCGACCGTATTCTCATGGCGATGAAACGCGGTCACACGGTGCTTGAGTACAAATCCAAACTGCGCCGCATTAAAAAGAATCGCCCCAACATTAGCTTCTCGTCCGACTTTATTATCGGCTTCCCCGGGGAGACCGACGCTGATTTTGAAGCGACCATGAAACTCATCCACGAGATGGATTTTGATACCTCTTACAGTTTTATTTACAGCCCACGCCCTGGCACACCGGCGGCAGATTTACCCGATGACACCCCGGAAGAAGTTAAAAAACATCGCTTGGCGATTTTGCAGGATCGCATCACCCAGCAAGCGATGGCGATCAGCCGCCGTATGGTGGGCAACACCGAGCGCATCCTGGTGACCGGTTATTCCAAAAAAGACCCGGGTCAGTTGTGCGGCCGCAGTGAAAATAATCGCGTGGTGAATTTCCGTAGCGACAACGCCGATTTGATTGGCAAGTTTGCGGATATTTTAATTGAAGAAGCGCTCACCAATTCCTTGCGCGGCACACTGTTAAGTTCCGAGCTGGATGCGGAATGGGTTAAATAAACCAAATAATTTATTTCACTGGATGAAACAAAAATGCCCCGGCTGATGCAATCAACCGGGGCATTTTTATGTATACCCGGAGAACACTCACAACATCGTCACTCAAAATGCACCAAGCTCAGTGCAAAATTGCTTCAAGTTGATTCAGGCTAACGGGTTTTAACAAGCTGGCCGATATGCCAGCTTGCGTGGAACGTTTTACATCCGCAACCTCACCACTGGCAATAATGATGCGTATGTCAGGGTTGCGCCCGTGAATTATTGCAGCGCACTCATACCCATTCATATCGGGCAGATGTAAATCAATCAACACAGTATGAACCGGGTTAACGTCCAATACACAAAGCGCTGCATTTGCTGATTGGGCAGCAAATACCTTCCAGCCCAGCAGGCTTAACAGTCCGGTCATGGCGGCTAACGCATCCGCATCATCCTCTACAACCAAAATGGATTTAGTTTCAGCGTTAACAGCTAAATCGGTGGCGGCGAGGGAAGGTAAAAATCGGGACAAACAATTATAAAGCCGCGCCTGATCCAGAGGCTTGCCCAAGTAGGCAGTAAATCCCGAATCAAAACACCGATCCATATCTCCTTTCATATGTGCGGCTGTCAAGGCCACCAAGGGTAATGAAAAACCCTCTTGCCGTAATTGCTGCGCTGCCTGATGACCATCCATTACCGGCATATGAATATCCATTAATACCAAATCAAGTTTGCGCCCCAATAATTTTTCTGCATTGACTGTTCGCACTACATCAGCACCATTAGTTGCATAGACCACTTCCGCCCCCGTTAACTGTACAAAATAACCAACTAACATGCGGATATCGCGCAAATCATCAGCAACCAATACACGGCCCGAAAAGCGTGGCACCTCTACTTTTTGCTCACAGGCCTGTTCCATATCAAATGATAAAAGTGTCGTATCGGCACAATCAAATTCATCCACAGCCACAGTAAAACTGAACTCACTACCCTCACCCATTTGACTGCGGACTTGAATCTGGCCACCTAACCGCTCCACCAGCTGTTTACTAATCGTCAACCCCAAACCAGTGCCAGCACGTGGATGTACTTGGGCGTTTTTGGATTGCACAAAAGGTTCAAAGATAACCTTGAGTGTTTCCTCACAAATACCTATGCCGGAATCCTTTACTGAAAAACGAATTTTCTTTTTTTCATCTTCAGTACACCAATCAATGATGAGCAGAACCTCGCCCTCATTAGTAAATTTTATGGCGTTGCCCATTAAATTCAGCAGAATTTGTCGCAAGCGCAAAGGGTCTGTATTGACGGTAATCGGCAAAGGTTCAGGCGCCTCTATACGCAACTGCAGATTTTTATCAACCGCCGCCGCTTGCATTAAAAAATAAATATCCGTAAGAAACGCAGCAAAAGAAACCGGTTGCTTGTCCAACTCCAATTTTCCGGCTTCGATTTTTGACAGGTCAAGAATGTCGTTTAGTAATCCGAGCAAATGTTTACCATTGCGGTGCACAATACGAAGGTGAGCCGCATTCTCAGCATCAGTGGTTTTATTCAATAAGAGTTCAGTAAAACCCAAAATGGCCGACAGCGGAGTACGCAATTCATGACTGAGATGGGCAAGGAATTCACTCTTGGAGCGATTTTCGGCTTCCGCTTTCAAGCGCTCAACCCGCTCGCGCTCCACATCGCGGCGGGCCAGCGCATAACGAATCGCACGCGCCAGTTGTTCGGCACTGAGAGTGGACTTCACCAAATAATCCACAGCACCTGCTTGTAATGCCTTTCGGTCAACTTCTATTTGATGGATACCAGTTAATAAAATAATCGGCCCGGAAAATCCAATACCGTGGGCAAATTTTAATAACTCAATACCATTGCGTGCACCGAGCTTGTAATCCATTAAACACAGGTCGTGTTTGTCTTGCTGCAGCAGCGATTGGCCCGCCTCGTAAGTTGAGGCCCAATCCAACATGCAGCCTTGAGTGATGCCAGTCAACAAATCTTTAATCAGAAAAAAATCGTCTTCATCATCATCAATGATGAGCAACCTGACATTTTGCATCGCAAACACTCCCTGTGAATTTTAGTTAGGGTAACTCAACAAATTCTACCCAATATTTACCCAGAGTACGCATTAGTTCGACTAACGCATCAAAAGTAACAGGTTTGGCAATATAGGAAGCCGCGCCCAATTCATAGCCTTTTGTCATATCCTCTTCGGCGGTTGATGTAGTCAAAATCACAACAGGAATACGGCGTAAATCAGGAGCAGATTTGATTTGCGCCAATGCTTCGCGGCCATCCATTTTTGGCATATTTAAATCCAACAAAATTAAACCGGGCATTGGGTACAAGGTGCGATCAGCATATTCATCTTCACCACGTAAATAGCGCAGCAACTGCACCCCATCTTCCACAAAATACAATTCATTCAATACGCGACTTTCGTGCATAGCCTCGCGAGCCAACAAGCGATCATCGGCATCATCATCGGCCATTAAAATAGTGAGTATTTTGCCGGGGGAATTCATAGGTTGATCCTTAAATAATAGCGACTTCATTCTGCTATGTGACATAACCAAAAAGATCTTTCAGTGGCTCCATAGGAGTTTGTGTCATGGGTAAAAGAATAGTAAATACAGCACCTTCACCTGGTTCACTTTGCGCCGAAATACTGCCGCCATGCCGCTCAATAATTTTACGGCACAGCGCCAAACCTATACCGGTTCCAGAGTACTCACCCCGGCCATGCAAACGCTGAAACAAGCTAAATATACGCTCAGCATACTGTGCCTCAAAGCCAATCCCCTGATCAGCAAACTGCAATCTACACCAGTGACGATTATCATCAGCCAACGGAGAAACCACATTGCTTTCGCTGGTGACTGTGACTACGGGGCGGTGATCGGGCAAATGAAATTTCAGACTGTTGGTGATCAAATTCATAAATACTTGTGTCATCTGCAAGCCATCTGCATCAATGACTGGCAGTGGATCAATATGTATTTGGGCCCCACTGTCATCAATTGCAAAATCAAGATCATCAAGAACACTGTGCATAATCTCGTTTAAATCCACAGCAATAAACGGACGCTGTTTGGTAGTAACACGGGAGAAGCTCAGCAAATCATCAATCAGCGCTGACATACGCTCAGAAGCCGCTTGCATACGCGCAACATAATCAGCACCAACTTCGCCTAACTCAGCTGAAAATTTTTGCTGCAATCTATCGCCAAATGCCCGTATTTTTCGCAGTGGCTCCTGCAAATCATGAGATGCAACAAATGCAAACTCTTCCAACTCGCGATTGCTGCGTTGCAATTCTTCTGAGTATTGCAAGAGCGCTTGGGTGCGCACACCTACCTTTTCCTCCAACTCTGCATTAGCACTTGCCAATGCAGAATTTAATTCTGCAACCTTGGTTGAGTTGCGATACCAGGTATAAAAAACACCCAGGGATAACGCCAGCCCTATGCCATTAGCCAACAGCAGCGCCATTAATATAAATTCGCGGTTTTCTGCTGCTATGGCCTTGCTTTTATAGAATCGCTGCAATTCCTGCTGTTCCATTTCTACCAGCAACTGGGAAATTGCACGCATCAACTCAATCCCTTTATCTGTTTTCACTTGTTTTATAGCAGCTCGAATTTCCTCTCGATCCGTGAGCGCAACAATACGCTGCATTTCACCAACCTTATCTGTTACATAACCACGAAGCGATGCAAAATAAGCTTTCTGCTCGGAAAACGCTGCCGTAGACTCCGCCAGTTGCATCAGCAGCTTATTTACTACGCTCAGGGTTTGACGATAAGGCTCCAGATATTCGGGATCTTTAGTGAGCAAATATCCACGCTGACTGGATTCAGCTGCAAGCAACTCACGATTCAGATCTTTGATCAGATTGATAGTTTGCAGGGTATTATTGATTGCAATATTATTTTGGGTGATAACATCAATAGAGCGATAAGCCAGCACAGCGCTGACGGCAAAAAAAGTAATTGCAGCAGCAAGCGCCATTATCCATACAGAATTAGGCAGTCGATTGGTAATTTTTTGGTTAAACAGAACCCCTCCGTCTAATAAACCATTGTTCATTCCTTCTCCTTGGGAATTTCCTCATCGTGAATGAAACGAGTATGTAATAGCCCATCCAGTAAATGACTGCACTGACGACACTCCAACAAAATAGTTTCAAAAATACTGATTGCTTTTCGTATATCGCCTGTACGCTCCAAGGTTAGCCTTCCCAATTCAGCATTCACGGAAATTGTATTAAGTGGATTGCGCATACCGTGAACAAATTGGTTTTTTTGGTCATCCATTTCCATCTCCTTTTACAACTCAACATTGCCATAAGTATTCAAACGGTTATAGAGCGTTTTTAAACTAATACCCAAGACTTCTGCCGCTTGCTTTTTGTCGCCTTCATAATGCTCCAGAGTTGATTCAATTAACTCCCGCTCTACTTCCTCTACCGTTTTTCCTACGCGAATACCTACTTGAGGTTGTCGCGCCATTTTTGAAAAGGGCGATGTCAGATTCAGGGGCAAGACCAAGAGCTTTTTTTGTTGATCTGCCATGATATAACCGCGGTGTATAGCGTGACGCAACTCACGCACATTGCCTGGCCAGTCGTAATTTATCAACCGCTGCATACAGGCATCACTAATCCCTATTTCACCACCGTATTCCTGATTAAATAATTCCAGAAAATATCGCACTAGCAGCGGTATATCCTCTTTGCGGGCTCTTAACGGTGGAATATAAATAGGAAAAACAGCGAGGCGAAAATATAAATCCTCGCGCAAGCACCCTTGTAATACGATGTCTTCTTCTGTGCGATTAGTTGCCGAGATTACTCGCCCTTCAACATCAATGCTAATTGTAGAGCCAAGACGAGTTACTTTTTGAGACTCCAAGACGCGCAATAAATTTGGCTGTAAATCAAGCGGCATCTCGGTTATTTCATCCAAAAACAAAGTTCCTTTATTTGCCTGCTCAAATACACCTATTTTCCGATGAATGGCTCCGGTGAACGCGCCTTTCTCGTGACCAAATAATTCACTATTAATCAATTCGCGTGAAAATGCACCGCAGTTAGCCTCTACATAATTTCCCTCAACTTGACTTGCATAGTGAATCGCAGCGGCAACCATTTCTTTACCAACACCACTCTCCCCCATTAACATAACATTTGCTTTTGTTAAGGCCACACGTTCAATCATTTGATAAACCTGTTTCATAGCAGGAGATTCCCCCACCAGATGGTTGAAATGCAATGCCATTGATAAGGAAGATGCGGGTGATTTAATTAAGTGCTGCTCATCAAAAAGTGATTGCAATTGCTGCAAATCAATCGGTTTGACCAGATAGTTAACATTGGAGCCATAAAAAGCAGTTACGATGGATTTAACAGAAGGATGGCCGGTAATTAAGGTGATTTTTATTTTTTCACGATCAGGCAATGCTTCCAATAAATGCAGCCCACTACCATCCGGCAAAATTAAATCGAGTATTACATGCGAGTAATTATTTTTGCGAAGTAAGTCACGCGCTTGCGCGACAGAATTAGCAGCCGTTATCTGGTGCCCCAATAAGCCTAACAACTGGACAGTTGCCTCTAAAAAACGCTCATCATCGTCAACTAATAAAACGTCAGCCACGACTCATATCCTCATGTTGCCAGTTAGCGGTTGCCGCATTCTAGCACCAGTCAGATAGGGGAACTTATTGCACTCAACAGTTAGCGATGCAATTCACTTTTTTGAAATTTTAATGCAGGTAGAAAGCGCCACCCCATTAAAACAAAACGCGACAGGCGGTAGGAAAAAGATGATCCTGGATAACGAACAGCACCAACCGCTACACCAATCAGCAGAGGGGCAAGAACAAATGTTATAAAAAATGACCTGAAGTGTGGCATCAAAATTCTCTCTTGCAATTGTTTCTGCAACGCGATTCTTTTTTGTGACACCTTCTCATTCTTTTGTTTCACTTCGGCACTTAAATTCATATTTTGCCTCTTGTATAAAATTATCGATCTGCGCACGGGTACAGGGAAATGTCATACGCCTACGATATTTCACAAACAGCAAACGGCAGATAACTAACAATAAAGCCTGCAACAGGAAAAACATCAGAATACCCAAGCCTAATTCGCCGGATAAAGCTACTGCCCCCCAAGCAATTAACACTGAAAACGAACACCAGGTAAGCAAAATAACTGGCATCATTATCAACCAAAGCATTACCAATTTTGGCAGCGAATTAAGTGCCAGCAGCGCCTCTGCCCTAGCCAAATCAACGAACCCACCCGCAAAATCCACCAACTGCTCTCCAAGCTTCAGAGTCTGGGCAACGTCAGTTTCCCAATTAGAGGATCCGCCTTGTGTTGCGCTATTCAAGGCCCCCTGAAGCGATTCAGCTTCAGGGGGGGATTGCATGGGTTTATCTGTACTCATAGCACCACTCATTAACTGCGGTGAAGCAAATAAGACACTAGCCATCCGGCAGCAAAGGCAACGCCGACGGTCACCAGTGGTTTGGCACGTACAATTTCCTCCGCTTTTTCTTCCAACTCTATCGCGCGAGCCTTTCCTTCACTAAGGCTATGTTTTGCACTGGTGGCAGTGGCATTTCCGATAGAACCCACCGCATCATAAATACTGGAAGTAGCTTCTTTAAATTGGGCAATAGCTTCAGCCATGGAAATATCATCCATCTTTCCATTCTCATTGGTTTTCACTGAATGTTGAGCTGATTGAATAGCCATGTTAATTACCTCTCTGGTTGTTGAAAAAATCACTTCCATAACGAACACATTACCTGCGACCACAAGTTGAATGCCCAGGTTCCAATTAAAATTACTACTCAACTACATATTGATCAGCGATAGCCATCACGCTTTGACCAACATCAACTTTTAGCGAAACTTCCGTTTAATCCAGCTATTTTTTTGTTATCTGGTTTAAAAATTTTCAGAATTTTTTATTAGTTCAAACTATGAGTGAGGCCTGTAAAAAAAGTGATGACAGCAATAATAAAAAAGACTACTGAGTAGTAAAGCATGGGATTCATCTTGTGGAATATTTATCTATTTCCCCTCAACGAATATGCCAACTGTTAAATTGAATAATCGCAAACCAAAAGCCATTGATTATTCAATAGTTTTTAGGGGGTGTTAGTTTTTACCTTCTAACTTCATGCTACCCAAGGCACTAAACAAAGAATTTTTTACTACCAATAAATCCAAAGGGTTACAATTTTTTGTAGCTATTGCAAAACGCATAAACCATTAAAAATTTACGCCGCCAATACCTCCAGCCTCATCAAGCCACCACACTTGGATCGATTGATACACAAATTATCAATTAGCATTACGCCTTATTGAATCGCGATAAAACCGACCTGAATTGGGTAAACCAACCATGCGCTTACATAGCTCCTTCCAACTGGCGGCAGATCAAGCATTGCAAGCAGTCGTCAGATACAGCGTGAGCCACGTAGCACCCTAAAGACATCAAAAGAAAAAATAATATTAAAAACATAAGGTTATAAAACAAACTTTATGTATATTTTAAGATGTGAAAGCATTCAGCGAAGATTCAGCTGTAATTTAGGCTTTATCCCTTGCACCGAATGGTTTAGTCTTACTTTTCATCGAGTCACAAGAGTTTATTAACCACTTGAATACCCAGGTTACAACGCCCTCACCCATTGTTACCCAGCCTTTAACGCTGGAGCCCAGCGATAGTCGCCGCCTTGCCAACCTAAACGGCCTGCTCGGCCAGCATCTGCGCCAGATCGAAGATCGCCTCGATATTGAAATCCGCAACCGCGGTTCGGAATTCCAGCTGGTTGGCCCTGCCAATAAAACCCGCGCTGCGGCCGAACTACTGCGCAATCTCTACGAATTCACCGGGCATAGCGAACTTACGCCCGACGAAGTACACCTTGCCCTGCAGACCTCAGGAATCGAACAACTTATGCAACAACTCGACGCTAACGAGTCCATGGTTGATGGCGCTGCCCTCGACCCCAGCATCGCATCAACCGCAGCAAATACCGACAACGCTGATTCTGAAGGCGGTATCACCTTAATTCGCACCAAGAAATGCACCATCAAACCCCGGGGAGCCAATCAACAGCGTTATGTACGCGCGGTACAACGCCACGACATTAATTTTGGCATTGGCCCTGCCGGTACGGGCAAAACCTATCTGGCTGTCGCTTGTGCGGTCGAGGCCTTGCTGAAAAACGAGATAGAGCGGATTTTGCTGGTTCGCCCGGCGGTAGAGGCCGGTGAAAAACTGGGCTTTTTACCCGGCGACCTCGCCCAAAAAGTAGACCCTTACCTACGCCCGCTGTATGACGCCCTGTTCGAAATGCTGGGTTTTGATACGGTTGGGAAATTGATGGAACGCGGTGTGATAGAAGTAGCACCCCTCGCCTTTATGCGTGGCCGCACCCTCAACAACTCTTTTGTAATCCTGGATGAAAGCCAGAACACCACCCGTGAGCAGATGAAAATGTTCCTCACCCGCATCGGTTTTGGCACTACTGCCGTAATTACCGGCGACCCGACCCAAATCGACCTGCCACGCGGCATGGCTTCTGGCCTGCGCCATGCGATTGAGGTGCTGGACAACGTAAATGGCATCAGTTTCACCCACTTCACCTCCAAAGACGTAGTGCGCCACCCTATAGTGCAGCGCATAGTAGAAGCTTATGACGCCTTTGAGCAGAAGAACCCAAAGCCGGATGACGCGCGCTGATCATGGCCTACGAAATTTATATTGAAAGCAACAGCCAAAGCCAAGCTCTGCCCGCAACAGAGCAGATAGAGGCCTGGATTGCAGCGGTATTGCGCCACCAACAGCTTGAAGACGCCGAGGTTAGCCTCTATATCGTTGATGAAGCAGAGGGTGAGGAGCTTAACAGCCAATATCGCGGCAAAGATTACCCCACCAATGTGCTGTCCTTCCCAGCGGATATTCCAGAGGAAGTCGGCGTGCCACTGCTTGGCGACTTGGTAGTCTGCGCCCCCGTAGTTGAACGCGAAGCACAGGAGCAAGGTAAAACCCTCGCTGCACATTGGGCGCACATGCTGGTACATGGCACCCTGCATTTATTAGGTTTCGATCACATCGATGATGATGAGGCCGAAGCCATGGAACAACTGGAAACTGAAATCATCACCGGGCTGGGTTACCAAGCCCCCTATCAAGTATTTACGGCAGAATAAAAACTGTGGGAACTAGCATCATGTCGGACGACCATCCGAGTAGCGCAACTACTGATAAACACGAACGCACCGATAAACACGAAAAATCATGGCTGGACAAGGTGTTGCACGCTTTCAGTGCCGAACCGAAATCCCGCGATGAACTACTGGAAATCATTAAAGATGCGGCTGACAACCAGCTGCTGGATCAGGAAGCCCTCAGCATTATCGAAGGCGCACTGGATGTATCCTCGCTGCAAGCGCGGGAAATCATGGTGCCCCGCTCCCACATAGTTGCCATTCGCCTGGATGACTCACCGCAAGAATACCTGCCGCAAATTATCGAATCCGGCCACTCACGCTTCCCGGTGATTGGTGAAAATATCGATGATGTGAAAGGCATACTACTGGCAAAAGATTTATTGCCCCTCGCCCTTAAAGGCACCGACAACTTCAACCTCGAAACCATTTTGCGCCCCGCCAACATTGTGCCGGAGAGCAAGCGTGTAAACGTGCTACTACGCGAATTCCGTGAAAACCGCTACCACATGGCATTGGTTATGGACGAATACGGCGGCATTACCGGTCTACTGACTATTGAGGATATTCTGGAAGAAATTGTCGGTGAAATTGAAGATGAAACCGATGAAGAAGATGAGGCCTCAGACTTCATTAAACGTGTGAGCGAGACCGACTATATTGTCAAAGCGCTTACACCCATAGAAGATTTTAACGAATTCTTTAACACCCAATTCAGCGATGAAGACTTTGATACCCTGGGCGGTATTTTAATGCAGGAGTTTGGCCATCTGCCCAAACGCAACGAGGTGGCACAAATGGACAAGATGCAATTCCGTGTGCTCTATGCAGACAATCGGCAGATCCACCTGGTACGCCTGACTATTCTGAATGATTAATATCCGTAATTGATTAATGTGACAATGGATTGGATGCATAGCACACGCCCTTTAATCACGCCAAATCCCGCCAAACGGCGGGATTTTTTTAACCCTAAAGAAAAGAATTAAATTCATGGCAGACCTATTTCGCAATCTTCCCACGCCTATTGCCCTGATTATCGCCCTCCTCAGCGGCGCCATGGTGACCTTTAGTTTTGCACCCTTCGATTTTTGGCCCATCTCCTTGCTCAGCCTGGTTGCACTTTCGTTATTGCTCAAAGAACAAGCATCCAAACAGATACTCTGGCGCAGCCTGGCGTTTGGCCTTGGTCTATATGCAGCTGGTATTCACTGGATATATGTGAGCATTCATAACTTTGGCGGTGCAGCACCTTTATTTGCCGCTTTTTTAGTCTTTATTTTTGCGGCATTCATGGCCGCTATTTTTACCCTGCCGTTTTACATTTTTGGCCGCTGGTTCAGCTATCACCGCCTCGCGCTCCTGATCGCGCTACCGGCCTGTTGGTTATTGGGTGAATGGTCACGCACCTGGCTGCTAACCGGTTTTCCCTGGCTATTTTTAGGCTACAGCCATATAGACACCTGGCTCGCAGGCTGGGCACCTATAGGCGGCGTCATGGCAATCAGTTTTGTGCTTGTGGCCAATGCCGGATTGGTCGCCGAACTGTTATGGCAAGGCAAGCAGCTACACCAGCAAAAATTACTGCTAGCTGCCGCCGCAATTATCAACCTGGGTTTTTGGATAAGTGGCGCATTCTTGAAGCAAGTCACATGGGCGGAGCCTGATAACAACCCCATCAAAGTAGGCATGGTGCAACCCAACGTAGATCAGAGCATCAAACTGACATACAACGAGAAAACTACTAAAGCCACCCTCGACCAACTGCGAGAATTGAGTACCGACCTCTGGACTAACGACTGGGTGATCTGGCCAGAAGCCGCAATCCCAACCAGCCTCACCTTTCACGACGCACTGCCGTTTTTGGAAGAGATGAACAAAAAAGCCGCTGAAAACCAAGCCGCACTGTTCACCGGAGTAATTTATGAGGATCGCGACAAACAAAAATATTACAACTCGATTGCCGGCCTGGGTGAAGGCTACGGTTTTTACCACAAGCGCCGCTTGGTGCCTTTTGGAGAATACGTGCCACTGGAGGATCAGCTGCGCGGGTTGATTGAATTCTTTAACCTGCCTACCTCATTTATTCACCTGGGCCCACAAGACCAACACGGCCTTATTGCCAAGGGAGTACGTATCACCCCGGCCATTTGTTATGAAATAGTCTACCCGGACTTGATAGGTCAAGCCGCCAAAGAAACGCAGGTCTTGCTCAGCGTAAATAACCTTGGTTGGTTTTTAGATTCCATCCAAGCCAAGCAATTTATGCAGATGGCACAAATGCGTGCGCTGGAGACCGGGCGTTATCTGGTGTACAGCACCAACAATGGCCCAAGTGCGGTCATCAACAACAAAGGCCAGATTCTCAACCAAAGCGACTCTTTCAATGCACAAACCTTCACCGGCACTATTTATGCTGTCAAGGACTGGACGCCATTTATGGTCACCAGCAGCGGCCCCTTGGTTATTCTCTCGGCATTCCTGTTATTAGCATTACAACTGCCGCTGTTGTATCGCAAACAACCAGACTGATTAACACTGCAGCAACCCGGGGGCGAGCCTTGTGGCTCGCTCCCTGAAGTACCCATATCAAGGCTACTCTGGCTCGCATCACAAACACTATATATAGTCATAAATCAGTAAAATAATTATTAGAAAAAAGTCTAAGTCTCGCGCCAAACCGTCATAATTTGCATACATCACTAACAATGCGGCTTTGCCCCTGCAAGCACCGGCCTTTAGCGACTTGCCCCCAGTTTGTACCCCTGCGACTCACATCTTATCCACAGGTTTTCAAGCTTGCATAAAACCCCCAATCGCATTATCTTGTAGCCCATTCGCGATTTACCCCTAGATATAGGTGTTGAGCGCGCCAAGCACACAACTGGCGCCTAACTCTCCCAGGCTAAATCGTCAAGCTAAATTTGACCCAATTGAGCACTCAAACCTAGCCAGTCACAGTACAACCGGGCTTTGAGTGGCCAAAAGCAGTAAATGATTATGTTTTTGGGATCAGCTGTATGGGCACAAAACACCAGTCTTTGCCAACCACTAGATGTTGTGGTCTGGCCAACACTGGCAAAAGCGTGTTACAGACCCTGATTTTAATAAACATGACTCTACCCAAGGGCAACAACAGGGTTTACAACACCAAGCAGCACGATCAGGCAAAACGACAAGTAACACAACCAAACGAAACGAATAGCACGCAGGATTTATAAACCCACACTGGCTTTATCAATCCCTGTTTTACCAACCAGTCATTTCAACCAGGAAAGACCTCACGCGGGAGACGTCTATGCAAACTGACATTGAAACCACCTCAGCAACACGCAATGTGCAACAGGATATTCATGGTGGCGGAGCGCCACTAACGGCCACGGCACCGGGCCAACTGCGCGTGATTAAACGCAACGGAACGGTGGTTCCCTTCGATGCCAGTAAAATCGCAGTGGCGATGACCAAGGCCTTTTTAGCGGTAGAGGGTGGCACTGCCGCTGCCTCGACTCGCGTACACGAAACGGTGAGCAACCTCACCCAGCAAATTACCGCCACCTTCAAACGCCGCATGCCCTCTGGCGGCACCATTCATATTGAAGAAATCCAGGATCAGGTTGAGCTGATCCTGATGCGCTCCGGCGAACAAAAAGTCGCCCGCGATTACGTACTCTACCGCGAAGAGCACGCTCGTCTGCGCGCGCAGAAACAAGCCGCCTCCCAGGAACCGGATCCGGACTACCCCAGCCTGAACGTAATCCTGGCCAACGGCAGCCGCGCACCGCTGGACATTGGCCGTATGCGTACCATTGTGCGCGAAGCCTGTGCCGGCCTTGCGGGCGTGGAAGAGAAGGCGATTCTCGACGAAGCCATGCGCAACCTTTATGACGGTGTGGCGGAAAAAGACGTCAACACCTCACTGGTGATTACCGCTCGCACACTGGTGGAAAAAGAGCCCAACTATTCGTTTGTTACCGCTCGCCTGCTCATGGATAAACTGCGCGCCGAAGCCCTGAGCTTTTTTGGTGTCGCCCAGTCTGCTACCCAAGCGGATATGGAAACCCTGTACGCGCAAACCCTGCCGCTCTACATCAAAAAAGGGGTTGAGCTGGAACTGATCTCCCCCGAGCTGCAAAACTTTGATTTGGATAAACTCGGCAAGGCCCTAATCGCCGAGCGCGATCTGCAGTTCACTTACCTCGGCCTGCAAACCCTGTACGACCGCTATTTCATCCACAGCAACGACACCCGCATCGAACTGCCGCAAATATTCTTCATGCGCGTGGCTATGGGTCTGGCGATTCAGGAAGAGCAAAAAGAAGAACGTGCGATTGAGTTCTATCGCCTGCTCTCCTCTTTCGATTACATGAGCTCCACCCCAACCCTGTTCAACTCGGGCACCCTGCGCCCGCAGTTGTCATCTTGCTACCTGACTACCGTACCGGACGACCTGCACGGTATTTATGGTGCGATTCAAGACAACGCCATGCTCAGCAAATTTGCCGGCGGTTTGGGTAACGACTGGACACCGGTGCGCGCACTGGGCGCCTACATTAAAGGCACCAACGGCAAGTCACAGGGTGTGGTTCCCTTCTTGAAAGTGGCCAACGACACCGCCGTAGCCGTAAACCAAGGCGGCAAACGCAAGGGCGCCGTGTGTGCTTACCTGGAAACCTGGCATATGGATGTCGAGGAATTCCTTGAGCTGCGCAAAAACACCGGTGATGACCGTCGCCGCACCCACGACATGAACACTGCCAACTGGGTGCCCGATGCATTCATGAAGCGCGTGTTTGACGACAAAGAGTGGACGCTGTTCTCGCCCAACGACGTTCCCGACCTGCACGACTTGTATGGCAAAGCGTTTGAAGAGCGCTACGAGCACTACGAGCGCGAAGCCGCTGCTGGCAAGATCAAGGTTTTCAAAACCGTGCGCGCCTTAGATCTGTGGCGCAAAATGTTGGGCATGCTGTTTGAAACCGGCCACCCATGGATCACCTTTAAAGACCCATGCAACCTGCGCAGCCCGCAGCAGCACGCCGGTGTGGTGCACTCGTCCAACCTGTGTACCGAGATTACCCTTAACACCAAAGCAAATGACGAAATCGCCGTATGTAACCTCGGCTCCATCAACCTCGCGCAGCACATTGTGGATGGCAAACTCGATCAGGCCAAACTGGAGCGCACGGTGAAAACCGCGATCCGCATGCTGGATAACGTGATCGACATTAACTACTACGCCGTGGCGACCTCCAAGCAGTCCAACCTGCGCCACCGCCCTATCGGCCTTGGCATTATGGGCTTCCAGGACGCGCTCTATGAGCAGCGTATCGCCTACAGCTCACAAGCCGCTGTGGACTTTGCCGATACCTCCATGGAAGCGGTGAGCTACTACGCCATCAAAGCCTCCAGCGAACTGGCGGCTGAGCGCGGCAAGTACTCCACCTTTGATGGATCGCTCTGGAGCAAAGGCATTCTGCCGATTGACTCGATTGAAATCCTTGCGCAAAACCGTGGCGAGAATTACATCAAGGTGGATCGCAGCCAAACCTTTGACTGGGCGACGCTGCGTGAGCAGGTAAAAACCCAGGGTATGCGCAACTCCAACGTGATGGCGATTGCACCAACGGCAACCATTTCCAACATCACCGGCGTAACCCAGTCGATTGAACCGACTTACCAAAACCTTTACGTGAAATCCAACCTCTCGGGCGAATTCACCGTGGTTAACCCGCACTTGGTACACGACCTAAAAGCGCGCGGCCTGTGGGATGCGGTAATGGTGAACGACTTGAAATACTACGAAGGCTCACTGCAAAAAATCGACCGTATTCCGGCAGATTTGAAAGCCATCTACGCCACCGCGTTTGAAGTAGAGCCCAAGTGGATCGTAGAAGCGGCCAGCCGTCGCCAGAAGTGGATCGACCAGGCGCAGAGCTTGAACCTCTACATCGCCGGCGCCAACGGTAAAAAATTGGATATTACTTACCGCATGGCATGGTTCAGTGGCCTGAAAACGACGTATTACCTACGTGCTTTGGCCGCCACCACGACCGAGAAGTCCACCATCAACACCGGTGCACTGAATGCGGTATCAGCCGGTGGCGCAAGCGGTTTGAGCGCTGCACCAGCAGCTGCAAAACCCGCTGTTGCCGAAGTAGAGGAAGCAAGCTTTGCCCAGGCAGCACCAGTGCCACTGGCCTGCTCGATTGATAACCCGGATTGTGAGGCGTGCCAATAACCCCCCGCCTCAAAAAACAAAACCCCCTCCCAACCTCCCCCTTCAAAATGGGGAGGAGCTAATACCGAGGGATGATCCAGTCCCCTCCCTTTTTTTAAGGGGAGGGCTAGGGTGGGGTTAAAGCCCCTGCATTAAAAGAATTGAAGAGGAATACCATGCTAAGTTGGGATGATTTTGATACCGAAGAAGCCATCAAAGAAACTGCCCGTCAGGAGGCCATT
Source organism: Cellvibrio fontiphilus (assembly GCA_035317345.1). Taxonomy (GTDB): domain Bacteria; phylum Pseudomonadota; class Gammaproteobacteria; order Pseudomonadales; family Cellvibrionaceae; genus Cellvibrio; species Cellvibrio fontiphilus. Next base: position 152,218 of record JAYKTU010000004.1, on the reverse strand, counting down.
GCTGCCAACCTGAACAAACCAGCGGCAGCCCCTGTTGCACCGCAAGCACAACCCACGCAAGTGGCCCAAGCACAAGCAACTGCTGCAGCGGCAACCAATGCCAGCTTTGCCGAAGCCGCCAAAGAAGCCGGCATAAGCCCGGAACTGGCTAAAGCCCGCGCCAGCCTCGCCGCACTTGACCCAGCTCCCGGCTTGGAAGAATTGCAAATGGGGGCTGCGCGCATTCAGGTAGACGAAAAGCGCATGATCAACTGCCGCGCCGACCTGAACCAATTAGTCCCCTTCAAATACGACTGGGCATGGCAAAAATACCTGGACGGCTGCGCCAACCACTGGATGCCACAAGAGGTCAACATGACCGCTGACATCGCCCTGTGGAAAAGCAAAGACGGCCTGACCGACGACGAGCGCCGCATTGTGATGCGCAGCCTCGGCTACTTCTCTACCGCCGACTCATTGGTAGCGAACAACCTTGTCCTCGCGATTTACCGTTTGATCACCAACCCCGAATGCCGCCAGTACATTCTGCGCCAGTCCTTCGAGGAAGCGATCCACACCCACGCCTATCAATACTGCATTGAATCACTGGGCATGGATGAAGGCGAAATCTTCAACATGTACCGCGAATTGCCCAGCGTGGCGAACAAAGCCGCGTGGAGTTTGAAGCACACCCAAACCCTGGGTGATCCAACTTTCCAAACCGGCACACCAGAAACCGATCAGGAATTACTGCGCAACCTCGTTGCGTTTTATGTAGTGACTGAAGGCATTTTCTTCTACTGCGGATTCAGCCAAATCCTCAGCATGGGCCGCCGCAACAAAATGACCGGCGTTGCCGAGCAGTTCCAATACATTCTGCGCGATGAATCCATGCATTTGAATTTTGGTATCGATGTAATCAACCAAATCAAATTGGAAAACCCACACCTGTGGAGTGCCGAATTCCAGCAAGAAGTGCTGCAGATGATTCTGGAAGGCACCGAACTGGAAATCCAATACGCCCGCGACTCCATGCCCCGCGGCGTACTCGGCATGAACGCCGCGATGATGGAAGAATACCTCCACTTCATCGCTAACCGCCGCTGCGCACAGCTCGGCCTGAAAGAACAATTCCCCGGCGCCCAGAATCCATTCCCGTGGATGAGTGAGATTATGGATTTGCGTAAGGAGAAGAATTTCTTTGAGACGCGCGTAATCGAATATCAAACAGGTGGAGCGCTTTCTTGGGATTAATTCCCGCGTAGGTTGGGCAGCAATGCCCAACAAACCATTGCGAACGGATTACATATTCCGGAGTGAATAAACCTAAACCGCTATTGAGTTTTGTCAGAGAGTTTTCTGGTGGGGCTTGGTAGCGGTTTTTATTTAAGGGCAAAAATCGAAAATGAGCACAGACTGGAAAAAACTGGAAAATCATGTTAGACAAATAGCATCTGTCATTTGGTCAAAACCCGCAAACGCTGAGCACATTCACGGGGTCGATTTTGATGCTGTAGTTCGGATATCTGATGAAGAGATTGTTTTGATTGAAATAACAAAAAATTTTAGCCTTGATAAAATACGAAGTGATATAGCGAAGCTTCAACCTATTAAAACTATTTTTTTAGGACAATCGATTCTAGCACGAGCGTATATTATTACAGTAGAAGCCCCAACAAATTCAATGATCGAACTAGCAAATGCAGCAAAAATAAAACTTCTAACTGCTGAAGCCTTTATAACAGAAGCATTTGACTTTAAATCATACAAGCACCTTAGATCAGAACTCGCTTTTGGAAGCGCAATAAATCCCGCTGACGGTAAACCAGACACTCATGATTATATCCCTGTAAAGTATACAAATGACTCGGAGAAAAAAGAGTTTGATCTAGCATCAATTTCACAAAAACTACAAAAAAACGAGCACATTATTTTGCTGGGAGACTATGGGACAGGAAAAAGTCGATGCACCAAAGAACTTTTTAAAATAATAACCGAGCTAGAGCAACATAAAATTTGTCTTGCAATAAACCTGAGGGAGCATTGGGGCTCCACTACTGCAGTTGAAATAATCGCTGGACACCTAACGAAAATAGGAATGTCTGCTTCAGTCGATAAAACAATGCACCTGCTAAACAAAGGGGTGATAATTTTATTACTTGACGGTTTTGACGAAGTTGGATCACAAACATTTGGCATAACAAATCAAAATAAAAGAGAGACGATCAGAAGAGAGGCACTAAAAGGAATCAGAGAACTCATTCAGCTGAGCCCGGCAGGCATTATCATTACTGGAAGACCGCACTACTTCAATAGTCACAAAGAAATGCTGGAATGCCTCGGCATTTCACCTAGGGATAAACAAGATTTTATTCTTAAATGCGCATCCGAATTTAGCATCGAACAGGCGGATGAATATCTAGAGAAACTAGATATAAAAGCATCAACACCTGATTGGTTTCCCAAAAAACCATTGATGTTCATGATATTGTCAGAAATACATAAACAAGATGCTCAAAAAATCTTGTCTAGCGAACTAGGGGAAATTGATTTCTGGGGAAAATTCATCGATACAATTTGCTTGCGCGAAGCCAAAATCCACAATTCCATTGACCCTTCTGCCGTAAGATCTGTCCTTACAGAGCTTGCAAGGAAAACACGAACAGACATTAGGGAACTGGGGCGGATAACTCCAAAAGATGCGACAGATGCGTACGAAAAAGCAACCGGACACGTTCCTGATGAGTACGGACAGTTAATGTTAAGCCGCTTATGTAGCTTGGGGCGAATTGAGTCCGAGTCCCCGGACCGACAGTTTGTAGATCCATATATAGTGCAGCTTTTATATGCCGAATGTTTATCAGATGACATAGCAAATAAAAATTTTGAAATACTTAATGAGCACTGGAGACAACCTATAAAAGGTATAGGCTTATACTTCTTTGCAGAATCCTTAATGACAAACGATCTTCTTTCGGAGGCTCTAGCGTTTTTACACAGATATCCAGAGCCAAAAAATTCGCAAGCCGCAGCAGATACAATTTGTGCTCTCACACTTTTAGAAGCTGAATATGACTCATTAGACTTTTCAGGATTAACCATAAATGACTCAGAACTAGACTATATAGCACTAGGGAATATTGAAATAAAAAATCTCAAGATCAGAGAGTGCATACTAAACTCAATTTCATTTGAAACGTGCAAAATAACTGAATCATCCGGATTCACGATTGAGGACTCTCAAATACAAGAAATAACTGGAATGGCAACGACTGGAGTCATACCAAAATGGATAATAGATTCAGTCATAGAAAAATCAGAAACCACATCAAACTCTGCAAGAATAAAAACCAGCAAATTACCCGCAGCGCAAAAACTATTTTTATCAGTAATACAAAAAATATTTTTTCAGCGAGGCGGAGGTAGGAAAGACACTTCACTTTACAAAGGTGGATTTGGTGAACCTTATGACAGAAAGATGATTGATAAGGTACTAGCCATATTAGTTAGTGAAGGATATGTAGAAAAAAGCAAGGACGGCTCAGGCTTTATATACAATCCTAAACGAGAATATACTCCGAAAATGAAAGCAATAAAGGATCAACTATCTTTAAGCAAAGATCCCTTATGGTTGAAAATCAAAGAGCTTGATTCGTAAGCAAATGGAACAGCACGTAGGCTGGGCTAGATGTAGGTTGGGCAGCCATGCCCAACTCGTTATATCGATAATCAACAAAACCGGCACAATTCAATTTAAAAACACGGTATTACTTTTTTAACTTTCGGTTTAATCGGAAACATGGACATGTTGGGCATGGCTGCCCAACCTACAGGGATGAATTATGAAATATCGGCGGGTGCGGGTTGAGGGTGGGTGTTATTTTTTTACGGTGGCGCTGGCGAATCGCAAGAGCGATTTATTGGTGGCGAATATCGATGCGTTGCGGGCGGCGGTGAAAACGGTAAAGGCGAGCCATCCTTTTACGATTGATGCAATGGTGGTATTGCCCGATCACATTCATGCGCTATGGACACTACCCCAAGGGGATGATGATTATTCTATGCGCTGGATGTTAATAAAACGCCACTTTTCCATGTCACTGCCAAAAACTGAAAACATAAAAATGACCCGCTTGCGAAAACGCGAACGCGGAATCTGGCAACGCCGGTTTTGGGAACACACCATTCGCGACGAACGGGATTTTTACAACCACATTGAATACATACACCACAATCCCGTAAAACACGGTTACGTAAGCAACGCGCAAGACTGGCCATATTCAAGCATCCATAAATTCGCGTAGGTTGGGTCGGGCCGCGCAGGCAGCCATGCCCAACACCACGATTAACAAAACCAGAACAATGCCAATTAAAGACACAGCATCGCAATTTTGATGTTTGGTTTGACCGGAAACATGGATATGTTGGGCATGACTGCCCACGCGGCCCGGCCCAACCTACCCGTTCAATCAAATTTGGTTTATGGTGTTGGAATTATTTTGGAGCCTGTATGACCGACCATTCATTAACACCCGAAGCCGAATCTCTGGTTTGCACCGAACTGCAAAAAGCCTTCCCCAATGCACTCGGTATTTACGCCTTCGGCAGCCGCGTACAAGGCACAGCCAATGCGCAGAGTGACTTGGATTTGGCGGTATTGGTCGCCGGTTATGCCGACCCATTGCAGCTATTTGAAATGGCCAACCAGTTGGCCGACAAACTCGGTTACGAGGTAGACTTGCTCGACCTGCGCACCGCATCAACAGTGATGCAATACCAAGTCATCACCACTGGGCGACGCTTGTGGGCGAAAGATGATAAGCATGCCGATTGGTTCGAAATTTTAGTTACAAAAGAAAAATGGGATTTGGATGAACTTCGCGAGAAAAAAATTAAATAAATTAATTCAACTGGAACTGTTTACGGAAAATAAAATCAAGCTTCCGTTAATTTTTCAAAGCAGCTTTTACAACACAAATAACTTATTCAAATTCTTTTTTCGGTGCTTGAGGATGCATGATCACGTTGCGGTTCGTTCCTCACCGAAAACCTACAACACGCAATTTATTGAATCCCAACTAGACCACACCAAAGGCTCTCATGACAGTTACCGCCCTCTACACCGATCTCTCCAGCTATTACGATTTAATGTGTGCCGATATTGATTACCGCGAGCAGAGTAATTATGTGCGGCGGTTGCATGAGCTGTTGGGTAATGGCGGGAAACATTATTTGGATTTGGCCTGCGGCACCGGCCCGCATATTCGGCATTTTATTGATTTTGGATACCAGGCTAGCGGTATTGATATTAACCAGCCGATGTTGGATATAGCACAAAGCCGCTGCGCAGAAGCGCGGTTTAGCCAACAAGACATGAGTGCACTTCAGTTACATGAGGAAATGGATTTAATTAGCTGCTTTTTATACTCCATTCATTACAACCAAAACATCGCCCGTTTAACTGAGTGCATACAAAGTGTTTATCGCGCGTTAAAACCCGGCGGTATGTTTTGTTTTAACGCGGTGGATAAAGACCAAATAGATAATCGCCCCGGCATAAAACGCAACATCACTCACAACGACAGCAATTTTTGTTTTCAATCCGGTTGGTATTACAGCGGCAGCGGTGAACAGCAAGCGCTGCAGTTGCGCATAGAAAAAACCACCAAGGGGATTACCGAGCAATGGCGCGATCAGCACAGCATGGTGGCAATTTCGTTTGCACAATTAACCGAGCTACTCACACCCCTATTTGAAGTTCACCGCCTCAGCCACGACTACCAACGCATCACCCCTTGGGAAAACCAGAGCGGCAATGCGTTTTTTGTGGCTATCAAACACTAAAATCACCACAACACCCTCAAATACTCACAAAAACGGGCATGGCAAATAATTTTTTTGGTGTATATTTGTGCCAGCCTTTCGGCTGAAATCGCGGTAAAACCAATAAAAAACCGCTCTCTTTTTATTTTAGGAACAAGGATTACACGATGTTAAAGAAAACCAAACTCGCATTATTTGTTGTAGCAGCATCTGCCTGTACCTTCAGCGTTGCTGAACCAGTCAGCGTTCAGGCTAGTGTGCCCTTCGCTGCCGATGCCAAAATTGCACAAAATATCCGCAATGAATGCACCAAGCTAGGTACACAATTCGCGGAGTTCACGCAGCAATTTGGCAAAAAAAATGGTGTTGAAGTGCAGCTGGTAACCAGCCTTGATACCACTAAGCCTGGCCGTGTTTTGCAAATCGAAATCACCGAAGCGGTAAGTATGGGTAATGCGTTTATGGGGCACCATAAGTACTCTGCTGCGCGCGGCACACTGTTTGAAAATGGAAAAAAACTTGCGTCTTTTGAAGCCCGTCGTCAATCCATGGGTGGCGCTTTTGCCGGTTATAAAGGTTCATGTTCAGTGTTAGGCCGCACCGTGAAGGCGATGGGGAAAGATGTTGCCGCCTGGTTGAAGCAACCAAACGACAACGCGCTGCTGGGTGATCTTTAATCAGCAGTAAAGTTGCACGGGGACTGCCCCCGTGCAACCCGATGAAGAAACAGCCAGCTGTCATTGTCTTGGCTGGCTCCGACCATAAATTGTGATTTCACGAGATAATCTATGCGACTGGTAAGCAATGCGATTTTAAGTTTTAACTTGCTGTTATTAATTGCCTTTTCAGTCGTGCAGTGGAACGACCCTGATCCATATTTGTGGATCGCCTTTTATTTATTGTGCGCTGCAGTACCGCTGCTTGCGCTTTTGAAAAAGCCACTGAAAATAGTGGTGATTCTGGCGGTAATCGCCTGCCTGCTGGAAATGGGGCGCACACTGGTTGGGGCGTACAATTATTATTTGCATATGGCGCAAGAACCGCTGATGCAAGGCATGAACCCAAATAAACCTTACATTGAAGAAGCGCGCGAGTTTTTAGGTTCCTTGATTGCATTAATATTGGTAATAATTAGCCAGTGGCTGACGCGTTTCAGTAAAAAAGATGAAGTTGCCAAGCCAAAAGTCGGCTAGTCAGGGGTTACCGTTTTATTCCGTAGCTAATAACAAGAGGAGTGGACTCAATATGCATTTTCAGAAAAAACTGGGGCTGGGATTTATTGCATTTGGCGTAGTGGCGATTGTGCTTGCCTACTTGCTTACCAACAGTGGTGCTTTTGTATTTTCTGCATTAATCGGTTTGATGGCGATCTTCTTCGGTGCATTCCAACTGATGATCTCTAACCTTGCCCAGCAAACCAAATCAGCGGCCAAGACTGCCGCAGGCAAAACCAAAAAAGCCCGTCGTTAAACCAAACTATTTACTGGCGCTATTCGTCAAACCAATAGCGCCTTGCTGTTTCCCGCTGCGACTCCACTGCATGCAACTGCTGACCACGCCAACGAAACCTTAACGCTCCCTGCTCTGCCGTATTAAATGCAGTGCTCCCTGCAGCTTCATAACGTGCCCTAATTTGAGGGTGTGGATGCCCGTGCTGACTGCGATATGCCGCTGAATAAACTACATAACGCGGTTTGGTGTGTGCTACCCAGAGTTCGCCAGAGGAACTTCGGCTGCCGTGGTGAGCAGCGGCAACTAATGCCACCTGCGATGGAACCTGACCGGTATAGAGCAACTGGTGCTCAACGCTGGTTTCTATATCGCCAGGCAACAAGATATGCTGATTACCATAGCTAATCAGCAACACACAGGATTGGTTATTGGATTTATGGCGCAGGTAAACCGATGCGGTTAGAAAACGGAACCCTACCCCTTGCCAATCCCATGGCGGTGTTTCATGGCAGTTACGGGCTTGCGGAACATCAGCGCTAAAGTTTGACTCTCGCCCAAATTCACCCTCGTAAAGGGCTTCAACACTTATTTTATCGAGCAGCCCGTTAACGCCACCTGCGTGATCCATATCCCTGTGGCTAATCACCAGCACATCAATTGCACTAATGCCTTGCACTTGTAAATAGGGAGCAACTATCGCGCTGCCCGCATCAAAACTCCGGGTATATTGCGGACCGGTGTCATAGACCAAGGTTCGCGAACCCACTTGCACCACTATGGCAGTACCCTGCCCCACATCCAAAAAAGTGATTGTTAAATCGTCTGTTTTGGGTGGCAGAACAAAAAAATTCAAACCCGCGACCAGCACAAGGCCCAGCCACGCGAATTGGCGCGGCAGCAATCCGCGCGGCAGGAGCATAACGGCAATGCTCAACGCCAATAGCGGCAACAACCAGGGTGAAAAAACCACCAAGGGGCTGGCCCAGGAACCAGCTTGCGCCAGTAAAAAATCCAAAACCTGCGCCAGATATTCCATAGCACCAGCTGCCATCGACAACAGCGATTTACTTGCAAAAAGCCAGCTATCACCCAGTGCCGCCCCAACGAGCAATAAAGGCACGACCAAAAAAGTAATTAATGGAATTGCAAGCGCATTCGCTATGGGTGCTACCAAAGAAACGGTACTGACCAAGAGGCTCAACGGCAGTATCAGGCCGATGAACATCACCCACTGCGAGCGAACAAAGCCCCAGATTGCATCCTTTACGGAAAAACCTGCCCAGGGTTGTAAGGAGGCTTTAGGCATGAGGCGACCGGAAAAATACACCAACAATAGGGCAACTGCCCCGAAGGAGAGCCAAAAGCCCATGTCATAGGCAGCGAGCGGGTCCAACAACACAATCAATGCCAGTGACCAGCAAAATATATCGCTGATACCTATATGACGACGCGCCAAACATGCGGCGTAAAACAACCCCAGCATGATAAAGGTGCGCATGGTGGGGATATTAAAACCCGCCAATGCCGAATAAAAACCGGCGCAAACAAGTGCCCCCAACCAGGCAAATACCTGTGCAGGGCAAGCATGCCAAACCAGTTGAATACACTTGCCCAGTAGCAGCCCCACATAAAAACCAAAGATGGCGAGAAAACCGACATGCAAACCGGATATGGCAATTAAATGGCTGGTGCCGGTTTGCTGCATTCGCTGCCACTGGGCTTTTTCAACCAACGAGGACTCGCCGATTAAAAGTGCCACCAGAATGCCGCGCTCACTGCTACCAGTATTCGCTAATACCCACTCCTGGAGTTTCTGACGTTGCTGATTTATCCAGTCCTGCCAATGAAATATCTGGCGCGGTGTAGCAAGCGCATGATTGTCACCGCCGGCAAGCACATAACCAGTAGCACCAATTCCCTGACGCAGTAGCCAAGCCTGATAATCAAAGCCGGCCGGATTAACAAATCCACGCGGCCGTTTCAGGCGGACTCGCAATTGCCAATATTCACCAATAACTAGCGGGGGTAAAACACTGGGGGCAGCCTTTTTATCGGCAAAACCACCATAGCCAGACGGCAAATACCAACTCAACTGCAATTTATCTGGCATATCTGCCCGGGCTAGCGACTTACCACGGGCATCAACTATTGAAACAGGGCGAAAATCAAACCGCAGCCGTCGACTGTCGCGCTCCGGTAGACCGCTGATATAGCCAGTCACTTGGAGATCCTGCCCCACCAACACCTCGGGCAATTGCTGATCGACCAGATCATGGCCTGCGATCAACCCCCAAGCCAAACCAAGGCCAAATGCAAGGGCAAACCATAAACGGGGCCACACAAGAGCGGATAGAAAAACAGGCACAAGCAGTGAAATCCACCAGAGGGAAAACAACTGGGGAGAGAAAGAGAAGGCAATAACGCCGAGACTAAAAACCAAAAGCTTTAACGACACTTGAAAACTCATCCTTGATGTTGTGGCTTTTTATTTTCATTTTATTGAATGTCACCAGCCATAGTGTCATGCAATTGAAGTGGAGCTTATGGCAAGATCACTATGCAAACAAGTGCAATAGCCCGCAGCTTGAATAGTGTTAATTCCAGATTAAAGGCATAATGCACCATCTTTTACGCTGTACTCTGGTTTCCGGCATGGCACGCAACTTACTCAAACGTTTTTTCCCGTCACCTGCAGCAATTAAAAATAATCCCGGATTACACTTTCTGGGTGATTTACTCCACGACCCAAACCTTTTTCATTTGAATCGCCATTCAGTCTCAGTGGCGTTTTTTTGGGGATTGTTTATCGCACTACTGCCCATTCCCGGACAAATGCCGGTAGCAGCGGTTGCGGCGTTGGTGTTTCGTTGTAACTTACCTATTTCTGTCGCACTGGTATGGATTACCAACCCTTTCACTATGCCCTTTTTCTTTTTCATCACTTATCAAGTGGGAAAGCTGATTCTGCAAAGTGAACCCTTGCTGGTACAACCTGAATTAACCTGGGATTGGCTTGCCAATGAATTTGGTCACTTATGGAAGCCATTGCTTGCCGGATCAGTAATCACCGGGTTGGCCTTTGGAACCTTGGGCTATTTCGGGATGCAGTTATATTGGCGCTGGCATGTCGCTCACAATTGGCAAAAACGCAAATTGCAGCGCGCAAGTAAATCGACCAAATAATTTCTACAATAAAAAAACCGCCGAAGCGGTTTTTTTATTGACCGATACTATCTTTTCACAAGTTATCTGTTCATCTGCCCAGTTTTTATCCATCTGCTTTGATCGATAAATTACTCATACCTCAACGCATCGGCAGGCTGAATACGCGCTGCACGCCAAGCGGGGTAAAGTGTTACCAGAAAGCTAATAGCCAGGGCAGTAATCACCACTTTAGCCACATCTGCAACCACCAATTCAGATGGCAAGTAGGTGATCGGATACACATCAGAATGCAAAAATTGCACATCAAAAACGCTCTCTATCCACTGCACTATTGGGGTCACCCAATGGGATAAGGCGATGCCCAGCATCAGCCCAATTGAGGTGCCAATCAAGCCAATCAAACCGCCCTGAATCATAAAAATTGCCATAATTTCGTAGGTTGAGGCACCCATAGTACGCAAGATGGCGATATCACCCTGCTTATCAACCACTACCATAATCAGGGTAGAAACCAGGTTAAATGCGGCTATGGCGATGATCAAAAACAGCAGCATACTCACCATGTTTTTTGACATCTGGATAGATTGATACACACCACCGTGAGTACGCATCCAGCTAACGCCGTAATAATCGGCGGGTAAATTCTGCATAACCTCACGCACAATTTGAGGTGCAGCAAATAAGTCATCGACCTTCAGGCGAATGCCGGTTACCTGCCCCGGATAACCGGATAATTCAGCCGCTGTTTCAATATCCATTAATGCCAGAGCATTATCGATATCGGTATGAGTATCCAAAATGGCAATGACTTTCAGCACTTTTACTTTAGGCGCTGCATTTCCATCAGAAGGTAAAATCAAGCTCAGACTATCCTGGGTATCGACACCTAATTTTTCTGCTACGCCGCGACCAATCACAATCGCTGATGAATCACCTGATAATTTGGCCAGAGTTCCATCCGGTAAAAACTCGGGTAATTTTGATGTAGTGTGTTCAAGTGCTGTGTCTATGCCAAAAATATTAACTGGCGCCACCCGCCGCTGTTGACTCAGCAACCCCTGCAGTTGCACAAAGGGCGTGGCACCCAGCACACGGGGATGGCGTTTTAATTCAGCAACCAAGGCTTGTGGGTCTTCGATTGCCTGACGGTGATACACCATTGCCTGTGGCATAACCCCCAAAATATTCTCGCGCAGCTCTTTTTCAAAACCGCTCATGATCGACAACACCAAAATCAACAGCGCAACACCGATTGCCAAGCCTGCCGTTGATAAGCGGGAAATAAATGACACCAGATGGCTTTTACCTTGCGCTATACCGTAACGCGCGCCAATAAAAAATAGGCTGCGGCTTTGCATTAATAAGCACCGCTGGTTGCTGTGTTTTGGTCTTGGGTAAGCACCCCATCTACCAATCGCAGTGTACGATCCAGGCGTGCAGCAAGACGCGGATCGTGAGTGACCACGACAAAACTGGTACCTATAGATTGATTGAGTTCCAGCATAAGCTCCTGAATTGAATCGGCTGCGTGGCTATCCAAATTACCGGTTGGTTCATCCATAAGTACGCATGCCGGGTTAGTTACCAGCGCACGGGCAATGGCGACACGCTGGCGCTCACCGCCAGACAGTTCAGACGGTTTGTGATCGACACGTTTAGCCAAGCCAACACGCGCCAATAATTCCAGGGCACGTTCTTTGGCTTGTGCGACTGGGCAGTTACCAATTAACAATGGCATAGTCACATTTTCAAGCGCCGTAAACTCTGGTAACAGATGATGGAACTGGTAAACAAAACCCAGGCTACGATTACGCAAGCGGCCTCGCGCATCAGCACTCAAGCGAGATAGCTGCTCACCTGCGACAATCACCTCACCCTGATCGGGCACATCCAATCCACCAAGAATATTTAACAGCGTTGATTTACCAGAGCCAGAGGCGCCGACAATAGCAACTCGTTCGCCTTTATGGATGACGAAATCCACTCCCTGCAACACATCTACTGCAAGCGAACCCTGACGATAAGATTTGCTAACCCTACGACAAACCAATACAGGGATAGAATCATTCATAGCATTTTCCAAATTATTCATAACGCAAAGCTTCGGCTGGTTCAATTTGGGCGGCGCGATAGGCGGGGTACAAGGTAGCGACAAAACTGAGGAGAAGCGCAACCGAGCAGATGAGCACAACATCTTGCCAGAGCAAGACTGATGGCAACTGGCTTATAAAATACACCTCGGGATCAAATACCTGCAGTCCAAACAAGGACTCTATAAATGGCATTAGCGAAGGCAGCAACAAAGCAACAAGACAACCTAAAATCGCACCGATAAACGTGCCAAAGAACCCCACTGCACTACCCTGCACAATAAAAATACCCATCACTTGACGGGCACTAACGCCCATAGTGCGCAGTACAGCAATATCAGAACGCTTATCCGCAACCATTAATACCAGGCTGGAAACAATATTAAATGCCGCTACCGCAATAATGATCATCAACAGTGAGCCAATAACAATTTTTTCCATTTTCACTGCCTGGAACAAGCTGCCCTGGGTTTGGCTCCAATCTTTGACTTGATATTGATCTACACCCAATCGCTGACGCAATTCAGCCATGACTCTGGCAGCGACATATAAATCCGTTGTTTTAACATGTAAACCTTGCGCCCCCTTATGGCGGAGGAATTTCTGGGCATCATCAAGGTGGATAAGAGCCAGGGTTGAGTCAACCTGAGCCTTGGCTTCAAACACACCTACCAAGGTAAAACTGCGGGATCGAGTGAATGCTCCCATCGGAGTCATATTAATTTCCGGCGAGGTAACTCGTACCTTATCACCGGGCATAAGCATCAGTCGGCTCGCCAGCAAGCGGCCCATCACAATCCCGTATTCGCCAGGCTGCAAGGCAGCCATATCTCCTACCAACATTTTTTGATCGACAATGGATACTTTTGATTCAACATCCGGCAGAACACCTTGCAGCTCAATTGCCTCAAAACCACCGGAATAACTCACCATAGCGCTACTAGCTATGTAGGGCGCAACGGCAACAACTTCTGGATGCGCCTCCACCTGCGCAGCAAGGATTTGCCAATCGTCAAGAAATGGGGCTTGGTCGATGAAACCATGGGGAACCACGCTGAGAATGCGCTCTTTCATTTCGCGATCAAACCCATTCATCACCGATAGCACAATTATTAGTGCCATGACACCCAGCGCCATACCAACCAACGAAAAGGCACTAATAAAAGAGATAAATTGATTGCGGCGTTTAGCGCGTGTGTAACGCAAGCCTATATAGAGAGGAATATTTTTCAGCATGGGCGCATTAAACCTAATTGCCTGCCATTGCTCAAGTAAAAGTCAGGAAGCCAAACTGACAACAGACAAATCGACGCCACCGGAACCAGCTTGTGCTATGGTTATTCCATCATCCACAAGGGAAGATTTTGATCATGAGTGAACGCCGCAGCTACTTTCGTATTGATGAAAGTATTGCTATTGAGTTTAAAGAGGTGGAAGAGATTACCGCCAATACTGCTGCGCCCGAGCTGCAGTTTCCCGACACGCTGTCACTAAAGTTCTTCGCCGAATTACGTAAGATTGATAACGACAATGCGCATTTGTTTCATCAAATCAAAGAAACAAGTCGGGCACTGGGCGAATACCTGCAAAACCTCAATCGCAAAATCGATATTATCAGCCAACAAGTGATGGCAGACTCCAAACCCTTGCCTCCATCCAAAACAATAAAACAAGTCAACTTGAGCGAGGGAGGTGTCGCATTTGGAAGCTCCCGTTTTGTAGCCCCCAATTCATTCATTGCCATGCGATTGATTTTTTTACCCAGTAATGCTGGCTTGGCACTGTTCGCCAAAGTCATTCGCTGTGAATCCAATAACAGTGGCGAATACCAAATTGCGGCAAAATTTCATCGCGCAACAGAAGCGCATCAACAACTAATCGGTCAACAAATTATGCGCGCACAAATGGCCGAACGACGCAAAAGTCATTCCCTGCAGTAATATGAGGTAAATGGATGGGCATTTTGAAAAACACGGGTCAGAATCTAATTATTTGGGTGCTGACAACGAGCACCATCGGCATTGCGGCCCTCACACAGGCAGAGCAGATCAAAGTACCAATAGGTCAACAAACCACTGCTCAAGAAATAAAGATGCCGCCAAAAGGCATGAACAAAACCAAGGTGCAAGCCATATTTGGAGAGCCGCTTGAAACCACACCAGCCAAAGGCCAACCGCCCATTTCCAGCTGGAAATATGCGGAGTTTATTGTGTACTTTGAGTATGAGCACGTAATACATTCTGTAGCTATTTTCAAACCACAGAAGAATCAGGAAATTATCCTGCAGGAATAGACCTGATAGGTGTTATCTCTAAAAAACAAGGGCACATCACGCGCCCTTGTTTTTCATTTTCTCTCAGCTAGCGACGACTGATTCGATTAATACCATCTAATGCAGCAACGCGATAAGCCTCGGCCATGGTTGGGTAGTTAAAGATATTATTGAGGAAGTAATGAATGTTATTGCCCTCTCCTTTTTGCGTCATAATTGCTTGTCCGATATGGACAATTTCCGCCGCTTCGGCGCCAAAACAATGCACACCCAATATTTCCAAAGTGTCCACGTGAAATAGCAGCTTTAGCATTCCTACATCTTCACCACTGATTTGGCCGCGCGCGGTATTTTTAAATAGAGCACGCCCCACTTCGTAAGGCACCCTAGCTTGAGTTAATTCAGTCTCTGTTTTACCTACAGAACTAATTTCGGGAAGTGTATAAATACCTGTCGGGACATCCTGCACCGGCCGACACTCATCACCAAAAATTCCACCAGATACTGCACGCCCTTGCCCATAGGAAGAACTTGCCAAACTCGGCCAGCCAATCACATCACCCACCGCATAGATATTTTCAACTTGGGTGCGATATTCATGATTCACTTTTAAATTACCGCGATGATCAGCCTCCAAACCAATTGCCGCCAAATTTAATTGGTCGGTATTACCACTGCGTCCATTACACCAAAGGATGGCATCGGCTTTTAAGCGCTTACCCGACTGCAAAAACAGAGTAACGCTACTCTCGCCTGCTTCTATCGCTTCGTATTCTTCTCCGTGGCGAACAGTTACGCCGCTATCACGCAAGTGATAGCTCAATGCATCGGATATCTCATCGTCCAAAAATGACAATAGCCGCTCGCGATTGTTAATCAGATCTACACGCATCCCTAACCCGGAAAAAATAGAGGCATACTCGCAACCGATCACACCGGCACCATAAATGATAATGTGGCGCGGAGTATGTTGCATTTCAAGAATCGTATCACTGTCATAAATGCGCGGATGGTTAAAATCAACATCGGCCGGGCGATATGGGCGCGACCCGGTCGCTATGACAATTTTGTCGGCATAGATTGTTTCTATACCACCATCCAGCATGGCCAAATTCACGGTATTTTTATCATTGAACGATGCTTCGCCCATGTGCACAGTGACTCTGTTGCGCACATAAAAATTGGTATGCAACTCCACCTGTTTAGGAATAACTTTCGCAGCGGATTGCAATACGCGAGGAAATGTTAAGCGACGGCTATCGCCAATTTCACGAAATAAGCTGTTGGCTTTAAATTGAATAATTTGCTTTACAACATGACGCAAAGATTTGGATGGAATGGTTCCTTTGTGAGCGCAGCCCCCACCTACAAGCGCTCTATTTTCAACCACACCAACACGCTTACCTGCTTTGGCGGCTGCTATGGCAGCGCTTTCTCCTGCAGGACCGGATCCGATTACCAAAAGATCATAGCTATGATCTGCCGATTTTTTACGACCAGTCAATTTATTCCCCTTAACCTATTAACACACTGATATGCTTGGACTTACCGGATCCAGCAATAATTATTCCTTTTTCTTACTCGCGTCATATGAAAGCTCATCTGCCTTCAATTCACTGCGGGAAGGTTTAGCTTTTTCCTCTGCGCATTTGGCTTCATCGCCACCGCAAAGCTCGCACACATAATTAGGATCACCCAGCGCTTTTCCCACACCACCGCAAGAACCCGATACCGGTTTACGGCCCGCCAGAACACTGATAGACAAGGCAAACGCTACGAATAACATCACTATTAATGTAACCACAAGTACAGCCATGATGAACCTCCAGGCTTTACTGCTTTTTCTAAAAAGCAAATGAACTATTGTTTAAAAAAAAACGAGGCGGGTTTCCCTGCCTCGTTTTCCTTTTCATTAACCGCCGAAGTCGTCTAGTAGAATATTGTCGTCTTCTACACCAAGACTTTTCAACATCTTAATCACGGCGGCATTCATCATTGGTGGGCCGCACATGTAGAACTCGCAATCTTCTGGGGCAGGATGATTTTTCAAGTAATTCTCATAGAGAACATTGTGAATAAAACCCGTGAGGCCAGTCCAGTTATCCTCTGGCTGAGGATCTGACAGCGCCACATGCCATTTAAAGTTCTCATTCTCGGCCTGCAACATATCATAATCTTCTTTATAGAAGAGTTCGCGCAGCGAGCGAGCACCGTACCAGAACGACATTTTGCGATCAGTTTTCAAGCGACGCAGCTGATCAAAAATATGCGAGCGCATTGGTGCCATTCCTGCACCACCGCCAATAAATACCATTTCGGCTTTGGTATCTTTCGCAAAAAACTCACCAAAGGGGCCGTATACCGTTACCTTATCACCCGGCTTCAAACTGAAAACAAATGAAGACATTTGACCAGGTGGTATTCCTTGAGATTTGGGTGGCGGAGTAGCAATACGAATGTTGAACTTAACTACACCCTTTTCTTCGGGGTAGTTCGCCATTGAGTAAGCGCGAATAACAGGCTCGGTGACTTTAGACTCCAGATTAAAGAAGCCAAAACGCTCCCAGTCGCCGCGGTATTCAGGCTCGATATCAAAGTCTGAAAACTTAACGTGATGAGGCGGACACTCCAGCTGGACATAGCCACCAGCGCGGAAGTCCACACTTTCGCCTTCCGGCAAACGCAAGGTCAACTCTTTAATA
Source organism: Cellvibrio fontiphilus (assembly GCA_035317345.1). GTDB lineage: Bacteria > Pseudomonadota > Gammaproteobacteria > Pseudomonadales > Cellvibrionaceae > Cellvibrio > Cellvibrio fontiphilus. Next base: position 134,735 of record JAYKTU010000004.1, on the reverse strand, counting down.
AAGGTAGCCACGTTAGGATTGGATTCAACAGTAGTAACCCACTGCTTCACACCAAATACTTCTTCCGGCACATGAATTTTCATGTTTTGTTTTACCGGAACCTGACAGCTCAAACGCCAGCCCTCATTTTGCTCGCGACGATTAAAGTGCGGCTCTTCAGTAGGCAGGATGGAGCCACCACCTTCATTCACCACACATTTACATTGCGCACAACTACCACCACCACCACAAGCCGATGCCAGGAACACATTATTGGCCGCCAATGTTTGCAGTAATTTGCCGCCCGCTGGCACGGTGATTGTTTTCTCATCATTGATGAGAATTTGCACGTCACCGCTATTTACCAATTTAGCCTTGGCCACCAAAATCACCACCACCAACGCGATGACGATTGCGGTGAACATGACTACACCTAATACAATCTCGATATTCATTGAATTTTATTCCTCGTCTCGCTTAGAGAGAAATGCCGCCAAAAGACATAAAGCCTAATGACATCAATCCCACGGTGATAAAGGTAATACCCAGGCCACGCAACCCTTCGGGTACATCGGAATATTTCATTTTTTCGAGAATTCCAGCGAGCAACACAATAGCAATTGCCCAACCTGTACCGGAACCCAGTCCATAAATTACACTTTCAACAAAGTGATAATCGCGCTCAACCATGAACAGGGAACCACCCATGATTACGCAGTTCACAGTGATCAACGGCAAGAACACACCAAGCGCGTTGTAGAGCGCTGGCATAAACTTATCCATGACCATTTCCATGATTTGTACGATTGCCGCAATTACACCGATGAACGAAATAAAGCTTAGAAAGGTGAGATCAACACCGGTAACGCCAGCCCAAGCCAATGCATCTTCTTTTAACAAATAAGTCAAAATCAAATTATTGGCAGGAACAGTAACGGTTTGCACCACAATAACAGCAATACCCAAGCCTATAGCAGCATTGATTTTCTTGGACATCGCCAGAAAAGAACACATACCCAAAAAGAAAGCCAAAGCCATGTTCTCGATAAACACCGAGCGCACAAACAGACTTAATAAATGTTCCATTATGCGATCTCCTGAGTTTTAACAGAATTGGGCGCTATCTTGAACGATTCTTTCTCTACCTGATTTTTCTTCCAGGTACGCATAGCCCAAATAATGATACCAATGATAAAAAACGCACTTGGCGGCAGTAAAAGCAACCCATTAGGTACGTACCAACCACCTTCCGATACGGTTGGCAGGATCTGAATACCAAACCACTTACCTGCACCCAGCAGCTCACGGAAAGTAGCAATAACAATCAGCAAAGCCGAGTAGCCAAGGCCATGACCAATACCATCAAGGAAGCTAGGAACAGGTGGGTTCTTCAGAGCAAATGCTTCTGTACGCCCCATGACGATACAGTTGGTAATAATCAAACCAACAAATACCGACAACTGTTTGCTAATGTCGTAAGCAACTGCTTTTAGCACTTGATCCACAACGATTACTAACGCAGAGATGATAATCATCTGCGCAATAATACGTACGCTGCTTGGCAAGTAATTACGTACCATCGACACAAACAAATTGGAGAAGGCCGACACCAGAGTCAAACCTATCGCCATTACCAAACTCACTTTCACACTGGAAGTTACTGCCAGTGCAGAACAGATACCCAAAATCTGCAAAATAACCGGGTTATTTTCCAAGATAGGTTTAATGAGGAGATCTTTTGCTTTAACGCTCATGATTAGGCCTCTCCATTTTTCAGATTGGTCAGGAAAGGTTTGAATCCATTATCACCCATCCAGAATTTCATCAATTTGCTAACGCCGTCACTGGTCAAGGTAGCACCAGCCAAGCCGTCGACTTTATAACCAGAATCTGGCGTGGATTCATCAACGTGGCCCTTAACTACACTCACCAAAACTTCGCCAGATTCAGAGTAGATTTTTTTGCCAATCCACAGTTGTTTCCACTTAGGATTATCAACTTCACCACCAAGGCCCGGAGTCTCTTTTTGATCATAAAAACCAAAGCCGAGAACGGTATTCAGGTCTTTATCGAGAGCCACAAAACCAGACATAGTTGACCAAAGACCATAACCGCGCACTGGCAGAATTACCTTGGAAAGATTGCCACTCTCATCATTCACCAAAAATACTTTGGCGTATTTTTCACGGCGAATAATTTTAGCGATATCAACCTCGGGAGCCAGCTTGTCGGACAAGTCAGGTTTTTTAGCGGAGGCTGTTTGATCAAATTTATCAACATCCGCAACTGCGTCAGTAAATTTGCCAGTTTGTAAGTCGATAATTTTCACATCCACCTTTTCAAACTGGGCATCAACTGATAATGAAGAGTCGTAAATGCCGGCAATTTTCAAAACGTTAGTTTTAAAATCCAAGGCTTTGTTTGCAGCTTGCGCGGGTTTTAAAAGTACCGCAGAACCTGCCACCAATACGGATGCTACCAAACACATAATCAATGTGACTGTGATGGTGTATTTTGCTGTTTGTTGGTTAGCCACGCGCCAGTCTCCGCTTAATGTTGGATTGAACGACGAAGTAGTCGATGGTCGGTGCAAACATGTTTGCGAACAAGATTGCCAACATCATGCCCTCTGGATAAGCAGGGTTGACTACACGAATAGTAATCACCATGAAACCGATTAGTGCACCATAAATCCATTTGCCCGCATCAGTCATAGATGCAGATACCGGGTCAGTTGCCATAAAGAAGAGACCAAAGGCAAAGCCACCTATAACAAAGTGCCACCAGAACGGCATCTGGAACATTGGGTTACTGCTGTCAGCACCTGCCCAGTTATAAAGCAAGGTAGTCAAGGTCGCACCGATCAATACACCCACCACAATACGAGTGGAAGCTATACCCATAATTAACAGCGCAACTCCACCAACCATCAGAGCCAGCGCAGAGGTTTCGCCAATTGAACCCTGTTCAAATCCAACAAAGGCATCAAACCAACTGACATGATTAACTACAGCATCCATCCCCTGTTGCGCAGCAATAGAAAGAGTTGTCGCACCGGTGTAACCGTCAACCGCCGTCCAGACCGCATCGCCAGACATTTCTGCAGGGTAAGCAAAGAACAGGAATGCGCGACCAGTCAACGCAGGGTTGAGGAAGTTTTTACCAGTGCCACCAAATACTTCTTTACCGATAACAACACCAAAACTAATGCCAAGAGCGGCCTGCCAAAGTGGCAAATCTGGAGGGCAAGTCAAAGAGAAGAGAATAGAAGTAACAAAGAAGCCTTCATTTACTTCATGGCCACGGGTAGTAGCAAACAGCACTTCCCAGAAACCACCCACGATAAACACTGTGGCGTAAATAGGCAGGAAGTACGCAGCACCAAGCACCAAGTTATCCCATATGCTGTCGGGGTTATGGCCGGCAAACATAGCTGCAAGCGCACCATGCCAGTTGTCAATCCCGGTAGCGCCAGTTGCGGCAAGGATGGTATTGGCTTGTAAGCCTACGTTGTACATACCAAAGAACATAGCTGGCCATGCGCACAACCAAACGGTAATCATAATTCGTTTCAGGTCGATACCGTCACGAACATGCGAGGTGGATTTGGTCACGTCTGCCGGCTTGAACAAACCAGTGTCGATAGCCTCATAGAGGGAATACCACTTTTCATACTTGCCGCCTTTGTGGAAATGCGGCTCCATATTGTCGAGTAAACGTCTCAGACTCATCAATTAGCCCTCCTGCTCGATGCGAGTAAGGTTGTTGCGCAGGATCGGGCCGTATTCGTACTTGCCGGGGCACACAAAGGTGCACAACGCCAAATCTTCCTCGTCCAACTCAAGGCAGCCAAGTTTTTGTGCTGTTTCGGTATCACCAACAATCAATGACCGCAGCAGTTGTGTTGGCAGGATATCGAGAGGCATCACCTTCTCGTAAGAACCTACCGGCACCATAGCACGCTCTGAACCATTGGTTGAGGTGGTAAAGGCAAACTTTTTACCGCCGAACAGCTTGGACAAATAGATGCCCATCACCGAGAATTTATTAGTACCTGCACGCAAATAATGCAGCATTTCACGCTCGCGACCTTCCAACAGAACGCTTACTTGGGTATGAAAGCGCCCCAAGAACGTCAAATTGCCGTGGGAGCGACGACCGCCAAATACTGAGCCGGAAATTATACGATTCTCACCTGACTTTAACTGCCCTTCGACCAACGCCGATAAATCAGCACCCAAACGAGTGCGAATTAAGCGAGGGCGTTCGACCTGTGGACCAGCCAGAGCCACAACACGCTCAGTATTCAATTGACCGGTCACAAATAGCTCACCAATTGCAATAACATCTTGGTAGCCGATGGTCCACACAGTTTTATGCGCATTTACGGGGTCAAGGAAGTGAATATGAGTACCCGGGTTGCCCGCTGGGTGAACTCCAGCGAAGGATTCCACAACAAGGTTGGCGCCTTGGCCTTTTGGCAGTTCCGCACCGGGAGCCTGACATACAAAAACCTTACCTTGTGTGAGGCGTGCAATCAGGGTCAAACCATTGGCAAAGGCTTCTTTTTTAGCAGCAATCACAACTGCAGGATCAGCCGCCAATGGGTTGGTATCCAGAGCCTGCACAAAAATAGAATTCGGGATTGAATCCAGCGCAGGAGCCTTACTGTAGGGACGGGTGCGGAATGCAGTCCATAGACCTGATTGCACCAGATTGTTTTGCACGCTTTCACGGGACAAACTTGCGAGCTCTGATGCTGGGTATTTGGCGAACTCAACAGCTTCGCTACCATCCACGTCAATCACAATTGAGTGAAATACTCTCTGATCGCCGCGATTAATTGCGGAAACAGTGCCTGCTGCTGGTGATGTGTAGATAACACCGGGAGTTTTCTTGTCAGAAAAGAGTTCCTGACCGAGTTTGACTTTATCTCCTACCTGTACCGCCATAGTGGGCTTCATACCATGGTAATCAAACCCGATTAAAGCTACTTGGCGAACCTGTGGGCCATCCTCAATAGATTGATTGGGGCTGCCAGTAATGGGCAAATCCAATCCTCGACGAATCTTGATCATACGTCTCTGCCTAGTCGTTCATGTGGATGTAGACCTGGATAACCAGGCCGCGAGGATGCGATTAACAAGCCTAAACCAGCTATTGAAGACCGGTTACTTCCTGGCGGGAACCGGACACAATTTAAGGGCGCTTGAACCGCGAGCACTCCAAGCTTATTTGCAACAAACAATCAATACGCAACAAATAAACGAGCGGAGCATTTGGGCCAACAACTTTCACGACACCTCTTGATCAACTCAGTTAGTAGCCCAAAGATATGTACAAGAGGTTGATTTTTGTGAAGTTTTAGATAGCCCAAGAAAATCAGCGGGATTATAAACGCGCCTCCCTACCAGCACCATAGCCATGCATCAATTTGACGCAGCTTTTATTGCGGTTTTATTGCTTCCGATTTGATATTGCAGCTCACAATCGAAAAGCAAACACAAACAGGAATGATTATCAAATAAATGGAGTCAGCCTGAGCGCACCTGTTTATTTCCAAAATCGACACACTGCGCGCCACTCACTTTCATAAAACGCAGGTAAAATGCATCGCAATTTTATTCAGCCTGAGCTCAATTTCGCGTCATGACTTATCAAAAAACCAGTGAACCACCTGTTTCAGCCAAACCTGGCAACCGTCAATATTGGGGACAACTCTACGGAAGCGCGCAAGCGCTCACCGTAGTTAATGCAGCAAAAGGTTTTGAGGGTCTCAGTCTGGTAGTGACAGCAGATACCGGTACCGCAATACGCCTGGAGTCAGAGCTCAGCTTTTTCGCCAAGGGTTCCACTCATCCACTCCCGGTTTTACATCTGGCAGACTGGGAAACCTTACCCTATGACAATATTTCACCCCATCAGGACATCATCTCAGAGCGCCTGAGTACACTCTATAAACTACCTAATGTAAAAAAAGGCATCTTAGTGGTTCCCGTGACCACTCTCTTACAGCGCCTAATGCCTCAATCCTACTTGCTCGGAAATAGTTTGATGGTATCAGTGGGCGAAAAATTCGACCCCAATGAACTGCGTCAAAATCTTGAGCGAGCTGGTTATCACTGTGTAGATACAGTATACGAACACGGCGAGTTTGCTGTGCGTGGTTCATTGATGGATATATTTCCAATGGGTAGCGAAATGCCCTACCGCATCGATTTATTTGATGACGAAATAGAAAGCCTGCGCACTTTTGACCCCGAAACACAAATGACAGTAGATAAAGTTGACAGAATTCAGCTACTGCCTGCCAAAGAGTTTCCGCTAAATAAACAAGGGATTAATTTATTTAAACAACAATGGCTGGAACGCTTTGATGTCAACCACAAAGCATGCCCGGTATTTCAAGACGTGAGTGCAGGTATTTCTCCACCGGGTATCGAATACTACCTTCCACTTTTTTTTGAAGCCTGTAGTACGCTGTTCGATTATTTGCCTGCCAACACTGTGGTTTATGCACTAGGTGACATCGAAAAATCAGCTGAAAATTTTTGGCTGGAATTATTGCGCCGCTATGAGAGTCGCCGGGTTGATCCTCTGCGACCACTGTTGGAACCGCGCACTATTTACTTAGCGATTGAAGAGTTTTTTGGTCAGCTCAAAAAATATTCGCGAACATTTATAGAATCTGGAGTGCTTGAAGAAAAAGCAGGCAACTACAACTTTGCCTCTAGCTCTACGCCCGCTTTACCTATTAGAGCGCAAGCAGACAACCCTCTGGCCACTCTTCAAGCATTTTTAATGGATTTTGATGGCCGCGTATTATTTTGTGCCGAATCCGCAGGACGTCGTGAAACCTTGCTGGAATTATTGGGACGAATTCGCATACGTCCAGACTCGCTCGATAGCTGGAACGATTTTTTAAATCACCCAGAGAAACTTGCAATTACCATAGCGCCGCTTGAACAGGGTCTCTTGCTCACCGATCCCAAGATTGCGCTGATTTCAGAAGCACAACTATTTGGCGAGCGTATTCAACAGCAGCGTCGCCGCAAACAAACTCAGGATAATGCCGACCTTGTTGTTAAAAATCTTACCGAATTAAAAATTGGCGCTTCAGTTGTTCACATAGATCATGGTGTGGGCCGTTATCGCGGCCTTGAAACCATCACCATAGATAACCAAACCAATGAATTTTTGACGCTGGAGTATGCAGATGAAGCAAAGCTCTATGTGCCTGTTACCAGCTTGCATTTAATTAGCCGCTACAGCGGCGCAGATGATGACTTGGCACCACTTCACAAACTAGGCAGCGAATCCTGGCAAAAAGCACGCCGCAAAGCAGCAGAACAAATTCGCGATACTGCTGCTGAATTATTGGAAGTTTATGCCCGCCGCGCGGCGCGAAAAGGCTATGCATTTCCAGACCCCAAAACAGCATACGAAGCGTTTGCAGCAAGCTTTCCCTTTGAAGAAACGGCAGACCAACAACGCGCTATTGAAGCAGTGATACAAGATATGCTGTCCAACAAACCCATGGATCGTTTGGTTTGCGGTGATGTTGGCTTTGGCAAAACTGAAGTGGCTATGCGCGCGGCATTTATTGCCAGTCACGGCGGTAAACAAGTAGCCATACTGGCACCGACCACCCTGCTCGCACAACAACATTACGAATCACTAAAGGATCGCTTTGCCGATTGGCCGATTACCGTAGAAGTACTATCCCGCTTCCGCACAACCAAAGAAGTTAATCAAGTTCTTGAGCGTATCGCCGAGGGCAAGGTAGATATTGTGGTCGGCACACACAAACTTTTATCGCCCGATATTAAATTTAAAAATCTTGGCTTATTGATTATTGATGAAGAACATCGCTTTGGCGTGCGTCAAAAAGATCAGATTAAAGCCCTGCGCTCTGAAATCGATATTCTCACACTGACCGCCACACCAATTCCCCGTACACTCAATATGTCTATGGCTGGCATTCGTGATTTATCTATCATCGCCACACCACCAGCTCGTCGACTGTCGGTAAAAACCTTTGTTCGTACTTATGATGAAGCTGTTATCAAAGAAGCCATCTTGCGAGAAATTTTACGCGGTGGTCAGGTTTATTATTTACACAATGAAGTAGACACTATTGAAAAAGTCGCACGCGACATACAAGAGCTTATTCCAGAAGCACGTATTGGCATAGGCCACGGTCAAATGCGTGAACGCGACCTGGAACGAGTAATGTCTGATTTCTATCATAAGCGCTTCAATATAATGGTGTGCACTACAATCATTGAAACCGGAATCGACATTCCCAGCGCCAATACCATTATTATCAATCGTGCTGATAAGTTCGGCTTGGCACAACTGCATCAATTGCGTGGCCGCGTTGGCCGTTCACACCATCAAGCCTACGCTTATTTATTAACCCCGGATCGTCGCTCAATCACTGATGATGCGCAAAAGCGTTTGGAAGCAATTAGCGCGGCCGAAGACTTGGGTGCAGGTTTTACACTGGCCACCTACGATATGGAAATTCGCGGCGCGGGTGAACTACTTGGTGACGAACAAAGCGGCCAAATCCAGACGATTGGTTTCTCACTCTACATGGATATGCTGGACCGCGCTGTAAAAGCGATTCGTCAAGGTAAGCAGGCAGATTTGGAAAAAGCCCTTAGCGAGGCAATTGATATTAATTTGCGAATTCCCGCACTAATCCCTGCTGATTATTTGCCTGATGTGCATAGCCGCCTGGTCATGTATAAACGTCTAGCCAGCGCAGAAAACGAAGATGGATTGCGCGATTTACAAGTAGAAATGATTGATCGATTCGGGTTATTGCCAGAGCAAACCAAAAACCTGTTCCGCGTTACCCATATCAAAATTATTGCTGAAAATATCGGCATCACCAAGCTTGAAGCCAATGCGCGCGGAGGAAAAATCGAGTTTTCCAGCGATACGCGAGTTGATCCACTGAAAATTGTGAAGCTGGTACAAAGCCAACCACGCATCTATAAGCTGGAAGGCGCCAATCAGCTAAAATTTACTATGGACCTCGAATCAACCGAAAAACGCATTCAAACTGTGATGGATTTGCTCAATCATCTAGGTGCCGATAAATAACAAAACTTTTTTGCTATCAGTGGATTTAATTTATGGCTTATCGATTATTACAACAAATATTCAGTGCCGGGCTTATAACTCTCGCTGTAGGCATACTTTACACGGCACCGAGTTGTGCACAATCAAAGCCATCCAATCATGAAGGCTGGTATCAGGTTGAATTGATCGTATTCGCCCGTAAAAACGATACCAGTCAGGAGCATTGGCCCAATAATATCAAGCTGCGCTATCCGGCAGACTGGGTTGAATTAAAAGAAATAAGCGATACTGAAACTAACGCTCCTGATCTCACTAAAGAAGCTTTTTATCGCCTACCAGTCAGTGAGCGTCAACTTAACGCACAAGCGCAGAAGCTGGAGCGAAACCCACGCTTTCAAGTGTTATTCCATAACGCCTGGCGACAAATTATCACCCATGAAAAAATGGCCAAATCCATTTTGATTCAAGGTGGACAACAATTTGGCCAACACAAAGAACTCGAAGGCAGCATTCGCTTAAGCGTGGCAACTTATTTGAAACTGCAAACTAATTTATGGTATTCCCAATTCGACTTGAATGTGGGGCAAGAACAAACACGACAATGGCCCGAGTTACCCAAGCAGCCAAATTATTTGGCAGCACCTATTGCGGGCTTGTCTTTAGACTCTTCACTGGAGCTGGAACAAGCACTGGCAATAGAAAATCAGCAATGGGACGAGTCTATTGCAGAGACGGGAGATGAGGCGAGCGCAAGCAATAGTTATCTGACGCGTCAAATTATTTTATTGCAACAAAGCAGGGACATGCGCAGCGGCGAACTTCATTATATTGATCACCCCGTGATTGGCCTTATTGTCCAAATAACACCCTACCCTACTACAAATCCTGCCATCCAATGATGCCGGTATGCTGCAGAAACAAAAACACCAGCCGAGGCTGGTGTTTTTATGGGTTGAAAAGATTTCAATTACTTATGCTAGCTTAGCAGCAGTACTACATCTTCTGCTTGCAAGCCTTTATCTCCCTGCTGTAATTGAAATTCAACACTCTGGCCTTCGGCCAAGGAACGGTAGCCATCGGCACGGATATTTCTGTAATGAACAAAAATATCCTCCCCTCCTTCTCCGCGAGTAATAAACCCATACCCACGCACGTTGTTAAACCACTTAACAGTACCAATTTCACGTTCAGACATATGAAACACCTCTAAAGCCTTGATGCTTATTGTTATTTGCTCGGTTTGCTTCATCCAATGATCGCCAGCTTAAGCCCGCGGTTATCCAAAACAACCCGGCATTTGGCACCAATGATTAGAACCAAAAACCTGGAGTTAACAGATATTAACAAAAGTTTGTAATAAGAAGGAGTATTTTTATTGCTAGGTTTTTGAACGTTTAGTGATATAGGCATCGTAATCCGGTACCAAGTGGGTTGATTCACTGCTGAACAGCGGCGAACTCACGATAAAATCGGCCGAACTTTGATTACAGGCCACAGGAATGTTCCAGACCGCCGCAATACGCAATAAAGCTTTTACATCCGGGTCATGGGGCATTGGCTCAAACGGATCCCAAAAAAAGATCAACATGTCCACCTTGCCTTCCGTAATCAGCGCACCAATTTGTTGATCGCCACCCAGCGGGCCGGAAATTAATTTATGCACCGGCAGTCCGGTTTCAGCGGCAATTAAACTGCCGGTAGTACCTGTTGCAAAAAGAGTGTGTGCCATGAGCTGTTGTTGGTGCTGTTTACACCAGGTCAATAAGTCTTGTTTTTTATTGTCATGGGCTACAAGAGCAATAGATTTTTTTGCCGGCAGTACAATATTTTTGTAATCCATAACTGGCTCACTTGTGAAGAGTAAATAAATTGAGGTCATAAAAAATGACCTTGTCCGATTATAGACAAGGTCATTTTTAATCACAGCATTCGCTTGCTCTCAGGCGGAAAAGCGGCTAGTGACTCAATTCTAACAGCAACTTATTCAAGCGCTGCACATAGGCTGCCGGGTCATTAAGCTGCGCACCCTCTGCCAAATTTGCTTGGTCAAATAGAATATGCGCCAAATCGCCAAAGCGCTCCTCGTTAGCCTCAGCATCCAATTTTTTCACTAGCGGGTGCTCGGGGTTGAGTTCAAAAATTGGCTTGGATTCCGGAACCTTCTGCCCTGCTGACTCAAGCAGACGACGCATTTGTGCGCCCATATCGAATTGACCAACCACCACACACGCAGGTGAATCAGTTAAACGATGGGTGATACGCACTTCCGATACCTGCTCAACCAAAGCATTTTTCACGCGCTCCAGCAGCGGCTTTAATTGTTCGGCTACTTTTTCCTGCGCTTGTTTTTCCTCTTCGCTATCCAACTTGCCAAGGTCCAGCTCCCCTTTACCGACATCCTGGAAATGTTTACCTTCAAATTCTTGCAGATGGCTCATCAACCACTCGTCCACGCGGTCAGACAAGAGTAAGACCTCTATGCCTTTTTTGCGGAATACTTCCAGATGCGGGCTGTTTTTCGCCGTATTGAAGTTTTCGGCAGCGATGTAATAAATTTTTTCCTGACCGTCTTTCATGCGCGCCACATAATCATCCAGCGATTGATTCTGTTCGGCGCTGCCAGTATGAGTCGAAGCAAAACGCAGTAGCTTGGCAATTTTTTCACGGTTGGCGAAATCTTCTGCGGGGCCTTCTTTCATCACCTGACCAAATTCTTTCCAGAAATTGGCATAATTTTCCGGCTCGCTCTTGGCCATTTTGCTCAGCATATCCAATACACGCTTAGTGAGTGCGGAACGCATGGAATCAATGTTGGGATCTTTTTGCAAAATTTCGCGCGATACGTTCAAACTCAAATCGTTTGAATCCACCACACCTTTGATGAAACGCAAATAAAGCGGCAAGAACTGCTCAGCGTCATCCATGATAAACGTGCGCTGAACATACAATTTCACACCACGCGATGCATCGCGATTGTACAAATCAAACGGCGCGCGGGCGGGAATATAGAGCAAGCTGGTGTAATCCAAATTACCTTCTACACGGTTATGGCTCCAACTTAATGGATCAGTGAAGTCGTGACTGATATGTTTGTAAAACTCTTTGTATTCTTCATCAGTCACATCGGCGCGTGAGCGTGTCCACAGCGCTGTGGCTGTATTGATGACCTCATCCTCGGGTTCACTGGATTCTTCACCAGCGGCTGTTTGTTTTTGCATCACCACCGGGATAGCAATGTGATCGGAATATTTTTTGATGATGGAGCGCAAGCGCCAGTGGTCGGCAAATTCCAGAGCATCATCTTTTAAGTGCAGCTCCACGGTCATACCGCGACCTTGCTTTTCCACTGATTCAACGGTGAACTCGGCATCGCCAGAACATTCCCAGCGCACTGCTTCATTAACCGGAGCACCAGCGCGACGAGTAGTTACAACGACTTTGTCAGCAACGATAAACGCTGAATAAAAACCAACACCAAATTGACCAATTAGTTGCGCATCTTTTTTCTGATCGCCAGACAGTTTTTGCATAAATTGGGCCGTGCCAGATTTGGCAATAGTACCCAGATTTTCAATTACTTCATCGCGCGACATACCTATGCCGTTATCGCTGATGGTGAGAGTTTTCGCCTCTTTATCAAAACTGATACGGATCTTCAGTTCAGTATCACCTTCGTAAAGATCGCCATTAGAAACCGCTTCAAAACGCAACTTATCCGCCGCATCGGATGCGTTAGAGACTAATTCGCGCAGGAAAATTTCCTTATTCGAATACAAAGAATGGATCATTAAATGCAGTAACTGCTTGGCTTCAGTTTGAAAGCCACGAGTTTCTTTGCGGGCATCAACGGTCATGTTTAACTCCTGAGTCAAATGCACAAATAAGTGAACTGAAAAGCCACCATAGCGGTAGCAGTGGATTCTAGATGGGGCAATCAAACAGAAATTCAAGTCGACGTGACTATTGAAGACCAAACAGTGGAATCAGCAGTGAAAGAAAAACTACAAAAACAACAGGTAATAAAAAAAGCCGCTTAAATAAGCGGCTTTTGAAATTGGTAGGACTAAGCAGACTCGAACTGCTGACCCCCACCATGTCAAGGTGGTGCTCTAACCAACTGAGCTATAGTCCTAAAATGCAAACCCTTTCGGGTGACAGGGCGCGCACTTTACCAAGCTGAAATCCCAAGGACAAGACCCAAACAGCTTTTTTTGAGCCTTGACTCGCCAAAGGCTTAGTAACTGCCTAAACCACGCACAAGGTCGGCTTTTAAATCGCCAATATCCTCCAGACCAACCGCGATGCGGATCAGGTTTTCGGTAATACCCGCCTCAGTTTTTTGTTCGGGTGTCAAACGCCCGTGAGTCGTTGTTGCGGGGTGCACAATGGTAGTTTTGGTATCCCCCAGGTTCGCGGTGAGCGACATGATGCGCGTCGCATCTATAACTCGCCACGCTTCCTCACGTCCACCTTTAACGCGGAAAGACAAAACCCCGCCAAAAGCCGATTGCTGTTTTGCTGCTAGCTCATGACCAACATGACTGGGCAAACCAGCATAGAAAACCTTCTCCACACGCGGGTGAGCATTGAGCCATTGTGCCAATTCCAGCGCATTGCGTGAGTGAGCCTCCATCCGCAAACGCAGGGTTTCCAAGCCCTTGAGAAAAACCCAGGCATTAAACGGGCTCATGCTGGGACCAGCGCTGCGGATAAAACCCAGCACTTCATCTACCAATACTTTTGCACCAGCAACAACGCCACCCAGGCAGCGACCTTGGCCGTCGATGTATTTAGTCGCTGAATGGATAATTAAATCAGCGCCGAACTTGAGTGGCTGCTGCAATGCGGGCGTACAGAAACAGTTGTCCACTAACAACAACGCGCCATGTGCGTGAGTCATGTCTGCCAGACGCTGTATGTCCACAACATCACACAACGGGTTGGAGGGTGTTTCTACAAATACCAGCCTGGTATTGGGCGTAAAGCCCGCTTCCCACTCGGCATAGTTGGTGGGGCTTACAAAGCTGGTGGTGACACCAAATTTTTGCAGGTACTTGGTAAACAACACAGTTGTGGTACCAAAAACGCTGCGCGAGCAGAGAATGTGATCACCGGATTTTAATAGCGCAATACAGGTGGCCAAAATCGCTGCCATGCCCGATGAAGTACCCACTGCTGCCTCAGCGCCCTCTAGCGCAGCAATTCGCTCTTCAAACATGCGCACCGTTGGGTTGGTGTAGCGTGAGTAAACATTACCAAGCTGTGCGCCTGAGAATCGCTCGGCAGCCTCTTGCGCGCTGCCAAAAACATAACTCGAGGTAAGGTATAGGGCTTCGCTATGCTCACCTTCGCTGGAGCGCGTGTGGCCAGCGCGAATCGCGAGTGTATCCAGCGCGGCACCGAGCAGCGGGTCTCCAGCTAATTGGTCGTCCAGGTTATCCATCTCAGCTCCTAATCAAACGCTCAGCCGCGTGCGGCTCCGTTGTGTAAACCAATCGGCAATTCCATTTGTTTTACTTTTTTGCCGGACTTGGCGCTGTCATTGCGCGCTGCAGCCACTTTTTCCAAATATTCCGGTGTGACATCGCCCGCACAGTACTCGCCGGTAAAGACTGAGCAATCAAAGGCTGTGACCTGACTATTGCCTTCGGTGGATGCAGCAATCAGATCGTCCAGATCTTGGTAAATCAACCAGTCGGCACCGATTTCGCGGCAGACTTCTTCATCGCTGTGGCCGTGCGCGATCAGCTCGGCGGTAGTGGGCATATCAATACCGTAGACGTTAGGGTATTTAACCGCTGGCGCCGCTGAAGCGAAGTAGACTTTTTTAGCACCCACATCGCGCGCCATTTGAATAATTTGCTGGCAAGTGGTGCCACGCACTATAGAGTCGTCCACCAAGAGCACGTTTTTACCTTTGAACTCCAGCTCGATGGGGTTCAGTTTTTGGCGCACCGATTTTTTACGCTGCTGTTGCCCAGGCATGATGAAGGTACGGCCAATGTAGCGGTTTTTGACCAAGCCTTCGCGGAACTTCACACCCAGCTTCTGAGCCAGCGCTTGACCCGCAACACGGCTGGTGTCAGGAATTGGAATAACCACATCAATATCGTGATCCGGGCGTTCGCGCAGAATCTTTTCAGCAAGTTTTTCACCTTGGCGCAAGCGCGCTTTGTAAACCGAAATACCATCCATGATGGAGTCAGGGCGGGCAAAATAAACATGCTCAAAAATGCAGGGAGTCAAACGCGTTTCTTTAGCACACTGGCGGCGATGCAACTCACCTTCTTCGGTGATGTAGATAGCCTCGCCCGGTGCGACATCATTAATTAATTCAAAACCAAGCACATCCAACGCAACGCTTTCAGATGCCACCATATACTCAAGACCGCCCTCTTCCGCTTCGCGCTTGCCGTAAACCAAAGGGCGAATACCGTTAGGGTCGCGGAACGCAATCAGGCCATAGTTGGCGATTAAAGCCACCACTGCATAGCCACCGGTGACACGGTTATGCACACCAGCAACAGCGGCAAACATATCATCGGCATTTGGATTTAGCTTGCCCTGCACTTGCAGCTCATGGGCAAACACGTTGAGCAGCACTTCCGAATCTGAGTCAGTGTTCACGTGACGCAAATCGGTTTTAAAAATATCTTCGCTTAATTTGTCAGCATTAGTGAGGTTTCCGTTGTGCGCTAGCGCAATACCATAGGGGGAGTTCACATAAAATGGCTGTGCTAGCGCTGGGCCTGAACTGCCCGCTGTTGGGTAGCGCACATGCCCAATTCCCATATTGCCGAGCAGACGCTGCATGTGACGGGTGCGGAATACGTCCTGCACCAAGCCATTGGCTTTTTGTTGGCTCATCCGGCCATCCTGACAGGTGACCATACCGGCGGCGTCCTGGCCACGGTGTTGCAAGATAGTCAACGCATCGTAAAGCTGCACATTCACATCGCGTTTACCCACAATACCTACAATACCGCACATAAGATTGCCTCAATAACAATTAAACAAGATTAAAGTTTTTCGGCTGACTCAACGCTACCGAACAACGTCATCAACCATTCACTGGTTTCTCTATAAGCCGCGATTACCCAGTCCTCACAAGCTAAAAAATGGGGAATCAGTTGCGCTTCATGCCACCATTGATCCTGATCAACCGGCAAGAAGCCCGGCAACAAAATCAGTAGCGCCATCACAATAATAAATGCCCGGGCAGTGCCGAAAACCATACCGAGTAGACGATCTGTGCCCGATAGCCCCGTAGCACGCACCAATGCACCAATCAGGTAACTTGCCATAGCACCAAGCAATAAAACGGCAACAAATAATATTGCGTAAGAGGTCATCAAACGAAGAGATGGCGATTCAATTTGATTTACCAGGAGAGCAGCGAATTGCTCGCCAAACAATTTGGCGATTATTACTGCAGCAACCCAGATAACTAAGGACAGGGCTTCACGAACAAACCCCCGGATAATGCCAATCAAACAGGAGAGCGAGAAAATTGCGATAATGGCCCAATCAGCCCAATTCATAAACTCGCCTGCTCCCATTTCAGCAATGAGTGATTTACGGAGGCGCGCATTCTACCAGAGGTATGCCGAAAATTGCTTTAAGGTTTGAAGGGTAAAACGCTAGAATTAACTTTTAAACGGGCATCCAGTTGCGTTTTAAGGGTCATGGCTTCCGCTTTTGTTTGCTTGGGACCAATAAACACGCGATAAACAGTCTTCTCGCCCAAGGATACTGACCTGACATAAGCCCTCTGGCCTTCAAGCTGCAATTGATCGCGAAGCTTATTCGCCCCATCCTGAAGACTTAAACTAGCGACCTGGATAACCCATCCCTCAGGCAAAATTTGTGCCGCCACTTCGCTAGAAACGGTCTGGGAAGTACCTACCGACGAAATAGAATTACTCAGAGAGGATGCTTTGCCTGAAGAGCTAATCATGGATATAGCGCTTTTGGTTTCTCTAGGCAAAGCTTCTGGTGTCAAAGATTCAGCTTCATCCGGCACAAACATAGTTTCCGGGGCCGGAGCAGGCTCTATACCCTCTGGCTGCTCTGGCTCGTTAAAGTCAACCGCTGTGATACTGGGGCGACCGGGAATTTGCGAACTGGTATCCACCTGGAATTGTTGCCGATCTTTAAAAAAACTGGGCAAGAATAATACCGCAATGGCCGTCAAAACCGCGGCCCCAATTAAACGGTGTTTTACTGACTCTCTCACCTATAACCCCTGCTGCACACGAAAAATGACACGCTACAACGGACCACCAATGGCTTGGAGACCCGCAGCAACAGTGTAAAAAGAACCAAAAACCATAATCACATCATCCGGGTTGGAAGCCTGATAAGCAGCCTCAAGACAGTCTGCAACACTACCATCAAAATCTGCGACGCAACCCAAAGCAGCAAGAGTCTTTTGCATCTCTAAAACACTAGCAGCGCGAGGGACTGCTCCTAAGTCAGCCAGATACCAGCGAGTAACAACGCTACTGAGATTGGACAAACTTTCACTGCGATCTTTGTCTACCATCATGGCAACTACAGCATGAATTGGTCTGGACGAAAACTGTGGCTCTTGCAAGCGTGCCAATAGATAAGATGTCGCAGCTGGATTATGTGCGACATCAAAAATAATTTTTCTTTCACGCCATAACAATTGCTGGAAGCGGCCAGGCATACGCAACCCGGCCAAACATTGGAAAGCGTCTATTTTTGCAAGATCCAACCCCAGCAACGACACAACTTTTAACGCCGCTGCAAGGCTTGGCAAAGGCAATTGAGGAACAGGCTGATCATCAAAACGATGCGATAAATCCCACCAAGTCCAAAGCCCCTCAGCCGGTTGCAAATAACCAAAATCGCGCCCACTGAGATACAAGTTAGCATCGATTTTTTTTGCATGATTAGCAATCGATTCCGGCGGGGAAGCATCGGCACAAACCACAGGTCTACCGGCGCGCATTACACCAGCTTTCTCAAAACCAATAAGCTCGCGGCTATCACCCAGCCAATCAGTGTGATCCAGTGCGATGCTGGTAATGACAGCGACATCGGCATCAACAATATTAACCGCATCTAGCCTTCCACCCAGTCCGACTTCAAGAACTATTGCATCCACACCATGACGCCGAAATATTTCCAACGCTGCAAGCGTACCGTACTCAAAATAGGTCAAACTAATAGGACTTGTAGATGACTCATCAGCAAGCTGACAAGCAGCAAAAATCGCATTGAAAGCACTACAAATTTCTTTGTCAGAAGCAGGTTCACCGTCAACTACAATACGCTCGTTATAACGAAGTAAATGGGGTGATGTGTAGACGCCGGTAGAAAAACCGGCCGCGCGCAACAGAGCCGCCGTAGCAGTCACGCAAGAACCTTTCCCATTGGTTCCTGCCACTGTGACTACCTTGGCGCGGGGCTCCAGCAAAGACATTCTTTTGGCGACCACCGAGATCCGAGCAAGCCCCAAATCAATTTCACGAGGATGATTCAACTCCAACCACGAGAGCCAAGCGGGAAGCAACATTGATTCCATGAAAGAATAAAGCGCCTGATTTAAACAGCGGCTTTACGTGTAAATTTTGCCAAAAGTGAGGCCAATTTATCACGCATATCGCGACGATGAATGATCATGTCAATGGCACCGTGTTCCAACAAAAACTCAGCTCGCTGAAAACCTTTAGGCAACTTTTGGCGAATAGTTTGCTCGATAATACTTGGACCAGCAAAACCTGCACGCGAACCGGGCTCACAAATATTAAGATCGCCCAACAGCGCCAAACTTGCGGATACACCGCCATACACCGGATCAGTCATCACTGATATGTAAGGCGTGCCTTGCATTTTCAAGCGCTCGATAACAGCGCTGGTTTTTGCCATCTGCATTAAAGAAATTAATGCTTCTTGCATACGAGCGCCGCCAGTTGCAGAGAAACAAACAAAAGGAATATTTTCCTTAAGCGCGATGGTTGCTGCTCGGGTAAAACGCTCACCAACAACGTAACCCATAGATCCACCATGGAAAGCAAATTCAAAAGCTACAGCAACAACAGGCATACCCTTCAGTTCACCACGCATGGCAACCAAGGCGTCTTTTTCACCAGTTTCTTTTTGCGCTGCACTCAGGCGATCTTTATATTTTTTAACATCTTTAAATTTCAAACGGTCAACAGGCTCAACGTCACTAGCTAATTCCTGACGATTTTGCGGATCCAAAAACATATTCAAACGTGCACGCGCACCAACACGCATATGGTGATCACATTTAGGACAAACATTGAGTGTTTTTTCCATTTCTGGTTTGTATAAAACCGCATCGCACTTAACGCATTTCTCCCACAAACCCTCAGGCACTTTATTGCTGCGCTTGGTTTCGGTGCGGGAAATACTGGGGATAATTTTATCTAACCAACTCATGGTTGCTTCTCTGTGCTCAATATCAATGAAAATTATGGGCGCCCATCAGGTAACCCAGCTATCAGGAATCAAATTCGCTGCTCAAAGGTCATCTATAGCAGTGCGAATGCCACCAACTATCTGCCCTACTGCCTTGGCAATTTCCTCTGGACTCCGATCGGACATACTCCCCATCTTATCCACCAACACACTACCTACGACCACGCCATCTGCCAATGCAGCAACCGCTTGTGCAGTTTCCGGATCTTTGATGCCAAAACCGACGCACACTGGAAGGTCTGTTAACTTACCAAAGTCAGCTAATTTTGCCTTTACTGCATTCACATCCAAATGACCTGCGCCGGTAACACCTTTGAGCGAAACGTAGTACAAAAAGCCTGTGGCATGAGCCGCAATTTTTTGTGCGCGCGCCACCGTGGTGGTAGGAGCGAGCAGAAAAATATTGTCGAGGTTATAAGCATCCAAATGGGCTTTTAGCTGCACCACTTCCTCTGGAGGCAAATCAACTGTAAGCAGCCCATCAATACCCGCGTCCGCGGCTGCTTGCGCAAAGGCTTCATATCCGAAACGCTCAACAGGATTCGCATACCCCATGAGCACAATCGGTGTTGATGTGTTAGCGATACGAAATTGCTTTACCAATTCCAAGGTTCCTTTGAGGCTAATATGATGCTCAAGGGCTCGTTCATGACCTTTCTGAATAACCGGACCTTCCGCCATAGGATCAGAGAAAGGAACACCTAACTCGATTACATCAACACCCTGCTTCACCAATTCATGCATGGTTGGTAATGTTGCCTCTGGATGAGGATCGCCATTTACGATGTAGGCTACGAGAATTTTTTTGCCCGCACTTTTTGCTTGCAATAAACGCTGGGAAATACGACTCATCAATAATTCCTGATTTTTCTGCGATGTTACTCAGCAGTTAGATTTCTATTGGTTGAATTAAACGGTAATTCCGTCAAGCCCAGCCACAGTCAAGATATCCTTATCACCCCGCCCTGAAAGATTGGCGATAATTACTTGATCTTTGCTCATGGTTGGCGCCAGCTTTTCTACATAAGCCAACGCATGACTTGATTCCAATGCCGGCATAATACCTTCTGTTTTGGTCACTTTGCGGAAAGAAGCCAATGCCTCATCGTCATTAATGGCAACGTAATTTACGCGACCAATATCTTTTAACCATGAGTGTTCAGGGCCAACACCAGGATAGTCCAAACCAGCTGAAACCGAGTGAGTCTCAATAATCTGGCCGTTTTCATCCTCCATTAAATAAGTGCGGTTACCGTGCAGCACGCCCGGAATACCCTTATTTAGGGGAGCCGCATGCTTGCCGGTTTCTATACCCAAACCACCGGCTTCCACACCATACATTTGTACCGATTCGTCTGTCAGGAATGGATGAAACAAACCGATAGCATTAGAACCTCCACCAACACATGCAACTAACGCATCAGGCAACTTGCCAGCCTGTTCAAGGGATTGACGACGCGCTTCGCGCCCAATGATGGATTGGAAGTCGCGAACTAATTGAGGATAAGGATGGGGGCCAGCAACAGTACCGATAATGTAGAAAGTGTCATCCACATTTGTAGCCCAGTCGCGCATAGCCTCGTTCATCGCATCTTTGAGTGTGCGTGAACCGGAGGTTACCGGAAAGACTTCAGCGCCCAGTAATTTCATGCGGTAGACGTTAAGTGCCTGACGCTTGACATCTTCCGCGCCCATATAGACCCGGCATTTCAACCCAAGACGAGCAGCAACTGTTGCGGTGGCAACACCGTGCTGACCAGCACCAGTTTCAGCAATAACACGGGATTTTCCGGTGAACTTGGCTAGCAGCGCCTGACCAATTGTGTTGTTTACTTTATGGGCACCGGTATGATTCAAATCTTCTCGCTTGAGATATATTTGTGCCCCCCCCAACTCACGAGTCCAGCGCTCAGCCAGATACAACGGCGAGGGACGACCGACATAGTAAGCCATATCTTTATCGAACTCAGCCTGAAAGCCTGGATCGTCCTTAAGGCGTGAATAAATTTCCTGAAGCTCATCCAGTGCATAGATAAGCGTTTCAGATACAAAACGACCACCATAGGGGCCAAAGTGACCTTCCTCATTCGGAAAAGCACTGTAATCAATCGCTGAAAAATGCTCAGTGTTACTCACCGTTTAACCACCTGTTCGGAGCCGACGATCCGCCACATTATTGAGCAGCACGCCGTGCGTTATTGATAAATAAAGCTATTTGTTTGTGATTTTTTTTACCGGGCGCAGATTCTACACCACCACTCACATCAACCCCATAAACGGTGGTTGTTGCAATCGCATCACTGACATTCTCTGCGGTAAGACCACCAGCCAACACTATAGGCACAGATGATTGGCGAGGAACACGTGTCCAATCGAAGGTCTCCCCTGTTCCACCTGGTACACCTGGGCGATATGCGTCCAGCAAAATTCCCGACGCGCTGGGATAGCGTGCGATTTCCGCGCTCACATCAACATCAGGCCGCATACGAATGGCTTTCATGTAGGGGCGCCCGAAAGATGCACAATATGCCTCAGGTTCATCACCATGAAATTGCAATAATTGCAAAGGCACCTTGTTCAATACGCTAATCACAAACTCTGGATCAGCATCAACAAATAAGCCTGTGACTGATACAAAAGGACCTGCTACAAGAGAGATCTGACGTGCCAAGCCGGAATTGACAGCACGAGGACTGGCGGCGTAGAAAACCAATCCAAGCGCGTCAGCACCAGCATCAACAGCGGCACACGCATCATCAACCGATGTGATACCGCAAATTTTAATGCGTATACAGGACAAAACCAGACGCTCCAACAACCGTAAATTAACAGGGCTTATCGCAGAAGATCAGCACATAAAATTAGGCACGATAATAGCAGAGTTTACATGCCATCGCCGCAAAAACACCGATCACACTCAAACCTCACCCGCAAAGCCACCAAGGGGTTCGGAAAAATAAAGAGGCCCAGGCAACACGCGAGGCAATTCAAAAACTGCAGGGTAATCAACCCCAACCAAATACAAACCAAACGGTTTTGCCGTAACACCCGCAGCACTGCGATCACGAGCAGCAAGCACATCAGCAACCCACTCCACAGGCTTATCCCCTGCACCTACCGCCATAAGCACGCCAACAATATTGCGTACCATATGGTGCAAGAAAGCATTTGCCTGAACCTCTAATATGATCAACTCTCCACGCCGCACTATATGCAAATACTCTATTCGACGAACCGGACTCTTCGCCTGACACTGTGTCGCCCGGAATGAAGTAAAGTCATGCTGACCAACCAAATATGCAGCCGCAGCACGCATGAGATCCAGAGACAAAGGGCGTGATGACCAAGTGATTTGATCGTGCAGCAAACCCGATGGTACTTTGGCATCTGTAATCAAGTATCGATACGTACGATTCTGCGCACTAAAGCGAGCATGAAATTGAGGAACAACCTCTTTAGCCCAACGCACACTGACCGAATCGGGCAAGTAGGGGCGAGAACCACGCAACCACGCTTTTTCCGAACGAATAGCCAAGGTATCAAAATGCACCACTTGGCCTGTAGCGTGCACACCCGCATCAGTTCGGCCAGCACAAACCAGTGATATAGCCTCATTAGCAACCTGCGAAAGCGCCCGCTCAAGTGCTTGCTGAACTGTTTTTACCCCATTAGGCTGAATCTGAAAGCCATGAAAATCAGAGCCTTTGTATTCCACCCCAAGCGCAATCCTATGCATACCTTCTGGCCAGACCGTATCAAGCACGATTTCGCCACTGCGCACATAAGGCTTGGATAAAGGCACATAGTTATCAGTCATACAACACCAAATTTAAAACCTGAAAATAAAAAAAGCCTTGCAGGTTAGTGCAAGGCTTTTTTCCAAATCTAACAGTTAAACGATACGGCCAAGCAGTTCATTTGCCTCATTGCGCTGCTCTTCACTACCTTCACTGACAACCTCCGTCAATATATCTTTTGCGCCATCGATATCGCCCATATCAATGTAAGCTCTAGCCAAGTCAAGCTTGGTTGCTGCTTCGTCAGCATCAGCAAGAAAGTCGAGTTCTGAATCCATATCATCATCATTCAAGGCAGCCAGCTCAGATTCACCACTAGAATAAGATTCAAGATTTAGCTCATCAGGCTCCAATGCGAAATCAGATAAAGCCTCCGCAAACAAGTCCTCTTCCTGCTCTATCTCAAGAGGCTGCTCAAAACCAGGCAAATCCTGCTCAGTCTCAGCTGACAGAGGCGCATCGAAACCGCTGGCGATCTCTGGAAGATCAACTATTTGACCAGGAATTTCATCATGCAATTCAAGGTCAACTGTATCTTTATCATCATCAAGCACCACCGGATCAAGAACCTGTTGATCAAGCCCTGCAAATTCTTCATCCAAGTCCGCCAAATCAAAATCGCCCGAATCAAGTTCAAGCGATGAACTATCACCATCTTCCAAGGACAAATTGAATTCATCATCACTTACAAGCGCAGCTGTACCCAAATCAAGCTGAGCCACCTTATCCAAATCATCAGTCAGATTCAGCTTGGTTGAACCCAAGTCTTCAGCCAAAAGCTCTAAATCTTCAGAATCATGCAATGGCGCAATATCATCATCGAGATCCAAGCCAAATTCAGCTTCATCTTTAGCAATCTCCTCTGCAACAAATTCGGCAATTGCAGGCTCCTCCTCATCGGAGGCAGCTTCATCATCAAAATCAACATCCAGACTTTCCATCTCATGATCAAGCGCAGCCAGATCAACATCATCAACATTCATGTCAAGATTAAAGTCATCAGCAACAACTTCCAGATTTTCACCTGTTACATTGAGATCAGGCTCAGCGTCACTCAAGGCAAGCTCATCATCGAAGTCAAATGTGAACTCCTCTTCGGCACTCTTAACACCGGCGGTAGCTTCGCTAATCTCACGACTTGAATCCAACTCATCAAAGGCGATTGACGGTTCAGCGGTATCGCTACCTTCTTCAGCAAAAGCATTTTCATCAACCTCGGGGAGATCAAAATCAAACTCCGATACTGATTCACTATCGGGTGCCGGAGCATTTTCAGAAGCGAGAGACGCTACAGTCGACTCGTCATCATCCAAATCCAGATCAAAATCAAAGTTAAACTCCCCTTCAGTATCACCTGCCAAATCTGAGGTGGAATTATCGCTACCAGTAACTATTTGAGTAGCTGGCGGCGCAGAATCATCAGAATCAAAACCATCTAATGAAAAGTCAGCGCTAAAATCATTTGGGATTTCACTGGCAACATCTGCAGAATAATCACTCGCACCAGAAATAGTTTCGCGTAACTCAGATGCTTTGGATATAAGCGCAGCCCCTGCTATGGGCAACAATAACGCATAGTGCTTATCAAATGATGAAGTATTTTGCTGTTGAGCATAAACCTCCAGTAGCTTCATCCTTATATCAGTAGAGTTAGGATCTTTTTCCAAGGCATTTATTAGCATTTCCTCTGCCTGATCTAACTTGCCGTAAGCTATGTAAATATCAGCCTCGCCAACAACATCACCAGTCTCAGCAACAGCTGTAGTTTCACCATCATCTTCGAACAGAGAGGAATCTATTTCCTCCAAGCTGTCATTATTTTCATGAAAGCTTGATTTATCCTGCTCACCAAGAGATTCATCCATTGTGAATTGATTTTCATCTTCACTATGCTGTTGTTCTTGCTGCTCTTTGCGGCGACGATAGGCATATGCTGCACCACCAACTCCCAACACTCCAAGTCCGGCCAGGGCCAGCAATAATGGATTGCTGGTTACCGACTCAACCAAACCTGGCTCAGGCTTTGGCTGCTGAACAACAGGTTTAGGCTTGGGAGCTGCAGGTAGAGGAGGCTGAACAACAGCAGCCGCACTTGATGAAGGAGACTCTTGCAGTGCAGCAGACGATACTTGGGCAACCTCTGCAGGAGCTGAATCTGGCTCAGCCGGCTCTTGACCAGCTGCAACCTGCAGCGCTCGAAGCTTCTCATTGCTAACCGCAACAAGCCGCTCCATAGTTTCAATTTGAGCCTCAAGATCTTTAACGCGAGAACCTAACTCGGTATTTTCGGATTTAGTTTTATCCAACTCTTCCAATGTTGCAGCAAGCTCGCTTTCAAGCGCCCTTCCTGCACCATCATTGGCGCCACTACCTTGACCTGCATTACTTCCAGCGGAGGGAGCTGCCAATTTAACTCGGCCACTGACCTCTGCGGACTCAGCCTGAGAAGTACTAGAGCGACGGGATGCGTTGAGCTGTGCTCCATAACTTGAATCGCCGGTAGCCTGTGCAAACTGATTAACCGCTTCCGATTTACCAATAGAACGCATTTCGCTCGTATCAGGAACGCGTAGCACCTGACCACGTCGCAGCTTGTTAATATTTCCATTTATAAAAGCATCAGGATTTGCTCTATAGAGAGCCATCATACTTTGATGTACCGAAATTCCTGAATCATGACGCACCCGCATGGCGATTTCCCACAGAGTGTCGTTTGCCCGAACCTCATATTCACTCGAACTGATAGGAGCACTATTCTCCACTACTGATTTACGGGAAGGCGATGCAGACTCAGTAGCAGAATTGCGAGGAGCAACATCAGGCGCCGATTGGCGTGTTGATGTGGTAACTGCCGCTGCCGGGGCAACGACAGAAGAGGAGCGCGCATCTTCATCGAAGGTGGGCAAATCCATTAAGAGTGTGTACTCACGCAACAATCGCCCTGCAGTCCAGCGAGCTTCAATAAGGAAGTTTAAGTAAGGTTCGCGCACAGGATTACGCGAGCGAATGATAACTTTAGGGCCATCCGCGGAATCAAGATCAACCTGGAATTGTAACTCTGTGTAGAAATAAAGACGGTCAACGCCATTTCGCTCAAAGTCCGCAGGAGAAGCCAAAGTGACTAGAATTTGCTCAGCGGTCAAGTCGCGCGTATCAAGCAACTTCACCTCAGCCTCCAACGGCTGGTTCAACGATGACTTGAGTTTAACCTCACCTAGGCCCAGAGCACTGGCATAAGGCGACAGTACAAAGGACGAAAGACCACAGGCTAAAACCAACTGACGAAGACGCATAGCGCTATCCTTTTATTATTCCACGGCTGCATTGAACCAGAGTAGCCAGACATTTTAGTTGATAAACACAGCGTCATGCAGGTTGAGCATGCTGTGCGAGAGAGGTATAAAACCTCGAATGAATCTTCAGTATCGTTCGTAAGTATTCATTATAAATAGCTTTTTATCAATACTCAGGGTCTTGACAAACCCTGCGGACACGACACTTTTTAATATTTTTTAGGCGTCTAATGATAAAAATGTGAAAAAAGACTGACATTTAAATCCTTATCTGGGTGTTTTTGGTTATCAAAAAACAAAAAACCCGAGGATTTGATCCCCGGGTCTTTTCAACACAGACCAATAATAACGACTATTTGGCTTCTTTAAGGATTCGCAGCATGCGACGCAACGGTTCGGCCGCCCCCCACAACAACTGATCACCAACGGTAAATGCAGATAGATACTGAGGCCCCATATTCATCTTGCGCAGACGCCCCACAGGGATATTTAAAGTACCAGTAACCTTGGTAGGCGTCAGATCGCGCATACTTGGCTCGCGCTCGTTAGCAACCACACTCGCCCATGGATTTGCGTTTGCGATCAAAGCTTCGATATCCGCGATAGGAACATCTTTATTCAGTTTGATAGTCAGTGCCTGACTGTGGCAACGCATGGCACCGATACGCACACATAAACCGTCAACAGGAATTGGGTTGTCATCGCGCCCCAGGATTTTGTTGGTTTCAGCCTGCCCTTTCCACTCCTCTTTTGATTGACCGGTTTCCCACTGCTTGTCTATATAAGGAAGCAAGCTACCTGCCAGAGGGTGACCAAAGTTAGCTTTTGGCAACTCCTCACTACGCATTGTCTCAGCAATAATACGATCAATTTCCAAAATAGCGGACTTGGGATCAGCCAACTTATCGGCTACAGAAGCATGCAAAGCGCCCATTTGCGAGATAAGCTCGCGCATGTTTTGGGCGCCCGCACCTGAGGCAGCCTGGTAGGTCATGGATGAAACCCACTCTACCAAGCCAGCTTTAAACAAACCACCTAACCCCATCAGCATGAGACTGACAGTACAGTTGCCGCCGATATAATTTTTTACGCCGCTGGCAATTCCATTTTTGATGACATCACTATTCACCGGATCGAGAACTATGATGGCATCCTTATCCATACGCAGACTTGATGCAGCATCTACCCAGTAGCCCGCCCATCCAGAGGATCGCAACTTCGGGAAAATTTCGTTGGTATAATCACCACCCTGGCAAGTGACAATTACATCCAATTGTTTTAAATCATCTACTGAATAAGCATCTTTTAGCGCAGGCAGACCAGATGCAACAGCCGGTGCAGCACCACCCACATTAGAAGTGGTAAAAAATACTGGCTCTATATCAGCAAAATCTTGCTCTGCTTGCATACGCTCCATCAATACAGAGCCCACCATACCACGCCAGCCTACAAAACCTACTTTCATGTATTTCTCTCTTTCGTCAACTATTGGTTACGCTAGCGCTGCAACTACGGCATCGCCCATTTGCGAGGTAGATACTTTAGTCGTACCTTCAGTATAAATATCTGCTGTGCGGAAACCTTGATCCAGCACTTTGCCGACTGCAGACTCAATCACATCTGCCACCTGTGGATAACCCAACGAGTAACGCAGCATCATCGACACCGATAATATGGTTGCCAGCGGGTTAGCTATGTCCTGTCCAGCTATGTCCGGCGCCGAACCATGGCAGGGCTCGTACATACCACGACCATCTTTATCCAGAGAAGCCGAAGGCAACATGCCAATAGAGCCAGTTAACATGGCCGCCGCATCGGACAAAATATCACCAAACATGTTGCCCGTCACTAACACGTCAAACTGCTTGGGCGCGCGCACTAACTGCATAGCGGCATTGTCGACATACATATGAGATAGCTCAACATCAGGATATTCTTTGTGCAAGGTATCCATCACTTCGCGCCACAGCATGGTTGCCTCCAACACATTCGCTTTGTCTACTGAACAGACTTTGCGGTTGCGTTTGCGTGCCATTTCAAAAGCGGTACGACCAATGCGGATAATCTCACTCTCGGAGTATTTGTAGGTGTTGTAACCCTCGCGTTCACCGTTTTCCAACACGCGAATACCACGCGGCTCACCAAAATAGATACCGCCCGCCAACTCGCGCACGATCAAAATATCCAATCCCGAAACGACTTCTGGCTTGAGCGACGAAGCCTCCACTAATTGCGGATACAACAGTGCTGGGCGAAGGTTGGCATACAAACCCAACTGCGAACGAATTTTTAACAGCCCCTTTTCCGGGCGAATCGCACGATCCAACTTATCCCACTTGGGACCACCCACAGCACCCAGCAGAATCGCATCGGCCTTGCGCGCTTTTTCAAGTGTGGAGTCCGCCAGTGGAACACCGTAGGCATCAATTGCACAGCCGCCCATGTGGTCGCTTTCAAAGGTCAACCCCAGATCGAATTTGGTATTTACCAGATCCAACACTTTGCGCGCTTCACGCACAATTTCCGGGCCAATGCCGTCACCTTCCAGAATTAAAATATGTTTGCCCACAAGCAATCTCCAGATAAAAAATTATTTAACGACATCAAACAACCAAGGCGCTTCCACGCGGCGCCTAGCTTCATAGGCCCGAATGGCATCTGCATGCTCAAGAGTTAAACCTATATCGTCCAAACCGTTCAACAAGCAGTGTTTACGAAATTCGTCGATCTCAAACGGGAAGCTGTCGCCACCCGGGGTTTTGACCAGCTGCGCTGAAAGATCAATGGTTAACTCATAGCCTTCAGTGGCGTACATTTCTTTAAACAACTGATCAACAATTGCATCACTCAACACAATTGGCAGCAAGCCATTTTTAAAGCAGTTGTTATAGAAAATATCCGCAAAACTTGGCGCAATGACGCTGCGAAAACCGTAGTCATCCAAGGCCCAGGGCGCGTGCTCGCGACTGGAGCCACAACCAAAATTTTCACGTGCAAGCAGAATACTGGCGCCTTGGTAGCGCGGGAAATTCAGCGGAAATTCGCTATTTAACGGGCGACCATCACAACTTTGATCCGGTTTTCCTTCATCCAAATAACGCAACTCATCAAACAGGTTTTTACCAAAGCCGGTGCGCTTGATAGATTTCAAAAACTGTTTGGGAATGATCATATCGGTATCGACATTCGCGCGATCCATAGGAGCGGCAACGCCTTGCAATACAGTAAAACTTTTCATGGCTTCTCCTGTGGATTAATTAAAAGTGCGCACGTCAACAAAATGACCGGCAATCGCCGCTGCCGCCGCCATCGCAGGGCTAACCAAGTGAGTCCTCCCACCATAACCCTGACGCCCTTCAAAGTTGCGATTCGAGGTAGATGCACAATGTTCGCCATTGCCTAATTTGTCAGCATTCATTGCCAAACACATGGAGCAACCAGGCTCACGCCATTCCAAACCAGCAGCGATGAAAATCTTATCCAAGCCCTCAGCTTCCGCCTGGGCTTTTACCGCGCCCGAACCGGGGACAACAATCGCTTCTTTAACCGATGCCGCTTTTTGTTTGCCTTTTACAACTTGTGCCGCCGCACGAATATCCTCGATGCGCGAGTTGGTGCAAGAACCGATAAAAACACGATCCACATGAATTGACGTGATTGGCTGATTAGGCTGCAACCCCATGTACTGAAGTGCGCGAATCATGTCATTGCGCTTGACCGGATCCAGTTCGTTCGCTGGATCCGGCACCTTATCCTCTACCGAAACCACCATTTCTGGTGAGGTTCCCCAACTAACCTGAGGCTTGATGCTGGCGCCATCAATTTCGATGACCGCATCAAAGTGTGCACCTTCATCGCTCACATAGTTTTTCCAATCCGCAACCGCTTTTTCCCACAAGTCGCCTGTGGGTGCGTAGGTACGACCTTTGACATAGTCGATGGTAGTTTGATCTACCGCGACCATACCGGCGCGTGCTCCAGCTTCGATGGCCATGTTACAGACAGTCATACGCCCTTCCATGCTCATGTCGCGGAAAACTTGCCCGCCGAATTCCATCGCGTAACCTGTGCCACCGGCAGTGCCTATTTTGGCAATAATTGCGAGCACCACATCCTTGGGGGTTACACCCAGGCCGAGCTTGCCTTCAACTTTGATGAGCATGTTTTTCATTTTTTTGGCCACCAGACACTGGGTTGCCATGACATGCTCCACTTCGCTGGTGCCTATGCCGTGCGCCAAGGCGCCCAAAGCGCCATTGGTTGCGGTATGAGAGTCGCCACACACCACTGTCATGCCGGGTAAACAGGCGCCAGTTTCCGGGCCGATAACATGCACTATGCCTTGACGCTTATCGTTAATTTTAAATTCGACGATACCGAACTCATCGCAGTTATCGTCAAGGGTTTGTACCTGAATCAAAGACACTGGGTCTTCAATGCCCTGCACACCATTAGCACGCTCTTTTTGGGTGGTGGGTACGTTGTGATCGGGCGTGGCAAGAATGGAATCCACCCGCCATGGCTTGCGCCCTGCCATACGCAGACCATCAAACGCTTGGGGTGAGGTCACTTCGTGAACAATATGGCGATCAATGTAGATCAAGGCAGAACCATCATCGCGCTGCTGCACGAGGTGGGCATCCCAGAGTTTGTCGTAAAGGGTTTTAGCAGTCATGGATAGCTCCGGACAATCGACGGATGTAAAAAGGGTGTTCAGCAGTTGCTCAAGAGCACTTTATTTGCTGCATGAGGACGATATTAAGCCCCAACAAACCATAAAACAAATTTATCTTTTTTATATATTGCATTCCCTTTTGGAATGAATTAAAAAAAGCCCCATGGATACCCAACACCTTCAAGCCTTTGTCGCCATTGCCGAGAGCGGCTCATTTTCTGCGGCAGCTGAGCGCCTGCACCTCACCCAACCCGCAATTAGTAAGCGTATTGCGCTACTAGAAGAACAGCTGGGCACACATTTATTCGACCGGATTGGCAGGCAAGTCGCATTAACCCAGGCTGGTCAGGTTTTGTTAAGTAAAGCTCGACTAATATTGAATGAGGTGATTGCTGCGCAACGAGCGATTGCCGATTTGAACGGACAGGTTGATGGTAGTTTGAGTATTGCCACCAGCCACCACTTGGGGTTGCACTATTTGCCGCCATTTTTACGTGCTTTTTCAACGCGCTACCCCAAGGTTAAATTTGATTTACATTTTTTAGATTCAGAACAGGCCTACCATGAAATACTCCAAGGAAAATTCGACCTCGCCCTCATCACGCTTGCGCTCGAACAAGACCCGCGGCTCCAAAGCCATCACCTCTGGGACGACCAGCTCCTCTTCGTCGCCGCGCCCAGCCACCCCCTTGCAGCGCAACAAAATCTTCAGCTGGCCGATTTAAGCCAGCATCCGGCGGTGATGCCGGACACCAGCACTTATACCACCCAGCTGATTAATCAGTTATTTGAAAGCCAGCGCACCGCGCTCACCATTGGTATGGTTTCAAATCACCTGGATACGATTAAGATGCTGCTCAGTATCGGGCTTGGCTGGGGACTGCTGCCCAAACGCATCCTGAATAATGAGCTGGTGGTGTTGGATGTAAAACACGACCCCATCAAACGACCGCTAGGTTGCATTCACCACCAACAACGCTCACTCAACAATGCCGCGCGCGTGTTCTTGGAGCTGCTCCAAGAGCCACATCTAAAAACCTGATAGCATTTTTTGAATTACAGCAATCCACCTGTCACGCACGCTGACTTACACTGGCCACCGATTTAGCCCTTTAACCCGGGGTCAACCCACCACAAAAGGAAAACCTGTTATGAAAGCGCTTTCTTGCTTAACCAAATACTCCCTGGCAGCTGTTTCACTGGTCGTGGCCAGTCAGGTCAGTGCCGATACTATTTTTGGTATCTACGCTGGAGCAGGCAGTTGGCAAAGCGAATACTCGGGCGATGTAGGCCAAACCTCGGCTTCACTCAATGACTTGGGTGTGGATGACAATAACAACAGC
Organism: Cellvibrio fontiphilus; assembly: GCA_035317345.1. Lineage (GTDB taxonomy): Bacteria > Pseudomonadota > Gammaproteobacteria > Pseudomonadales > Cellvibrionaceae > Cellvibrio > Cellvibrio fontiphilus. The sequence goes on along the minus strand of JAYKTU010000004.1, from coordinate 102,082 downwards.
TTTTATTACATCGCTGTTGAGCACCCTATTCCGCTGATTCCCAATATCAAGCTGCAACAAAACGATATCAGTAGCAGCCAAACTGGCACCCTGAGCAATGACTTCAACTTGAGTAATCAGCCCTTTCCAGCCGGCACTGCAGTGACCACTGACTTCGACCTAAGCTATACCGATGCCGTGCTCTATTACGAGATTCTGGATAACTGGTTGAACCTGGATGTGGGTATTACGGTACGTAAATACTCTGGCGAATTAATAGCACAATCATTAAATGCCAGCGATAGTGTTGATGTAGATGTCACTTTGCCGCTGGGCTATGCCCGCTTTCAATTCGATTTGCCACTGACTGGCTTTTCAGCCGGAGTTGAAGCTAACTTGATTCGCTATGAAGATAATTCCATCTCTGACTACAGTGCGAAAATCAGCTACATGTTTGATTCAGCCTTGGATTTGGGGGTTGAGGTGGGCTACAAAACCGCATCCATTCAAATCGACGAAGATGATGTGAATACTGATATTCGCTTGAAAGGCCCTTACGCTGCTGCGATTTTCCATTTCTAAATCACACCGGAAAATTATCGCCAATAAAAGCAAAGCCCCACCTCTATGGGGCTTTGTGGTTTTTATGTCAGACAATTTACGCCAGCCGATAAGCGCTAGAGTGCACCAAGCTGCAAGTACAGGTTGTAATCGCCACTAAAGGTGAAGCCATAACCCAGGTAAAGTGGCCCTAGTGGCGTCTCACCCCCCAAGTAAATGACTGCCGAATCCAACCACCCCTGCTCCGCACTTAAAATGTAGACCTGCTCCAAGCGTGCCGCCTCAAACCCTAAACCCAAACGCATATCGCCATTCAACCCTAAAGGCATGCGACCGATAATTCGTTCAGCACGCAGATGCGTATAAAAAGCATCATCACCCAATAGCTGATTGCGCGCGTAGCCGGACATATTCAAAAAACCGCCCAGCATTACCGCGTCGTAAACCGGTAACTCGCTATTTAACGCCGTAATGTGTGCAGCGCGCGCGCCAAATACAACATCATTCAATTTATAAACACCGCCTAGATCAACACTCAGCTTTTTGTAACCTTGTTCGTGTGAGTCAAAAAAACTAACATCCGCCCGCCAGCCGTGCGACGGGAAGTAGAGGCGATTGCGACGATCCAGATTGAGCTCAAAAATCAGCCCGCCATATTCCTCGTCAATATCAGGTATTTCAAAAGCGCTGATATCGGCCCTGCCGCGCATATGATAGTCACGCCACCCAAAGGTAGATTTACCGTAAACCCCCAAATTTTTACCAACGCTAAACTCATAGTAAGAGGTATCCAAGGTATATTCGGCAATCTCATTGCCACTGACATAAATACCAATGGAGTCACGCCTTCTGGCGTAGAGCGGCTCTGCAAAAAAGCGCTGGCTAGGCACCAGAGGCTGATAGAAATTTAATTCAAACGACGGGGTTCCACCCACATCCAGCGCTGCAAAAAACTCGCCGCCGTAACGATTAATCCAGGTATTGCGGTAGGCACCGCGGAAATTAAAGTTAGCGCCCCGCCGGTATTCATTGTCAATCGTAAAACCAAAGGTGAGGTAATCGGCACCCCAGTCTTTTTCACGCACCAGAATCTCCAGCGCATTTTGTTCAGCTTCGCGAACCACACGGTAATCCACATTGCTATAAAAACCGTCGCCATAAGTGCGTAATAAATCCTGCTCCAGAGCGGCACGATCCAGTAGCTGATTAGGTTGCTGGCGAATATGGCGCGCCACATAGTCAGGATGCGCGCGCTTGGTAGGGGCAATCCGGATTTCATCAATTATCACCGGCTCACGAGCAGGACTGTGCCGCGCCGCCTGCCAGCGCGCATAAGCTTCGGGGCTTACTGCGAGCTTGCGCAAATAGGTCAGTTGCTGGCGCGCCGCAAGGCTGCCGGTTTCGGCAGCCGCCTCGTAACGGGCAAAATCTGTTGCTTTGATATCACCCAACTCGGGAGCGATATAAATATCAGCCCCCGTCAGGCTTGAGAGTGAGCGCTCTACATTTTGCTTGGTTAAAATGCCGATCATCTGCGCCGATACACTCAGCAGCGAGCCTATCTCCTCGGGTGCCTTAAGCGGGGAACCCACGTTCACTGCAATCACGCGATCCGCCTGACATAAATCTCTGGCGACCTGAATGGGCAAGTTGTCCACCAAGCCGCCATCTACCAATTTGCGCCCCTGATACTCTACCGGCGCCATCAAACCCGGCACCGACATGCTGGCACGCATAGCTTGAGTGAGACTGCCCTCGCGGAACACTACCCGCTCGCCATTACCTATGTCGGTGGCAACTATTGCCAGCGGGATAGGTAGCTCCTCAATACTGCGCTCACCTAAATCCTCATCCACCAATTGATTAAAAAACAGTTTGATTTTCTCGCCAGCAACAACTCCCGGTTGAATTTGCAGCCCGCGCTCAGATAAACCAACTTGCGCACCAGTAAGATAGCGACGGCTAATGCGTTTTTGGCGATAACTCAACTGGGAGTAGTCGGCTAGATCGAGGAACATATCCGTCCAGTCTGCCTCTGCCAATTTGGCGCGCATCATTGCTGGTGAAAGACCTGCCGCATAGGAACCAGCCACCAAACCGCCCATGCTAGTGCCCACCACACAATCGATGGGGATATGCTCCTGTTCGAGTACTTCTATCACTCCAATATGCGCTGCACCACGAGCACCACCGCCACCTAGTACCAGTGCGGTGCGCTCTGGCTGCGCCACGGCCGGCAGAGCCGTTAGCCCACATAAGAACACCAAACCCAACTTTTTCATTACCACACTATTCCTTTTCTGTTAATTAATCGCGAGTGTTGGTGTAGCAGGTATCCTCAAGCCTCACTGACGATACCGCTTACTTTTTAGCCTATTTTGATTGCTGTGAGCTGCATTTTTGTCGTCTTACGCTTTTTCTTGAAGGATAGATATTTTTAAATTCAGGCAAAAGTGAGGATTAATAAGATGACGATCTATTTATTTCCAAAAACCACAACAAAAGCATCCCAATAAAAGCAACAATTAAGTTATTTTATCTTTATTTATAGACCCAATTAAAAAATCCATCCCATCTTTATGATGATAATAGGTAGAATAGCCTCACATTGATTTTATAGGAACTACTGCAATGACCAATCTGCAAGTTGATGACCTTAATGTCGTCTCACAAGAGTTGCTGATCTCGCCAGCAGCCCTGAAAGCAAAAATCCCATTAACTCCAAAAGCCCAGGAAGTTGTTACTCAAGGGCGAGAGGTAGTGCGCAATATCCTTGATCGCAAAGACCATCGGATATTCGTAGTTATCGGCCCCTGCTCAATCCATGACGTTGCCGCCGCCAAGGATTACGCTCAGCGCCTGAAAAAACTGGCCGATGAAATCAGCGATACCATCTATGTTGTTATGCGCGTTTACTTTGAAAAACCTCGCACCACTGTTGGCTGGAAAGGCTTGATTAACGATCCTTACCTGGATGATTCCTTCAAAATTGAAGAAGGTTTGCACATTGGTCGCCAACTGTTGCTGGATATCGCCGAAATGGGATTGCCTGCCGCTACCGAAGCGCTCGACCCCATCTCCCCTCAATACCTGCACGATTTGATTAGCTGGTCAGCCATTGGCGCACGCACGACCGAATCGCAAACCCACCGTGAAATGGCCAGCGGCTTGTCATCAGCTGTTGGCTTTAAAAACGGTACCGATGGCGGACTGACCGTCGCCATTAATGCGCTTCAGTCAGTATCCAAGCCTCATCGTTTCCTGGGCATTAATACTGAAGGGCAAGTTGCTATTATCCATACCCGAGGCAATGGCTATGGTCATGTAGTGTTACGTGGTGGCAATGGCAAACCCAATTATGATTCAGTAAGTGTTGCAGTTTGCGAGCAGGAGCTGGCCAAGGCAAAAGTGGTTCCCAATATCATGGTGGACTGCAGCCATGCCAACTCCAACAAAAACCATGAATTGCAAACGCTGGTTATGGAAAATGTTGCCAATCAGATTCTGGAGGGCAACAACTCAATCATTGGTCTGATGGTAGAAAGTAATATTGGCGCCGGCAATCAAAGCATTCCTGCCAACCTTTGCGATCTGAAGTACGGTGTATCGGTAACTGATGCCTGTATCGATTGGGAGACGACCGAAGCTAGCCTGCGCAAAATGCGCGACACCATCAAGGACGCACTAGTCAAAAGAGCGCAGCAATAACCCCCGTAATCAAAGCGGCCATTGATGGCCGCTTTGATTTGTAGGGCATTTCTATTTTTTATTCCAAATAAAGTTAGCCTCTTCACATATTGTTAAAGACATCGACACAACCCCCTACCTTTATGTGGTCTTTTGACTATATCGCTGTTAAATTTTCTTCCCCCAAAAGTGCACGGAACGCTGCAAAATCCCGGATATAACCGCTAAGCACGAGGGTTTTTATGAGTATCAATCCATTGTTAAAACCTGCTCCAGTGAGTCAGGCCAATAACTCTCACGCCCAAGGATTTACGCCTTTACTTAAAGCGATAGAGTCAGGGGAGTTTGTATTGAGTGTTAGCAATATGCTGGGCTGCGACTACATATTCATTAATCACAAAGGCGCTCATGCTCTTTTAAGCCACCACCAACTACACAAGACCATTCGCGAACTTCTGGACATACTCGATACATCCCCTCGTCAGAGCTTGATAGTCAGCGCAGACCAGTCACCTTCAGGTACGTTGATATTTACCCGATACGATTACGTGTGGGAAAATCGCAAGGTAGTCAGGGTTAATGCAAACTCAGTTAACAATCCAGAACAAATAGATTTCATGCAGATGATGCTGGACTGCAGCTCAACTTGCTGATGAAGACGCACTAGCAAGCTACCCATCAATAGCCTAAGCTTTACTTCATTATTAAACGGCGCGTCAAAGAACCGCTGTAAGTATCGGCAACCTATTCAGTCAATCAGTTGGATATCAGATCCCGCACCGGGCTAGACCTCACCCTGTAGGCTAGCAACCAGTAGCAACACCTTGACGAGTAGCACACCCTATGCCGATCCCCTTTCGCAAGACCATCGCCCTAATCTCAGCCCTCTATCTTGCATTCTATGCACTTGGCCCAATTGCCGCAGAACAAAAAACTGTGGTTACCAATATGAAATCCAATGTTCAGACGGATTACATGAATGGCCTTTTAAAACTTGCGCTTTCTTATTCATCAACAAAGTACACCTTTGCCACCACGCCCGAGGTTTACTCACGCCCAAGAGTTATGGAATCGGTTCGATCCGGCAGTATCTCCGTTATGTGGGGAGGCACATCAGAAGAAATGGAGCGCGACTTTATCCCTGTTAGAATTGATGCCTACAGAGGGCTGATGAATCATCGACTGTTTTTTATTCGCAAGGGTGATCAGGCACGCTTCGACAATATCCACAACCTTGAAGATCTTAAAAAAGTAAGAATGGGCCAAGGGCGCAGCTGGCAGGATGCATCCATTCTGGAAAATGCCGGTTTTGAGGTAGTAAAAGCAACCAAAAAAACCAGCCTGTATCATATGTTGGATGGTGGCCGATTTGACGCGTTCCCTCGTGGCGCCAACGAGGTATGGACTGAATTGAACGCATTTCCTGAGCTCGCGCTCACTGTAGAAAAACGTTTGGTTTTAATTTATCCCCTACCAACGTATTTCTTTGTTAGCCCCAAAGACCCTGAGCTGGCAAAAGACATAGAGAATGGGCTTGAATCGGCAATTGACGATGGCGCCTTCGATAAATATTTTTACGGCAGCCCTGAAGTACAAGAAGCCTTGGAAAGGGCAGACCTACCCAACCGCCGCGCCATTCGTATTGATAACCCCTACCTGCCCAAGGCAACACCACTAGACAGGAAGGAGCTGTGGCTTGATTTAACTCGTCAAATGCCCGCCGCTGAAGTCACCCCGGAAACCGCTACCCCGTTGGACAGCGACACGACTGATTAATCCCCCCCTCGCCCTCCAAAGAAATGCGCAAGGAAACTTTCTGGTGTTAAAAGAATCCCATTAACGCCCCCTGCCCGCCTTGGCGGGCACTCTCCTTTTAATCACCCTTTTCCGCTATCATGATTGGGGAGTTAAAGCTGTTTAGCCCTATGACAATATCGATCCGATGACGCGCCGCGTTTTTGACCTTTTGAGATGCTCTGTATGCAAATTGCTGTTGTGAGATTGTTAAAGTTTACAATGATCAGCCTTTTAATAGGGCTTTCGCTGAGGGGGTTTGCAGCCACAGAGGAGCTGTCACCCACCGCCGAGCAAAGCAAGGCCGTTGTCGATCTAGTAGAAAAACTCAACAAAGAGCACTATCGCGATCAAGAGCTCAACGACGCTCTCTCCTCCCGATACTTGGATGAATATCTAAAGTCACTGGATAACGCCAAGAATTTTTTCTTGCAATCCGACATCAACGAGTTTGAAAAATTTCGCAAAACCTTTGATGACGACTACAAAAAGGGGCAGCTGGACAATAGCTTTGCTATTTATAACCGGTTTAATAAGCGTATGGTCGAGCGCTTGGAAAAAGTCATTAAAGAATTGGACGATCCCAAAACTAAATTCAATTTTGATGTAGAGGAATCAATCAGCATTGACCGCGAAAAAGCAGCCTGGCCTTCCGATGCCAAGGAAGCTGATAATTTATGGCATAAATACCTGAAATCGAACCTACTTAATTCCCTGCTTGCAGGAAAAAGCCTTGAAGAAAGTAGAACTACGCTGCGTAAACGCTATGCCAATCAGTTGCGCAGACTCAAGCAACAAACGCCAGAAGAAGCATTCAGCGTGATGATGAACTCACTCACTACGCTCTATGATCCACACACCAATTATCTATCGCCGGAGAATGCCGAAAACTTTGATATCAGCATGTCTCTTGAACTACAGGGTATAGGCGCCGTCTTGCAGAGCGAAGACGATTACACCAAAGTAAGCAGCCTGGTTGTAGGAGGCCCGGCACACAAACAAGGACAACTAAAACCCAATGATAAAATTGTATCCATCGCACAGGGAGCCGAAGGCGAATTTGTGGATGTGGTGGGATGGCGCCTGGATGAGGTAGTGAAACTAATTCGCGGCCCTAAAGGCACCATTGTTCGCCTGGAGGTTATGCCAGCTGATCCGACCGCGACAGTAAATAAACAAATTACTATCAAACGTGAAACTGTAAAGCTGGAAGATCAAGCCGCCAAAAAAGCTATTTTTGAAATCAAAAATGGCGATTCAATATTTAAACTGGGTGTGATTGATATACCTACTTTTTATATGAATTTTGAGGCTTACCAAAAAGGTGACCCAAACTATAAAAGTACTACGCGCGATGTTTACAACCTGCTGAACGAATTAAATAAAGAAAAAGTCGACGGCATAATTATTGATTTGCGTGATAACGGTGGCGGCTCTCTGCCAGAGGCAGCTATGCTCACTGATTTATTCGTAGATCCGGGCCCGGTCGTACAAATTCGTCAAAGCGACGATACAATTTCACGCAATTATCGCGCCTACCAACCTGCAGTGTATCGTGCACCAGTTGCTGTATTAATTAACCGTTTGAGCGCTTCGGCATCAGAAATTTTTGCTGGCGCCATTCAGGATTACGGACGCGGCATAGTAATAGGCTCGACCACCTTCGGTAAGGGGTCAGTACAAAACCTGGTGGATTTAAAGCATGGCCGTTTAAAAATTACTGAAGCAAAGTTCTATCGCATTTCTGGCGATAGCACCCAGCACAGAGGTGTCATACCTGACGTCACATTACCCAGTTTGCTGGATCCAAATGAAATCGGTGAAAGCAGCTATGATAATGCTCTGCCCTGGGATCGAATTCACCCTGCACCTCACCAGAACTACTACAACATCAGTAAGTTTCTGCCACGCATTGAGACTGCGCATCAAGAACGTTTAGCGCAAGATCCAGAATTCATCTACCTGAACAAGCAGAGTGATTTATTTAAAGAAGCTGCCGCCAAAAAAGAAGTTTCGCTGCGCCTCGCCACACGCAAGGAAGAACAAAAACATCTTGAAAATCGCCTGTTAAAAATGGAAAACGAATTACGTACAGCCAAGGGTGAAAAGCCTTTTGCGGACTACGCCGCACTCAAAGCAGACAAGGGTGAAACTGACAGCGAAGACGCACCAGAACAGGCACAAAACAAAGAGATAAATCCTAAAGAAGATCCCTATTTGATGGAAGCAGGTCATATTCTGGCGGACTTCATCGGCCAGCTAAGACCTGCCGAATCCAAAGTTGCCCAGCAATAATTTTCTCTAATCTACTAATTACACCCAGGCAGAAATTGCCTGGGTGTTTTTTTAATGAGTTCAGTCATGAAGGCAATATCTTTTAACGTCAATAGCATACGTACCCGCTTGCACCAGCTCACAGCAGTAATTAATACACATAGCCCAGATTTTATCGGGCTGCAGGAAACCAAAGTAAATGACCCCGATTTCCCCCTGCAAACAATTCAAGAACTTGGCTATCACGTAGAATTTTTTGGCCAAAAAACACATTATGGGGTCGCACTACTTTCAAAATATCCTTTTAAAAAAGTTATTAAGGGTTTCCCAACTGATGTGGATGATGCTCAACGTCGTTTTATTGGCGGCGTTTTTGAGACTCCACTTGGTGAAATCACTATTTACAATGGCTACTTCCCCCAAGGCGAGAGCCGTGACCATGCGGTGAAATTTCCAGCCAAACGAAAGTTCTATGCAGACCTTATCGACTACATCGAAAAATCAGAATCGCCGGATAAACAGCTAATCGTTATGGGTGATATGAATATTTCACATCAGGATTTGGACATAGGTATTGGCGAGGCAAACCGGAAACGCTGGTTAAAAACAGGCAAGTGCAGTTTTTTACCGGAAGAGCGCGAATGGCTGGATAATCTTCTGGCTTGGGGTTTAAAAGACAGCTTCAGGGAACACCACCCTGATGTGTGCGATTTATTTAGCTGGTTTGACTACCGCAGCGGCGGCTTTGAGGATACCCCCAAGCGAGGCCTACGAATTGACCTGATTCTCTTAACCAAAAGTCTGCAGGAGAAGTGTATAGCCAGTGGTATTGATTACGATGTACGCGCGATGGAACGCCCATCAGACCATTGCCCCGTTTGGGTTGAATTTAACAAGAGCGCCAATTAGCAATCGCTAAGTGGCGCCCGCCGTCAGTTCACAAGCTACCCGCACATTTCAGGTAAATGAGTTTTCAATATTTCCGCCAATCTCCGCGTTGCAGGCCCGGCAAAATCGCGATCGGCAAAAGTAAGGTAAGTCGTTACCTCGCGCACAGCACCCAGATCAACAGGCAAATACTTTAATTTACCTGCTGCAATATCATCCTGAGTATAAGCATCAGGTAGCCATGCATACCCCAAGCCCAGGCGAATCGCATCAAGCGAGGTTTTGATGTGGCTCACCGTCCAGCGTTGGTCGGCCTCCTGCCAGCCTTCGCTGCGACGGCGATACTGCCCCGAGTCGCGCACGATAATTTGCCGATGCTGACGCATATCCTCATAAGTAATAGGCCGACCAAGGTGCTGCAAGGGATGATCCGGGCTGGAAACACCACGCATAGTAACTGTAACCAGCTTTTCTCCCATAAAGCCGGTAGGAACTCGCCCTCCAATTGCCAGATCAACCTGACGCTGCAACAGCGCATCTTCAGTGCCACTGAGCACAGACTCAAACACTTCAACCCGCGTATCAGGAAAATCCTCTGCAAAAACAGCCAGGCACTGAAGTACGCGCGCAGGAGGAATAATGATATCAGCAGCAATTTTTACCAAAGGCTCGACTTGTACCGACAAACAACTCGCCGACTTTTCCAAACGTTCAGCTTGCTCCAGCAACTGTTTGGCACGTCGATACAGCAATTCACCTGCGGGTGAGGCTACAGCCTTTCGCCCCTGCAACTGAAAAACCTTCACACCTAAAGCAAGCTCAAGCTGGGAGATGGCATAAGAAACGGCGGATTGGCTTTTGTTTAGCAACTCCGCTGCTTTGGCATACCCCCCCGCGTCTATTACCGCCAGCAGTGCGCGCCACTGTTCTAGCGTCACTTTGTTTTCAGTCGTTACCAAACGTGTGGGGGTTTGATCCTGCATTATGATTTACCTGTACCGGCCTAGTATCAATTAAATAATTAGATCATAAACCACTAAATATCACTATTTATCATTCATCTCTCAAATCATTAAATAGCCTCATGGCAATAAAGCCAATTAAATGAGGACAACGAAATGGCAACTCTCTTACAAATTAATAGCAGCTTGTTTGGTGAAAATGGCAACTCCAGTCAACTGACCCAGGAGTTTGTGGCACGCTGGAAAGAGCAACATCCTGAAGGCGTAGTGACAGTCCGGGATTTTGCCAAAGAGTCTGTGCCCCACCTGGATGCCGCGCGTGTACAAGCGCTTTTCACACCAGAAACGGATCGCACGGCCGAACAACAAGCTGTAGTGGACTACTCGGATAAAATTATTGCAGAGATACAAGCGGCCGATGTGATTGTAATCGGTGTACCTCTGTATAACTTTGGTGTGCCATCAACTTTAAAAGCGTATTTCGACCATATCGCGCGCGCTGGTGTCACTTTTAAATACACCGAAACAGGACCAGTCGGGCTGCTTAATGACAAGCCAGTTTATATAGTGGCAGCACGCGGTGGCGTTCACAAAGGCCAGCCAAGTGATACCCAAAGCCAGTTTCTGACGAACTTCCTGAGCTTTGTGGGACTCAAAGATGTACGTTTTATTTATGCTGAGGGGCTAAATATGGGCAAAAAAGATGAGGCCTTTAGTGCCGCCAAAGCAACCATCAGCGAGGAAGTTGCCGCCTGAGCGGCACTTCCAGCGCACAATCCGTTACGGGGGTAAACCATGCAACGCCAGTTACAACAAATCCTTCAGGGACGAGAAACCAGTGACGGCGCCGGTGTGCGCATAAAACGTAGCCTTGGGCAAAATCAACACGCACGCTTTGACCCATTTCTGATGCTCGATGAATTCGGCAGCAGCAGTGCTGATGATTATATTGCCGGCTTTCCCGCACACCCTCACCGCGGCTTCGAAACTGTAACCTACATGCTGGAAGGCCATATGCTGCACGAAGATCATATGGGCAATAAAGGTCATTTGCGCAATGGCGATGTGCAGTGGATGACAGCGGGACGCGGCATCATTCACTCGGAGATGCCGCAACAAGAACACGGTTTGATGCGCGGATTCCAACTCTGGCTTAACCTGCCGGCGGCAGAAAAAATGAAACCAGCACATTATCGGGATATTCCGGCTGCGCAAATACCCACGGCAGAATTACCCGGTGGCGGGCAAATTAAAGTGATTGCAAATACTGCCGTAGTCAGCAACAACATCGTGAGCGGGCCGATACAGGGATTGTCTACCGAAGCTATTTATTGGGATATTCATCTACCGATGAATGCAGTGTTTAACCACGCCATTCCGGGCGAACACAACACTTTTATTTATGTATACGAAGGTGATGTTGCCATCGGCGAGGACAAGCGAAGACTTACCCGGGGTAACGCCGGCTTATTGACGAAAGGCGATGAGCTGAGTATTCAAGCACTACAGGAAAACACGCGTTTTCTGGTTATATCGGGCAAGCCACTGAAGGAACCGATTGTTCAATACGGCCCATTTGTGATGAATACAACGGATGAAATTGAACAAGCTATTCAGGATTACCGCGCAGGCACACTTACCGATTAAATCACCGTCAAATAAAAAGCATCGCCACCCTCTAGACCAGCGATGCTTTTTAATAAATACGCCTTACAACATCACGATTCTAATATTGGATTAACACTCTTCTACTAAAGAGCGCAAAGCAGCTTGCGTTTGTTTTTGGCAGTTACGCTCGATCAGCCTGGCTTTTGCGTATTGCTCTGCAACCGCTATGGCAGCACAGTTGATGATATCCAGATTGCCTGCATAGGTCGGTAAGTAATCGCCAACACCCTCGACTATCAGCTCAATTTGCACACCGCCATCAATAAGCCTGGGCACTCCTTGCAATTGATAACCAGGCACATAAGTCTGCACCAGCTGCTCCATTTCATTCAAGGCAAGCTGCAACTTTGCAAGATCAATATCATCTGCATAGGCACAAATTCTATTCAACATAGGCTTACCTGCATGCGCCGCATTGCTCAGCAGCTCCACTTTAATCGACTCGATACCCGTGTATTTGTATAAACCGCTGCGAGTATTGCGGTAATACTCATCAATATTGGCAAGCGTTGCCGGCCCTATGGAATCAGGTGAAACCAGTGAGGTGACGCTCAACCGTTGGATAGCGGGGATCGATTTCACCAGCGCCTGCGCCAGAGGGATAGAGGATTGACCACCACAGGAAATCATACTGATATTTTTATTTTCCAACACTTCGGACATCCCCAGCGCCGGCACGCAACACTCGCCAATTTGGGAAGGTGTCAGATCAATCGCAAAAATACCCAACTGATCAAGGCATTGCGCATGCGCAACATGATCTGCCGCAGAGGTCGCATCAAAGACAATGTCGCAATGAACATTTGGAGTAAAAAAGGCATTAATCCCTTTATCAGAAACCGGGACCCCCAAACCTTGTGCGTATTGCATACCTGCTGACTGCAAATTTCTTCCCGCAAAAATAACAGGCTCCAACCAGGCAGAACGCTTAACTTTCAATAAAAGATCAGTACCTATCTTCCCAGTCCCCAAAATACCCACTCGTAATCGACCGGAAAACTCAGAACCACTCTTATATTTTTCACCTGCCAAAATATCATCCTTCAGAACTGATGTAATGAACTGCATAATCCAATCCTTAAAATTATCTCATCAACCGAATTTTTCGGCTGCCACTATAGCGGCGCAACAATTTCACAATAATTTCAGGATGAGAACAGCAAGGATCAATTTTCGCGAAATACCTCGCATAAAATAAAAGTCAAAGCCAATGAAAATCATACAAATAAAAAATTTATAAATATGATTATTTTTAATTGCCCTGTGCAATTCATGGATTTTTTAAACAATACGGCAATCACGCAATTTTAAACGCCACAATTTTTTTAATTCATTGAAAAAGCCTACCATCTGATCATTCAGATGTTCATAATCGCGCGCCCGCCTTTCAGACAAAATCATAATAATGAATAGCAGGCGAACATATCGTTTAACAATCATTACTGTACTTTGACCTGAGGTTTTGTCGAAGTGATTTTTTTGACAGTTGACAACCCTTAAAAACACAAAGAAAGGAGTATCAGATGGTTAAACAACCGAAATATTATTTTGAATCCATTCTTGGCATAGCAACACCTTGGTACATTCAAAATTTTGAAATTGATGAAAGAAATAAAATAATAAAAATCACCATTGGCTATCACACAGAAAAATCAGCTTTTTCGCTCTTTAGCAAAAAGAGCGATATAAAAACATCAAAAATTGAACAGAACAATCACCACAAGCGCTGGACACACACGCGAATTGGGCAATATAGCTGCCAAATTTCCTCTTCTTTTTACGATACAACTATTTGCACTACGGGAATTGGCCGCGAAAGTTTATTGCAGCCTCATTTTATTGGTGAAGCTAATCGCACCTACACGCATCAGTTGCGTCAGCAAGTAGCATTGGCAAATGCACGAGGTCTAACCAGCGAAGCCATAGCTTACATGTTACTGGTTGAGGCAACCCTGGTTGAAGAAATAATCAACGACATTGAAAAAACGTCAGAGGCTTATAGGCAGGCATTATTATTACCAACCGAAATTGATCCTATTTGGGAAAATATGGTTTACGACAAATTTCACCTAAAAACTCAATCATTCCCACTTCGCTTAATGCTTTCTAAAATAAAGTTAAATATTATTGACCCAAATATAAACAGCTCAATTAGTGAAGCCGTTACTGAGTTGCGAAAATTTTTCATATCCCAAGTTAACCATTTGAGTATAGAAGTTAGCCAAGTCTGTGCAATAACAGCTAAAAAGCAAGATACTGAAGAGCGCCAAGCCGGAGCCGCCAAACTAGTATTACCTGCGTTAAAAAATAGCATTTGGCTTAAACTTATCACCGGAAAACTGGACTTAAAATCTACTAATGTTCCGTTAAACTTATTTTTGGTTCGTTTACGTCACGCATTTTCACAAACAGATGACAACCAGCAACGAATCAATACGCTTAATTCACTACGCGAATTCTTCAGAAAAAATGCACGCAACCTCAGGCGAGAATTAATTTTAATTAATCAATTGATGAATACGCCGGAAGATAGCCAATTTACGCTTCCTGATGAGAGTAGTAGTGTCTGGCAGAGGATACTCAAAGATGACTCATTCATCCCAAGCTCTCATATTGCCTATAAATTGTTATTAGCCAACCTGCGTTCGCAACTATTGATGAATCCCGACCCAGTGGTTGAACTCAATGCTGCCCGTAGAATCAGAGACTTCATCAAACACAATCAGCGTTTTATGCAGCAAGAGTTGCGTTTGGTAATGACCAACAGCCAAGCACATTAATCTGATACCAAGGAGCAACCTATGGCATACGAAGCCGATATTAGCATTCGCAGTGAGCTCATCGGGCGCACAGAGATTATTGAAAAAATAAACCGCGGTGATTATTTGGTAATTGCTGCAGATGAATCCGTATTGGCTGACCTACCGTCCGGCAATTGGATAGCAGGCACAATCCCCTATTTTATGACAGCAGAAGGAGGCAAAGCTGATCGCACATTGATGTTTGTACACACCATAGAGGGAGTGCAACCATCCAAGGCACCGCGCATTGCTCTTTATGATGTCAATTCTATTTCCCGAATAGCACAAGAAGCCCCGGAACACGGTTTCACCATCGTAATTTTGCCCGCCATGTCGGAAATTCATTTGAGTTATGCGCAACATTCGCCTGAATACCCGAATATGTATTTCTCCCCCATTATTGGTTGGATTTCTGGTGTACATTTGGATGAGCTGGGTAAAAATAGCGCCAAAGTTGGCTTTGGGCCGGCACGAGGCATGCTTTTTGATCAGCAAGCAGTTGCGATGCACATTCCTCTTCCAGTAAATCAATTAGCCAATATAAATATTGTGAATTTATTTACCCAAGGAATAGGGCCGGAAATTAAATTTAAAAATACCGGCTTCAGCGCTAGCGATTGCACCATTAATGGTGAGCCAGCTAATCTCGTGGATTACATCAAACACGCCAAAATTGACACTCGTTTACCCCTGGTTGCGAATTATTCTGGTGTAATGGTCAATGTCAGTATTCAGCAGCTCGATGAACACAATAACAAAGTAGATTTATATGCACCGGTATTTGCCGACATCAGCTATCGATTTGCCAAGCCCGTGGACAACTATCTGGAAAGTTTTAACAAAGAGTTATCAGCGTCAGCCAGTGAGGGAATCTCCTTTTCCTGCAACTGTATTTTGAATTATCTTTATTCTGAACTGGAAGGAAAAAAGACCCGGGATCTAACCGGCCCTATCACTTTTGGAGAGGTTGCCTATCAGCTGTTAAACCAAACATTGGTATACCTGAGCTTAACAGGTGGCTCTCGCTGAACCAGCTATCGGCTTTTCAATACTGTCTAATAATTGACAATAAACAATAAAAAGAATTACCAGCGGGTAATAAAAAGGCGGACATTGCAGTGTCCGCCTTTTGTTTTAATACTAAGAGGACAAAGCATTAACGGCCCGCACTGTATGCCTGAATATATTGTTGCAAGGTTTTTTCATTGCGACGAATAAAATCTATGTCGGTTTGAGGAACTGCTAGCACAGCAGGATCGGCTTTTTCTTTTAATTGCTTAGCCTGCTCTTCAGTTACCTTGCCCAGATCACCAAATAAAAAATAAGCAGCTATAGCATTGCCCAACTTAGTACTTAAACGCATATATTCGCCTATTGATTTCCAGCCATGTTGACGCGCTACTTTGGTCGCCCGCTCCATTAAGTTTGCATCGCGTAGTATGCGCTCAATTTGCTCATCTTGCTGTAGAGGCGATAATGCTTCAAACGTTTTAAATGACTCAGGAGTCAGATGATAGGCATCTACTGCTTGTACCAGTGGCGCCATGTCACGATTACTTTGCATCCAACGATTGACTGACTGCACATTTAAATTAATGTTGTCAGGTAGCAGCTGTGCATTTGCGCTAACAGCAAGAAGGCTGAGAAAAAATAATTTACATACAACAAAAAAAGCATTCATTTTCTATAACCAATCTATTTAAGAGACACGCAAACTGACGGCAGTGGTTAAAGACCAAACCCAAAAGAAAAAGAACACCAGGAATGGTGTCAGCAAACCCAACGACAAACCTGCAACCCCCTTGCCTTCATAGAACGGATAAAACACAAATAGTTGGATCAAGGTTGGAATCAACGCAATAACAAAACTGCGTGCAAAAGTACTACTCGCATAAATGGGCAGCAGAAATAGCAGCCCCCATAAGCCGCCCCACACAATGCGCGGATACATCCACTGGGGTGATACCGAGCCAGATAGACGCACATTTAACGACTGCGTTATTCCGTAATAACTGAACAACCACATCACCACGCACATAACTAACCCACCCAAACAACCTGCACCGAATACCGTCAATGCATTTCTCATAATCACCTACTTATTACTCATTATTAATAACCGGAGCATAGCCAACCTTAGTACTGTTCATTTTGCCCCTCGCAAAGGTATCGGGCGACAGTGTAGCACCGCAACTTAACACTTGGTTACACGAAGTCCCCGGAGTGAGCTGCTACAATAGTCGCACAGTTTTTAGCCAGCACTTCTGGCGAAAACCCGTTTCATTCATTTATTACCGGCGATTGTATTATGTTCCGTTTTTTTGAAAGCCTGATAAAACCCTTTCCGCCTGAAGATCCCACTAGTCCACCCAAAACCCTCTACGCCTTTTGTCGGCATTACAGCCGTGGTGCCGAGTTCTATTTAATCGCCATGGCCGTATTCACCGGCCTGATTGCGATTTTGGAGGTATCGCTGTTTGGTTTTTTAGGCGATTTGGTGGACTCACTCAACCAACAATCGCCTGACAGCTTTTGGGTTGAGTCGCGTCGCGAATTACTCTGGATGAGTTTAATTTTGCTAGTGGGTTTGCCGCTATCGGTGTTGATGCACTCACTATTAATGCACCAAACCCTGCTCGGCAATTTCCCCATGCGTATTCGCTGGCAGGCACATCGCTACCTGCTGGGCCAAAGCTACCAATTCTATCAAAATGAATTCGCTGGTCGCGTCGCCACCAAGGTGATGCAAACCGCTTTGGCAGTGCGCGAAACTATTATGAAATTATTGGATGTACTACTTTATGTGATGGTGTATTTCAGCAGCATTCTGGTACTGGCTTTTTCGCTGGATTGGCGCCTCGCCCTGCCGCTGATTGTGTGGTTTTTTGCCTACTGCGGTTTGCTCTACTATTTTCTGCCGCGCCTCTCCAAAATTTCCACCGCACAAGCGCACGCCCGCTCTGATATGACAGGGCGTTTGGTGGACACTTACACCAATATTTCCACGGTGAAATTATTTTCACACTCCAACCGCGAGGCACAGTACGCCAAACAAGGTATGGAGTATTTTTTAACCACGGTACACCCACAAATGCGCTTGGCGACTTTATTGGGTACTAGTGTGTGGATAATTAGCGTTATTCTTATTTTTTCGATTGCGGCAACCTCACTGTGGCTTTGGTCTAATGCGGCAATCACAACCGGTGCCATCGCCGCTGCCGTGGGTTTGGTGCTGCGTTTAAATGGCATGGCACAGTGGATTATGTGGGAAGTATCGGCACTGTTTGAAAATATAGGCACCGCACGCGATGGTTTAAATACCTTGGCAATCCCACGGGAGGTGCAAGACAAACCCGATGCACAACCACTCGTAGTGCAACAGAGCGCGGTAGATTTTCAATCTGTTTGTTTTAATTACGGCAAACCTAATGGCCTGCTGCAGAATTTTAATTTACACATTAAACCGGGTGAAAAAATTGGTTTGGTGGGGCGCTCTGGCGCGGGCAAATCCACTCTGGTGAATTTACTCCTGCGTTTTTACGATGTGGATGCCGGCAGCATTCTAATCGACAACCAAAATATTGCCGAGGTCAAACAAGAGAGTCTGCGTGCGCAAATTGGTATGGTGACTCAGGATACGTCGCTGCTGCATCGCTCGATTCGCGACAACCTGCTCTATGGCAAACCCGATGCGACCGAAGTCGATATGATTCGCGCTGCACAACAAGCGGAAGCCCACGATTTTATTATGGGCTTGAGTGACAACGAAGGGCGTACCGGTTATGACGCCCATGTGGGCGAGCGCGGCGTAAAACTCTCTGGCGGCCAGCGCCAGCGTATTGCGATTGCGCGAGTGCTGATCAAAAACGCGCCCATTTTAGTGATGGATGAAGCCACCTCCGCCTTGGATTCAGAAGTCGAAGCGGCGATCCAAACCAATTTAACCACGCTCATGCAAGGCAAAACGGTTATTGCGATTGCCCACCGCTTATCCACTATTGCGGCACTGGATCGTTTAATTGTGTTGGATAAAGGTCAGATTATTGAACAGGGAACCCACGCTGAACTGATTGCGTTGGGCGGTGTTTATGCACAACTGTGGGCGCATCAATCGGGCGGTTTTTTAGGCGAGTTTTAATCGGAACCTTGAACGAAAAATCGGCGGGTCGCAAGGCCCGCCGATTTTTTGTGTTACGCCTGCGCTGTGACTGTTATTTTTTGGCGAAATACATATCCCAAATCACCAAGACAATGCCTACAAAAAAACCAATATGCGCAACCACAGCCCCCAGGGCAAACAACCAGCCCATCCATAAAGCGCCTCCGGCTTCAGGGTTAAACAAACTGTAAAGCATCACCGGTGCCGCACAAACAAGCACCAACATTAAACTGAGCGCAATAATTTTTATACCGCGTGGCGATTGACTGCGCAGCACCGCGCGAATGGGGTTCCACATAGCCTTACCACATCAAATCATCGGGGATGACGTAGTCCTTGTAGGGGTCATCTTCATCGACTTTGTTGTCTTGTTTGGTATTGGCTACCACCACGTATTTTTCATCGCGCTGGGCAATTTTATCAGCCACTATGCGCGGCACTAATTCGTAGCTCTCACCGAGTTTGACAACCGCCAACAAGCCGCGTGCAATTTGCTCCAGCACCAATGGCGATACCCGCATTTTTTTAATGAGTTTGCCATCGGTAAAGTTGTATTCCACATCAGCTTCACCGGCCCCTTTTTTCTGGCGATGATTTTCAATAAGTTGTTTGATTTGCGCGGCTATGGCTTTTTGTTGCAATTCCAAATCCCGCTGGCGATTTAATTCGCGATCGCGCTCGGCTTTTTCCAAACGCGCTTGCTCAGCAGATTGTTTTATTTCATCCACTTTTTCTTCGTTGGAACGACGCGCTACGTTAGTTTCTTTGCGTTTTTCTTTGTTAGCCTGTTTGGCTTTTTTATTGTCGATTAAACCGGCTTTTAAAAGTTGAACTTGCAGTGAGGCCATAAAAAATTCCGATCAAGTCTGGTGATTGGCGAGGTAGTCATTAGCTGCATAGTGCGCCCTAACCCACTGCGCGCGCTTGGCAACAGCCGCGCGTTTTTCGGCGCTGTGATTATCCAGGTGTTTAACCTGCAAAGCCAAACGCGGGTGATTCGCAAAACGTGCGCGATGAGTTGCCAAAAACTCCCAATAAAGCGTGGTGAAAGGACAGGCGTTGTCAGTCTCGGCCTCATCGGGTTTGTAGCGGCAGCCAGCACAGTAGTTGCTCATTTTGGCGATGTAGCGGCCGGTGGCAATGTAGGGCTTGGACGCCATTATGCCACCATCAGCGTATTGGCTCATCCCCAACACATTGGGCAGCTCCACCCACTCTACCGCATCCACATACATGGCCAAATACCAGGCGTGAATCTGCTGCGGCTGGGTTTGCCAGAGCTGGGCGAACAAGCCGGTCACCATCAAACGCTGAATGTGATGGCCGTAGCCGTAGTCCAGCACTTGCTGAATGCTCTGCGCCAAACACTGCATGTCCACCTGCCCCGTCCAGTAAAAATCCGGCAGGTTATGCTGGGCATCCAGCGCATTCATGCTGTTCCAGTCGGGCATCAAACTCCAATAGAGGCCACGCACAAATTCGCGCCAGCCCAGAATTTGACGAATAAATCCCTCCACCGCATTTAGCGGCGCCCTGCCTTCCGCATAAGCTCGCTCGGCGGCCTGAATAACTTCCAGCGGCGACAGCAATTTGAGGTTAAGCGCCGCCGATAGCCGCGAGTGGTACAGCCAAGGTTCGTTAGTCCACATGGCGTCCTGATACTCACCAAACAGCGGCAGTTGTTTGGCGATGAAAAAATCCAACAACTGCAGCGCCTGTTGGCGCTTCACCGGCCAGCCAAAACCCAGCAAATTACCGGGGTTGCCGGGAAACAGGCGGGTGACAGTGGTTATGGCGGATTGGGTAATCTCATCCGCGATAAACAGCAACGCGTCATCCAGCAGCCCCGGCCCTTTGCTGGAGAAGGTGCCGCGATTGTCTTTGTCGTAGTTCCAATCGCCACCTTCGGGCTGATCGCCGCACATGAGAATGCCGGTGCGCTTGCGCAACTGGCGATACCAGTACTCCATGCGCCATTGTTTTTTACCTTTTTGCCAGGCGCTGAACTCACCGGGTTTGGCAATAAAGTGATTGTCTGCCAACAACTCCAGCGGCAATTGCTGTTCGGCGCAACATTGTTTGAGGTTCTGCAGCACCCGATAATCCCCCGGCAGCACCAGCTTCAGGCTCTGCACCTGATACTGCTGCAGGCTGTGAGCCAGCGCGCTGGTTAAACTCTGATTCACCGAGCTGATTGTGGCCTTGCTTTCATCTGGCGATAACTCGCTTGCATCCAACGACAAATAGTCCAGCGGCAAACCTTCGTCGCGCAAGCTCTGGGCAAAATGGCGCATGGCCGCCAGGAACAGCACACTGCGCTGCTTGTTGGAGGGGACGTGGGTGCTCTCCTCCATGACTTCGGCCATCCACAGGCGATCTTGCTTGGGGTCAAAGCCTTCGAACAATAAACTGTCGCGATTGAGCTGATCGCCGAGGATCACACATAAATGACGAATCGCTTGCGGTGCTTTGGTGTTAGGCATGGAGTGGAAGGTCCCCAGTGGTTTTGGGTGGATGTTTGCGCGCCGCAGCACCACAGGCTTTGGAGCAATACTTAACCTGCTCCCAATCGCGCGCCCACTTTTTGCGCCAGGTGAAGGGGCGCTGGCAGTAAACGCAGGTTTTTTGCGGCAGATATTGTTTTTTCATAGCGATATGACCGTGCAGCTTATGGCGACAGAATACGTTGCCGCCGCCCGCTGGTATCATTCGCGCCGGTTTTAATCTGTCGCACTGTTTATTCGGTCGCAATTTATTCAATCACAACTTGTTCGCTGCATTCTGCCTATGACTTTTAATACCCCCTATAGATGGGACATTTTCTGCCGCGTGGTTGATAACTTTGGCGATATCGGTGTCTGCTGGCGGCTCGCCCGCCAATTAGCCCATGAACACCACCAAAGCGTACGCCTGTGGGTAGACGACTTGAGCGCACTCAAGCGTATCTGGCCAAGTGCACAGATCAGCTCACAACAGTGGCTTGAAGGCATTGATGTGCGCCACTGGCCGGCAGAATTTGATCCACATATTGAACCCGCCGCTGTGGTGATTGAAGCCTTTGCCTGCGATATTCCCGAATGTTTTTTGCAAACCATGGCAGCGCGCAAAGCCCAAGCCCAAGCCCAAGCCCAAGCCCAAGCCCAAGCCCAAGCCCAAGCCCAAGCCCAACAAGAAGCAAAGATACAAACGCCGCGCTGGATCAACCTGGAGTATTTGAGTGCCGAACCCTGGGTGGAGGAATGCCACGGCATGGCCTCGATTCACCCGGCCACCGGGCTGCGTAAAACCTTTTTCTTTCCCGGTTTTACCGCACGCACTGGCGGCCTGTTGCGCGAGCAGATATTAATTGAGCAGCGCGATAGCTTTGACAAACAGTCGTGGCTCGCGCAATTGGGTATTGAACCCGCCGCTGACAGTTTATTAATTTCACTGTTCGCCTACGAAAACCCGGCGGTGAATGGCCTGCTACAGGCGTGGCAGCAATCGCCCCAGCCAATTTACTGCTTGGTGCCCGAGGGAAAAATTCTCAGCAGTATCAACACGTATCTGGATAAAACCCTGACTGTCGGGGATAGCTACAGCAGTGGCGCGCTTACACTTAAGGTCATCCCCTTCCTGACCCAAACACAATACGACCAGCTGCTCTGGGCCTGTGACATCAACTTCGTGCGCGGGGAGGATTCTTTGGTGCGCGCACTCTGGGCGGCAAAACCCATGGTTTGGCAAATTTATGTGCAGGAGGAAGACGCGCACCTGGTCAAATTAAATGCGTTTTTGGCGCAATACGCGCCGGTACAAGGTGATCTACAGGAGGCACTGACGCAATTTTGGCGGGATTGGAATGAACAGGGCTATACCGATGAGAGCTGGAACCAGCTCATAGAATGGCTGCCGCAGTGGCAGCAACACGCACGCCGCTGGAGCGACCAACTGGGCCAGATGCCTGATTTGGCGCAGCAACTTATCGACTATTGCCGGCAAACTTGAGCCAATGCGGCCTTGTGCGGGGCAAAAAGCACTACAGAAAAACCATAAACAACTGTATAGTAGCGCGCCTATTTTCACCTTTGGGGAGCCTTGGCATCACGCGCTGCGTGGTCTTGGGTCGCCCTGCTCTTACATTAACCATTGCAAATCAGGATCTACCATGAAAATTGCACAAGACTGTCGCGCTGGCAACGTCGTAATGATCGACGGCTCACCCTGGGTTATCCAAAAAGCGGAATACAACAAGTCAGGCCGTAACGCCGCGGTTGTAAAAATGAAACTGAAAAACCTGCTGAATGGTATCAATACTGAAACTGTTTACCGCGCTGACGACAAGTTCGAAGACATCCAATTGGATCGCAAAGAAGTTACCTACTCTTATTACGCCGACCCGATGTATGTATTCATGGACCCGGAGTTCAACCAATACGAAGTAACTGCCGAAGAATTGGGCGACCTGTTGCCGTGGATGGAAGATGGTATGGAAGACGTGTGTGATGCCGTGTTCTACGAAGGCAAAGTTATCTCTGTAACTCCACCCAACGCAATCACTCGCGAAGTGGCTTACACCGAACCTGCAGTGCGTGGCGATACCTCTGGCAAAGTGATGAAAACCGCAAAACTCAACAACGGCACTGAATTGCAAGTTGCTGCGTTTGTTGAAATCGGTCAGAAAATCATCATCGACACCCGCACTGGCGAATACAAATCACGCGCTTAATCGCGGATGAGTCTCGCAATAAAAATGGCGCCCCGGGGCGCCATTTTTTTATGGTATTTGTTTGAGTTGTACGTAAAGCCGGTTGGTTGTGGTCTGCATCAATGACAACTGGACAGCACTATCGCCCCGCACAAATTTATGCACCTCGGCGTTGCCATCCGCACGTAAAACCTCGTGGCTGAAACCAGCATCCACAAACCCCTTCAGGTAATGATCCAGCGCGTCTGTTAATCTTGCCCTGCCTTCGTAATCCACTGTTAACTGCTCGCCATTACGCACAAAAGAGGTACGCACCAGACCGGGGAAACGCGCCACCGGGCTTGGATCGGTGCCGCTGACATCGCGCTCGGGCAAAGCCCTGTTTAAATCAATGTTAGGCACCATTTGCTCAACCTGATTTTTTAGTTCGGGCACTACATTTTGCGCCTGCTCTACCAGCTCCAAGGCTTGTGCTTTAGCTTCTGGCACCACATTTTCCAAAGGCTGGGTGAGTTCCTGCAGTGGCTGTTTAAGTTGCTCAAGTGGTTGCCCAAGTTGCTCCAGCGGCTGCGCCAGTTGCTCTAATGGTTGCGTGACCTCCTCCAACGATTGCGCAAGCTCTGGTGAAAGTTGTTGTATTTGTGCCAGTGCGTTTTCTGGAATCAGTGAACCCATGTCACCAGAGGAAGCCTTACCCCACAACCAAGTTGCGATGGAAATAATTAGCCATAAAAAGAGCGCAAGCAGGGTTAAAATCACCACGCCGATAATAATCCAGGTGCGTTTTTTAATACGCCCCAAAAACGAAACCGCTTTTATTGCCCCACCCGAATTGTGCATGTTCATGGAATGTTTCTCTCATCAAATTGATTAAACAAAAAACTGACTTTTAATCCTTAACACCCGATTACTCAATTCAAAACAAACCATTGGTTACACCATCTATAACTGCACCTCTCTCATTAACAATCATTTTCGCTGTAGCGCCCAATAAATTCGCGGCGACAATATCAGCATTAGTACAACCCCCAATACCGTCGCCTCAAAATAACTGGATCTCACCTGCATCAACACATGAATCCAGCCCAATATTGCGATCACATAAATGGATTGGTGCAGACGAATCCAGTTGGCACCCATGCGCCGCATCATGTTCTGGGTAGAAGTAATGCCCAAGGCAATGAGTAAAACAATCGCCGGCAGTGTGACCAGAATGTAAGGTCGCTCGATCAATTCTTTCGCAAAGCGAGACACATCCAAGCCAAGAATAAACACCAAAAAAGCCGTCACATGCAGCAGCGCATAAAACAAAGTGAACAGACCCAGCATACGGCGATGCGCTTGCAGCCAGCGGAATTGTAAGTAGCGGAATTTAATTAAGCGGCGCAGCGGCGTTACTGCCAGGGTGATGAATAGAAAATACAGCGCCCATTCGCCCGTAAATAATACGATGGTGCTGGCGGGGTCGGCGCCAAGTTGTTGGCTGAGGGTTTGATAAACAATAAACGCCAAGGGAATTAGCGAGCAGAAAAAAATAACCACGCGGCGCCACACGACAGGCATTGGTTTTGGCCTCAATAAAATTTACGCAAATCCATCCCTTTGTACAGATGCGCCACCTGCTCGGCGTAACCATTAAAAAGTTGGGTGGGGATAATGTTGGGCTTTAACAGACCACTCGGCAAACGCCGCTCTTCTGCCTGGCTCCAGCGCGGGTGGCTCACTTGTGGATTTACATTCGCATAAAACCCGTATTCATCCGGCGCCAACATACTCCAGGTGGTTTTGGGTTGTTTTTCAGTAAATTCAATTTTTACGATGGATTTAATGTATTTGAAACCGTATTTCCAGGGCACCACCAAACGCAGCGGCGCGCCGTTTTGATTGGGCAACACCTTGCCATACAAGCCTACCGCCAGTGTGGTTAGCGGGTGCATGGCTTCATCCATGCGCAGCCCCTCACGGTAGGGCCAATCAATCGTGCTGAAGCGACTTTTTTGTTCCGGCATTTCCGCTGGTCGTTCAAGCGTGGTGAAGGCGACAAATTTTGCATTGCTGTTTGGCTCTACTCGCTTGATTAAATCCGCCAGCGAAAAACCTATCCAAGGCACTACCATCGACCAAGCCTCTACGCAACGCAGGCGATACACGCGCTCCTCCAAGGTCACGCCTTTCAATAGATCCTCCAATGTATAAGTGCCGGGCTTGGCAACTTCACCGGCAATTTCCACTGTCCAGGGGTGCGTGGTAAGTGTGTGGGCTTTAGCAGCGGGATCGGTTTTGTTGTAACCAAATTCATAAAAATTGTTGTAGCCAGTGACATGCTCGTAGGGAGTGAGCACTTCCGTCAGCTGGGTTTGATCTGCCTTGGCGCTGGCAATTTGTTGCTTGAGCCAGTCGGGGCCTTTGACCTCGGTTTCTGCCACATGCGCAGGCGCGGCTAAGACACCCGGCGCGGCAGACATGCCAATACCCAGCGCAGCTACACTCATGGCGCCACGCATAAATTCACGGCGCGCCTTGTAAATCGCTTCGGGGGTAATCTCGGAGGATGGAATATCACTGGGTTGTTTGATCAGCATAGCGCCCTCGGTATCACGCCTTTAGGTTTCACGCCGAAATTCAGCGCCTTACAAACACAAGGTTTTTACCTTGGTAATCACACACATAATAAAGTTCACCCAAGGCAGAACAATATTCAGCGCGTAAACCAGTCGGCGAGCTGATCGTTTCACTCACTGACATGGCCGCTTTATCCTGTTTTAAGAAACTGAACATGGTTTCAAAGCGCTGTGCGAAATCCAAGCCTTTGGTTTGTAAATCTTGATAAAGAAAGGCGAACTTGCGATAACTCATGGTCACACCACACAGCCCAATTTCACACATTTTGGCGATGTACTGTTGGTAAGCCGCTGCCAAGTCGTAAGCGCGACTCGTTGATGCTGGCAAGTCCATTTTATTCGCTGCAGTTAAAACACCAGCGGTTAAGCGGTGATTGGCACGGTTACCGGTTAAGCGATAAGTGACTTGTCCACACAGCAATTCAGCAGACCTCAGTTCGCATAAGCCATCCGCATCAACTTGGTTACTATTACGTAGCGCGACAGGCATAGGTTCACTGGTGTGCAGCGGCCTTGGCGCGGAATTGGAAGGGTAAACACTGGCTGCATTCACTGACGCTGCTGATTCTACCGCGGGTGCAGAATGCGTTTTGTTACCGGGTGCAACCAAAACAATCGCATTGCGCTGCGCCGGGCGCTTTAGCAGCGAGAACTGTACTTGCTCATTATTTTTTTTGAATTGATGAAACGGCGGCAGCTGTTTGGTTTGCGCCTTGGCTTGTAACTGACAGTACACCTGCTCGTAATAGGTTTCTGCCGCCGCAAAACAAAATTGATTAGCGTTTGCGCCACTGCTGAGCAGCATTAATATAAAAACACTGGCATTCAGGTAGCGCATAAGCCTGCTCATGATTTGCGGTTTAGTGCCGAATCAACCAGCACTGGTGGATTTTGGCATTGCGTTTGAAATCTTCATCAATAGTACGCGCACTAATATCCTCAATGGTGAAATTCGCCAGTGCTTCGCTGTCCAATTTAAAACTGCGCAGGTTGTTGGAGAAAATCAAGGTGCCGCCTTCTGCCAGCGCGCGCATGGCATGGTTAATCATACTCACATGATCGCGTTGCACGTCCAATACATCTTCCATGCGTTTGGAATTGGAGAAACTCGGTGGGTCGAGCAATATCACGTCAAATTGTTGATCGTTCTGCTCCAACCATTTCAAACAGTCGGCCTGTTCCAAACGGTTGCGCGATTCACTCAAGCCATTGAGCGCAAAATTTTTGCGTGCCCAGTTGAGGTATGTATTGGACATATCCACACTCACCGTATAACGCGCACCGGCCATAGCCGCATGCACACTGGCGGTAGCGGTATAGCAGAATAAATTTAAAAAGCGTCGGTCTTTTGCCATGTCGGCAATCATCAACCGTACCGGGCGATGATCCAAAAATAAGCCGGTATCCAAATACTGCCACAGATTAATATGCAGCTTGGCTGCGCCTTCCTGCACGCTGAATACATCGCCGGTTGGACGTTCACTGATTTTTTCGTATTGGCTGGTGCCTTTATTGCGGCGGCGCTGTTTGTAACTGATATTCGCAGCGGGAATATCCAGCACAAAGGGCACGGCCATTTCAATTTCCGCAAAACGTGCGGCGGCTTTTTCTTCATCGACAGATTTTGGTGCAGCGTATTCCTGCACATGGGCATACAACTGCGGCGCGCGGTTTGGTTGGGTTTGGCCGCGATACACATCAATTGCTGCCGCGTATTCCGGCATATCGGCATCGTATAAACGATAACAACTGATATCGTTTTTCTTCGCCCACTTCTCCAGTTGTTTCAGGTTTTTCTGCAGGCGATTCACTAACATCTGCGCACCATTGCTGAGCGCAGCTGCTTGCTCTTGTTTGTTCGCCACTTTTACTTTGGCTTCAGCCTGCGCGCGCACCTCGGCGTCTTTACTAAAACGCGCATCCTGCTCGACACGGCTTTGTACAAAAGCATCCGCATTAATGGAAAACATGAGCAGTTCGCTTGCGATAGTGCCATTAAAAAATTTGTATTTTTTATCCGCGCGCAAACCCATTTGTTTGCCCAGCTCCGGGTTGCCCGTGAAAACACCAGCGCGCCAACCTTGGAATTCATTGCGCAAACGCTCGCCCAAATGAGCATAAAGCAATTTGAGCGATTCAATTTCCCCCAAGCGCTCGCCGTAAGGCGGGTTACTCAGCACCAAACCAAATGCCATGGCTTGGTTGTGGGTGGGTTTTACAAAATCTTTTAACTCTTTGCGGCTGACGCGCAGCCAGTGATCCAACTCGGCGCTGACAATATTTTCCTCTGCGGCGCGGATCACTTTTACATCGGCATCGTAACCGCGAATTTCGGGCAGATTGTCCCGCGCGAGGCCAGCTTTTTTACGCGCGAAGGCTTCATCGCGCAGCCCCAACCAAATATCGCTGCGGTGATTCAGCCAGCGTTCAAAACCAAAACTGCCACGCAGTAACCCTGGGGCAATATCTGCCGCGATTAACGCCGCCTCAATCAGGATGGTGCCCGAACCACACATAGGGTCGAGCAAGGCGCCGCCCTGGGCGGCAATCTCCGGCCAACCCGCGCGTATCAGAATGCCG
This sequence comes from Cellvibrio fontiphilus, assembly GCA_035317345.1. Taxonomy (GTDB): domain Bacteria; phylum Pseudomonadota; class Gammaproteobacteria; order Pseudomonadales; family Cellvibrionaceae; genus Cellvibrio; species Cellvibrio fontiphilus. Next base: position 73,421 of record JAYKTU010000004.1, on the reverse strand, counting down.
GCGGCGAGATTCTCCTTCATGGGCGCACTGCCCTGTTTGATGCGATAACCACGGCGATGCAGGCTGTCACCCGACAAGTCGATACTGACAATCACTTTGCTCTTGGCAAGACGCACATTGACGCGCAAATCCGGATCGCGTTTGGCCACTGAGGGGCGTTCGCCGCTGAATTCACGCAGGCAGTCCACAATCGCATCTTTGACTTTCAAGGCACCGAACTGGGTATTGCGAATGCCATCGTTAGTACCGATAAAATCCACCAACAAACTGCCACTGGGGCTCAAATGCTCTTCCCAGCGCAACTCGCGCACGCCGTCGTAGAGTTCCTCTTGAGTGTTAGCCTCAAAGCTGGCCAAGGGCAGTAGCACCTTGTTGGCAAGGCGCGACCAAAGGCAAACCCGGTAGGCGGTTTCTATGTCGCCCGAAAAATAAATGCCGGCAACTGTCTCGCGCAGCTCTTGGGCGCCAAGGGTTTGCAGTTCGGTGTAGAGCAAGCCTTCCAACCCTTTCGGGCAGGTAGCGAAGTATTGATATGTCATTAATGCTTCCAGAATGAACTTTTATGAATGCCACCTGACTAAAACAAGGTGTTTGTCATTAAGTTGTCAAATACATTTGCTAGGCCGATATGCCATATAGAACGGCCTATGTATAAAAATTTAATCGTTCACGGTTCAGGTTAAATCTGGTGTACTCACCAAACCTGTCAATTCCAAGGAGAACCCAAGAAACAGTCATACCGGCAAGTGAAAGACCGCAACACCGCTTTCGTCGATAAATTTATCTATCGATAATCCACAACTTAGAGGTGCAATTACTGATGAAACGTCAAAAACGTGACCAAACAGAACGCGCATTCGTAAAAGGGTATCAAGCAGGTATTGATGGGCGTTCAAAAAGTCTCTGCCCCCATGAAACCGGTCAAGCTCGCCAACAATGGTTGAGTGGCTGGCGCGAATCGCGCATCGACCAATGGGATGGCTACAGCCGTTTGGCACAGGTTCAAAAAGTCAGCAACATTCAACCCATGTCCATGAGTGGTTAACCTGCCCTGGCAACCGCGTATTTGGTACTCCACTGATACCGGGTACAACCAACAGACCGATTTATTTTCTACCAATCATGTCAAATGAATAAGCCCGCTACTGCGGGCTTCGTTGTTTTAACGCGCTTGATTTAGAGGCCTTTTTGATAACTGGCAATGCCTTCCGCCGCACGGCCAATAAGGGCCGGGCCTTCATAGATAAACCCGCTATACACCTGCACCAGACTGGCACCCGCGCGAATTTTATCGGCAGCACTGGCGCCATCCAAAATACCGCCAACACCAATAATGGGCAGTTTGCCGCCCAAACACGCATTCAGGGTTTTTACTACATAGGTGCTTTTGTCGCGCACGGGCAAACCACTCAAACCACCTGCCTCATTGCCGTTTTCGTATTCTTCCACGCCAACGCGGGTGATGGTGGTGTTGGTGGCGATCACACCGTCCATGCCCTCTTGCAGCAACACTCCAGCAACTTGGTGGATCTCGCTTTCATCCATGTCTGGCGCGATTTTTACTGCAATCGGCACATAGCGGCCGGTCGCTTGATGCAATTCCGCCTGCGCTTTTTTGAGCGGCGCCAGGAGTTGTGACAGCGAATCGCCGAACTGCAAATTGCGCAGTCCGGGCGTGTTGGGCGAGGAGATATTGACGGTGATGTAATCGGCGTAGTCGTACACCTTGCGCAAACAAATCAGGTAATCGTCCACCGCATTTTCTACCGGCGTCACCGCGTTTTTGCCGATGTTGATACCCAAAATCCCCTTGTAGCGGCGCTTCTTCACCTGTTCTACCAAGTGGTCCACGCCTTTGTTGTTGAAGCCCATGCGATTGATGATGGCTTGTGCTTCGGGGATGCGAAACAAGCGCGGCTGTGGGTTGCCCGGCTGTGGGCGCGGGGTAATAGTGCCTATTTCCACAAAACCAAAACCCAAAGCGCCCAGCGCGTTGAAGTAATCACCGTTTTTATCCAAGCCAGCCGCCAGGCCCACAGGGTTGTCAAAGGTAAGGCCCATCACCTGTACCGGATTACTTGGCACCTCGGCAGTAAAAAGCCCAAGCAGGCGTAAACGCTCGGCAGCTCCAAGCATATCCAGACTGAGTTCATGGGAAGTTTCGGCGTCGAAGCGGAAAAGCACATCGCGAATTTGCTGATACATAGCAGGCTCTTGGCGGACAATAGGAGATTCAAGGGAGATTAAAAACAGGTCGCAAGGATACTGGATTACGCCCCTCAAATCACCCCAAAGGCCGGTATTTGTCTATTGGGATTAACCCAAACGCTGGATGGATTGAAAGCGATTTTGCTCATCAAAGTTGATTTGAAAGGTACCACTCACACCGTTATGTAGCACAAACGGCCGCAATATAGCGGCCGGAAAACGGATATTGCGCCCATCCACACTGAGTGCATGAACGGTTTTGGCACTGCCTTGGTAGAGACGCTGGAATTCCTCGGCAGAAATAAACAAACTAACTACGATTGCGTTCAAACAAACTCCGCCTACAAAAAATGAACCCGGATAATTCATTCAGATTTTAAATTGCAGAGTGTTTTCCAACAAGCGATCAGCGCCCTGCCGCAAATTCAAGCTGTATCCCAAGGTTTTTTGTACCTGATCAAGAATATTTTCAGAGGAGTCACCCAGTTCGCGTGTACTGCGCGACATTTGTTCAGCGACAGCAGCCTGCTGCTCTGCCGCAGTCGCAATTTGGGTATTTAAATCGCGCAGCATTTCCACACTTTGCACAATTTGTTGTAGCGAATCACCCGCACTGGCCGCACTTTGCACTGAATTCTGCGCACCTTCAAAACTCTGCAGAATAATATTCACCGCTTTACCTGCCCGCTGTTGCAGCTTTTCAATAACACCGCGAATCTCAGCGGTGGAGTCCTGGGTGCGTTTTGCCAATGAGCGCACCTCATCCGCCACTACGGCAAAACCTCTGCCCTGCTCTCCGGCGCGCGCGGCTTCAATAGCTGCATTTAATGCCAGTAAATTGGTTTGCTCGGCAATACTGCGAATTACCTCCAGCACAGCACTGATGTCGGCAACATCGCCTTGTAATTCGGTGATAATCATTTTTGCATCGCCGACATCACTGCCCAAACGATTGATCGCCGCAATTGCCTCATTCACACGCATGCGCCCTTCCAGCGCTGTATCCCGTGCAACATCGGTGGCGGAACTGGCCTCTACACAGGTGCGCGCTACTTCGCGCACCGTTGCCGCCATTTCTGTTGCCGCCGATGCAGACTGCTGGGTTTGATTATTCTGCTGATCCAACTCGCCTTTAGTTTCATCTGTGACAGTTTGTAACTCTACCGACAATTTATTGACCTGATCCGCAGAGCTTTGGATGTTATTAATCAAGTGCGCCACCTGCCCCACCATCGCAGTCAGGTTATGCGCCACCTCGCCGATAACATCCCGGCTGTGAACCGCGAGCGTTTGGGAAAAATTACCGTTTTTTAATTGCTGGGTAAGGTTGTTAACTGAATGCACACTGTGATTCAAGGCCGTCAGAATCCCCATGGCTACATAACAGCCCAAGGCAATACAGGCCACAGCCACCACCAATAACAAAAGGCGGGTATTTTCCGCTTGATCGCGCGCCAGTGAAGCGCTCATCAGCAACTGTTCGCTGGCCAGTGCATCAACCGCCGCAAGCGCATTAATAGCCGCCGTCGCCTGGGAAAAAAATACCGTGTTGGTGACACGCGGTGGGACAATCGCGAGTGCATCCTCCAGTAGCAAATTATCGAGCAGGGAAATTGCGGTTTTGAATTTTTCTACCGCACTGGAAAAGTGATTGGCGAGGTCGCGGTTGTGATTTAGCAACTCTAGCTGTTGCTCAAAATCTGACAGGGTGCGCTGCATACCAAAATGCAGCCCTACCAAGGTCGCACGCTCTTCGGCAGTGACCTGCTGATCGGTTAAGGCACCTGCGCCTCGGCCACGCAACTGCCCAAGCAATTCTTGTAATTCGGGAATCTGAAATAACGTCAATTGTGACAAGTAGTAATCATCGCGCGTGGATTGCAGCTCAATATCAAAATAATCCACTAACAGTGTCATCTCTGCATGCACTCGCGCAATTAAACCGGTGTGAGCAGTAAAACTTTTAGCCGCATCTTTTTCGATGCTGGTTAATTTCAGGTTGCGCCAGGCTTGCTCTATATCGCCCAGCTCAGTTTCAAACTCTGTTGTTTCGTTAATACGCTTAATAATGCCGGCAAGATTTTGATCCAACTCCTGCTCTAATTCCTGCAAGGCTGCAGCTTTGTCATTGGCGCCAGACAAATACTGAGCCATTAGGCCGCGATGTTGGGCAAAACCCAAGGCAATTGGTTTAACGGCCAGTATCAAATCCACCCCAGTCTGGGTTCGCTCTGCGGCAATCAATACACGGCTACTCTGCGACCACTGTAAATGCAGTAACCATAAAAATGGCACCAGAAATATAAGAACTATGGTGAGCAATTTGTGGGAAAAGGACATGGTGTTTGCCAACTTGACCGCTGGCGTAAAAAGACTGGACATAACTACTCCCTGAAAAAACAATTGCTGCACCAAAAATGCGCAGCAATCTAACCAGCAAGACAATAAATATTCTTACCTGAGAGATACTAGTAGACAAACCAGTGGAGGCAAATTCTTTTCTGTTTTCAATGATCTTAAACAATATTGAATAACCTTAATTAAGGCTATTAACGAGCGGTCGATCATTCAAGAAGTTTTTCATGTCTTTTAGTGGCTATTCAATTGCTGTAGAGAAAATAATAAAAAACCCCGAGCTATGTCGGGGTTAGTCATAAAAATCAATTAGGCTTTTGCTTAGCGTGGTTTACGGAATACTGTGACCGCCGTTCCCTCCACCTGCGCCATGGCGCTGAGGTTTGTCAGATTGGTGGCACCGGTGGTATTGGCTACTTGCGTCCATACCCCCGCTGGTAAATTCACAAAACGATTGGCGCCGCTGTTGTACACAATAAACAACTCATGGCTATCCCGCGGGCTGGTGATATGCCCCGTAACCACTTCTCCACCAAACTCAGCCGGACGCGCTACCGCCAAATGCTGGGCGATTTCGGCATTGGTGGTCATGCGCAAACCGGCGTGGCTGCGGCGCAGGTTGATGAGATCTTTAAAGTATTTAAAGGTCGCAGCGTTATTGATTTTGTTCTGCCACTTGATACTGTTAAAACCATCCGGTGCGTTGTAGGTATTGTGAGTGCCACCATGGGCGCCAAAATTCCACGCACTGGCGATGTGCATTTGCTCGTTGTTGGTTTTGGTGCGCAAAAATTCATCGCCTGCGTGCACAAACGGAATGCCCTGACTGGTGAAGATGATGCCCATACCAAAATTCGCCACACGTTTGGCATAACCCAAATTAGCCGGCGGTGTCAGGCTCAGCACGTGATGCGATGAATTCTGCACCACGTTGCTCGCAAGGCTTAAATAAATTTTGTCCCACAAACCAAAATTATCATGCGCAGAAATATAGTTAATGCTCTGCTCCGGGTCGGCGCTGTAATTGCGAAACCAGGTGCCGTTGCGCGAATCATTGGCGCTATAAGGCGATGCGCGCAGACCATCGTAAATCGCCCAACCGCCATCGGCAGGCGTTAAATTATTAAACATGTAGGCGGTGCTGGTGCCATCGTTATTGCCTTTGATTGCATCGCGGAAAGCACCATTAAATACCCCTACCCGCTCCTCCACCATAAAGCGGGTGGTGCCATAACGCACACGCTGACCTTCTTTTGGGTCGCCGGCATAACCGTTCCAAGGCTCGCCGTAAAGCAGCAAATTGCGATCCGCAAATTTGGTGTTTAAATAACGCCCCCACTTCTCTACTTCGGCATAAGAAAAAATCCCAATCAAATCAAACCGGAAACCGTCTATACCATACTCCTCCACCCAGTATTCCAACGAATCCTGAATTAAACGGCTCACCATAGGTTGATCGGCGTCGATAGAGTTGCCGGTGCCGGATAAATCCGTTGCGGTGTAATACTTGGGCGAAATAGGTTCAAACATTTCTTTGGCAAAGGTGTGGTTGTATACCACATCCATAATCACGCGAATGCCGGCTTTGTGAAATTCATTCACCATGGTTTTAAATTCGCGCATGCGATTTTCATAATCCAATGGCGTTTGTGAATAGCGCTCTTCCGGCACATTGTAATTGCGCGGGTCATAGCCCCAGTTGTAGCAGGGGTCGGAATCGGGCAGGCCATCGCAAGTGGCATAGTCGTACACCGGCAAAAGTTGCACATGGGTAACGCCCAATTCTTTTAAGTGATCCAATCCGGTTTTGCTGCCATTTAACACAGTGCCTGCTTGCACCATGCCCAAATATTTTCCGCGGTTATTGGTGAGCACACCGGAGCTTGGGTCGATGGTGAAATCGCGCACGTGTACTTCATAAATAATCGCATCTTCACGCGCAACCAAGGCCGGGCGCGGTGCCCAACCACCGGCTAATTGGGTGCGGCTGGTATCCATAACGATATTGGTATTGGTTTGTGGCTTAATCATTTTGCCGTAGGGATCGCGCACCTCGGTGCCATTGATTAAAAAGCTGTATTCGGCAAGGTGCAAATCGCCATTCACCGCTACCTGATAGACATTGGTGTAACCATTAAAATCAGGCACTTTTTGTAAGCTGTGAGTAATACCGTTTACCTTGACCTTGACGTTGGCAGAATCGGGCGACCAAATAGAAAAAATCGTTTTGGCAGGCGTGTATACCGCACCTAAAGAAGCCACTTCCACCGGACAGTTTTGTGTGCAGGCGAGTTTTTCCAGCGTGAAGGCACGGGTCTGATCGTTGACGGTAATTTTGTAATCGCCGCTGCCGGTTTGATAGATATCGGCACCGGATTGATCGAGAATTTTATCGCCATTGGTATCGCCATAATTTTGCGCCCAATTGCCAAAGACATCGAACTTGAAGCGCTGATTGGCTTGACCGTCCAAACTCACGGTGACTTGCCAAGTATTATTGCCCACCAGCGCCATAGGCGTGGCTGCCCAGTTATTGGCTGTACCGCGAAAATAGAGCGATGGAAATACTTTGCTAAATCCACCCTCATCACAACTGCTCACCACTTGGGCGCTAATTGCGTTAGTGCTGGTATTGATGGCAATTTTGTAACGGGTATTGGCATTGACTAGATAATCAGTCGCCGGAAAACTTTGCGCCCAATTGCCGTAGCGATCAATTTTAAAACGCGGTGCGCCGTTGGCATCGCCGCTGGTGAATAACTGGCAGGTTTCAAAACTGGTGGCAGAGGTTTGTGTCATGGCCGTAGCTGCCCAATTATTGGGTGTACCACGGAAAAACCAATCGGCATAGCTGTATTGCGAAATGGTGGTGATGGCCAATAGGCTCGCCGCCACTACTATGGCATTGCGTGATTTCATTGGAGTTGCCTCGTTATCATTATTATTGGCTGTCAAACTGATAGCCTGTATATACACATAAATAAGCCATAGGCTTATGTACATGGTCTGCTATCGGCTTGAAAAAAAACAGGCTGGCACATAAAACTGCATACGTATTCATAATAACCTGGTGAATTTTTACAAAAAAATCACCAAAATGTTTTTAAAAAGACATTGAAAGCAAAATTTTGTTTATAAAAATTGAATAGTAAATCGATCAATCATCGCAATATCAATCATCGCTATAACAATCAGAGAGATTCACAATGTTGAGTCGCCTGAGCAAGATCCAATAAATCACGCAGCGCGACAGCAATCATTGCAAAGTCGGTGCCGTTAACTGCTTGCAACTCATTCACCATGGATTTCCAGCGCCCAATCAGTAATTGATGTTGTGCACTCCACCGCGCTATTAATTGTTCAACGTCTAATTGCTCAACCTTCTCAAAACCATCCATGAACCTGACCAAAGACACACTCAGGTTGCGCAATTGCGATTCCAAATCTCCCAAATAAGTTTCGCGCGCCATGGCCTGCCAAAAATTATCCACCGGCAAATTGGAAATCTGGGCAGCAAACCAGGGCAAACTCAAGTGATTGCCCAATGCAAAATACACTTTTGCCAGATTATCTACCGATTGATTGGCGATGCGCGCCGCTTCTACCACACTCAAGCCGGAATAGAGATCAGCTGGATGTGCAGCGCGTTTAACCAGTGGCTCAGGTAAGCCCAATGTACGCAAATGTTCACTGTTGGCTAACCACTCCTGCAGCGCTTCACCACTCAATAAATGCTCCAGGTTTTCATTAATATGCATCATGCCACGGCTAAAAATTTGCACTTCGTTCAGCGGATTCAGATAACTGCGACGATTGCGTAAAAACCAGCGGGTAGCACGACGAATTTTACGCATCATGCTGTTAATCAATTGTAACTGCAGTGCCGACGAAATATTCGCTGAACTGCGCTCCAAGGCAGCGAGAAACTCAGGCATGGCATAAATATCCCGCGCAATCACATAGGCTTTGGCGATATCTGCCACACTGGCCCCGGTAGATTCCATCAAGCGCTGCGCAAAACTAATCCCCATGGTATTGACCATATCATTGGCGATTTGGGTTGCCACTATCTCGCGGCGCAAACGATGATTGCGCAATGCCAGTGGAAACAACTGCACAATTTTTTGCGGAAAGGCCGTTTCAATAAAAGCCGCCATGTAATCATCATCTGCGATGCTGGTTTGTGTTAAATCTTCTTTTAACACTGCTTTGGCGTAGGAAATTAAAATCGCGAGTTCCGGGCGAGTTAAACCTTTGCCCTGGGTTTGGCGCTCCAACAACACATCATCAGTAGGTAAAAATTCCAGCTTGCGATTCAACCGCCCCTGCTGCTGCAAATAATTCATTACGCGGCGATACTCGGCGCTACGCGCCAATGCCTCGGATTGCGCCACACTAATGGCTTGCACCTGCCGGCGATTGTTATACAACACTAACTGCGCCACATTGTCGGTCATATCTGTGAGTAATTGATTGCGCTGCTTGGATGTTAGATCGCCATTGGCAACTATTTCATTCAATAAAATTTTGATATTTACTTCATGGTCGGAACAATCAACACCGCCGGCGTTATCGATAAAATCGGTATTACAGGAGCCGCCATTTAAACAGTACTCAATGCGGCCGCGCTGGGTCATGCCCAGATTACCGCCCTCACCAAATACTTTACAGCGCAACTCATCGCCATTGACTCGCAGGTTATCGTTGGCTTTATCACCAACTTCGGCATGGGTTTCTGTGGCTGCTTTCACATAGGTGCCAATGCCGCCGTTCCAGATCAAATCCACCGGTGCTTGTAACAACTGGTGAATAAATTCAGCCGGGGTAAGGCTGGTGGCATCTATCGCAAAGCAAGCTCGCATTTGCGGTGTGAGCAAAATGGATTTGGCACTGCGTTCAAATATACCGCCCCCTTCGCTAATTAAGGTTTTGTCGTAATCGGCCCAGGTACTTTTTGGCAACAAAAACAAACGCTGCCGCTCGGCAAAACTCGCGGCTGGCTCGGGGTTTGGGTCAATAAATATATGCTGGTGATTAAACGCAGCAACTACTTTAATTGCTGATGACAACAGCATGCCGTTACCAAAAACATCGCCGGCCATATCACCAATGCCCACCACCCTGATGGGCTCAGTTTGCACATCAATACCTTTTTCATGGAAATGTCGCTGCACCGAAATCCAGGCACCGCGCGCAGTAATACCCATGCCTTTGTGGTCGTAGCCCTGACTGCCGCCCGAGGCAAAGGCATCGCCCAACCAATGGTTGTATTCAAGGGAAATAGCGTTAGCTATATCGGAAAAACTCGCCGTACCTTTATCTGCCGCCACTACCAAATAGGGATCGTTTTCGTCGTAGCGCACCACATCACGCGGCGCGACAATTTCACCATCGATAAAATTGTCGGTAAGATCAAGCAAGCCGCGAATAAACCATTGATAACAGGCTATAGCTTCTTGCAGTTGCTGTTCGCGCGTAGCGTTAGGCAACATTTTTTTGCACACAAAGCCACCCTTGGCACCACTGGAAACAATCACCGCATTTTTTACTTGCTGCGCTTTTACCAGCCCAAGAATTTCAGTGCGATAATCCTGCAGCCGGTCCGACCATCGCAAACCACCGCGCGCAACCCGACTGGTGCGCAAATGCACGCCCTCCATGCGGGTGGAATAAACAAATATTTCAAACAGCGGGCGAGGCTCAGGAATTTCTGCCAGATCGCGCGGGGCGAATTTGATTGCCAGATAAGGTTTATAGCCGCCCCTGACATCACGCTGATAAAAATTGGTGCGCAGGCTATTGTCGATGAGCGCCATAAAACGGCGGATAATCCGATCATCATTCAAGTTTTGCACCTGGTCCAAATCACTCACAATACGCACACGAATTTGTTCAAGAGCGGCCGCTGTTGAATCGCCCTGATGCTGCGGATCAAATTTGGTGTGGAATAAAGTAATTAGCTGACGCGTTAAATTCGCCTGATTTACCAGGGCCTTGGCAATATAGTTAATGGTGAGGGGAAACAGCGTTTGATGCATGTAACTGGCGTAAGCCCGCAACAGGGCGACTGATCGCCAGGGCAAACCCACATTGCCCACCAAAGCGTTAAAGGTATCGTCATCCGCCTCGCCCTGCCAGATTGCAATAAATGCATCCGTCAGGACGTTTTTTAACAGCGGGAAATCAAGCGTCGATTGTGCCTGGTGCTCTAATTTGAAATCGTGCACCCAAACCAGTTGCCCCGATTTATTCGCGATATCGTAAGCAGTTTCACTGACGACACGAAAACCAAGGTTTTCTAATATTGGAATAACATCGGACAGTGCCAGAGTCGTATCGGGATGAAAAATTCTGAACTGCAAACTGGCACCAGCCTCCTGCCCTCGCAATTGATAAATACTCAGGGCGATAGGTGCTACCTGACGCAGGCTGCGTTTATCGGCAGGCGTTGTTTGCTGCGCCTTAAATTCCTGAAGGGTTGATTGCTGTGCGGTCAGCTGCTGCAAAAGTTGCTGGATAATCTGTATATCCTGCACCGCCGTGCGCGCGTCATATTGTTCTTGATAGCCTGACGGAAACGCATCGCGGTATTCACGTAGCAACTGGGCGCTGGCTTCTTCGCCGCGAGCTTCTTGCAGCGCAGTGAGCAAAAAATCTTCCCAGGAGCGGGTGATATTAACTATACCTGCTTGTAAAGCCGTCACATCAATCTGTACCGGCAGGTTTTTATCCAACTTAAAGACCAGATAAACCCGCGCTAGGATAGATTCTGAAAAATAGGTGGTGAATTCACATTCCTGCGAGCCAATTGCCCTACCAATTAATTGCTGAATTAATAAGCGAATACGGGTGGAAAAATAATCCCGCGGCACGTAGACAATAAAATTAATAAATTTTCCAAACGGATCGCGCCGCATAAACAACCGCACCATTGAGCGCTCGTTGATACGCGCAACTCCCATGAGCGTTTCAAATAATTCTGCACTGCTACTTAAAAATATTTCGTTGCGCGGAAAAGTTTCCAATAATTGGCGGAAGTTTTTGCCATCGTGACTGGATTCCTGCAGCCCACTGCGTGCAAATACCTGGGCAACCTTGGTGGCGATCAAAGGAATATCATTGGGGTTCATTAAATACACTGCAGAGGTGTACAGCCCAAGGAAACGCGCCTCGCCAATAACCTCACCGCGCTCGTTAAACCGTTTAACAATTACATAATCTGAATAGGCGTAACGATGTACACGCGAACGCAGGGAGGATTTAGAAAATACAATCGGCTGGGGCACCAAATGGAAGCGCGCCATGCCGTCATTGAACTGATCGACAGCCAGTAGCGCTGGTGAGCTTTGGCGCAAGGCAAAAATACCTAACCGTTGCGCGGGAATTTCACGCAGTATCTTTTTTCCCTCCAGCTCGCAGAATTCATATTCCGAATAGCCCAGAAAAGTAAACCTGTCTTCCGTCAACCAGCGCAGAAACGCCTTGGTTTCCTGCACACGTGCTACGCAGGCAGGATCCTGGATGTGATTGAGGTTTTGCTCGGCGGCAAGTGCGGCGGCGCGCATCGGCTGGTAATCTGCTACTACCTTTTCCACCTCGGCCAATACACTGTGCAGGCCCTCCACTATGGCGGCCATTTCCTGTGCATCGCTGTGCGCGCTAATCTCCATCACAATCAACGCTTCGTGATTGTCTGCAGCCTCGGGGCCATTGCGCTCACTCAGGTTCACTAACTGCGTCCCATCGCGCATCACTTTTAATACGGTGCTTTTGATGGTGTAAATGGGAATGCTGCGGCGATTTAATTCAATGCGCAGCGAATCCACCAGAAAAGGCATATCGCGCTGCAACACCGCCAATACCGTATGCGGACTCACCCAACCGTCTTCCGCGAGCGAGGGGTTAAACAGGCGTATTTTGGGTTGATGACGATCAAACACCGCCAGAAACTGCCAGCATTGGTAGACACTGCCAAAAACATCGCTCAGACGTTTGCCCTGCAGTTCATCCAGCGGGTAGTGATTAAAAAAATAACCGGCAAACCGGATAAACGCTTGCTGTTCGGCAAGCCCCAGCTGCTCATTGGCATAACGGTTAAATTCCTCAAGAAACCCGGCAGGATGACACTGGCTCACCAACGCGCTGTTCATAGAAACTCCCTCGTGTTTGCATCGCGGCAGAATCCTTTAAGCCTAGCCGAAAAATCCTTGTAAACACTTGAAATTACAAGGAACTGACACCAACAAGTGCAGTCTATTGAGCGCTTTGTGAAGCCATAGCGCAGGCTGGTAACGCCGTCAGTCATTACTTATCGACTAACACCCGAGACTGACAGCTCTCTTAATAACAACCAAAGGTCTTCAATCCCAATGCAGGCACATGAACAATTACAGTCGCTGAACACCTGGCTTAACGACCAAATTATCGGACAGGAACACCTCATCCAACGTTTGTTAATCGCCCTGTTGGCCGATGGTCATCTGCTGGTGGAGGGCGCTCCCGGCCTTGCCAAAACCAAGGCGATCAAAACCCTCTCCCAGGCAATTGAGGGCAATTTCCACCGCATCCAGTTCACTCCCGATTTGTTGCCGTCAGATGTTACCGGCACGGATATTTATCGCCCCGAGCAACACCGTTTTGAATTCCAGCCAGGCCCAATATTCCACAATCTGGTATTGGCCGATGAAATCAACCGTGCGCCAGCAAAAGTGCAATCCGCACTTCTGGAGGCAATGGCCGAGCGGCAAGTGAGCGTAGGCAGCAAAACCTACCCGCTGCCCGGTTTGTTTATGGTGATGGCGACCCAAAACCCCATCGAACAAGAAGGCACCTACCCGCTACCGGAAGCGCAATTGGATCGCTTCCTGTTACATGTGGTGGTGGATTACCCCAGCATTGATGCCGAGCGCCGTATTCTGCAGCTCGCGCGCAATGAAGCGGCTGCCGTTGCAACAGAGCAGCCACCGGTGATTTCGCAGGCCGGGATAGAAGCGGCACGCAAAGAGATTCTGAACATTCATATGGCGGAGAGCGTGGAGGACTACATAGTTCACCTGATTAACGCCACCCGACGCCCCGCACAGTATTCCGCGGATTTAGCCGAGTTGATTGAATACGGCGCCAGCCCGCGCGCCACTATTGCGCTGGATCGCTGCGCCCGCGCTCACGCATGGCTGGAGGGTCGCGATTTTGTCAGCCCCGATGACGTACAAGCCGTTGCCCATGATGTGTTGCGCCATCGCCTGATTTTAAGTTTTGAAGCTGAAGCTACTGGCACTACGGCCGACCAGGCGATAGATCAACTGCTCGCCGCCGTTCCCCTGAGCTAGGCAGGCAGTTATGGCAAACCTCCAGCAGGATTTAAACCCGCGCGGTGCTTACACCGAGCTGGCCAGTTTACTGCGCTGTCGTTTTTCCGCGCAGGATCTAAAACTTTTTGCCCATCGCCCCGCGCGCAGTTTATTGTCGGGCGGCGAGCGCACCCGCTTTCGCGGCCGCGGCATGGATTTCGAGGAGGTACGCCTTTATCAGCCGGGCGACGATATCCGCTCCATTGACTGGCGGGTCACAGCGCGAACCCAAGTGCCACACACCAAAATTTTCCGCGAAGAGCGTGAGCGACCTGTATTTATGCTGGTAGACCAACGTTCATCACTTTTTTTTGGCAGTACCCGCTGCTTTAAATCGGTAATGGCCGCGCATATCGCCGCCCTGCTCGGTTGGGCGGCAGTAGCCAATGGCGACCGCTTGGGTGCGCTGGTATTTGGTGATTACAGCCAGCGCGATGTGCGCCCGCGCCGCAGCAAACATGCGGTGCTGGAATTGCTACATCAACTGCAGGATTACAACCATCGTTTGAACTCACCTATAGCACCTGATGCTGTTGCGGCGGCCTCCGGGCAGATTCCCAAAGCCAGTCAACTCAGCGACATGCTGGCCGATGCGCGGCGCATTGCCAAACCCGGCTGCGCGTTATTTATCATCAGCGATTTTCACGATCTGGATGGCAATGCCGAGCAACAATTATTTGAGTTAGCTCGCCATACGGATGTCACGCTGATTCATGTTTACGACCAACTGGAACGCGAATTAATCAGTAATGCAGCCCTCACCATCAGTAATGGCAGGGAGCGCTTGCAACTTGCTGCTAACGAAAAGGCTTTTCAACAGGCTTACAAAAACCAGTTTGATCAGCAATTACAGCTGCTCAGCAGTTTGTGTAAACGACTGCGTATTCCCCTGTTAAGTTACGCCACTCAGGATGATATCCATGAGGGCCTGCGCAAAGCCTTCGGGCGTAAAAAATAATTCAGGGTTTTATCGCCAAGGCTTTAATGCTTCAACAAATAATTAATCTGTGAACAATAGCTATGCAACCAACGCCAACTCCATTGGATCAATTAGCCGACATTCATTTACCTGCTGAACCCGGCTGGTGGCCGCTAGCGCCCGGTTGGTGGATATTACTGGCACTGGCCATTGGTGCCCTGCTGGTATTGTTGTGGTGGCGCCGTCGCAAACAACAGAACCATTACCGGCAAATTGCACTGCAGGAACTCGATGCCATTTTTAACCAATACCAGCAACAGCAAAACGCTGCCGACTATTTACACAAACTCAGTGTGTTGTTGCGCCGCACCGCTATTACCGCCTATCCGCAGAGTTTCAACGCCAGCATAAAAGGCACTGACTGGTTGAATTGGCTGGATGCCAACTGCCCGGCCCTGAGCACTAAATTTTCCAGTGAGTCAGGACAAAGTTTAGTCGCGAATGCCTATCAAAAAAATCCTCAGGTTGATGCAAACGCGCTTTATCAGCTGAGTAAGGAATGGATCAGCTTGCATCGCACAATATCTGCCAGGAAAAAAACATCCGCCAAGAAAAAAACCACCGGGGTGGAGACAACTCATGTTTGAAATGCAGTGGCCCTGGCTTCTCCTGCTTGCACCTTTACCGCTCGCAATGCTGCTATTACCAGCTAAAAAGCGTGTGGAAGCTGCGTTGCGTGTTCCCTTTTATCAACATGCAAGCCAATTGGAACAACACCACAAACTGGGGCTGAACAAACGCCCGGCAAAATTATTGGCACTCTGGCTTATGTGGGCTTGCTGTTTGTTAGCGGCAACCAATCCGCAATGGGTAGGCGAACCCACCAGCATGCCATCCAGCGGTCGGGATTTATTAATGGCCGTGGATATCTCCGGCAGCATGGAACAAACCGATATGGCTATTGCCGATCGCCGCGTCACACGATTAATGGCAGTAAAAAAAGTGATTGGCGAATTTGTTGTACGCCGCAATAGCGACCGCATGGGTTTGATTTTATTTGGTGCCCAAGCCTATTTGCAGGCGCCACTCACTTACGACCGCCAAACGGTTAACCAATTATTACAAGAGGCACAAATCGGTTTTGCCGGCCGCGAAACGGCAATCGGTGATGCGATTGGCCTTGCCGTAAAACGGTTACGCGACCGCCCCAATGCCAGCCGGGTGTTAGTGTTATTAACCGATGGCGCCAACACTTCCGGCCAGCTCTCGCCCGAGAAAGCCACCGAATTGGCGCAGCAAGCCAAAATTAAAATTTACACCATCGCCTTTGGCGCTGAGTCTATGGAAGTGCAAGGGCTTTTTGGCTCGCGCACTATCAATCCTTCACGCGATTTGGACGAACCAGGCATGATCAACATTGCCGAAAAAACTGGCGGTAAATATTTCCGTGCGCGCAATTTGGAAGAGCTGGAAAATATTCACCGCGAATTGGATCGCCTTGAACCTATTGAAATGGAAGCAGAAACCTTTCGTCCGGTTCAAACCTTATTTTATTGGCCACTCGCCCTTGCCTTTTTGTTGAGCCTGCTGCTTGCCAGCGGACACCTCTGGCAGGGCCGCGCAACCCGTGTGGAGCAGGCATAATGCTGGACACATTAATTTCCCAATTTCATTTTTTGCGCCCGCTGTGGTTAATTGCACTGGCACCTGTCGTTGTAATTGCGCTTTTGCTTTGGTATCAAAAACACACAGCTAAACAATGGCAGCAGATGGTTGCACCGGAACTATTAAAATATTTATTGGATGGCCAAACTACGCGCATCAACCCTTGGCAATTTTTTGTCCTTTTATTGGCATGGGTGATTAGCTGTATTGCACTGGCCGGCCCCAGCTGGGAAAAACGCCCGGTCGCCGTGGAGCAAAATCTACAAGCGCTGGTAATCATGCTGGATCTCTCACCATCTATGATGAGTGAAGATATAAAACCCTCGCGTCTGGTGCGCGCCCGGTTAAAAATTGCCGACATACTGCGCACACGTAAAGATGGCCAAACGGCTCTGCTGGTTTATGCCGGTGATGTGCATGTAGTGACACCACTTACTGACGATGGCGAAACCATCAATAATATTATTCCCGCACTCCACCCCAACATCATGCCCGCGCGTGGTAGCAATACCGAAGCCGCAGTAAGCCGCGCTTTGCAACTCTTAAAAGATGCCGCAATCACCCAAGGCGATTTGTTATTAATTACCGATGGTATCGATGAGGACGCACAGTACACAGTGCGCGACATCATGCAGCGTGAACCACAATACCGTTTATCCATCCTCGGTGTCGGTGGTGATACCCCCACACCGATTCCCAGCAGTAAAGGTGGTTTTGTTCGCGACAATAGCCGCAACCTGGTCACCACCAAACTTAATAGCGGTGAATTACAACAATTGGCTGTCGATGCGCGTGGGCGTTACCGAACGCTGGGCAACACCAGTGCAGATATAGATTACCTGCTCAATTTTCCTGCGCCCGTACAAGCAGAAACACAAAAAGTAGAACGTGAATTTGACAGTTGGTATGACCGTGGCCACTGGCTGGTGTTATTACTGTTACCCATAGTGCTTTACAGTTTCCGTCGTGGTGTGCTGCTGAGCTTTTTATTGGTGCCACTGCTAGGTTTAACACCGAACACCAGTTATGCCGTGGAATGGAGCGATTTATGGAAAAATAAAAACCAGCAAGCTATGGATGAATTACAGGAAGGCAACGCAGAACAAGCCGCACAATATTTTACTGACCCACAGTGGAGGGCCAGCGCCCAATTCAAAGCGGGCAATTATGCTGAAGCCGCCAAAGGTTTTGCCCAAGAGGATAGCGCCGTAGGCCATTACAATCGCGGCAATGCCCTGGCAAAAGCCAATCAACTACCTGAAGCCATCAAAGCCTACGATGAGGCATTAAAACGCGACCCTGAATTTGCTGACGCAAAAAAGAATCGCCAGTTGGTAGAAGAAGCCATCAAACAGCAACAAAACCAGGATCAACAAAACCAGCAAAATCAACAGCAGGAAAATAAAGATCAAGACAAGCAGGATCAAGGCAATAAGGATCAACAAAACCAGAATCAGCAAGATCAACAACAGAATCAAGATCAACAGGACAATAGCCAGCAAAACAACCAACAAGATAATCAGGATCAGCAACAACAAGACAATCAACAAAACGATCAACAAAACGATCAACAACAAAATCAATCTGACCGCGAACAACAAGATGAACAGCAGAATCAAGAGCAACAAGAACAGGAAAAAAATGACGCCCAACAAATGACAGAGAAAGAACAAGCGGCGGAAGCGGAAAGACGCGAACAAGAGGAACAAACTGCGCAAGCTGAACAACAAATGCTTGAACAGGCAGAAGACGAGCTGACCGACGAGGAGCGCCAGGCAATGGAGCAATGGCTACGGCGAGTACCCGATGATCCAGGCGGTTTGTTACGCAACAAATTCCAGTATGAATATTACAAACGCAATCAAGAGATTATGAATGGCGATTGGACACCACCGGAAAACGGTGCTGAAAATCGCTGGTAAATCGCCAGATAAAACTCAAGGTAACACAGCGCCAGGGCGCACAATTGCAATGGAAAAAACAATGAAAGAATTTGCTGTTGGTTTTCAATTTTACGCGCGTCGGTTATTTGGTTTGGCATTGTTATTAACCCTGTTATTGGCAGCCGTTAATACCTATGCCGCCAACCTGACCGCTAGCGTCGACCGCGACACCCTGGGCTTGGACGAAACCTTTACCTTGGTACTGCGCTACGACCGCCAGATTAATGCAACTCCGGACTATGAATTGCTGCGCAAGGATTTTGATATTCTCAATACCCAAAGCGGCACCCAGATGAGTATTATCAACGGTAACATGGAGGCCTCTACCGAGTGGAAAATTGCACTGGCGCCCAAGCGTATTGGCCAGCTGTTAATTCCATCGTTCAATATTGACGGCGCAGTCAGCGACGCGATCGAGATTACCGTAGAAGGTAAAAGTCGCTCTCCACAAAACGGCGACAGCCAGGTCACAGTCGAACTGGAAACCAATAAAGATACTGCTTACGTTCAGGAGCAAATTATTGTCACCCTGCGCCTTTACACCACGGTAGGTTTAAGCGGAATTGATTTGCAACCACTGCAAGTAAAAGACGCCTTGGTAGTACAGTTGGATGAAAAACAATACCAAACAAAAATTAATGGGCGCCCCGGTGCTGTGGTAGAAACCCGTTATGCCTTATTCCCACAACAGAGCGGCGAGTTATTAATTCCCAGCGTGCTTTATCAGGTGTCGCTGGATGCCGGGCAACAGGATTTGTGGGACAGATTTTATGGCAATAGCCAAAGTAATATTCGCCGTTTGCGCACGGATGAGCAGCGTTTAACTATCAAATCGGCACCGGCTGCCAATAATAACCAAGTCTGGTTGCCGGCAAACAAAGTCGAGCTAGTAGAACACTGGAGTGCAAGTGTGGATTCACTCAAGGTGGGCGAACCTATCACCCGCACTATCACTATCAAAGCAGATGGTTTAACAGCGGGGCAAATCGCACCACTGCAGTTGAGCAATCCTGAAGGCCTCACCTTTTATAACGATCAGGCACAAACCGACGATCAAAAAACTACGGCGGGAATTCTGGGTTCGCGCATAGAAACCATCGCAATAGTTCCTACCAAAACTGGCCGCTTCACTCTGCCGGAAACCAAGGTCAATTGGTGGGACACCAACAACCAACGCTTTCAGGAAGCAACACTACCTGCAGTCACTTTGAATGTAAGCAGTGGAGCCATGTCATCCACTATGGATGACGCTGCCGATGCCCAGGTGGATGACACCACTGAGCCTGCTGCGGTGCCAGTGAATACCGACCTCAGCACCTTAAGCACCAATGCCGGGGCCAAAACGGAGAGCGCCCCGACTTGGCTTTACCTGACCAATCTGCTGACTTTACTGGCCAGCTTGTTTTTTGGCTGGCAGTGGTTGCGAGCAAAAAAAATGGGGCACGCAGTGCAAGATACCCATCAACACGAAAAATTATCGATTGAATCTGAAGCTGCAGCTTGGGGTAATTTAAAACGTGCACTGGGCGACAACAATTTGCCGCAATTGCGCAAAAGTATTATTGAGTGGAGCCGCATCTATTGGCAGGACAAAACCCTCAGCAGCCTGCAAGGTGTGGCAGCACGCGCGCAAAACCCTGAGTTGGATATTCACTTACAACATTTGGATAGCGCAATTTTCAGTAGCCAAAACACTGGGTTGGATACTGACCCCTTGTTGCAATTACTGGTAAATATTCGCCGTCGCAAATACAAGAAAACGGCGGCAGGTGAGCAGTTGCAACCGCTGTACAAAGCATAATCTTTCACACTGCCCAGCGCACCCACACCGCGGATGCGCTGGCAATTACGCGGAATGATATTCCAACTGTTCAATCTGGCGATCAAACTGATTTAGCACATGCTCAATACATTTGGTTGCCAACCGGAAATAATCCTGCGCTTGAATACTCGGGCGATCCACCACCAGTTGGGTTTCAATGCAATGCAACAAGTGTTGAATTTCACTGCGTGACTGTTCCGGCCAACTTGCATCTACACTGGATGCAATTTTATTGCGCAAATGATTTAACTGAATGCGCAACACACTGGAGCACTGCCCTTTTGCTGCAACGCCAGTGCCCAACGCCCGCGCCTGACCTATATATTCAGCAATCGATAACAGGTAGCGCCAGTCAGTATCCATAGCATCGCCCGTGATTTTAGTCAGGTGATGCACATCAGCCACATCGTCAATTAAATAAAGTAAATTCGCGATAAAAATATTGTGTTGTTTGAAATTTTTATCGGCGTCACCTTGCTCGTATAACACACCTAAGCGCGACCAGTGATCCAGCAAACTACTCCACTTAACATTGTTGTGCATCCATTCACCTGCTGCATCAACCTCTGCCATACTTCGCTTAATATGTTGTTCCAGAAGTTGGATATCCAGTTTGGCGGCCTCATTACCATTAATAAAACCAGTGGTTAAACCACGGTGCTGTTGCACGTAAGTTAATAAACTGCGCAATATTTTTATATAGGTAATGCCCTGCATAAAAAGTTTTGATGCAGCCTGCCGCCGCATTTGTAAAGAGGCCAACAAAAAAACAATAAAGCCTACAGGAACGGCCAGCAGCGCCAGTGTGAATAACAGGGGAGTTTCCATTATTTTTACTCCGCTTGATAAGTCAGTTTATGAAGGTGATCTGCAATTTCTGCCGCTTGTCCGGCCCGAAAACTATTCTGATTAGCCAGATCGGCAACAGTTTCTATGTGTTTTGAAATTTCGCGCGCCGCAATGCTTTGCTGGCCAGCAGCCACAGCAATTTCATCGATCAAACCAAACACTGTGGTAGTGGTTGTTAAAATAGCGTTTAAAGAGGCATCGGCATTGGCAACTTCTCTCAAAGAATTATCCGTTTTTTCCACTACGCTCCTCATACTGCCGGATACCTGCTGCATGCTCTCTTGTACACGCGCAATATTGGCTGCTATCTCCGTGGCAGAACCGTGACTGCGAACTGCAAGTGCACGCACTTCATCTGCAACCACTGCGAAACCGCGTCCATGCTCACCGGCGCGTGCCGCTTCTATAGCCGCATTCAACGCCAACAAATTGGTTTGGCCAGCAATATCACCAATAATTTTGGACATGGAGGTTACGTTGAGCATGAGTGCGTCCAACTGGCTTACCCGCACTTCAGTCTCGCGCGCAAGGCTAGCCACGTCATTCACTTCTCGGCTCGCACCCGCGAGGGACTGACCGCCCTGCTTGCTAAGTTCACACGCATTGGTTGCAGCATCGCGTGCCGATGAAATACGGCTGCTGATATCGTCAATACTGTGACTAATCTCGGTAATAGCTGCCGCGCTGGATGTTGTTGCGTTGGACTGATAAGCCGCACTTTTTGAAACTTCTTTGGCGTTGGTGGCCAATTCCAGGGATGAATGCCCCATTTCTTTTACCGCATCACGATACTCGGCATTGCGCCGTTGGCGATTTTTAAATACATCGATAAAGGTGTCGTGCAAACCTTGCAAAGGACCAACAACCAGTTGGTTCCAATCCGCCGCCTGTTCGCGATCCACTGCCAGTAAATAGTGTTTTATCCCGGCAATATCTTTATTTAAACCACCAATAACACCCAATATCAAAACCACAATAAACAACAGCGGCACAATCATCCAGATATTCACGGTTTCCAGTGCGATGGCACTTGCCACTAACAACAGGTTGCCAAAAATGGCCGCCAATAATACCCAGGATTTAACAGAAGCAACTGCCTGCCCCAAAAAACGCACCATTACCGCCTCCACACACACCTTTCACCCGGTAAACCTTATCGCTTTAATATTTGTTCATTTAAGCTGCATCAAAAACCGGAACGCATTATTGCTTCACTGTTTTTTTTGCCCTGTGAGAGCGCAGTTTTTATATCAGTGCACCATGAGTGATAACAGTTAATAGCGATAAGTTTCATAAAATAAAAAAGCACTGCATTTTTGAGCTTTCAGCCGTTAGTTCTAAAGCATTACGGACAAAAACCCAGCATTGCAACAGGTGTGTTTCAACATTCGTGCCATTTATTGCGGAGGGAAGAATTGGCAGCGCCTGCTGCTCTTAATGCGGAATGTTATGGGAGAGGTGCGACTCATTTGCCAGCACAATACAAGTGAAGAAATATTATTTTTACGGATATAAAATCAATCACCCTGGTTAACACATCGCGCAGCCACGTTCTGTTCAAGCAACCGGTTAGTGCATCGTGTCTTCTCGTTCAAAATAAAAATGGCCGCTCGTGTGGCGGCCATTTTTTATAAAAAAGCTGCTGCGCTTTGCTTGTAAATCTCCCTAGCGCAGGCTTTTGCTCACCACTTCAAATACATCTTTGGACAGTTCAGGCTCGGCCATAATTCGCTCCAATTGGGCTTTCATCAGCTGCTGGCGAGCGGGATTGTATTTTTTCCATTTGGTAAGCGGCGTTAATAAACGCGAAGCAATTTGCGGATTTTGTTTATTGAGTAGGATTATTTGATCTGCCAGAAACACATAACCCGCCCCCTTATTGGCGTGAAAGTTGATGGCGTTACCGTTACAGAAGCTCGCAATCAGGGCGCGAATTTTGTTGGGGTTTTTCCCGTCATAACCTGCGTGGTTTTGCAGTGCTTTGACTTTATCCAGCGTGTTGGGCAGTACACAGCTGGCTTGCACCGTGAGCCACTGGTTGACTACCAGCGACTCATGCTGCCAACGCGCATAAAAATCGGCCAAGGCCTGCTGTGCAATTGTCTGCCCTGAGTGGGCCTCACTATTAACCAGCTGGGTCAAGGCCGCCATGACATCAGTCATATTATTGCTGGTGCGATATTGGTTTTCACAGGCGTGAATAATTTGCTCATCATTCAGCAACATTAAATAGGCGAGAGCGACATTTTTCAGGCTGCGCGCCGCTATAGCGTCAGCGGTTGCTGCGTAAGTTTGCTGATGATCATACGCGGTGTAAATGCGCGCAAACTCATCACGCAGCTCACGCGCCAGGGCTTTACGTACAGCCAAACGGCTGTAGTGAATCGCTTCCACATCCACTTCATCGGCCAGCTCACTCAAATAGGCCTCGGATGGCAAGCTGAGCATATAGGCCACCATTGCCTGATCCAGACTTTGGTCTTGCAATACACTGCGATAGGCAGCGATTAAATCTGCATCCAAAACCCACGTGGACAAGTCACCGCCCTGCTGGAATTGTTTCATCGCCGCTGCAATTGCTTGCAATCCCAATTGTTGGCTTGCTTCCCAGCGATTAAAGCCGTCGCTATCGCGGCTCATCAACAACACCAGGTCGGCACGACTGTAATCAAAATGCATTTTTACCGGTGCTGAAAAACCGCGCAGCAGACTGGGCACCGGTTTTTCCTGAACGCGTTCAAATACAAAAGTTTGTTCCGCTTGGGTAAGCTCAATCACTTTATGGGTGTTATCACCAGTTTCAAAATCCGGTTCGGCACCTTTTAGGTACAAAGGTAAATCGCCTGCACTGCCCAAAAGCCCCATAGCGATAGGAATATGGAAAGGTAATTTCTGCTGGCATTCCGGTGTGGGCGGGCAGGATTGTTTGATGGTTAGTGAATATTCTTGCGCTGCTTCATCGTAATGCCCTGTGATATCCAACCGCGGTGTTCCCGCTTGTGAATACCAGCGTTTAAATTGGGTTAAATCGCGGCCTGAAGCATCTGCCAACGCAGCAACAAAATCTTCCGTGGTAACCGCTTGACCATCGTGGCGAGCAAAATATAAATCCGTGCCTTTGCGGAAATTTTCTTTGCCGAGTAATGTCGCCAGCATACGAATAATCTCAGCGCCTTTTTCATACACTGTCATAGTGTAGAAGTTGGAGATTTCGATATAGGACTCAGGGCGAATCGGGTGTGCCATAGGGCCAGCATCTTCCGCAAATTGCAGGGTGCGGAGCAGCGTGACATCCTCCACGCGCTTTACCGTGGGCGAGCCCATATCTGCCGAAAACTCTGAATCGCGATAAACAGTAAAACCTTCTTTTAAACTCAATTGGAACCAATCGCGACAGGTCACACGATTGCCACTCCAGTTATGGAAGTATTCGTGCGCAACTACGCCTTCTACGCGCTGAAAACCTGTATCGGTAGTGGTTTCGGGTTTGGCAAGAACGCAAGATGTATTAAAAATATTCAGGCCCTTGTTTTCCATGGCGCCCATATTGAAATCATCTACCGCGACTATCATAAAAATATTCAGGTCATATTCGCGACCGTAGACTTCCTCATCCCAGCGCATGGAATTTTTTAGCGAGGTCATGGCGTGTTCGCATTTATCCAGATCCTTTGGTTCTACAAAAATTTTCAAGCTGACGTCACGCCCTGAACAGGTAGTAAAACTGTCCTCAATGTGTGCCAAATCACCGGCTACCAGTGCAAATAAATAAGCTGGCTTTTTAAAGGGATCGTGCCATGTTGCATAGTGGCGATTATTTTCCAACTCGCCCTGATCGATCAGATTGCCGTTAGACAACAACACCGGAAATTTTTTATCCGCCACTACAGTAGTGGTGAATTCACTCATCACATCCGGGCGATCCAAGTAGTAGGTAATTTTACGAAAACCTTCTGCTTCGCACTGGGTGCAATACATGGTGCGCGAGCGGTAAAGCCCCTCCAGCGAAGTATTGGTTTCCGGTTTGATTTTAGTAATGGTCAGCAGCTTGAATTCTGCCGGGGTATTTAAAATAGTGAGACTTTCCTCGCCGAATTGATAATCACCCTCGGTGAGTATTTTTCCATCCAGCGCGATGGATACCAGCTCCAGATCTGCCCCATGCAACGTGAGTTGGTGCGCCGCAGTCGTTGCCGCCGGGTTGCGATACAAATCCAGCATGGCACTGACAATCGTCTCGCCCTCATAGATTTCCACACGCAAATCGGTTGTCCTGATTAAATAATCAGGCACTTGATAATCCTTTAGGTAAATCGTTTTGGGTGGTTGGTTGTGGGCGGGAAGCGATTGTTCAACTGCAGTCATATTAAATTCCTGGGTCGCTAAAAAATAAAATGATTATTCAACCCATTTAATGGGTTTATCACTCTGGGCATGGTCGTGATCCTCATCGCCACAAAAGGTGTGCGGCTCTGGCGGAATATAACCTGTGTGCTGATCTGGCGGCAGGTTTTTGTGTTCATACGCGATAACCGCCTGCATACACAATTGGCGCTGTTCACTGGAAAGGCGATTGCCGTCGGGCCACTTGCCCAACTCCACAGCACGCTTCAGGTTTTGATAAATTTCCGGCGTAAGACTGGAAAGTAATTGTTGTAAATTCATAAGTCAGCTCTGACAAAAAAATAAAAACAAAAATGATTCACGCTGTGTTGCTGCGACTAGTCACCAGAGCATAGCAAGCTCCGGCCACCAAACCACCAAGATGCGCTGCATTGGCCACTGAACCGGCAATAAAATAATCCACAATTCCGGTCATACATAACACCAACCAAAACAACATAAAACCAATAAGTGCAGGCGATACCGCTACCAGAGGATGGGGGTTTAAGCGCTGGCGCACTGCAATAAAACCCACCAAGGCATAAACCACACCAGACATACCGCCAAAATTGGACGCACTACTCCACCAATATTGGGTGATGTTGGATGCGACACCCGTTACCACCACAAACAATAAAAAGCCCCAACGCCCCTGTAACATTTCCAGGCGGCGCCCCAAATCCCACATCCACAGGCTATTAAACAAAAAATGGAAAATACCAAAATGTAAAAAAATCGGGGTCAATAACCGCCACAACTCTCCACGCGCATAGGAGTCGGCCAAAGGCACATACTGGGTATCGGTAAAGTCCTGAAAACTGAACAGGTGCAACAAGGCGCGGCCAGTTTCCGTAGCCACCACCAAAGCACCCAGTCCACTCAAGGCAATCAGGACAAGTACCACGGGTGTGTAAAGCGCTTGTGTCATCAACGACATTTCTGAATCCACCGAATAGACTGCAGCATTAGGCGCAGTTTGTGCGTAGGTCGCCGGGGATAATTGCGCACGACCATCGTCCAATTGCTGCAAAAAATCTTGCAGTGCGGGAATCACATCCGCATCCACCACCGCTAAACATTGGCTGGCATTTTCTTCCGTAATGCGATGCACCAAACCGCGAGCATGCAGGTATTGGCTAAGAGCGGTTAAATCCTGATCCAGGGGGAAATATTTTACGGCGATCCAGTTCAAAAGCAGTTTCCACTCAGTGTAAGGACACAAAATAATTAAGGATCAACATAGACCCAGACAAATTTATCGCGCTGCAATTGTGCCTCACCGTCCATACGGTATGCCACCAAACGGCCGTATTTAACTGCGCTGTAATCCAGGCAGGCCAAATTATTGGCGATGGGTTTGGGGCTGCCAGTGAGCCAGTAATGCCCCACAAACAAAGGGGGCTGCTGCGCGTCGTAGTAGACCATTTGCGAGCGATGCTCGGGCGCTATATCCATGGTGGCTATGTGCTCCGGCAGTGGATCTGGCTGAAACAACAATTGCCCATAGGTTTTGGCATCCGGCACCCAGAACTTGGTGCGAAACGCATGGCGCACATACCCATCGGACGAGACTATTTCAACCCCCTCAGGCAAAGGCAGGTCGATACCGCCGGTCAAGCGTGCACGTGTGCGATATTCCACACTGCCCTTATCGCAGGAGCGCCGCACAAACTCCCAATCGATACGCCCATCGCCATAACGCGCTCTGTGCCTATGAATCAGCGGCGTGTCCCAACAGGCATGTACGGCGCGAAATACTTGATGGGTCAGGGGGTGCTCGATTTCCAAAAACAGCGGCAAACTTGCAAACCAATCCAGAAAGCCGCGCCATTCATGGGGATAAGCAGAAAATTGTTGCAGGGTTTCAGCAATCTGGCGGGCTGCCGAGGGCGTGTGTTTACGCAGGTATTCATTGCTGCCGGGGGCTACCGGCGTGCAATAGGTCATGGCATTAAATTCATGATTGCCAAGCACGATCAACGCGCTGCCCTGCTCCACCATGTTGCGTACCAGATGAAGGGCTTCGCGCACCCGAGGGCCGCGGTCAACTATATCGCCAAGGAAAATCGCCTGGCGCGAACTGTGGCGATAGACACCGCGAATCTTTTTGTAGCCCATTAACTCCAGCAGGCGCACCAGCGTTTGTGCGCAGCCGTGAATATCACCGATCAAATCGTAGCCCTCGGCTTCACCAAGGCTTGCAGCTACTGATACCGGCAACTCACTCACGACCATAACAATTTTTACTCTCGCAACAAGTGCCCACCCCAACCCAACTTGGAGCGACAGCGCTGGTAAAAGTTGTAATCGAGCGGATGCAGTAACTCCAGCAATTGCTCCTTTTTGCGGATGCAGATTTCATCACCCGTTTGTACTTCTACGTGGGAGCTGCCATCACAGGTCACCATTGGCTCAGCGCGATTGTGTTCGCCGACACGAATGCTGATTTCACTATTACCGGCCACCACAATCGGGCGACTACTGAGCGTGTGAGGATTCATCGGCACTACCACTATGGCGTCCAACGTGGGATGTAAAATCGGCCCGCCACCACTAAGCGAATAAGCGGTAGAACCAGTAGGAGTAGAAACAATCAAGCCATCAGAGCGCTGGCTGGTGACAAACACGCCATCCACATAAATTTCAAACTGTAACATATGGATAAATTTGCCCGGGTGCAGCACCACGTCGTTGAGCGCATCGGCAGTGTCTATAACCTGACCCTCGCGCTTAACCTCCATATCCAACAGAAAACGCCTTTCGGCCGTAAATTTACCGGCCAATACTTCATCCACCTTGTTTTCAATATCGTCAGGGGTGATGTCGGTTAAAAAACCCAAACGACCACGATTTACTCCCAATAAAGGCACATGGTATTTGGCCAGTGCACGAGCACCGCGTAACAAGCTACCGTCGCCCCCCACCACAATCACCAAATCGCATACCTGGCCCAGGGTTTCCATATCGATCACCTGCTGCGCTGCCGCAACCAAACTAGCGTCAGTGATCAAACCGGCGGTTTCCGCCTCGAGTACAAATGCTTTATTGCGCAGCTGTAAAAACCGGATAAGCCGCTTGATGGAATAAACTGCGCGCTCATTGTTGAGGTGGCCGATTAGGCCAATAGTAGAAAAATGTGTCATAAAATTCACTGGGAGCGCCAAGAAGTGGGCCTAAGCCGGAATGTCTGTGGGCTATTATAGCCCTCATCAGCACCAAGACTTCACTTTATGCAACCCCACACTCTTATCGACCCGGATCTATTGGCTTCGTTGCGTCATCAGGCAGTGCGCGACCTCGCCTGGTGCTGCTTTAGTTCACCGTTACTTGCAGCGCTCCCCAAAAGCGATGCAAGGATTTTACCGCTCCCGCATGGGAACCATGAGATAAACCAGTGGCTGACACAGCTGGATCAATATCCCGAGCCACTACTCCAGAGTCTCGCACAAGCCAAAAGCACACGGCTGGGCATTTATTACGAACACTTGTGGCGCTTTTATTTTTCCCATCATCCCCAATGGCAATTGCTTGCTCAAAATATGCCGGTTTATAAGGACAAGCTCACACTCGGGGCATTCGATTTTTTGTGTCGATGCGGCGATGAATATTGGCATATAGAAACTGCAGTGAAATTTTATTTATGCGATACGGATGATCCGCAGCAGGCCAGCGATTGGCACCATTGGCTCGGCCCTAATAGCAACGACCGCCTGGATCTCAAATTGGCACGTTTGACTGAGCACCAGTTACCGCTGCATCAATCGGCAGAAGGGCTAGCATTACTGGCAAAAACTTTTCCACAGGCCAAGCATTGGCACACGGGCCTCTGCTTACAGGGCTATCTCTTTTCCCCGGCACCACCAAAACTTTCCAGCAGTGACTTGGCTCAATCGATTCCCAGCGAGCACTTTTTAAGGCCAAGTCACAGTCACCCTAGTCAGGGCAGTGGCTTTTGGTGGTATTTACGGGATTTTTTAGCGCTAATATCCGATCGCCACACAGCAATCGACCAACACACAGACGCTGACATTCACTGGGTAATTCTGGAATATCATCAATGGTTTTCACCGATTGAATTGAGAGATGAAGCCAGCCTGCAAAGCCCACTCCGACTATCAGAGCGTATCAGCCAACATCTGCTACAAACGCAACGGCCGCTGATGTTAGCGGCCGTTAAAAAATATGATGCAGGTGATAAACCTACAAAAATCGTTTGGCGCGAACAGTTGCGCGCTTTTGTCGTGCCAAATGAATGGCCTCATCAGCAAACAAAACCTTAAGCCTGTGTACCGGCAACCGCCAAGCCATCGCGCAGCAAATAGTTTTGCGTATCCGCCAAATAGTGCAGGCGGGAATTGGGGGTAAATAGTTGTTCACAGGCATCAAGCGCCAGGGTTTTGTAACCCTGTTGCGCTAACAAGTGTGCTGCTGCGCGGCTGCGGCGCCCGGTGTCGCAATAAAATACGTAAATATTCTCCCTGTTCAGCAACCTGCCTTTTATAGCGAGGATGTGAAGCGGAATATTCACCGCCTGCTGCAGATGCCCCTCGCTGTATTCATCCTCACTGCGAACATCAACCATCACTGCGCCCTTGGCAAGCGCGTCCTCTAATTCGTTGAAGGCCAGCGTTGCGACCAGCGGCTCTTTTAACAAACGATAGAAATCTTGTTTGGCAAGACACATAAGAACGCCATCGGTGCGCATCACTACACTTGCATTGCGCGGCGCATCATTGACCAAGGCGTCCTCCCCAAAGCAGCGCCCTACGCCAATTGTAGCCAGATGCTCGCGCGTATTAGCCTCATGGCGCATCACATCAGCCTCACCCTCTTTAATGAAATAACATTGGTCGCCAATTTCACCCTGACGAATAATCACATCGCCGGCATAGACCACTTGCGAGCGCAGGCGGGAAAAAATTTGTTCTACATTCAACGGAGGGACTTTAAAAAACAGGTTAGAGCGCAACACCGTCATCATCCAGTCCACATCTTCATCCAAATCGCGCTCACGAGAAATGTTCAGTTGCAGATAATCCGCCACTTGGCTCCAAGTCAGCAATTTATCCAATTGCTCGCTGTTGATCCGCAACAAACTGCAATCTGTTTCAGCAATCGCCGTCACCTGTCGCGGCTGTTGATGAGCAATAGGAAATAAGGAGGAACGTCCTTTGATCAGACTGCGCGAGCCATCCTCAGCTACCAGGCTCACATCACCATGTAACAAGTAGAGATGCTGCCCGTCATAATTCCCTGCGCTGAATAACAACTGCCCGGCACAAAGGGTTTCAGATACAGCATGCTCAAGTAGCGCAAGCAAATGGCTTTCACTCATATCCTTTAGTGGCACCAAGGTATGCGTTAAATTCAGATCGAACTCAACTTCCGGCAGAGGTAGGGATTTTTGTGCGTGCATAACAACATCCTTCAAGGTGAAAGCCGATTTTCAAGGGCAGATAAACCCGCGCCGCCCCTGCAAACCACCCGAGTGAATCGCAACCAGACGCGAACCGCGCGGCCAATAGCCTTGTTGCGCCAGAGAATGAATTCCCCAAAACATTTTTATTGTATAAACCGGATCCAGGCGTATCGCTGTCTCACGCTCAAACCCACGCCAAAATTCAAACAATTCGTCATTGGGCTTTTTAGCGTAGCCTCCCGCATGAAAACCGGAAATTAATCGCCAGTTATCTGGAGCGATGGAGCTGGTAACTCTCAATTGGCGATAGGTACTGGCAATCTCCAATCCCAAACTACCCTCACCTTTTAATACCGAAAAGCCAATGGCAGCCTTTTGCGGATCGATACCGGCGGCTAATCCAGCCAAACTGGTGCCGGTACCTACCGCCATACAAGCCGCGGTATAGTCGCCCTGCA
Source organism: Cellvibrio fontiphilus (assembly GCA_035317345.1). Classification (GTDB taxonomy): domain Bacteria; phylum Pseudomonadota; class Gammaproteobacteria; order Pseudomonadales; family Cellvibrionaceae; genus Cellvibrio; species Cellvibrio fontiphilus. The sequence goes on along the minus strand of JAYKTU010000004.1, from coordinate 42,050 downwards.
TTTGCAGCTCAAGCGCCTGCCCCAACAGCTGCATACCACGAGCGCCTTCAAGATTAGCGCCCCCCTCAGGAATAAGATATGACACGCCATAACAAGCCTGCAGCTCGGCCAACCAATCCGCCTGGGTTTTGCGATCGTATTCAGCACGACTGATGAATATCAATTTCATCCCCCAAGCCTCAGCATCGATCAATGTTGGACTCAACTTCACCGGTCGTTCGCCACGAATTACACCAAGCGCTCTTAAACCGTAGCGATTTGCTGCCGCAGCCAAAGCATGTAAGTGATTGGAATAAGCGCCACCAAAGCTGATCAGCTGGGCGTAACCTTTAGTTCGGGCAGACTGCAAATTAAAGAACAATTTATAGAATTTGTTGCCTGATAACTCTGCATCCAACAAATCATCTCGGCGCACCCAGAGCTCAATCCCCTGTCGGGAAAGCTCTCTGGTTTTTACCTCCTGCAAAGGCACGGCTATCGCCGTCTTAAACAATTCTTGAGCTGTATCTATGACCACACTGGCACCACACTCGCTGCACGCATGAAGTCACCGCTCGCAGCCAGTACCAAGACTGCTAACCGCGACTATCAGCTACCATTCCCAAAGCAACCGTTTGATGCTGTGCACAACGATCGCTCTCACCCGGGTGAAATTCTAGCGGAGTTTCAATCGCGCTAATGCTCCGCCCGCAAGCCTTACCCCGAGCGTCAGTAGCATTACAACATGGCATCTGATGGTGAGCCAACCAGGCAAGGTATACCGGTTCATTGACTCCCACCTTGGCTGCAGCATAAGCATTGGGATTTTCCAGATAAACACCGATATCATCCAAAGGAATAGCTGCCTCACCCAAGCCGGGTAGAAAGGCCACCAGATTTACGCCTGCCTTGACCAAGCGGGCAAGCAATTGATCACCGCTATTTTTTAGCAGCTGCTGGGTTTCCTGTTTCAACTGCGCTATCTCTTCCTTGAGCGTATTTTCATTTTGATGCCGATAAAACAACTCAACCTCGCGCATATCCAGCATTTCACGCAGTTCAGCTGTAGCCGCTCGGATCTTTGCATCCAACTCCAAGGCAAAATTTTCCTGCAGCAATTGAATTTGGCTGGATTCACCTTGCTGGGCAGCCTTGAGTTTATGGGCAAAGTATTCGCGCATCCCCTCAACTTTGGTGGCCTGTATGTCCAAGGTTTCCTTCAATGTTTGATTGCGCTCTTGCAGGTCTTTGTTCTCTTGGGACAATTGCTGCAACTTTTGCTGATAAGTCAACACTCGCTCTTGATGCTCTTGCTGCAGGCTGTGCAGCTTTGCTTGCTTCTGATTCATCAAGGTGGCTATATGTAAACTTTGCTCTTTTGTTAACTGCTCTACTTGCTTCACCAACTCAGCGTTGTAGTACTCATGGAGACGTTGCTCCAAGGCAGCCTGCTCGCGCGCAAAGGCTTCCTGATCAAGTGTCGCGTGCGGCGCAACAGCGCCACTTGACACAGCAAACGTAGGCTTTTCCGCCTTTGCTATCAACCCAAGGCGATTGGCTCTGACTGCATCGCGAATCACAATAAAAGTATTGCTACCCGCCTGCATCGATGGATCCCAAAGATTTTTTTGGTGCCAAGCCACCGGACATTGACTATAACAAGCTAACCTAACAGGGCCACCCCCCATATCCGGACCGGTACCTGCAGACTCCAGCAGCTGCTGCAGAGGCACATTCCAGCGCTTATCCACCATACCTTTTGCATCAAAACTGATCAGGAAAAATACTATGCCAACAACCCTGAGCTCGGCATCCAATTGCAAATAAGTTGCCTTGGCAGAGGCACCTGCAAAATCAGGCACAGGAATAAAACCATCGAGAATGGCCTCAAATTCGGCATACAAAAGCTCGCGCGCCAATTGCCCCTGATCAAATAGGAAAACAGCCTCAAAGCTTGGGGCATTCAGGTGCGCACGAGGGGAATTGGGGTGTGGCATAGACAAAAATCTCAAGCCTGAATTAGGGACAGCTTGAGTATAGGAAATGAGACGCCAAAAAACCGTGAACAATCGCCCGTCAAAATGACTTTAAAGAGAATTTGCAACAAGTTCGACGGAAAGAAGCTAAAAAGAAAGGGCGAGACAACCCTAAGGTTATTAGATCCGAAAGGATGAGAAAAAGATGGTTATAAAAACAGGAAATTGCGAGGAATAAAAACGGTGTCTTCAGCCAAACGCCCAAACTCAAATATCTGAATAGTCCTCGTACAAATCATCATCACTATCGTCATACTGACTGTCTAACAGGTCTTCAATGTAGTCTTGCATAGTTTAATCTCCTTGGTTTGTGTTTGATACGCCAAGGGGTGGACAAACAGATCAGCATCTTGTTCCCACACCGGAGCGCACACAAAGAACCTAACAAGAAGATATGACATTTTAATGTCATCAGAAAAACAAAAAGCCCGCAACTAGTGCGGGCTTTTATGATATTGGCGGACCGGACGGGGCTCGAACCCGCGACCTCCGGCGTGACAGGCCGGCATTCTAACCGACTGAACTACCGGTCCGCATGCTTCTCAACCGTGTTTTTGCGTTGTTTATAAAAGCGTTACTCACTTTTTAAACAGCTCTTGTTCATGAGAGCGCAAAATTTGGTGGGCGGTACAAGACTCGAACTTGTGACCCATGCCTTGTAAGGGCATTGCTCTACCAACTGAGCTAACCGCCCCTCGTTGAGAGGTGCGCATTCTATCGAATCTGGAACTCGTGTCAAACTTTTTTCAGCAAAACAACAAAAAAAGTTTTTATCAGGACAAATAAAAGCCAGCAGCGTACAAAACAGCAACAAAGCGACGAAAAGCTGAACTGCAATTACCTGGCAACCAGTTGAACTCGATATATTTAAGCCTAACGAGTAAATTATCCTTTTAGCAGCGCAAATAGTAGCAACTAATGAAGATACCGGACCCATTTGCCAACCTATCGCCCAACGACTCAATTACCGGCTTAGGATTGATAGTGATTTTTTTGCTAATTTTACAAACCTTGCTCATCATTGGGTTGCAACGTAGCAGGATGAGTAACAAGCGCGCCCGCAACGCACTCAAGGAATCACAAAAAGCACTTGAGCAGCGTATTCGCGAGCGTACCGATAGCCTCTACCTGACCAATAATTTACTTATTGACGAAGTGGCCCGCCACGAAAATACCGGGCGCCAACTGCGTGAAACCAAGCTCTATTTACAGAGCATGATTAACTCTATGCCTTCAATTATCATCGGTGTCACTGCCGATGGCGAGATAACCCACTGGAATGCAGCTGCTGAAAATACTTTTGAAATTTTTTCACAGGACGCGCTAGGCCAAAAAATAACCTCACTACTGCCGCATTTCCCTATCAATCTGCAGCTGATTCAAACCACTATTCGCGAGGGAGAGCAAGTCTCTACACAACATGCCGAACAAAAACCTGAACAAAAAAATCGTTACTTTGAAATTACTATTTACCCATTAATCTCGAGCAGCCAACAAGGCGCAGTCATTCGAATGGACGATGTAACCTTTAAAGTCACCATAGAAAACTTGATGATCCAAAATGAAAAAATGTTTTCTTTGGGGGAAGTTGCCGCCGGAATCGCTCATGAGATTAACAATCCGCTCAGTGTTATTTTGCAAAACGCCCAAAACATAGCACGCCGCACTGACCCAAACCTTGCAATGAACCAAGCGCGCGCACAACAGTTATCGGTAGATTTACAAGCATTGGAGGCCTATTTAAAAGCTAGCGATATTCCACAGATGCTGGATGCAATGCGTGAGGCCGGAGAGCGTTCTGCCAGCATTGTGCGCAATATGCTTGAGTTTTCGCATAACTCCAAACGTGTTATCGATTTTATCGATATAAAACATGTTATCGATCAAACCATCGTACTCAATCGCAGCAGCCAGCACGCAAACACAATAAACGATAATATCCCGATAAAAATCACTACTGAGTATTGTGAACCACTGCCACCTGTAAAAGCGTCTGCACCTGAATTACAGCAAGTACTTTTAAACTTATTACGCAATGCAACCCAGGCATTTGATCAACAAAAACCAGATGCCCCTTGCATTGGGATAAAAGTATTTACAGAAGCCAATCATCTTGTGATAGAGGTTCAGGACAATGGCCCAGGTATGACAGATACTGTACGCGAACACATTTTTGAACCATTCTTTACCACTAAAGAAGTTGGTTCTGGCACAGGCCTTGGGCTATCGATTTCCTATTTTATTATCACTGAACGCCATCAAGGTTCTATTGACGTAAAAACATCTCCTGGTAAAGGCAGCTGTTTTATTATTAAATTACCCTTAGGAAATTAATAAAAATGATCAACCTCCGCCAAATCACCCGTTTGAGCCTAATCACATTATTGTTGAGTGGCTGTGCAGCGACTCCACCAACGAGCGACAACAATACCCTCGCAGTTGCAGCAGAAAAAATTCTATACAAAAATGTTTATTACAATGAAATTTTTGCCAAGTGTGCAGCATTAGGTGGAGAGGTAGAAATTGATGCAATAAATGTTCAGCAGAATTGGCTAAACGCCAATGCCAAGCTCGTTGTCGCTGCTGATAATTTTTACAGTCAACAACAAGCAGGCAATAGCTTCGAGTATGCAGGGCTAACACTTGCTCCCGCCGCTATTCGTATGGCACTACAGGCAAGCCAAGAAGCCCAAGCTGAACTGTCACTCAACAAGCGCAGCATCGCAAACCAACAAAAAACCTGCTCATTTATGCTTGCCAAAATGTCAGATGCCGGCCTGTCATTGACCTCAGACCCCCAGGTTGCCAACGCACAGGCAGGTCTGATGACCGAACAACTTTTAGATTTTAATGCACTTAATGCACCTCGCTTGGCCGGCAATATAAAAAAAATTCCTGCCGGAAAAAGCTATTTCAGCATTCATAAAGCCCACCAAAATAACTGCCCAGATGCCTCTACTCTGGTCATAGCCAATGATTGGCCAAAAGAAGCTTATGCTAATTTTTGTGGCAGTGAAGCCATGCAAGTCCTGCTATGCGACTGGGGCAAATGTGAGACAAAAAAGTTATAATAGCCAAAAACAGGCTCCGGCAAGCCGGAGCTTGAGCCTTTTATAATGAGCTATTTATGAATCCTACCAATTTTTCCCATGCCAGTTATCAGCATCAACTAGATGAAAAAATTCATCGCATCCAAGCAGATTTCTCTGTTTTTTCTCTTCCTGATATTCAAGTTTTTCCATCGCTGGAAAAACATTACCGTATGCGTGCCGAATTTCGTATATGGCATGAGAAAGAACGCACTGACTATATTATGTTTAGCCAGGACGAACTTAAACGACCCTATCCAATTTATGATTTTCCGGTAGGTTCAGTGTTAATTAATGCACTGATGCCGCGCTTACTTACGGAAATTAATAACGATGAACTACTGCGCCACAAACTTTATCAAGTTGAGTTTTTAACTACCCAAAGTGGCGAAGCATTGGTAACACTGATTTATCACAAAGCACTGGGTGATGACTGGATCGCACGCGTTAGCCGCTTGAAAACCGAACTCGGCATTGATGTTGTTGGCCGCAGCCGCAAACAACGCGTATTAGTCGATCGCGACTATGTAATAGAACATTTAACTGTGGCGGGACAAACCTACGCATACCAACAAGTAGAGGCCAGTTTCACCCAACCAAATGCATATGTCTGCGAGAAAATGCTGGGTTGGGCTGTTGAACACAGTAAAGATATAGGCGGCGATTTGTTAGAACTCTATTGCGGAAATGGTAATTTCACCCTGCCTTTATCACGCAATTTTGACAAGGTATTGGCGACTGAGGTATCAAAAACTTCCGTTGAATCTGCACAATTTAATATTGCTGCCAACAACATTAACAACATTCAAATTGCGCGTATGTCGAGCGAAGAATTTTCACAGGCAATGGACGGTGTACGGGAATTTAATCGCTTGCGCCATGTAAATTTGGCTGACTATAACTTTTCTACTATTTTTGTAGACCCACCACGCGCCGGCCTTGACTCACACACGACGAGTATCGCCCAAGGCTTCGACAACATTATTTACATATCCTGCAACCCGGACACATTGCGCGATAATTTAACCTCCATTACACAGACACATAAAATTACCGCCTTTGCTATTTTCGACCAGTTTCCTTACACCCATCACGTGGAGTGCGGTGTAATCCTGAAAAGAAAATAAAGAGTCAAACCTGTAGAGGTTTCACCATATATAATGCAGGCCCCGCATAAGTTTCTAAATGTTGTCGCTGGGCCTGCATCAGGTCTTCAAAAGCCACAAACCCCAACTTCTCCCAAAAGCCTTTTGAATTCTGCACCGATACCAAGGCTGCGTGAGCCAGAACATTCTGCGGCACTTGTGCCAATGCATGGTTAACGATTAATGGCCCCAAACCATAACCTATAGCCGAGCGGCTGATTGCAAGATCATGCAAATAAAGCGTATCTGCCGCCGGTTTATGTGAGAACTCATAACCCAAAGGGCTAACTTCTCCAAGAGTAGCGTAATAACCCACCAAGTAACCACACACTTCACCGCATCGTTCAACTACCCAGGAGGTGTCCGCTGTTTGCGCAAATCGTTGGGCTATGACTTCACCTGTTTCAAGTATTTCATCAGCATAGGCTTCAGACTGAATTCGAATGACATCCGCGAGGTCAGGCAATTGCATAGCGCGACAAATAAATGATGACATAGATATTTCTGCTTAAAATGTACGACCTGAAATACGCTTGGCGGCATCCATTACAAAATCATTAAAGGTAGCCTCCTGTTGCAGTCGTTCAATATCGAACTTGCGTTGCTCAGTTGCCGAAAGCTGCTTCCAAGCCTCAAGATAAGGAATATGGCTGGTTTTATCACGCAGTTGAAAAAAGGCGGAAAATTCTGCTTTTACCTCCTCATTGATATCAAGACTCTCCAACAAGCCCGCGATACGAATACTTGCCTCAGTCAAACTGAGTTCATCGTTGTGGAGGGCCTGTGCCAATATCTGGATACTTTTATTAATCCACTCACGCTGCACCAATTGTGCCTGTTGATTAGCTAATTCTTGCGCAGCTAATTTTTCTTTGCGCGCCATCCCTTGACGATAAACTAAAAATACCAAACGCCCGGCAATTGCAGCCAAAACCAGAATAATAACCAAGGCAAAAATCATAATTACAGATGTTAAATTCATAATTAATCTCTTTTAAACTTCAAATCAATCAGGCTTGGATGCAGTAAATTCCTGCTCTTCGTCAGCACCAATCAGTAATTCTTCACTGTCCGGCTCCGCGCCTGCATCCTCCAGTAAATGACTGGCAATGGTCTTTTTGGTTTTTGCGCCCAAACGTCGAATATCATCCACACGTTTAACCAAATTGCCGCGCCCTGTCTGCAACCTTTCACGGGCTTTGTTATAGGCCTCCTGGGTTTTATTGAGCGAATGACCTATGTTATCCAACGACTCCAATAACAACACAAACTGGTCGTGTAATGCACCGGCATCCTTGGCGATACGTTCGGCATTCTTATTTTGCTTCTCGTAACGCCAGATATTTTCTACAGTGCGCAGGGTCGCCAAGAGGGTTGTTGGACTTACTAACACTATGTGGCGATCATAAGCCTCACGGTACAGGCCAGGCTCGTGCTGCAAGGCAAACATAAACGCAGCTTCGATAGGAATAAAAATAAAAACGAAATCCAGCGCTTTTATGCCTTCGAGTTTTTCGTAGTCTTTAATACTTAAACTCTTAATGTGATTACGTAAAGAATTAACATGTGCGCTCAAATAGTATTTGCGCTCGGCCTCTTCCTCAGCACTACAAAATTTTTCGTAATCGACCAGCGAGCATTTTGCATCGATAACAATGTCCTTATTCTCCGGTAAGTGAATAATCACGTCGGGCATGAGTCGTGATCCATCATTGGCAGTAAAATTAACTTGAGTATCGTACTCACGTCCTTTTTGTAGCCCCGACTCTTCTAGCAGGCGTTCAAGAACCACCTCCCCCCAATTGCCCTGAGCTTTAGTATTGCCCTTTAAGGCTTGGGCCAAGTTAACCGCGTCCTCACCGATTTTTTGCGCCTGTTTTTGTAGCTCTACCACTTGGCCGGCCAAACGGTTGCGCTCAGCACTTTCTTTTTCGTATGCATCCTCTACCTTTTTACGAAATTCGGAGAGCTGTACTTTTAACGGATCAAGAGTGGTATCCAGCAGGGTTTTACTGTTGACATTAAATTGCTGTTGTTTATTTTCAAAAATTTTATTGGCGAGGTTTTCGAATTCTTTAGCCAAATCCACTTTTGCGTTTTGCAGTAAAGTTAATTGCTCGGCAAAGTGTTTGCGCTCTTGTTCAATACGGGTTTTTAGCTGGGTATTTTCCTGCTGGAAAGCAATTAGCTGGTCATCCTTACGCAACAGTTGTTGCTGCAAATCAGTAAAATGTTGGGTTTTTTCGCGCAAAGCCGCCACTTCCTGCTGGGCAACTCCGAGCATCTGACGCTGTTCCCTCTCTTGTAGCTGTGTATTATTCAATTCAATGCGTAAATCACTTAATTGCATCTTAGCCAGAGCCAGTTCGTGCTGCTGGGCTGCATCATGCAACTCATGCGAATGCTGCATTTGCATATGCACCGCTTCAAGCTCGATAGTCTTGGCGGTTAAAGCTTGATCTAAACGATGCCTGAACAGCCAATACACGAGCAACGCTCCGGAAAACAACCCGCTTAGTAGAGCGATTAACAAGATGATCGAAGAATTCACACACAACTCCAAAGGTTGAAACACAGCTAGGCTTTACCGACGCCGGCCGCTAAAATTGCCGGCATTTTAGCAATATATCTTCAGTTGCAGGCTAGCCGATTTGTCCCAATCCCATAGTTCTTCAGTATCCCAAGCCAAGCCAGCTACTATTCTGGTATTCGATTCCGGCGTAGGCGGCTTGAGTGTTGCGCGCGAAATCCAACAGCGGCTGCCCGCCCATCCGTTAATTTATGCCTCGGACAATGCTTTTTTTCCCTACGGCACCAAAGGCGAAGACGAGTTGATTAAGCGCGTCGATAAGGTTATCGGCGAGCTGTTGTTGCGCTATCAAGCAGAGATATTAGTGATAGCTTGCAACACTGCCAGCACACTCACCCTGCCTCATTTGCGCGCCAAACTGGATTTACCCATTGTAGGTGTGGTGCCAGCCATTAAACCCGCAGCACAACTCACCAAGAGCGGCGTGATAGGCCTACTTGCAACACCGGCGACTGTTGCACGCCCCTACACCCACGAGTTGATCCGCGAATACGCCCCCCAATGCGATGTCATTTCTCTGGGGAGCAGCGAGCTGGTAGAAATTGCTGAACAAAAGTTGCGCGGTGAAAGCGTTGATAGCACTGCACTGGCCGCAATAGCCGCTAGGTTGATGCAGGCAGACCGGGCTAAAACAATGGATGTGCTGGTGCTTGCGTGCACCCATTTTCCTTTGTTGCGGGAGGAATTAGCACAACAGCTACCCGGCAAAATCCGATTGATTGATTCGGGTGAAGCAATTGCGAGGCGCGTAGAATTTTTATTGACGAGCCAAACTACGCACAACAAGCTACCGGCTAGCGATGATCCACGCCCCTTAAATCGGGCAGTTTTCACCAAGAATACCCCGCAAGCTCAAGCGCTTGGCCCTGCCCTTGCAGGATTGGGCATTCAGCATCTGGACTACCTGGAAATTTGAATCTTCGCGGCCCTTTCGGTTAGCGCCTGGACACATTGCACAAGCTAAGCGACGAATCCGCAAAAAACATTCTCCCTAAAATAAAAAACGCCGCGCACTCACTCGAGTACGCGGCGTTTGCACAAAAAATACTGCTTAACCGATGGTCAGTTAGCAGCCAAAATCACAGATCAGTGATTGGCTTGTATTTGGGAACCAACACTTTCATAACACCCCAAGCCAGCAGATAAGCGAGCGCACAGAAGCCGAACATGATGGCGTAACCTGTTTCGATCTTGCCCAGAGAGTCGTAGTAATCAAACAACCAGCCCGCTGTTTTTGATACTGCCACACCACCCATACCACCAGCCAAACCGCCAATGCCGACAACAGAAGCAACACTTTTCTTGGGGAACATGTCTGACACGGTGGTAAAAATATTTGCCGACCATGCCTGGTGAGCCGATGCACCTATACCAATCAAGATAATCGGCACCCAGAAACTAATGTGACCAAAGGGTTGTGCCAAAAGTACAACCAATGGAAAGAGTGCGATCAACAACATCGCCTTCATGCGGCCATCGTAAGCGGTGTAACCACGGTTAATGAAATACATGGGCAATGCACCACCGCCAATACTGCCAATCATGGTCATGCTGTAGAGCACGGTAAGTGGCAACATTAATTCCGTGCCTTTAATACCGTATTGTTTAGCGAGGAAAATGGGCAGCCAGAACAGAAAGAACCACCAGACACCGTCGGTCATAAACTTGCCGAAGGTGAAGGCCCAAGTTTGACGATAAGTCAGCAATTTAAACCAGGAAACTTTTTGTTCACCGGCATCATCCAGCTGCAGCTGCTCTTTTTCGCTATCACTTTCAATATAGGCGCGCTCGTTAGCACTCAAACGTTTTTGCTCAGTGGGTTTGTCATAAAAAATGTGCCAGAAAATCATCCAGACAAAACCTATTGCGCCGATGATGATAAACGCCGTTTGCCAGCCCCAATGAGCGGCAATCCAGGGCACGGTCAGCGGTGCCAATATGGCCCCTACATTTGCACCCGAATTAAAAATACCTGTCGCAAAGGAACGTTCTTTCTTGGGGAAATATTCTGCTGTGGCTTTAATCGCTGCAGGAAAGTTACCCGCTTCACCAATCGCCAGCACAGCGCGCGACATCATAAAACCAATAATCGATACGGGAACTGCTGCTATACCTGCAAGAGCCAGGACATGATTTGACCACTCACCAATCGGCACTGCATAAGCATGCATGATAGCGCCCAGCGACCAGACAAAAATGGCGAGCTGATAACCCCACTTGGTACCAATCTTGTCGATAATACGACCAGCAAACAGCATCGAAATAGCGTAGACAAATTGGAACACCGCGGTGATGTTGGCGTAATCCGAGTTTGTCCATCCGAATTCTTTGGAAAGGTCGGGAGACAAGAGGCTGAGAACTTGCCGGTCCAGGTAATTGACCGTGGTGGCGAAGAATAACAAGGCACAGATAGTCCATCTGTACTTACCAATGGTATTTGTGCCAATGGTTTGCTGGCCAATAGATTGCTGGTTCATAAGGTCACTTGCTTATCGTTATGGAACTCAAAGGAGTTAATCGCCGAACTTTTGTGATCGCTTAAACCAATAAAGCCAGAAAACAATATCGTTAGATGCGTCAAAAAAGCCGGAGGCGATGAGATGCTCCTCACCGGAAGTATTGACCTTGATTTGCCTGATTGCTTACGCAAGTTGCCTTTCGGCATTCTGAGTGCTTTCCCTTAGCAATTGCGCCGTTAGCAGAGCTAGTGCGACCTTGAACATCCAACTGTTCTTTTTGTTATGTATTCAAAAAGTACCATGATTCCTGCAGGCAAACAAGCAAAGAGATTTGCTAACTCCTTGTGTGACAAAGGCTTATAACCAAACTTTACACCATGCAGCAATCAATACCAGTGAAACTGCGGGTCGCAAGGCCAATGGTTAGGGTGCCATAATGCAGCCCTCTTTTTGTGCTATCGATTACAAAGCCCAGGCGACATTTATCATGGTTGATACCTATTTCGATATTTCTCCATACCTTCAAGCCATTAAACAAAATCAGTTGATCATCACCGCCAACAATCGCTTGCGCAACCATTTGCTGCGCGCTTATGGTCAGTGGCAACTGGGCAACAATACCAGCGTGTGGCCGACCCCTCGTGTTTATTCGCTAAGCCAATGGATCAGCTCGGTGTGGAGCTTGTTACAGCGGCGCGCCTACCCTGCAGCAGCAGTGCGTATAGTGAATAACCTGCAGCGCCAGCTGTTGTGGGAAAGTATTATTAAAGAATCATCACTGGCCGAAACACTTTTGCAGGCCGAACCCTTGGCACAAACCGCCGACAGTGCCCTGCGCAACATGGAGCTTTGGCAATTGAGTTATCAGGATGTAAAGGATGCCGAGCCATTAGCCAACTCACAGACAAATAGTTTCTGCTGGCTAACCTGGGCAGCAGAATTCAACGCAAAACTTGTCAGCCTCGGCTTCATCACTCAGGAACAAGCCAATCAAATAATTATTGATGCGTTTAAACAGGGCGCATTGCATTCCGAGGCTATCATTCATCTCACTGGATTTGATGACATACCACCGCAATATCAAGACCTTATTAATAATGCTTGCCAGACACTAAACAACATTAAACCGAACCAAAACTACAGCCGATTAACTCGCACAGAGACACCAACACCCGAACAGGAAATACGTGCAGCGGCGCTCTGGAGTAAACAACAACTTGAACAAAATCCTGAGGCGATGATTGGCATCATCGTGCCCAATCTTGGGCAGTGCCGCGATCAGGTAGAGCGGGTTTTCATTGAGGTGTTTGAACCCCTGGCGGCATTACCAGACCAACCACGCTATACATTACCCTTCAATTTTTCAGCGGGCACACCACTTGCCACCACCCCAATCATCGCCGCCACATTGGATTTGCTTGAATTGCAAAAATCCTCCTGGAACCTGGAAGCGATTTGCAATCTCTTGCTTTCACCTTTTTTTGGCGATGCGGATAACGAATTAGTACTGCGCGCGCAACTTATTCAACGCCTGCGCAAACTCGGCCGATTTAGTATCAGCCTGAGCGACCTGCGCTATTACTGCCAACAGCTTTCCAGCTTATTAGGAATTCCCGATGGCGATACCAATCTGGCAACTCGCTTGGTGCAATTGGAAAATTATCGACGCCAAAGTTTTGGATTTCACAACGCAGAATATTGGTGTGATTTTTTTCAACATCATTTACAGCTATTGGGCTGGCCTGGCTCGCGCCGATTGGATAGTCAGGAATACCAACAGCTTATGTTGTGGAATCAAGTACTGGATAATTTTTTACAACTGGATGGGACGGGTGTTCATTTCAGTTATAGCAATGCCATCCAACAACTGCGCAGCATTGCAGGCAAAATGCCATTTCAGGCACAAACTCCCCAGTCGCCAATCCAAATTTTGGGCGCGCTGGAAGGCGCAGGCTTGGCATTCAGTCACTGCTGGGTAGTCGGGCTTCATCACCGCCAGTGGCCCCCAGTACCAGCACCTAACCCACTGCTGCCCATCAATTTACAGCGCAACAAAAAAATGCCGCACGCCAGCGCAGAACGCGAATTAGAATTTGCACGCGCCCTAACTGCCCATTATCAATCCTGCGCCCCTGAAGTGATTTTTAGTTCTGCACACAGCGATGATGGCAGTGAGTTAAGCCCTAGCGCATTAATTCGTCATTTATCACTAACACCGCTGAGCAATATCATCCATAGCGACACCAGCAGTGCCGAAAACTATCGCCGCCTTGCGCAAGCAAAAGACTGGGAGTTGGTGGATTGTGCCACAGCACCCCTGCTGGATATTACTCAGGAAACTGTGCGTGGCGGCGCCAACCTTTTCAAAGAACAAGCGGCCTGCCCGTTTAATGCGTTTGCCCGCTTGCGCTTGGGTGCGCAAACAATTGATCCTCCTGTTATTGGTTTTTCTGCTATCGAACGCGGCAATTTACTGCACGATGCACTGGCCAATATCTGGCGTGATTTAAAAGATCAAAAAAACCTTATCGCACTGACCGATGAGACACTCGTCAACCTAATTAATGAACATGCACAACAAGCTATAGACAGGCTTAAACAAAAGCGCGGAACCAGTATTGGTGCTTATTATGCGCAGCTGGAGCAAGAGCGATTGAGCGCGCTGTTGGTTGATTGGCTAGCGCAAGAAAAAAACCGCCCGCCATTCAAGGTTATTGCCATTGAAGAGGCAGTAGAAATCAATTTCACTGGTTTGCCGCTGAAATTACGCATAGACCGTATCGATGAACTGGCTAGCGGCGATCTGGTATTAATTGATTACAAAACCGGCAACCCCAAAGCTGCAAGCTGGCAAGGCGAGCGAATGGATGAACCGCAACTACCACTTTATGCAGTTACAGCAAACAACAAGATTAGCGCAATTGCCTTTGCCCAAATTAATGCTAAAGCCATGCAATGGATTGGCACAGGTGAATTACAAGTAATGCACGAAGGTATTTTCCCCGGCAAAAACAGCTGGCAGGAGCAAATACACGAGTGGCAAACCAATTTGCAACAACTCGCGCAGGATTTTATTCAGGGTGATGCCCGAGTCGATTTGAAAAGCCCTGCAGCCGCTCAATACGCTGAAGATTTATTAGCGTTGAATCGCCTTCCGGAAATTGATGTGCTCACCACTTTTATAAAAAATACCCAGGGAGCCATTTAATGACGGATACAAATACACAATTGCTGCAACAACCTGTTGACCAACAGGTACGTATAGATGCACTCAACCCACAAGGTTCATTTGCGGTATCTGCCCCCGCTGGCTCCGGTAAGACCGGGCTGCTTACACAGCGAGTGCTAACACTGTTGGCCAGCTGTGATGAACCAGAAGAAGTATTGGCAATTACCTTTACCCGCAAGGCCGCGGGCGAAATGCAAGACCGTATTATGCAGGCTCTTTGGCATGCAGCCGACACACCGGAACCGAGCGACCCACACGCCCTGCGCACCTGGAAAATTGCACAAGCAGCTCTGCAACGCGACCAGCAACTGCAATGGAATTTGCTGCAAAGTCCGCAGCGTCTTCGCGTGCAAACCATTGATAGTTTATGCCGCTCAATCACGAAACAATTGCCACTTGCCAGCGGCATAGGCGCACAACCAGACACACTGGATGATGCCGAACAAGCCTATGCGCTGGCCGTGCGCGAATTATTTACTTTTCTGGAAGACGACACACCACTACGCAAGGACTTAACACAGTTACTTCGACACTTGGATAATAATCTTCCAGCCGTCGAAAAATTATTAACTGGTTTACTTGGCAAACGTGAACAATGGCTCGGCATTCTTCTGCAAGCACGGCATGAAGAAGCACGCATCTACCTGGAAGCAGTATTGAGTGATGTAATTCGTGAACATTTACAACTAGTAACCCGCAACCTGCTGCTGCACGCCAGCGAAATCTGCCAAATTGCTGATCGCGCCGCAATTAACTTACAAGATGAAGGCGAGCGGAAAAATCGTATTCACGAATTATCAGGCATCACTGGTTTACCCGCCACTGAGCCGGAAGCTGTGCCAGAGTGGTTAGCTATTTGCGATTTATTACTAACCAATACTGGTGGGTTTCGCGCGCGCCTAACCAAGAACGAAGGTTTCCCCGCAGGAAAAGAACACGCTGAATTAAAAAACCGATTTAGCGCACTGATTGCCGCTCTCAGCGAAACCTCCCCCAATGCCGCGGACATTTTGCATGAAGTGCGCAGTTTGCCACCGGCTATTTACGCTGAACACCAATGGCAATTGCTCGATAGCCTCACCAGTATCCTCCCTGTTCTCGCAGCGCAACTGACATTGGTTTTCAAACAGTTGCGCGCAACAGATTACACCGCCATCAGCCAAGCCGCATTAAATGCACTGGGCGATGAAGAATCGCCCAGCGATTTGGCATTGCAATTGGACTATCGCATTCGTCATATTCTGGTCGATGAATTTCAGGACACCGCCAGCCCCCAACTCGAATTACTTAAAAAACTTACCAGCGGCTGGCAAACGGGCGATGGCCGCACACTGTTTATTGTGGGTGATGGCATGCAATCCTGTTATGGTTTTCGCAATGCTAACGTCGGCTTGTTTTTGGATGTGCGCCAGCAAGGCATAGGTACAGTGAACTTAACACCCCTGGATTTACGCGTGAATTTTCGTTCACAAGCCGGGGTAGTCAACTGGGTAAATCAGGTATTCCAACACGCATTTCCCATGCAGGATGATATCAGCCGTGGCGCTGTGTGTTACTCGCCTTCAGTCGCGTTTAAACCAGAATTGGAGGGCAACGCAGTCGATTTTTATATCTGCCCTTTCTCTGCAGAAAATAAAAACAACTATGGTGATGATGAAAGCGATGAAGATACACAAGACGATAGTTTATCCAAAACACAGGCCCGGCAACTGGAAGCCGAAAAAGTTGTAGCGCTGGTCAAACAAGCAAAACAAACTGATGCTCAAGGTAGCATTGCGATTTTGGTACGCACACGCAATCACCTCAAAAGTATTTTACCCGCGTTAACCGCCGCAGGTTTGGATTACCAGGCCACTGAAATTGATAGCCTCGCCAGTCGCATGGCAATTATCGACTTGCTGTCGCTGACTCGCGCCCTATTAAATCCGGCCGACCGCATAGCCTGGTTGGCAATCTTACGCGCACCTTGGTGCGGGCTGGACAATCACGACTTGCATGCAATAACTACCGCCGATTTAACCGATATCAATCCTCGCCTTAACGACAATGGATTCGCAGTACTGCTGCCGCAATTATTTAATTTTGAAAAAATAACGGCACTCAGCAGCGCAGGAAAGATGATTTTAAAACGTGTAGTACCAATTCTGCAGAAAACCCTTGCGGCAAAATATCGCAAGCCACTGCGTCAATGGATAGAAGGCGCATGGTTTGCACTGGGCGGCCCAGCGACACTACTGGACAACAACGATCAGGAGAACATCAACAGTTTTTTTGCATTGTTGGATAAACACCAGGAAGGTGGCAGCATTTCTGACTGGCAAGCGTTTCAAACAGCAATTGACCGGTTATTTGCCGCGCCCAAAGCCGATGCAGATCCGAAACTGCAAGTGATGACTATTCATAAATCCAAAGGTCTGGAATTTGATACGGTAATCATCCCCGGCCTTGACCGCAGTGCCCGCAAAGACGACAAACAATTACTGCTGTGGCAAGAGCGAATTAATCACCGTGGAAAAAAACAACTGTTGCTGGGCTCACTTGCTGCAACTGGCAAAGAAGAAGATCCGCTCTACCGCTTCATGCGCCGCGAGGCTGAAAAACAGCAGGCTTTTGAAGCGACCCGGTTGTTATATGTAGGCTGCACGCGCGCAATTAAACGTTTGCATTTAATTGCCTGCATCAACCACAAAGATGAGATTGCACAAGCACCAGCCAAAAACTCACTGCTGCACAGTATTTGGCCTTTTGTAAAAGACAATGCACAAACACTAAAGCACAACACATCGTTCAACGTTGAAAGTCATCACGAACGCAAACCTGGTTTGCAACATTTATTGCGCCTCAAACCAGATTGGCAAATGCCACCACTGACGGATGTAAACCTACTGGATGCTTACCGAGGTCATGAATTTGGCAGCACTGCCGCAGAAGTGCTTGAAAACCCATTAAATATCCCTCAAGTGGAAACCACCAATGCGCGACTCGCTCGCCACACTGGCACTATTATCCATAGCGCGTTACAAGCACTGGTTGAAAATAAACTGGTAAGTAAAAATTACTGCATACCGGCTGCTGAATTTATTCGTCAGCAACAAGCATTGTGGAAAATTCAACTGCAACAACTTGGCTGGTATGGCGACAAACTGGACAAAGCATTAGGTAAAATTGATCAGGCAATAATGCGAACTCTCGCCAGCGAACAAGGCCGCTGGTTACTGAATTGTGATCACGAGCAGAGCGCTTGTGAACTCTCGCTTATGCAAAAAAATAAACTAGACATCAAAGAGTCTATCATCGACCGCACGTTTATCGCAGACGGAGTGCGCTGGATTGTCGATTACAAGAGTAGTGAGCCTGACAGCGAAGAACCAGAAGACAGGTTTATTGCGCGGGAGCAGGACACCTACAAAACACAGCTGGCAAATTATGCAAAGCTGCTGGGAGCAACAGAAACACCCCCGATAAAAACAGCGCTTTATTTAGTCCAACTCGCAAAACTGGTTGAAATTTCCTGGTGCCAATAAGACAACACCTTAATTCGTTACAGCCAACCATTATCTGATTGACCCAAGTCAAACTATTGTTTGCCTTGGGTGTTTTAATGGCTCCTGTAATAAGGAGTCTGACATGCGAGAAAGATTTTACAAAAAAATGGCGGGAACTTCTGCGGTATTTATTCCGGCGGATTTCAACCATGCATCACCGGTGGAGCGCGATGGCCTTGTGTGGACGGATACAGAACTTAGTATGCCGGATAAACCGCAAATGTTGTGCTGGAAAGCACCGCTGGAAACTTCTCTGGCACTGGAGGGGCTCGAAGAATATGACCCACCTTCTGCGGGCGATGCGCGTTATGTCGTGAAACTGGGAATCGGGTTTGTCTATATTGGCAAAATCCGCGGTTGGGTAGCGCTGACGGATTTTGCATAAACGGCATTAAACCGTGCGCCGCCAAATTAACATCGCCAGCCAGCCAAACCCGAAAGAAAACACTAGCCCAATAAAATGGCTTTTGTTTATTCCCACGGCGACAACCGCTTGGTTGTTATCCTCAGGATTTACATATACCGGTATCCGGTCGCCATTTTTTAATCCGGCGGGTGGACGACTGATCCCAAACCCGACGCGGTAACCGCGAAATTCCCTGCCATCAATCTCGTAACGATACGTCAGCCAGCGGCCTCCGTAGTAACCACTGGAAAATCCGCCACGCATTTCATTGGTTATTACACCAGTGTGTGCAGGCCAGCTTGCAGCCGCTGAGCTTTTTGCCATGTTGCGCGCACTGGATAAAAACAACATGACCGCAGCGATAATGCACAAACCAAAAAAAATCGAGCGCAAACGCTGGTATTTAATCTCTATTTCCTGACTCATTATTTTCCTGCCCGGTATTCTTTGCTAATCAATATACATCAGCGACGGTTGTTGCATTTACGCTTTGTTTTTCTTTACCTCTGGTCATTCAGCAAACCAATGACACATGACTTATAAAGTGTGCCCTGAAAAATGGGGGCAGTGGATATATATTATCGTGCCATAAAAATTTAAACCTATACTCTTAAATAAGTTACACACTGGAGAAGCAATACAGCAACCGGACAGTCGCTGCAGGAACAGGATAAAAGTTGGAAACTTTTTTGAATCTATTACATCACTATCGCACATTATCCCCTACCCGGCTCTGGCGACTTGGCAGTCAACGGGAAAAAGCCCTTATTTTTGGTGGTTGGTGTGCACTGGTACTGGCGAGTGTTGCACTCGGGCTCTTGTCAGTCATGAACAATTGGTCGGGATTGCCACTTGCTTTCGGCGGGGTCACTGTTTATCTCACCGCTTATCCCACACTTATTATCTGTTTATTTCTTACACTTACCTGCGGCTGGTTCTGGGGCGCTATACCGGCGTATTTATCCACCTTGGCACTCGCGTTTTATTCCGGCATGCCCTGGCACTGGGCAATAATCTTTGCCTGTGCCAATCCGCTGGGGTTTGCAATTATGGCGGTGGGATATCAAGCCATTCCCGTCAGCAAAACGCTGCGCGACTCCAATGCAATCCTGTTTTATATTCAGCTGAGTTTTGTGGCTAGCATCTTCAGCTCAAGTGGGGCTCTAATTTGGTGCTACACCAACCATATTGATCGCACAGGCTTATTAGCCATCTGGCAAGGCTGGTGGCTGGGAGGGTTGCTCCAGAGCGTGTTTATTGTTGGCCCATTACTAGCTGTTACTTGGCCATTCATTACACGCTGGCAGCACAGCCACCCCAAATATTGGCGAACAGCCAGTGGCAATGTTCGCCGCTCAGCACTGCGGCTACTGGGTGCCATATCAATCGGCGTGCTGGTTTATGGGGCTGCCACAATTGAACTGGCAGATGCCAACCTGAACCAGGCTCTCGCAGCAACCCCTTCCGCAGTTACGGATGCTGTCTCGGTATTGCAACAGACAACCTGGGTATTTTTCTGGGTGTTTGCAATGATAATTTTATTCATCGCTTTCTTTGGTTATCAACTATTCACCCGGTGGCAGCACTCTACCGACAAGTTGTTACGTGAACTGCACAACGCCAATGAGCGGCTGGAAAGCCTGGCGCAGCTCGATGGACTAACGGGTTTATTAAACCGTCGCACTATGGATGAACACCTGACCAAAGAATGGCAGCGCGCCAAAAGAACCGGAAATGGCAGTGCGCTGGTATTGTTGGATATAGATCACTTCAAAAATATTAATGATCGATATGGTCACGCAGCAGGCGATTTGGTCATCCGCACTATCGCCCAGTCAATTCAGGCTGAGGCCAGGGGCATGGATATCGCCAGTCGCTATGGTGGTGAAGAGTTTGTGATTTTACTGCCCCAGACCGACATCGGTGGAGCAGCGCAATTTGCCGAGCGAATACGCGCTCGCGTCGCAGCTGCTGTCTTTTACCACGAGACACACGCATTACAAGTGACGATCAGTTTGGGAGTAGCTATTTTTTCAATGCAAGACAACAACGTTGACCAGTGGCTAGCGCGAGCTGACCGGGCGTTGTACGCAGCGAAGGCCGCGGGACGCAACCAAGTGATGGTAGCTGCTGGGGAGGATCAATCCCACAATCCCTTGCAATAAAAAACCGCACATAGAGTGCGGTTTTTAGGAGGTTGCCTGCCGAGTGACAGGCCAAATTAGCGAAACGAATCAGAGACCAATTACATTTTCCGCTTGAGGGCCTTTTTGGCCAGGCTTCACATCAAACTCAACACGCTGACCTTCAGCCAGGGTTTTAAAACCCGAACCACTGATAGCGCTGTAGTGCACAAATACATCTTGCCCGGCTTCACTTGCGATAAAACCAAAACCTTTAGATTCATTAAACCATTTAACGGTGCCAGTGCTTCTAGCCATAATTAACCTCGGTGTTTTTAATAAAATGAATACTCCACAAGGGATTAAGCTGGCGAATTCAGATCTTACTTATGAAAAACAGAACGAGGTGCTAATAGTTTTACTGCTAGAACAACGATGCGACTTACCATAAATAATGCTGCTAACTGACCAGCAGGACCAATATATTATTGAGCCAACTGCAAGTAAAGAGGCTCTTTTAACAAACAAGCCTGCTTTTTGGTTATAAGTCAACATCAATAACCGGTGTTGCCCCAATGGCAATATTTCCGCTCACATTTGAGCTAAATCAACTATTTACCACCTCCTGTAAAGCTGCAACAATCCCTTTTTATCTGGTGGTGCAAGTGCTAGCACCATGCCTATTAATCGAGGTGCCGGCGCCATGACAGTCAATCAAAATATCGTAAAAACCCAAGACGCAAACTGTCCTCACGATAAACGAGTCAGCTGCGGTAATTGCCGGTTAAATACCATTTGCCTGCCCATCAGCTTGCACATTGAGGACATCGACCGTCTGAACGGTATCATCCAGCGCGGTAAGCCTTTGCAAAAGGGTGATTATCTCTATCGAGCCAATGACCATTTTCACTCGGTTTATGCAATACGCTCCGGTGCTGTTAAGGCGCTGACCCTGAGCGACAATGGAGAAGAGCAAGTCACCGGTTTTTATTTACCCGGGGAGGTAGTGGGCATGGACGGCATAGCCGACAACCATTACACCAACTCCGTAATCGCACTGGAAACTGCGTCTGTATGCGAAATCCCCTTCAACCGGATGGAGGAATTAAGTTTGCAAATACCTAATTTGCAGCGTCATTTCTTCCAACTTATGAGCAGGGAAATAACCCAGGATCAGCAGATTATTACCTTGCTCAGTAAAAGCAGTGCAGAGGAGCGCATAGCCGCGTTGTTGCTAAGCATTTCCAGCCGCAATAGCCGCCGACAACTTTCGGCCAACGCCTTTCGCCTGCCCATGTCACGCACCGATATAGGCAATTATCTGGGTTTAACCATTGAAACCGTCAGTCGTATTTTCACTCGTCTGCAAAAGCAAAATGTTATTTCAGTGGATAAAAAAGAAGTGCTCATTACCGATATGGAATTACTCCGCAACATCGCTAATGGCGATGGCCACTGCTAAATTGCAACACAAACCTTTCATGAGAATCCTTAATGATTAGCAACCCGCGTTTGCAAGCTACCCTCTCTGCTTTTGATAGGGCAAACCTGCAAGATCCCAATACTGAAATAGTGGACGGCAAGCCTGTTGCCAAAGAATGGATTTACGGGCAGCGAATGAGCAAGCAGTTGCAAGTATTCTGTCCTCAGGCCTCAGAAGCACTACAACTCGCCGCGCGCAGCCAACATATTTGCCGCTGGAAAATACCTCGCGCTGACTACACTATGGATCGTGCAGGCTACAAAAAATGGCGACTGGATCTTGCACAATTACACGGTGAGATAGCAGGTAATATCATGGCTGGAGAAGGCTACGATGAAACCATGATCGCGCGCGTGAAAGATCTATTGCTAAAGCGCAGCTTGAAGCGCGATGAAGAAGTGCAAACACTGGAGGATGTTATCTGCCTGGTATTTATTGAATTTTACCTGGAAGACTTTGCTAGTAAACACGATGAATCCAAACTGATCGACATCATCCGAAAGACCTGGAACAAAATGTCAACTCGCGGTCATGAAGCCGCATTGAAATTGCCATTGCGCGATGACATGTTAACCTTGGTTGGCAAGGCACTTAGCACCGATAACTGATCAATATCGCTCCGATCCTGTTGATCCAATTTTTTGCGTAAATTATTAAAAAGGAAACCACCGTGTACCTAGCCCTAAAACATCTGCACTTAACCTTCGTGGCTCTATCATTACTGATTTTTGTAGTGCGCGGTCTTTGGTTATTTATGCATTCAAGCATGCTTGATAAAAAATTATTTAAAATCGCACCACATATTATCAATACTGTTATGTTGGTGAGCGGTATTATTTTGGCTGTACATCTGGGCATGAAACCCGGCGAGCATACTTGGCTGATGGCAAAAATTATCGGCTTGGTTGTGTTTATTATTGTGGGCGTGGGCGCGTTCAAGGTTCGCCATCCGCTTGCGCAAAAAATACTCTGGATAGATGCCTTGGTTGTTTTTGCCTATATCATCAGTGTGGCAATTACTAAAAGCCCGATGGGGTTCCTCAGCTAAACCGGACAAACGCATCAGTGGCGGAAAAACGCCACTGATGTCTTTTCGAGAGCACTCAATCTTCCCACCTTCACCCGCACCTTGACTTGACTAAAACATTGAATTTATCAAGCACCTATCCCCTTCTCTTCCTACCCAGAACTACCCTGTGCAAGAACAATACATTTATTTGCATTTTTGGATATTTGAACCATATTTAGATCAAGAAGTAATTAATAAGGTTGATTTTATTTACAATACTTGACGTTTTTTAAAAAGTGATTTATATCACACATTTGCTGTTTAGCTTTCCAATAACTTTAATAATCGGCGAACTCTATGAATAAAATAATCTCGACCATCATCCTTTTTTGCTTTGCTCAAATGACATTTGCGTGTGATGAAGCATGCAAACGCACCAAAGCTGAAGCGGCAAATAATATTAAGTTTGCCACCTACCTCAACGCAAAATACTGCAAGACCACAGGTGTTGATTTTTTGCTTCAGGGGCGTAAAAGTTTACAGGCTTACCGCGAAAAACAACTGCCAACAGCGCATCGTGGTGGGGCTAAAAATATCCGCAACTTTATTCTGCAACGCAAAGACTGGCTGCAAGAGTGTGACAATTACCTACAGTTAACCGAACAGGGCCGTATTTTTCGCGATAAGGAAAGTACAGAAAAAATTCTTGGCTCGATGACTACTACCGCTGAGGAACTGCACAAAATCATGATGAGGCCACGTGCGGAAGTGGAAAGTCTGGAAGTAGTTACCGCCCCAGCGGCACAGAAATTTGATGAATTATTCAAGCATGTAGACACACACTATCTTGAGCTACAGCGTCGCGGTTTACTTTAAATAACCCTTATTTACCCCCATAAAAAAACCGGCGAATTTACGCCGGTTTTTTTATGGATCTCGATCAGATCAGGATTTCTTTTTCAGCGAAAGCACAGGACGCTCTGGTTTGTCTGGGCGCTCTGCGAACTGGCGAGCCAGCTCTTCACGGGCTTTTATCGCTTCAGTCTTGGCAGTTGCGGCGGGGCTGGACTGCCAGGATTTAGGTGCGCTACCGCCGGACTTCGCCAAAAACTCCAAACCGGATCGCAATAGTCGCGCCTGATCGACAAAACTGATGCCCTCCGGAAACTTACCAGGATAGACATCGCTCGGATCCTTGGGGTTACCTTCGATGCGGATACTAAAACCGCTCGCATGAGTTGCTGTGCCAGCGGCCAAATCAGCCACCCAATCCTCAAAATTCATAGATACCACTAATACTGATTAATGAAAGACTGCATTAAAACATAAATTATTTATGTGACAAAATAGCGTTTTACTATTTCTTGCCTACGCAAGATAACAGGCGATAGCGCCACACATCTAGCCATTCACTGCAGCTGCATTATCAGCAGCCTGGGATT
The DNA here is from genome assembly GCA_035317345.1 of Cellvibrio fontiphilus. GTDB lineage: Bacteria > Pseudomonadota > Gammaproteobacteria > Pseudomonadales > Cellvibrionaceae > Cellvibrio > Cellvibrio fontiphilus. Next base: position 17,515 of record JAYKTU010000004.1, on the reverse strand, counting down.
TACGACGCTGCTCCTCGCGCATTTCCAATTTCTGCGCGCGGCGCAATTGACGCTCTGGTGGCAATACACCTATGTGCCCCTGATTGCGCTGTTTGGCTAATTCGATTTGTTTTTGCCGTTCGGCGAAGCGGGTCTTTTGCTCATCGGTGAGCTTGTCATAACAGCGCGGGCAGCAAACTCCCAACATGTAACGATCAGACTGCTTATCTTGCTCAGTAATCGGGTAACGGCAGCCATGGCATTGGTCATAAACGCCTTTTTCTAATTTATGATTCACTGCCACACGGTTATCAAACACAAAACATTCACCGCGCCATAAACTCTCTTCCTCTGGAACTTCTTCCAGATATTTGAGTATGCCGCCTTCCAAGTGATAAACCTCTTCAAACCCCTGCTCTTTCATGTACGCAGTGGATTTCTCGCAGCGAATACCGCCAGTGCAGAACATAGCAACTTTTTTATGTTTGGCTGGATCAAGGTTTTCGGCAACATAAGCCGGAAATTCACGGAAAGTTTCCGTTTTAGGATCAATTGCCCGCTCAAACGTGCCAATTTCATACTCGTAGGAGTTGCGGGTATCTATGACAACTACATCGGGATCGCTAATCAGCGCATTCCAGTCTTGGGGCTTTACATAGGTGCCCACAATTTTTTGGGGGTCTATGCCGTTTACTCCCATGGTCACGATTTCTTTTTTGAGCTTAACCTTCATGCGATAAAAAGGCTGCTCTTCATAAAAGGACTCTTTATAACTGAGGTTAGCAAAGCGGCCGTCAGCATCCAAAAATGCGCACAAACCATCAATCGCATCACGACTCCCCGATACAGTCCCGTTGATCCCCTCCTCTGCCAACAACAACGTTCCCTTGATTCCCAGCTCATCACACAGGCTTTTTAAGCGCGGCACCAAGCTTTCATAATCAGGCAATTTGACAAATTTATAGAGGGCAGCAACAACAATCTGGGTCATAAATGGCACTTAAACAGTAGGATTGAACGTAAAAGCAGATCTGAAATTATCGATCCGAGAACAGGGCGCGCATTATAGGCGCTTGTTTTTTGTACAGCCAGTATTTATTGGTTATCGTGCTTACTTCCACCAAGACACTGAGGCGATGCAGGAACAGCCTTGTTTGCAAGCCACTCGTCCGGGCTAAAGGTGTGCAAAGCCAGTGCGTGAACACCGCTTTGCAACTCCTCAGCAAGACAGGCATAAACCGCTTGATGACGCTGTACCTGGCGCTTACCCTCAAACACTGCGGTAGCGAGCAGCACCTTGAAATGCGTCTCGGAACCGGGAGGCACAGAGTGCATATGGCTTTCGTTTATGACTTCCAGATGCACTGGCTGGAACTGCGCCGTCAATTTGGAAAGTATCCGGCTTTCAACAGGCTTCATGATCGGGTCACTCCAGAGGTACAAAATTTTACGCGCATTCTAACGACAAAGGCCTAGACTGTGTTGACCTGAAACAATTTGTCACCTTTTTTCGTCTGTTTATCGATCCATAGGGGTGCCATGACAACCGGGGGAACTTCCATGAGCGATCAGCGATTCTTTTTTGATCGACGCAAAGGTGCTGACCGTCGCCTTGATCGCGACCCCTGCAAATATTTGCCTCTCGATTTGTATCACCGCAAGCGCCGTAAATCCAAGGAGCGCCGTACCGCTGATCGCACACTACAGCAGGATGTAGAAGCTTTTTTAGGGCAAGTCGCTTTAGATGAAACGCAGCATAAAGATATTCCACACTGATTAACCAGCAGTCCTCCAAGCCAGTAACACCATAAAAAAGCCCCGCACAAGGCGGGGCAAACAACGACGTCGGGAAAAATAATGAGGCTTAAAACGCACCGGCGCTGGCTTTGGCCCGAATCAACGTAGGTATACAGCCGGTACGCGCCTGGTAGTTTGTTTCAACGGCAGCCATCAACTGAGGAATAACTGCTGCTGGAGCAACAGCCACAACACAGCCACCAAAACCACCTCCAGTCATACGGGCGCCAGCCTGCCCGGCCCCTGCCTCGACCAATATATCTACCAGGGTATCTATAGCCGGTGTGGTGATGTTGAAGTCATCGCGCATGGAGGCGTGAGATGCAAGCATTACTTCGATCAAAGCCGGTAAGTTGCCTGCCGCTAATGCCGCTGCCGCTGCAAGCGTGCGGGCATTTTCGGTCAATACATGGCGCGCACGACGAAAACTTAAATCATCCAATTTACCTTCGGCCGCCAGCAATTGATCAAGCGCTACCGCACGCAGGGAAATCTGACCAAAAAAGGCAGCCGCAGCTTCACACTGCTGGCGACGCTGGTTGTATTCACTATCGACCAAACCGCGCTTTACACCGCTGTGTACAATTAATATTTCCCAGTCCGCCGGCATCGGCACAGGGCGAACCGAAAGATCCTGGCAATCAATTAAGAGTGCCGCATTGTCCTGGCCACGGGCAGAAATCAACTGATCCATAATGCCGCAGTTACAACCCACAAAATTATTTTCTGCTGCCTGCCCGACCAAAGCAGCTTTCGTCGGGTCAATCACTTCGCCACTAAGTGCAAGCAAGGCGCGGATCAAGGCAATCTCCAGAGATGCGGAGCTGCTCAAACCTGCACCCGCCGGTACATTTCCAGCGATATACAGATCGCCACCGGCCAGACGAAAGCCGTTTTTACGCAATTCCTGAACTACGCCGCGCACATAATTTGGCCAGGATTCCTCAGCGTTGTGCTTCTGTATTGCATCCAAATCAAGGGTGCAGGATTGGTTATCAAAGTTATAAGCAACCAGCTTCAGCTGTCGATCATCGCGCGGCGCTATGGCGATATAGGTGTTGTAGTTAATCGCCGCTGGTAACACAAAACCGCCGTTGTAATCCGTGTGCTCGCCAATGAGATTAACGCGCCCAGGCGCCTTCACTGTGATCATCGGTTGATAGCCAAAAAAAGCGGCAAACATTTCGCTCACGCGAGCGCTAGAAAGTGTTGTCACACCCACTTACCTCAATCTGAAATGAATAGGAGATTGCTGGCGCAAGCGCTCGGCAGCTTGTTCTGGCGACAGATCGCGCTGGGCCTCAGCCAACATTTCATAACCCACCATAAACTTGCGCACGGTGGCGCTGCGCAACAACGGCGGGAAGAAGTGGGCGTGTAATTGCCAATATCCGGCGCTATCGGTACTAAATGGTGCACCGTGCCAACCCATTGAGTAGGGGAATGAACACTCAAAAAGATTGTCGTATCGGGCGGTAATATCGCGCAGTATGTCGCCCAGGCTGATTTGCTGAGCTTGATTCAATTCGGTAATACGGGCACAAGCCTGCTTGGGTAACAGCAGGGTTTCATAGGGCCACGCCGCCCAAAAAGGTACCACCACTAGCCAGTGTTCATTTTCTACCACCACCCGCTCGCCGCTCGCTGCTTCTTTGCGAGCATATTCAAGCAATAGCGATTGCTGATGTTGCTGGAAATAGGCGCGCTGTTGTTCATCCTCTTTAGCCACCAGCGTAGGGAGCTGTGACTGTGCCCAAATCTGGCCATGCGGGTGCGGGTTTGAGCAGCCCATTACCGCACCTTTATTTTCAAATATTTGTACGCTGGGGAACTGCTTGCCCAACTCAGCGGCTTCATTCATCCAGGTACAAATCACTGCGTGTATCTCTTCGTCATTAAGCAGCGGCAAGGTCTTGCTGTGATCCGGAGAAAAACAAATTACGCGGCTAGTGCCGTACTCTGCCTGAATCTGGAATAAAGGATCCGCGGATGCAGGGGCATCCGGCACTTGCGGCATCAAAGCAGCAAAGTCATTGGTGAAAACAAACGTAGTTTTATAGGGTGGATTACGTTCACCGCCCGCGCGTTGGTTGCCTGCACACAAATAACAGCTGGCATCATGCGATGCACTTTCAGGCCATTGGTTGGATTCTTGCTGACCTTGCCACGGACGCTTGGTGCGATGCGGTGAAATAAGTAACCATTCTCCGGTGAGAGGGTTGAAGCGGCGGTGCGGATGCTCGTTAACCGAAAACGTTTCTGCCATAAATTACCCGTCAATTGGACATATAAATATGATAATTATTAAGTAGACCTAATTTACCCCAATCGTCAGCAGATCTCAATCCATAAAACCTGATTTTTATGACAGATACCAGCCCCGCACGAGCCACAAATTACGCCGGATAATTCATCTCTGCCCGCTGAAGGTTGATCTAAAAAAACAAAACCCCGGCAACAGCTATTGCCGGGGTTTGCTGCCGCAGATAACAATCAGGCAAATCGATTAAATGCCACTATGCCCCACACAATAGCCAAAAGTAGCAAGCTCATGAATACCAGCGCCGAGCCTATATCTTTGGCACGACCGGATAACTCATGGCGCTCGGAGCCTGTGCGATCCACCACGGCCTCTACTGAAGAGTTGGCAAGCTCTGCCATCCATACCCAAAAGATACTGCTAATTAATAAAATCAGCTCGATATGGGTTTGCGCCAACCAAAAAGCGACCGGAATCAGCAGAACACCCAGAGTGATCTCCTGACGAAACGCTGCTTCATACTTCCAACTGGCAGACAAGCCTTTCATTGAATAACCAAACGCATCAATTACTCGCGCTATACCGGTTTTACCTGGCTTACCCATTCACTATCTCCACCACTTTTTATTTATGAACCCAGGAAAGGCACTATTGCCCTACCCTCCAAATGTCATTGCACCTTCACCAAGCATTCACAGAAGCGTCATACAGCAGTGCTAAAAATGATCGCGGAGAGAGCAAAAACCTTCGCTCTTGTTCATCTGCAAATCACTAATGGCGGTGAATCATGAATACTTTCCTACAACGAGTCCATCACTTGGACACACTGGCATTCTTGTGGGTACATGTGACAAAACGCTTTCAATATCGTCGTTCCGTGAGATTTATTTCAGCCACCGGTGATGGCCCCACCTATTTGTGCATCGCACTGCTGTTGGTGTTACTGGAGCCAGTAGCCGGTAGCGCGTTTTTTTGGGCCGGTATTATCGCGTATTGCTTTGATGTGAGTCTTTATCTACTCCTGAAAAACCTGATCAAACGCGACCGCCCAGCGGTAAAAATTACCACCTACCAAGCATTTATTACTCCCTCTGACCAATTCAGCTTCCCCTCCGGTCATACCGCTGCCGCTTTTTTATTTGCCTGTCTGGTACTGAATTTTTATCCGCTTTTTGCTCTGCCATGTTTTATCTGGGCTGCAGCGGTTGGCGCCAGCCGCGTACTTCTAGGGGTGCACTACCCCACTGATCTGGTGGCCGGTGCAGTATTGGGTAGCACCTGTGCGTTCTGGGGAATTTATTTGTACCAACTGTTAATTACATTGCATTAACACAAGAAACAACTGACTCAAGTACCAATTACGCCATTATTCAGGAGCACACTGCATGAAAATTTTATACGGCGTTCAGGGTACTGGAAACGGACACACAACCCGCGCAAGGATAATGGCAAAAGCACTGGCTAATGCGGGAGCTCAAGTCGATTGGGTATTTTCCGGTCGCGCGCGCGAACAATATTTTGATATGGATGCCTTTGGCGATTTCAAAACTTTTCGCGGTCTTACCTTCGCGACTGAACATGGCAAAGTGCGTTACCTTAAAACCGCGCTGACTTCAAACCTTGCGCAAGCTTATCGCGATGTAAAAAGCCTGAATGTGGATGGCTATGATTTTATTATCAATGACTTTGAACCCATCAGCGCTTGGGCTGCAAAACTAGCCGGAAAACATGTCATAGGAATATCCCACCAAAACGCATTTTTTTATGACATACCCAAAGCCGATGACAATATTTTTGTGCGCTGGTTTATGCGCAATTTTGCACCGGTAAGCCAACCCATTGGGCTGCACTGGCATCACTTCGGACAACCCATTTTGCCGCCACTGGTAGAGCATAGCTCCTACACCAACACTATCACACCGAAACATTATTTGGTGTACCTACCCTTCGCAGGTCTGGACGATATTCTGCCGCAGCTACAGGAATTTCCTGATTACCATTTTTTTGTTTATCAGCCAGTAGCTGTCGCTTATGACCGCGGCCATATTCATGTTCGCCCCTTTTCGCGCGAAGGATTTCAAATAGATTTGCATCGCTGTGAAGGCGTTATTTGCAGTGCTGGATTTGAGCTACCTAGTGAAGCAATTCATTTGGGTAAAAAAATTCTGGTGCAACCTGTCGCCGGGCAAATGGAACAAAAATCCAACGCTATAGCCTTAGAAAAATTAGGTTTAGGCACGGCGACCAAACAATTGGATGTCGCCACCCTGGCGCGCTGGTTACCGCAAGCCACCCCCAATCGTCCACGCAATTATCCGGATGTGGCAAAAGCATTAGTCGATTGGCTGGTGACCGAGCGAGGTAAAAATATGGAAGCCTTACAGCAACAATTGTGGCTACCCTTGTTACTGCAAGATTCGAGTGATGCACTGCAGGCGAAGGAAAAACAACAGGCAGGCGCTATCGCACATTCTGCGAATGCTTAAGGCGATTCAATCAAAAGAAATTTTTTTCTGCCGTGCGGATTTGATAGCGCCACGCTGGGTTTTTTCATCCATGCGTCGCTGCCGGGATGAAAACGTGGGGCGTGTTGCATGACGAGCCTTGGGGACTTTTAGTGCCTCCAGAATAATCTCGCGCAAACGCATCAATGCATCATCGCGGTTTTGCTCCTGGGTGCGATAGGTCTGTGCCTTAATCACCAGTACGCCTTCATTGGTGATACGTTTATCGCCCAGAGCGAGTAACCGGGCTTTGCAAAATTCACTTAACGAAGAATTGGGGATATCAAAACGCAAATGTATCGCACTCGACACCTTGTTGACATTCTGGCCACCCGCCCCTTGAGCGCGCATCGCAGTCAGCTCGATCTCACCAGCGGGAATGAGGGTAGACGCATTAATGCGCAACATATTAATGCTGCTCTAAAGGTTGGAAGAAACGCAGTGTTTTTCGCTCGTCCACTAATACCGGCTGCAGCTCTCGATCAAACCGGGTTCGCCATGAGCGCCAGCGAACAATAAGCCCACCTATCGCCAAGCCGGTAAAGCCAGCCAAGGTTGTTATTGCTTCTTGGGCAAAAAAAGCATGTGCAAGTGAGGTAAATACAACCAGACAAACAATCGGCAGCATGTAGACAAGTAGTGATCCCTTGGCAACCACTGCTTCAGGAATACCTATCTGGATTTCATCACCCAATTTGTAATGCGAAGGATCGCGGCCATCCAATAGCACCCATATGTAGGCAGTGTGACCATCCCACTTATTCAACAAACTGTGACCGCACCCCTTCTCCGCTTTACAGGAGCCGCAGGCAGACTTCTGGATAGTTTCCACCCACACACCTTCAGCTTCCACAGAGACAATTCGGCCGTTTTCAATAATCATGGGGTAACCTTGCGCGATTTAAATACCGCTTATATTTTGCGCAATTTTTTGCGCCGTGACGACAGGAATTTCACCAACAACTGTAATCCGGTAATTTTTATTACCACTTGTTAGTGAATCCATTACCGCGAGGGTAGCACCACGCTGGGCCACGCCTTCGGGAACGGCGCCAGTGGCCTCCTCAATAAATACCGAAAAAGTCGTCAAGCCATCGGTATACATCAACATATCTATTTGGTTTTTGACTTGCCGCTGACCGACAAAGGCGAAACCTGGAGGAATCCATTGCAAGCTCCAACGCTCCGGCTGTTTATTGGCGGAGGGATTGCAATCAGCCAGTTGTGGTGTAGCCGCGCGATGCAAACGCGCCTTTGGCTCGCGCAGATTTGCTATCTCAGGGCTAAGGTCGAGATCGATAAACTGATAGCGCTCCAAAGGACGGGCAGATTCATCCACCAGCCATGACTTGAGCACCAGGCCAGTTTCATTATCAATTGTCAGTAGGGAACTGTGTCTGAAAGGATCGAGCGGCAAAGCCAATAGAGCTGTCGCCTCACGACCAGCAACTCGCTCAGGGCCACGAATTTCGAATCGGTACAACTGATCGAGCCGTGTAAGGTTCACCCCCAGCTGACTTATTTTGCCCTGCAGTAATTGATCCCCAAGAGATTCACAACCCAAGGCTTTACCGGTGCGAATCACCTCGCGCTCAGGGCCATTTAAATACTGCAAACGCTCGTGCTCTACGCCATCCTCCACCCAGTGGATAATCCTGAAGCTCTGTAACGCCGGGTTATCTTTATGCTGATAGGTGAATGACCCTTGGTAATTAAGGGTTGGGGGGATAGTAGCCATTTTGCGCAGTAAGCTCGCCACCTCTGGTGATTGAATTTCAGCTGCTGTTGGCGCTGCAACAGCAGATTGCACAGAAGTAGGAGCCGATGAGAGCGCCCCATCACTTTGTGCTACAGCACAAGAGGAAAGCAGCAACAGAACAATCGCCGAGGCTGTACCAAACTGAAGGCTTTTATGCATGGATGCAGGAATTAACATGCTGGACTCGAAGAGAGGAAATCAGGTGCGCAGCATAGCTGCTTCACCTGATTTTACAAATATTGCCGGGAGGCAGATGACGCAGACGAGCGTTAACTGATTATTCCTCCTCGACCAAAATTACCCGGGTATAGGGCAGCATACCCTGACCGCTATTCAAAGAAGCGTTATCGGTATGCTCTTGGATTAACTGGTTTACATAGCTGCTGATGTCTTCATTGTAAACAGGAGCAGCCTGTTGACGCGGCACAAACATCACACGGCGACTCTCCTGTGGGCGAGACTCATAACCACTCTGGACGGCCACTGTGCGCGCTGACAGCGCCGGGGCATTGATACCTGAAGGTAAATTAGCCGCTTTGGTTTCTGAAGCGGGCGCCTGGGCAGCAGCGATGCCACCGGATGTCATAGCATCAAGATCTGCACCAGCAGTTTGGAATTGCTGAACACCCAAAATAACCGCACCCGCTACTGAAGCAGCTACCGCCACACGCCCTGCTTGCTGCCACCATCGTTGGGGAACGGCAACCACATTTGTTACTGTTTGACCAGGCAAGGCAGTGTTAGATGCCGTGGCTGAATAAGTTTCCTCCGCATCAATCGCCGCACTAACGCGAGACGCAAAATCGCTACCTGCCAATACCTGAATGTCACCTTTTAGGCCAGCGCTGGCAATTTGATACCGCGACCAGGTCGACTTCAATTCAGGATCCGCTTGCAACGCCTTGAGCAATCTTTGCAGCTCAAGTTCGGAAGCCTGATTGTCCATAAGTGCAGATAAAGATTCGGCTAGCACTGGTGATTGGTTTTGCTCTGTCATTCTCGCTGAAGCCTCTTTGTGCAAATGCAGGGGTATGCAAAAAGCAGTGGTGGTAATTCCGGTTATGTAACGCTGTACCTGATATGACTAAACACTAGTCAATTGGTTCAAAGATTTACAAAAAAATGTGAAAGTTTTTCAAGGGACATTAAATATCCTCAACCAAGGGCTTGATTCGTTTATCAATTGCCTCCCGTGCACGGAAAATTCGTGAGCGCACCGTACCTACGGGACAATCCATAGCTTCAGCGATCTCTTCGTAACTTAACCCGTCAATCTCACGCAAGGTGACAGCAGTACGCAAGTCGTCAGGCAGATCTTTAAAGGCCTGCGCAATAGTATTTTCCAACTCCTCGCACAACACATTGTGCTCAGGTGTATTTAGCTCGTGCATACCATCGTTGCCATCAAAGAACTCGGCATCTTCTATTTCCACATCGCTGGAAGGCGGACGGCGGTTACGGGCAACTATATGATTTTTGGCCGTATTGATCGCAATACGATAAATCCAGGTGTAAAAGGCACTGTCACCTCGAAAATTGGGCAGGGCGCGATAGGCTTTTATAAAGGCTTCCTGAGCCACATCCTGAGCCTCAGCATGATCGCGAATAAAACGACTAATCACCGCCAGCACTTTGTGCTGGTATTTAATTACTAGCAAATCAAACGCGCGTTTATCGCCTTTTTGAACTCGCTCGACCAGTTGCTGATCAACATCAGGCGCTAGTTGCGCTGTCATTCTTAACCCCCCAAGGGAAACACATCTTATGCAAAGTCTATTGGTTCAAAGCCGCTTATAGACAAAATCACAAATTAAAAGTTCAGGCGATATTATACGAGGTTATTAACCACAAGGCTGTTTAGTTCGTATATAGCCTTTGATGACTGGCCTTAACCGCGCAAGAACCCTTAATGACACCAAGGCTTGATATACTGACGGCACTTTCACCCCCTTCTTTTACCTATCCCGGGTTTGATCTGAATGAATAAACACTATCAGTACGATGTTCTGGTAATCGGTTCTGGTGCAGCAGGCCTGACGCTAGCCCTGAGCCTCGCAAAACATGCCCGCGTTGCGGTGTTAAGTAAAAATGCTATCAATCAAGGCTCCACCTGGTACGCACAAGGCGGGATTGCCGCCGTTTTGGATGACCAAGATTCTATTGATGCACATGTCGCTGACACCCTGATAGCTGGCGCAGGCCTATGCCATGAAGATGCTGTGCGCTTCACCGTCGAACATAGTAAAGCGGCCATTCAGTGGCTGATTGACCAAGGGGTGAATTTCACCAAAGAAAACGCTAATGGTGATTACCATCTCACCAAAGAAGGTGGACATAGCCACCGCCGCATCATCCATAGTGCAGATGCGACAGGCCAAGCGGTGCATTCCACCCTGATCGAGCAAGTCCAAAAACAAGCCAATATAGATATCTTTGAAAATCATGTTGCCATAAACCTGATTTCACAAGCTGATGCCGATTCGCGCAAACTGCGTTGCAGTGGCGCCTATGTTCTGGATAACAATACCGATGCTATCCACGTTTTTCAGGCAAAGGTCGTCGTACTGGCAACCGGCGGTGCAAGCAAGGTTTACCTGTACAGTAGCAACCCGGACAGCGCCAGCGGTGATGGTATTGCCATGGCATGGCGTGCCGGCTGCCGCGTAGCCAACATGGAATTTAATCAATTCCATCCTACCTGCCTCTATCATCCGCGCGCTAAAAACTTTTTGATCACTGAAGCCCTGCGCGGCGAAGGCGCTTACCTCCGTTTGCCCAGTGGCGAACGTTTTATGCCGCGTTTCGACGAACGCGAAGAGCTAGCGCCACGCGATATAGTTGCGCGTGCTATCGACCATGAAATCAAGCGCTTGGGCTGTGATTTTGTTTACCTAGATATCAGCCATAAATCGCCTGAATTTATCAGCGAGCATTTCCCCACTGTTAAAGCCCGCTGCCTGGAATTTGGAATCGACATCACCAAAGAACCCATTCCAGTCGTACCAGCGGCACACTATACCTGCGGTGGTGTAGTCGTGGATAAAAATGGCCAAACCGATCTGCAGCATTTGTATGCCATAGGCGAAACCTCTTTCACCGGTTTGCACGGCGCTAATCGAATGGCTAGCAATTCACTACTTGAATGCATTGTTTACGCACAATCAGCTGCCCAACATATCCTGGCCAAACTGGATAACATCAATACACCAGATGTATCACCGCAATGGGATGCATCGCGTGTGCGTGATTCCGACGAAGACGTGGTGATTTCACACAACTGGGATGAGCTGCGTCGCTTCATGTGGGACTATGTGGGCATAGTACGCACCCATAAACGCCTTGAGCGCGCCACTCACCGCATCAAACTGCTCCAAAAAGAGATCGCTGAGTATTACAGCAACTACAACATCAGCAGCGATTTGATTGAACTGCGTAATCTGGCGACTGTTGCCGAGTTGATTATTCGCTCGGCCCATGAACGTAAGGAGAGCCGAGGGCTTCACTTTTCCCTCGATCACCCGGAGAAGTCACCTATCGCCCGCGACACTATTTTAGTGCCCACCAATTTCGCCGGGCAGGATGTTATTGTCAGCAAGGATAGTTAACGCTGCTAGCCCTTGGGTCTCAAACAAGCTCGCAACCAGGTGCGCAAGCGCGCCTGGTCTGCAGCATCAAGGGCATCCATCGCGATAAACAAGTTTTTAATTACTCCGGCCTGATTTTTGAGCGGCAAAATAATCAGCCAAGGCCAACAGAGCACCTCCCTAGCCAGTTGATATTTAACATTGCCTCCAGAACCAGTAAAAATCCAGTAGCCTTCTTCAAAACCATTCACCACTCCCGAATAGTTTCCACCCTCTGCTTGATAAGCTAACAAACCCACCGGAATTGCGGCCTTTTGCCTCAAATACAGATGAGCCAACCAGCAGCTGGATAGTATTGCCGTGCAGAGACAAAGAATGGATTTAACAATTCCGGTATCGGCATCAAGCAAATAAGGAGCAAACGCAACCCAGATTGCGGCCATCATAGTGCAATAAAACATCAGGTATAAACGACGCAAAAAAGAGGAACCTGAGATAGAAAGCACTGCCAAAGCAGGCAGTGCCTTGGGTTGAACATCAGACAGTTCAAGTGAACCGATAATAGACCGATCCAAAGATTGAGAATCAGTGGTGAGGTTTTTGAAGCCCGGTATTTGCACGAATAACATCCACAATCCGTTGTAATTCCGGTTTATCCGGATTTTCGCGACGCAAAAACCAGGCAAACAAATCCTGATCCTGCTCCTCTAACAATAACCAATAAAGTTCCTTATCGCTTTGCTCCAGAGTTGGATAAATATTCTCCAGAAATGGCATCAGTACCAAATCAAGCTCCAACATACCGCGTCGACTAGCCCAAATTAAACGATTTTTATCCACGCTAATACCTGCATCAATGATGTGAAGCCCACATTATAAACGAGCAACTTGCCAAAGGTTTAGTTTGACTAGAGAATCGCGCTGCCTTTGGTTAATTTGCGGAAATTTCCCCATGCTTACTTCAACTGTAACGCCCACCGCCCATCTTGTTGGGCTTAGCAATCAAACACTGTTACTGATAAGAGGCCCGGATGCCAGTAAGTTCCTTCAGGGGCAAGTCACTTGTGATATCAAAGAATTAGGCCAACAGGTCACTCGTCTGGGCGCACAATGCAGCCCCAAGGGGAGGGTTTTACTCAGCTTCCGCGCCTTGCAAATGGATAGCGAAACCATCGCTCTGCGATTGCCAGAAAACATGATGGGTTCTGCACTCAACACATTGGGCAAATATATAGTTTTCTCCAAAGCCAAACTACACGACGCACACAATGATTTTGTGGTCATGGGTCTATTTGGTGAATCGGCACACAAGGTTGCAGCTGTATTTTTTGATCAGCTTCCTGCCAGTGATGATGGATGGATTACAAAAGACGGCAGCTACCTTATCCAATTAGCTCCCGATCGATTTGAGTGCTGGATACCTTCAAGTGAGCTGGATACTTTTCTCGTGGCTGTCAGCTCACAAACACAAAATGCCACTATTAATGACTGGCGACAACTGGATATAGCAGCAGGAATTGCCGAGATTTACCCCGAGACTTTTGAACTCTTCACACCACAAGAATTAAATTACCAACTGGTAAACGCCATAAATTTTCGCAAAGGGTGTTATACCGGACAGGAAATTGTTGCGCGCCTGCACTATCGCGGAAAACTTAAACGCCATTTATATCGCTTTGAATACCAGGCTCATGAATTACCATTACCCGGAACACCCGTCATCAACAGTTCAAACGGCCAAACCATGGGCACAGTGGTAATGGCGGCAACAAGCAACGCAGGGAAAATTGAGCTACTCGCATCGCTGCTTGATGACGCTCTGGGTGAGGCACAAGTAGAGTCCGCCACAGAAAAACTCGGCCTATTAGACCTACCTTATGCTATACCTACAGCAGACGGCACCCTTCAATAATAGATGTCAGGACAAGCAATGAATCCCATCGCAGAAAAAGTACGTCAGGAAATAATCACTGCTATCGAGAAAGACCAGTTAGTTCTACCCACCCTGCCGGAGGTTGCGCTCAAAGTAAGAGAGGTTGCAGACGACCCGGACGCGGATATAGATAAGCTCACACTGGTTATTGGCAATGATGCCGCGTTAAGCGCTCGAATCATTCGTGTCGCCAATAGCCCTTTACTGCGCGCCAGCCGCGCAATTGAAGATTTACGCACAGCGCTTATGCGCCTCGGCATTCAGTACACCTGTAATATTGCTACCGGTTTGGCTATGGAGCAGATGTTTCAAGCGACGTCGGATCTGGTCGATATGCGCATGCGCGAAGTGTGGAGCCGCTCCAGTGAGGTTGCCGGTATAAGTCACGTTCTCTGCAAACACTACACCAAATTACGTCCGGATCAGGCAACTCTGGCTGGGCTTGTACACAAGATTGGTGTTTTACCGATTCTTACTTATGCCGAAGACCATCCAGCCCTACTAAAAGACAGCTTTACCCTGGATGCAGTAATCGAAGAACTCCATGCTCCCCTGGGCGATTTGATATTGAAAACCTGGGGATTTCCAGAAGAGCTAGCCCATATCCCCACGCAACATATAGATTTTCAACGCTCAATTCCCAAAGCTGATTATGCCGATGTGGTCACCGTTGCCATGCTACAAAGCTATTTGGGAACAGACTCAGCTATGACGAAAATTGACTTTACTAAAGTCAAGGCGTTTGAACGTTTGGGGCTTGATCCAGACATGCAAGTCAGTGAATCAGAAGATTTAAGTGCGGACATGGAAGCCGCTATGTCCATGCTTGTATAGGAACTCAATCGCCATCTACTCGAAAGTGGCCCTAAGACACTGTGCCACTTTCTCAACATCGCACCAGCCAAATCATTTCACTCTTGCAGATTTTACGGCTACTTTTTCAGCGGGTTTACCCGGCAACAAAGGGCCAGTAGATTCGCGAAGGATGATGCTAGAGTTCAGCATACTGGCAGGCAGCTGTATATCCTTACCACGTAATTGTTTGAGCAATAGGTCAGTCGCTTTTTTTGCCATCTGCCGAATTGGCTGGCGAATAGTAGTCAGAGATGGCCATATTTGATGCGCAACGGGTGTATCGTCAAACCCGGCCACGGACAAGCGCCCGGGGATTTTTATATTCATTTGATGAGCCACCATCATCACACCAGCAGCCATGTCATCGTTAGCAGCAAATATCGCCGTTGGCCTATCGGCCAATGCCAGTAATTGTTGACCACAGGCCTCTCCAGACTCAAATGAGTTATCCCCCTGCGCAACCAATGCCGGCATCAAAGGCAATTCGTTCTCAATGAGCGCGGCCTTGTAGCCCTCATAACGCAGTGACATTGCGCGGTGATCCGGATGCCCACAGATAAAACCAATACGTGAATGCCCCTGAGCGATAAGCTGGCAAGTCATGTCGTAGGATGCTTCTTCATCATTGGTTTCAACATAGGGTGACGCCGATTTATTCTCTGTCGGAGCGACACGCACAAAAGGGATATTCATTTTTTTGAGCAGTGATATCACTGCCATATTGTCGGACAGTGGCGGCGTTAACATCACGCCATCAACACGCTTTTCCAAAATCAAATCAGTTACTTCCTCAATGAGATTGGGGTCACGATGAATAGCCGGGTGCACCAATAGCTCGTAGCGCTGTGGACGGCAGATTTCCAGAACGCCCTCCTGAATATCCAACACATAATGCGCACTGGGGTGGCCATAAATTAACCCCAGCAGATAGGAACGATTACCGGCCAGACTGCGAGCGGATTGATTAGGGCGATAACTCAACTCACGGATAGCGGCCTCTACTTTCTCACGCGTAGCAGGCCTTACATTGGGCTCGTTATTCACCACACGGGACACGGTTTTCATCGAAACACCCGCCAGCGCAGCAACATCATCAATGGTTGCTTTAGCCACTTAAATTACCTCTGCATTATATTTTTATGTGTCAGTGTGACCATAAGAGAAAGAGTATGCAACCGATTGTAGTCTGGCCACAAACAATGTGACAGCCTTATACGCTTGCATTATAGTACCGCGCGCTTGCGTCAGCTTATTCAAGTCACGTCAAGGCGCCAAGGTTTATCGGCAACTCTATTTTAAGACCACGACAACGACAAACAATTTATAACAACGAGGTAACAACCCCATGGCCAGCATTCCCCAAGGCTCATCAACACAGCTCAGCGCGACTGATACCGGCAATAACACAGTGCCCTTGGTTATCATCACCATTTTGTTTTTTATGTGGGGTTTATTAACCTCATTAAATGATGTTCTGATACCACATTTAAAGAGTGTTTACACCCTCAGTTACACCCAAGCAATGCTGGTACAGTTTTGCTTTTTTGGTGCCTATTTTGTTGTTTCATTGCCGGCAGGTGCATTAATAAAACGCCTTGGCTATCAAAACGGTGCGGTTGCAGGTCTTGTCATCGCCGCATCAGGGTGCGCATTGTTTTATCCGGCAGCAACCAGTGGTTACGCGCTATTCTTGTTTGCGCTATTTGTCCTTGCATCCGGTATTACCATTTTGCAGGTTGCGGCCAACCCTTACGTTACAGTTCTTGGGCCAGCCAAAACAGCATCCAGCCGCCTTACCTTAACTCAAGCATTTAATTCGCTGGGTACAACTATCGCCCCTGCACTGGGCGGCATGTTAATTTTAGGGACAGCCGTTTTAACTGCTGATCAATTAGCGCTTTTACCAGCAGCCGAACAAGCTGCTCATCGCGCTCAGGAAGCAGCTTCTGTACAAGGCCCTTACCTTGCGTTGGCGGCAGCGCTTCTTTCCTTGGCCTTGTTTTTTGCCTTTGCAAAGCTACCAAAAATTCAACACGACGATCACGCTGATCTCTCTGCTGATATGGCTTCAAATAAAGAGTCTGCGCTCTCGCACACTCATTTAGTATTGGGGGCAATTGGTATTTTCCTGTACGTGGGTGCGGAAGTTTCCATAGGTAGCTTCCTGATCAATTTTTTTGGCGAAGAAAATATTGCCGGTTTGAAAGAAGCCGATGCTGCGCACCTCGTAAGCTATTATTGGGGAGGAGCAATGGTGGGTCGCTTTATTGGATTTGCAGTGATGCGCTATGTAAGCCCCGGAAAAACTCTGGCATTTAACTGCATCTGCTCGGTGCTTTTGGTACTGGTAGCGGTGTTCACAGAGGGCAAACTGGCAATGTGGGCAATCATTGCAGTGGGTCTTTTTAACTCAATTATGTTCCCTACAATTTTTAGCATGGCGTTACACAATCTGGGGAAATTCACTGGCCAAGGTTCTGGCTTCCTGTGTATGGCAATTGTTGGTGGCGCTATAGTTCCACTCGTGCAAGGAGCCTTGGCAGATACCATTGGCTTGCAAATGTCGTTCTTGTTACCTGCTGCTTGCTATGTCTATATTATGTATTTCGGCATCAAGTATGCTGGCATCTACAAATCGGCACCAGAATCTGAGCCAGCTCACTTATGATTAAACTACATGCATCTGATATTAAAAATGGGCGCTAATGCGCCCATTTCAGACCGCTGACAAACCCCTAGCCAAAAGCTGGGGGTTTTCATTTAATGGCAGCACACTTTCTTGCGATGACTGCCATGCTCAAAGAACCCGCTCCGCGCCAACACATACTGGAAATGGTGACCCTT
>JAYKTU010000003.1:0-656149 GCA_035317345.1 Cellvibrio fontiphilus | reverse complement strand
AGGGTCACCATTTCCAGTATGTGTTGGCGCGGAGCGGGTTCTTTGAGCATGGCAGTCATCGCAAGAAAGTGTGCTGCCATTAAATGAAACCCCCCAGCTTTTGGCTAGGGGTTTGTCAGCGGTCTGCGCGACTCTAGGTCGCGTTTTTTATGGGAGGCTGAATTTGAAGTTAGTCTTCGCTCTCGATCAGCTCGCGATATTCCGCTGCGTCCATCGCCTCGTCGAGTTCGGCTAAATCGTCAGGTTTTACACGGAAGAACCAGCCATCGTCATAGGGTGAGCTGTTTACGGTTTCGGGGGCATCTTGCAGGGTTTCGTTTACCGCAACCACTTCGCCAGATACCAGTGAATAGATGTCAGAGGCGGCTTTTACCGATTCCACTACCCCGGCTTCTTCGCCCACTGCTACGCGTGAGCCAACCTCTGGTGTTTCTACGTAGACGACATCACCCAATGCATCCTGAGCATGATCGGTAATACCGATGGTGACTGTGCCGTCTTCTTCCACGCGAGCCCATTCATGACTGCTGAGGTATTTCAATTCTTTGCGTATGTCGCTCATGATTATTTCCTGTGAAAACTTTTTAACGTTGTGAAATGTTAGTTTTGCTTGCGCCGGCTTTCAAACGGGTGCAATCAATAAATCAATTAAACCAGGGCCTTGCCATGGCGCACAAAATTCGGGGCAACCACCTCAACAGTAACCAGCTTGCCGCGCATTTCTACTTGGCACTGGCTGCCTATCGCACGCGGTACTCGCGCCAGAGCAATAGAATAGCCCAGGCTAGGGGAAAATGTGCCGCTGGTAATTACGCCTTTTTCGTCGCAGCCATCCAGGGTAATTAGTTGTTCAGCGCGCAGTACACCGCGCTCGCGCAGGACTAACCCCACCAGTTTCTGGCTATCGCCAGCGGCTTTCTGCGCTTCCAGAGCTTGGCGGCCGATGAAGTTGCGGTTTTCTGGTGACCAGGCGATAGTCCAGCCCATGTTGGCGGCAAGAGGTGATACCTGCTCGTCCATTTCGTGACCATAGAGATTCATACCCGCTTCAAGGCGCAGGGTATCGCGTGCACCCAAGCCACAGGGAGCAACATTGGCGTCTGCCAATGCCTGCCAAAAAGAGGGTGCTTCAGCGTTAGGCAGCATGATTTCCAAGCCATCTTCACCGGTGTAGCCAGTGCGACCAATAAACCAGCCGCCCGCAGGCAGGCCCTGAAAAACCTTGAGGCTGGCGATAACAGCGGCAAGCTCGGGGCTGACAAGGGAGCTGGCGATACGGATCGCCTCGGGGCCTTGTACTGCAATCATGGCCAGTTCCGGGCGCTCGATGATACTGACGCTGAAGTCAGCGGCTATCTTATTCATCCAAGCCAGATCTTTCTCGCGAGTGCTGCAATTGACAACTACACGATACCAATCTCCCAGGTTGTAAACGATAAGGTCATCAATTACACCGCCTTCAGGGTTGAGCATACCGCTATAGAGTGCCTTGCCCAGTTGCCCGTCGAGTTTGGCCACATCGTTTGCCAGCAGGTATTGCAAATAGGCTTTGGCATCGCTACCGGTGACATCCACTACGGTCATATGTGATACATCAAACATGCCGGCGGACTGGCGCACTTTGTGGTGCTCTTCGATTTGCGAGCCATAGTGCAACGGCATATCCCAGCCGCCAAAGTCCACCAGTTTTCCGCCCATGGCTTGATGGGTGGCATAGAGAGCGGTTTTATTGCCCATGGGATTTACCTGCAAAAAGGAGGGGGGGTTACAGAAGGGGCGCCATTCTAGGGCGGTGTGCCTGTACTGTCCAATTACTTGGCGCCGGAGGAACTCTCCCCCGCCGCCGTTAACACTGGTTACTAGCGTCCGTAATAGGCGGTAAAACTGGTTTGTGCGATGCGATTGGCGTTAATCATGTAGCCGATCAGCGCTGCCGTTGCACCTTCAGGAATGTCCAGCTTTTCAGTGCTGAGCGCGTGCAGGGTGAAAATATAACGATGGGGTTTATCGCCAACGGGAGGGCAAGCGCCGCCAAAACCGGTGCTGCCAAAGTCAGTGCGCCCTTGGGCGCTACCGGCCGGCAGTTGTTTGCCATCCACAGTGCCCGCGCCGGCAGCAATCTTATTGTCATCGGCTGGAATGTTGTAAACCACCCAATGCCACCAGCCGGAACCTGTAGGAGCGTCAGGATCATAAACCGTCAGGGCGTAGCTTTTGGTGCCTTGTGGCGCATTGCTCCAGGCAAGTTCAGGAGAAATGTTCTTTCCAGTGCAGCCAAAACCATTAAAAACCTGATCCACAGTGAGTGTGGCGCCGGGTTTAATGCTTGGGCTGGAGAGCTGGAAATCGCCCGCCAGAACACTGCTGGCGAATAGGCTGGCGGCGAGGCCTATGCTGGTCAATAAACGTGCGTTGATCATGTCTTATCTCCTGTCAAATGATCATGGTTGATCTGGCGTGTCGGTGCCTGGGCTGCTGGTATCGGCAGAATCAACGCTGCCGGCTGGGGTATTGCTCTCATTTTTTTCGCTACTTTCTTTGCGATCAGCGTCCACTGTGGCTTGAAGCTCATCGATATTGCTCATCAATTCCGCAAGGCTGACATCGCGGCTTATACGCAAAGCTGGCGGGTAGAGTTGACTCAAATACAGTGCATCGCCCAAGTGATTGCTGGCTTGGTATTGTTTGGTCATGGAAATACCCGTGCCCGCCAGTGCCAAGGCCAGCAAGTAGAATTTCAGGCGACCAGGCTTTTTATTACCGGCTGTGCGCAGGTGGAAATAGAGCGCTATGGCGCAGATAAAAATAAGTGGGTGAACGGTGAAATGTGCCAGTACCTCCCAACTGAAGGCGTAGGCGAGCATGCTGCTCAGGTAGTCCCACACTTCCAGACCGGTCAGGCACAGGCTTACGATAAACAAATGGCGCCCAAAACGCGCATGGCCGCTAAACAGTTTGCTGAAAATTGCCCAAATGCCACTCCAGCCCAAGGCGAAGCCGAATACGCTCACTAACTCCAGTAGATATTTGCCCAAACTGCCTTGGTTCAGGTCGCTCAGCCAGGTGGTAAGCAGCCCGGTTGTGAGCAATAACAGCAGGCCGACGGTGGCTGGTAGCAACCCTTCCCAGCGGTGATTGGTAAAGTCTGTTTGCTCGGCGGCGACTTGATAATCGGGAGTGCGTATACGCAAGCGAGTGTGGCCGAGGCGATAAACAGCATCGCCATCCACCACAAAAAAGCGCTCACGGCTATTGGCGCGGGTGATGCCATTGAAGCTGTCCAGATCGCTGATAATCAGCTCATCCAACTGGTTCAGTTCAATTTGTGCATGGTGCGCCGCGGTGTGCGGGTCATCCAGAATAATGTCGTTGTCGTAGGCGCGACCAATGCGGATTGGCAATTGGTTGTGCTTGTGGCGATGGAGGACTTCGCCATCGGGAGTCAAGAGCTCAATAAACACCGGGCGGCTCATGGTTGCACCTCCGGGTTGGCTTTATCACTCGTTTCTGTTGCAGTTCCTGCGGCAGTGCGACGGCGATCAATCCCTTGAATAAACTGCTCGATCAGCCGCGTACCGTTGGTATAAGACACTCCCTGAATATTAATCATGCTTTGCAGGCTCATTTGGCTGTCGTCAGTACTGGCGGTGATCAGCGTGAAATCGTAAAGATCCTTGAACTGGTGGTAAGCCTCAGCACAGACCAGTGCTCGCAGGGAAATGGCATTGTGAGTGACAAAATCTTCAGTACAAGCTGCCGGCGTGATGGTTTCGCTTTTGGCTGTGCTGTACACCTGACCTTCGAACATATTGCTGGTCAGCTGGGCAAACTGAAGGCTATTGAGCTTGCGGTTGCGCGCATACTGGTGGCGCATGGTGACATGGCCGGTTTGCAGTTCACCGGAGACAAAAATCGCAGATTCCATGGAGCAATTGATACTGGCGACGGTATAGGCTTTTTTGGCTGAGCTATCGGAGTTGCCCCAGCAGCGCACCTGATCTGATTCGCGCACCGGAACCGCATAGGGGCCGAGTTGTTTGATACTGAAAGGTTTATCCAATAGGGTATCCACCATCACTTTTTGATGTTGCAGCAGTTGCTCACCAATGATGGGTTTGAAGTCCCCGGGCGCGGCCATATCGCTACTGACGCTGGCGAGCAGGGTTTGCACATAGCGCGCTGGCACCAAAAAGCTTACCAGCTCGCCATCGCGGCGGTGAGCGACATTCACCCCCGCCACTTGCCCCTCTGCGGTCACGTTAGGCCCGCCGCTCATGCCCGGGTTAACCGGGCCGGTGAACATCAGGTGATCGGAAAAACCGCGTGCACTGATACCGTTATAGGTGCCCTCGGAAATGGTAAAACCCAAATCCAGAGGATTGCCCAGCGAATAAAGCTTCTCGCCCTGACTCAGGGTTTTAAGCGCTGGTTGTCCGGTGCCATCCCGGGTGTGCGGCACCTGGAAAAACCCCGTGCCTTGGCGGGCGATGCGCACTATCGCCAAGTCATGCAGTACATCTACTGCCAATAGCTCAATGGCGCCACTTTTACCCTGGGTATCCTTGTATTCGCCAAAATAGGTGTCCGGCTCCAGTGCGATTTGTGAGATTACGTGGTAATTAGTCACCACCAGATTGGATGTGCCGATCAAAAAACCTGATCCCACGGAGGATTGGCTGTTGCCGTTTTTCAGCAATACCCGTAGCTGTAGTAAATCCTGTTGCGCAGCGGCGTAGAGTTGCTGTGCGGTGGATGAGGGCTGTGTAAGGGCTGTGTTTGGAGCAGCTTCGGCCGGGCCGGGCGTCTTGAGTTGGGCTATTACAGGCGCACTCAGGATACTTGCAACGGAAATAGCGCAGGCCAGCAGGCGGTGCGAAATAGTCATGAAATTCCTTAAATTATGGATAACCTGAAATCGGAGTAGCTATGGCGCCGGATACTGGCGGCAACTAGATACTAGCGACAATTTATCACCCGGGGTAGGAATAAAACGCCGGATTTACCTTGGCTTTACGTACTCGTTCTGAGCGGGGTTCATTCCGTCCTAAGCTCTATGATGCTGAATTCAGTTCAGTGATCGGGGGTGCGTGCCAATGCCCAGATATCTACCCTTGCGGCACCTGCATTAATCAACAATTCACTCAGGCAGCGCGCCGTGGCAGTAGTGGTCACAACATCATCCACCAGCGCAATATGAGCATTTTGGATCTGCGTGAGGTGTTTGGGGGCGATGCTAAACGCCTGACGCAGGTTGCCCATGCGCTCCTGTCTTCCAAGCCCTTTTTGGGAGTGACCGTGATGACGGCGCTCCAGTGCTTGCACCAGCGGTATATCCAGGCTTTTGGCAAGCGGCCGTGCGAGTAGTTCACTCTGATTGAACCCCCGCTGCCAACGCTTGCGCCAGTGCATGGGGACGGGCACTAACAAGTCAGGCTTGGGCAATGGTTCGCAGTGGCGAATCAACAGCTGGGCCAGCTGCTCACCGCTTGCCAACTGGCGCCGGTATTTGAACTGATGGATTAAAAAATCCAGTGGATGGCTGTAGCTGTAGGGAATGGCGCACTGGGTAAACCTGGGTGGCATGCGCAGGCAGTGGCCGCACAAGGTCGCATGGGCGCCCAGAGGGAGGCTGCATTGAGCACAGCGCCACGGGTGTAAATCCAGTCGTGGAAGTGATTGCTCACACTCGCTGCACAGCCTGCAATTACTGGCTTGGCCGCAAAGTAGGCAGGGCTGTGGGAGGAGTTTCCCAAGACTATTCAAGGCCAGATGCCACATACAGACTCCTTATGTTTGTGGAGGCGAGTGGGATATTGTCGGTAGCCCTCCCGGCTTTGTCAAAAACCAGTAGTAAACCAAAATTTTTTTTCAGGTTGACAGCTTTCGCCTCTTCGTTAAGATGCCATCATCGATCTTCTTTTTGTTATGGACATTTTATGAACGCCAGTTTTGCTCCCAGCATTCGCCACGATTGGACTCGCGCTGAAATCCTTGCCCTGTTTGAGCTGCCTTTTAGCGACCTGATGTTTCAGGCGCAAAGTGTGCATCGCGCCTATTTCAACCCGAACGAGGTGCAGGTGAGCACGCTCTGTTCAATCAAAACCGGCGCCTGCCCAGAGGACTGCGCCTACTGCCCGCAATCGGCTCGCTACGACACCGGTCTTGAGCGCGAAAAACTTATGGCCGTAGAAAAAGTGATCGAGGAGGCCAAGGCCGCCAAAGCCTCAGGTGCAACCCGTTTTTGTATGGGCGCGGCCTGGCGCTCACCCAAAAACAAAGACATGCCTTATGTCACTACCATGGTGAAAGGTGTGAAAGAACTGGGGCTGGAAACCTGCATGACCCTCGGCATGCTGGATGAAGCCCAGGCCCAGGAGTTGGCCGATGCCGGTTTGGATTACTACAACCACAATCTGGATACCTCACCGGAATACTACGGCGAAATCATCACCACCCGCACCTATCAAGACCGTCTGGAAACTCTCGCCAATGTGCGTAAAGCCGGCATGAAGGTTTGTTGCGGCGGCATTGTGGGTATGGGTGAGGAAGAAAGTGATCGCGCTGGCCTATTGCAGCAACTGGCAAATATGGCCGATCACCCCGAATCAGTGCCCATTAACATGCTGGTAAAAGTGGGCGGCACACCGCTAGAGAATGAAGCCGATCTCGACCCCTTTGAATTTATTCGCACCATCGCCGTGGCGCGCATTCTGATGCCCAAATCCCATGTGCGTTTGTCTGCCGGGCGCGAGCAAATGAACGAACAGACCCAAGCCATGGCATTTCTGGCGGGAGCCAACTCAATTTTCTACGGCGAAAAATTGCTGACCACGCCTAACCCTGAAGCCAACAAAGATATGCAGCTGTTCAACAAGCTCGGCATTAAACCCGAAGCCTACGAAGTGCATGAGGATGAAAGCGAACAGCAAGCGGCGATTGTTAACAAGCTGCAAGAAGCAGCGCTGGATTCCATGTTTTACAACGCCGCTAAATAATTTCTTCGTCCATCCTTGATGGATCAACGCGGCGGGCTGCCCGGCAGCCCGCCTTACCTGTGCCGCATTCATGTCCTCTCATCTCGATCAAACCCTTGCTCCCGCTCTTGCCGAACGCCGCGCTGCACATTTGTATCGCACCCGCAAAACCATGCAGTCGCCACAACAACCTGAGGTGGTGGTTGATGGCAAAAAATACCTCGCCTTCTGCAGCAATGATTATTTGGGCTTGGCCAATCACCCTGAAGTCACTGCGGCGCTGCAAACAGCCTCCAACCACTACGGCGTGGGCAGTGGCGCCTCGCATTTAGTTGCCGGGCATTCCAGTGAACATCATGCGCTGGAAGAAGAGTTGGCCGCTTTTACCGGACGCGAACGAGCGCTGTTATTTTCCACCGGCTACATGGCCAACATGGGCGCCATTACCGCTTTGGTAGGGCAGGGCGATGCGATTTTTGAAGACCGTTTAAATCACGCCAGTTTGCTTGATGCCGGTTTATTAAGTGGCGCGCGCTTCCAACGATTTTTGCACAATGATTTGCACAATTTGCAGAGCCGTTTGGACAAAACCGCAGCCGCACGCAAATTGATTGTGGTGGATGGTGTGTTCAGCATGGATGGCGACACAGCGCCGCTGCCGGAACTAGCCGCTGTTGCACAAAAAAATGATGCTTGGTTGATGGTAGATGACGCCCACGGTTTTGGTTGTTTGGGTAAAACCGGCGCCGGTACTTGTGAACATTTTGGGTTAACCCAAAATGATGTGCCGATTCTAATGGGCACACTGGGTAAAGCTGCCGGCAGTTTTGGTGCGTTTATCGCCGGTAGTGAAACGTTGATTGAAAGCTTGATTCAATTTGCGCGCCCCTATATTTACACCACCGCCATGCCGCCTGCAGTTGCGGCAGCGACGCGCGCGAGTTTGCGTTTAATTCAAACGGAACACTGGCGGCGCGAGCAGCTGAATAAATTGATTGCGCATTTTCGCGCTGGCGCTCAAGCATTAAATTTGCAACTCA
The DNA here is from genome assembly GCA_035317345.1 of Cellvibrio fontiphilus. Lineage (GTDB taxonomy): Bacteria > Pseudomonadota > Gammaproteobacteria > Pseudomonadales > Cellvibrionaceae > Cellvibrio > Cellvibrio fontiphilus. The sequence continues at coordinate 648,135 of JAYKTU010000003.1, read as the reverse complement.
TGGAATCCGCATCGCCTATTCAACCCGTTGTCATTGGCGATGAAGCCAACGCCCTGTTAATTTCCCAAAAACTCGCCGAGCGCGGCATTTTAATTATTGCGATCCGTCCACCTACCGTCGCGGCAGGCAGCTCGCGCTTGCGCATTACCTTTTCGGCACAGCACAGCATCGCGCAGGTGGATCAGCTTTTATCTACACTCGCCGACATACTGCGGGAAATACCGCGCGAGGTTGCGCATGATTAACCTGGTGCTGATTCACGGCTGGGGTTGCGATAGCCGCATTTGGCAACCCCTGTTACCTGCGCTGCAACACATCGCCACTGTGCAACTGATTGATTTACCCGGCTTTGGACAGAGTGATCTATTGGCGGATTATTCGCTCGATGCTGTGCTCGATAAAATCGCAGCGCAAATCCCCCAAGATGCTGTGGTGATGGGCTGGTCGCTCGGCGGCATGTTGGCGGTGCAGTTAGCGGCGCGCTATCCGCAAAAAATCATCGGTGTTATTTCCTTGGCAGCGAATATCAAATTTGTGGCTGCACCGGATTATCCCAGCGCTATGGCGCGCAGTATCAATCGCCAATTCAATCAAGGTTTTGCACAGGACGCCCCGGCAACCTTAAAACTTTTCACCGGTTTATTAGCGCAGGGCGATGAACAGGAGCGCAACCTGTTGAAACAACTGCGCCGTGCGGAAACAGGTGAGCCCAATCAGAATTGGTTGGATGCTTTGGTGTTGTTGGCGCAACTGGATAACCGCACTGCCTTTGCCAGTTTGACCCAGCCCGGTTTGCATTTGTTCGCAGAAAAAGATGCGCTGGTGCCTGTAGCAGCCGCTGCCGCTTTGCGCGAATTAAATAGGCAGCAACATATCCATGTACTGGAAAATGTCGCCCATGCTTTGCATTGGAGCAAACCGCAAGCAGTGATTGAGGCGGTGAAAGATTTTTTACTCAATCTCACATCGCCACAGCAAGCGCCGCTGTTGGATAAAAAGAAAATCGCCCTGTCCTTCGGTCGCGCCGCCGCGACTTACGATTCGGTGGCGCAATTGCAGCGGGATGTAGGCACTGCACTGTTGCAATACTTGCCCGATGAATTACCTGCAAATGCCCGCGTGTTGGATTTAGGATCGGGCACCGGTTTTTTTACTGCCCGGCTTCACCGTAAATATCCCACCACACAGATTATTGGTGTGGATATAGCTCAGGGTATGTTGCAGTTTGCACGCACCACACACGCTAGCGAAATTTATTGGCTCGGTGGCGATGCAGAAAACCTGCCGCTTGCGGATCAAAGCATCGATGTGATTTTTTCCAGCCTGGCTATTCAGTGGTGCAACAACCTGCCGCAATTAATGACGGAATTACAGCGGGTATTAAAGCCCGGAGGGAAGTTATTGATCGCCACCCTCGGGCCTGCCACCTTGCATGAATTAAAAGCAGCGTGGCAGCAGGTGGACAACTATGTGCACGTCAACCGTTTTGCACCGCCGACAGAAATTGCTGCTGCAGTTGCGCGCAGTGGTTTGCAGCTGGTGCAGCTAAATCAGCGCGAGTTGACATTGTATTTTGCGCGGGTAAATGATTTGACGCGCGAATTAAAAGCGCTGGGCGCACACAATATCAACAGTGGCAAACCGGAAGGCTTAACCAGTCGCGCGCGCCTTGCCGAGTTTAAGCAGGCTTACGAAGTGTTTCGCGCAGCGCAGGGGTTGCCAGCCAGTTACGATGTGATTTATTTAACCGCGACTAAATTGGACGCAGAAAAATATCATGGCTAAAAAAGCATTTTTCATTACCGGTACTGATACCAATGTCGGCAAAACATTAATCGCATCGGGGTTGCTGGTTGCGGCAAACAATATGGGCTTGACTACGGCGGCGTTAAAACCCGTAGCCGCTGGCTGCGAAAAAACTGACGCAGGTTTGCGCAACAGTGATGCGCTGTTATTGCAATCGGTCATCACTGAGCCTATGGCCTATGAGCAAATTAATCCCATCGCGCTGGCGGCGGCCATAGCTCCGCATATCGCCGCACAGCAGGAGAAGCGGCTGCTCTCGGCAGATCGCCTTGCCGGGTTTTGCCGTGGCAGTTTGAATCAGGCGAATGTAACGCTCATCGAAGGTGCGGGCGGTTGGCGGGTGCCATTAAACCCCAGCGAAACCCTGGCAGACCTTGCGCGCATTTTGCGCTTGCCAGTTATTTTGGTGGTGGGGGTGCGTTTGGGGTGCATCAATCATGCGCTGCTCACAGTCGAGGCCATTCGCAACGATGGGTTAACCCTTGCCGGTTGGGTGGCCAATTGTGTAGATGCAGACATGCCCGCGCTGCAGGAAAATATCCAAAGCCTCGCGGCGCGCATTCCTGCGCCCTGTTTAGGTGTGGTGCCTTGGTTGGAGCCGGCCGAGCCGAATGTGGTGTCGGTTGCACTTGATCAAGCGGCTGTCGCCCAGTTGTTTGCCGGCGATTGATTGTCAGTGAGAGTATTCGTGATAAATATCATCAGGCGCATATTGATTTTGTTGTTGGCGAGCGGATTGGTCGCCTGTAGCAGTTTGCCCGACAAAAACAAAATCCCCGTCGCCGGGCTTGAACATACCCTCTATTTCATCTATCGCGAGTGGCATACCAGCTTGATGCTGGACGCCAAAACCGTCGCGCGCTACAGCCGCCATATGCAAGCCGAAGCTGAGGGGCGCCAGTTTGTGCGCATAGGTTGGGGGGATGGTGACTACTTCACCGGTAGGAGTAAATCCGTCGGCACGGCGGCCAAGGCGCTGGTCGCCTCGCGCTATTCGGCGCTGCAGCTGCTCAGCTACAGCAGCTCGCCGTTTGCACAAATTCCTGCGGACACCTACGTGCCCATCGCGATTAGCGATGAGGCGATGCGCAACCTGATTCGTTATCTGGACAATTCTTTTGCCGTAGATACGCATGGCCAGTTAATCCCCCTGCCTGCCTACCTTGAGGGAACAGGGCAGTTCTATCAGTCCCAGCACGATTACGGCCTGTTCGCCAACTGCAATACCTGGAGCGGTCGCGCTCTGCAAGCGGCCGGCTTGCCGGTACGCAGCGCCTTCAAGCTGACGGCCCAGAGCGTGTTTGAGCAGGCGCAGCAAATCTCTCTGCATCAGCAAGCTATTGGTTTGATTGGCAAAGATTCGCTACCCCAGCCGGAATAATTACTGGTTATATGGTTTTGCTTTTTACAGCTAACTCATCTTAAAAACACAGTATGAAAGCGGCAATTCTGGCTGTTTTTTGTGCGCTCTTGGCGTAGACTTATTATCAATAGTGGGCGAGTTGTAAATGCGGCTCGCCGGTCATCCATGATTCTGTGAGGGTAAGCGGATGGACGTAGGTTCAGTTGTCAACCAAGGCCTGATTGGCATGCAGAAAAGTCAGGCATCTATGTTGCAGTCGGCGCAGCAAGTTGCGCAGATGAATACCACGCCGCGCAGTGATACTGTCGCTCAGTCCGGGCAATCGCAAGATTTGGCCTCAGCCATGGTCAATATGAAGGTGCAAGCCCAGGTGTTTGATAGTTCTGCCAAAGTCGTTAAAACGGCGGATGAAACTATCGGAACGCTATTGGATGTGCGCGCCTGATAGCGCCCGAAAGTTATAGAGGTGATTTAAGTGATTAGCAGCATTCCTTCTAACTACGCCAATACCATAGCGCCTTTTGCGCCGGTAGGTCGTGCGCCTGTTAGTCAGGAAAGTGAAGATCTCAAATCCTCCAGTTTTCGCCCGGCGGAGCAGCTGGCTGAAGCGGGGCGCGCCCTGAATCGCCGCTTTCCCGATGAGCGCCCCAATGATGATGTGGAGCGTGATCGACTTGAGCGTGATGCGCGCGCCAAAAGTGCCAGTGATGATGTGCAAATAAAAGCTGAGCTTGAACAAATTCAGGCGCTGGCGGCTCGCGATCGCGAGGTGCGCGCACACGAGCAGGCCCATGCTTCAGTGGCTGGCCAGTATGCTCGCGGCACCAGCTATACCTATCAGCGCGGCCCCGATGGTGTTAGTTATGCGATTGGTGGTGAAGTGCAAATCGACACCAGCCCCATTCCCGGTGACCCTGAGGCAACCTTGCGCAAAGCACAACAGCTGCGCCGCGCTGCCAACGCACCGGCGGAGCCATCCTCCCAGGATGCTCGTGTTGCCGCCCAAGCTGCGCAAATGGAGCAGCAGGCCAGAATCGAATTGCGCGAGCAGCAAGCAATTGAGGCGCAGGAGCGCACTGCTGCTGTGGCGCCGGCTGGCGAAACCTCATCAACTTCAAGTGAGCCTAATCGTGAGCTTGACACCGAGGCCCGTCGCGAAGCTGCTGCTCAGGAGGCGGAAGAGAAAAAAGCGCGGCTGGCCGAAGAGGAGCAGCGTTTGCAGGAAGATCAACAGCGTTTTGAGGCTGAGCAGCGTCAGTTGGATCAGCGCCAAGCGCGCGCTGAACTGTTCAATGAGTTCGCCAAACGTAATATTGATATTAACCGCCGCTTGTTGGAGATAGGGGTGTTTGATTCCAGTCCCGGTGTAGGGGGTCTGTTGAATCAAAGGGTCTAGGTTGAGTTGTTGTCATCTTTTGATCATGTCGCTCAATAATTCAGCTGCCCCAAGGTTTGTCGCTTTTTATTTGTTTTTTCTCTTGACCTATACAGGTAGCGTCCCTATAATTCGCGGCCTCACTTGAGCGGTTAGCAAATGTGAGTTTCAGTCGCGGGGTGGAGCAGCTTGGTAGCTCGTCGGGCTCATAACCCGAAGGTCGTTGGTTCAAATCCAGCCCCCGCAACCAAAATTCTTTGCTTCTTGTTTATTGTTAAGCAAGAAACAGGTTGAGATAGGGTGTCCCATTTCTCGCCGATAACAAGAAGTATTGAATCTGCCTTGTTGAAGGGCGGATTCAAGTCGAGAAGCCCCTTTATGGGGCTTTTTTGTATTTGTCGTTTTTATGATTTTCGGTTTGATTCTCGCAGAATCAAACCTCGCACACTGGCCTGTGCGGCAGGTGAAGTTATCGTTTGAATGGGCCTTGAGCCCATTTTTGTTTTCTGGGTTGTTGGTTTTTTGCAGCCTGATTTATTGCGGATTTAAGCATGGCATCCAAGCAAGAATTGTTAGAAGAGTTAATTGTTCCTGTCACTACCGCTTTGGGTTGTGAGCTCTGGGGGTTGGAGTATTTAACCCAAGGGCGCTACACCACCGTACGTATTTTTATTGACGGACCCAATGGCGTGTCATTGGAAGATTGTGAGCGCGTCAGTCGCCAAATTAGCAGTGTGTTTGATGTAGAAGATCCTATTGATGGCGAGTACACCCTTGAGGTCTCTTCTCCCGGAATGGATCGCCCACTTTATAAAGAATCGCAGTATCTGCGTTATGTGGGTGAAACTATTAGCGTGCGTTTGCGTATAGCGCGCGACGGTCGTCGCCGTTTTAAGGGCGTTATTAACAAAGTTGAAAACGGTAATGTGTTTTTGCTGGTTGATAATAGCGAGGTGCAATTGCCTATCGATACGATTGATAAGGCAAATGTTGAGCCCCGTTATGATGAGTTGATGCGCCAACATAATTTGCTCGACGATAAAGAGTAATTGTCATAAAACGCTGCAAGAATTCTTTTGCAGCTTAATCAGATGGAAAACGTCATTTACTGGTGGGTGTGTGCATCTCACTGGCTTGAGGAGTTAACAGAGGCAAACCAATGAACAAAGAAATTTTGCTGGTCGCTGATGCGGTATCAAATGAAAAAGGCGTCGATAAGGAATTAATTTTCCAAGCGATTGAAACTGCACTTGCTACGGCAACCAAAAAACGTTTTGAAGAAGATTCGACCATCGAAGTTGCTATTAACCGTGCAAATGGCGATTACGAGACTTATCGTATTTGGGAAGTGGTTGCTGATGATGCTATGGCTGAATTGGGCACACAGCTTTATTTGGATGAAGCACGCGATATGGATGCCAGCCTGAAAGTGGGCGATGTATATCGTGAAAAAATTGAAAATGCCGAGTTTGGTCGTATTGCGGCGCAAACGGCAAAACAGGTAATCGTGCAGAAAGTTCGCGAAGCCGAACGCGCGCAAATGGTTGACGAGTATCGCGACCGTATGGGTGAGTTGATTAGCGGTACCGTGAAGAAAGTAACACGCGATAGCATTATTGTGGACTTGGGTAATAACGCTGAAGGTATTTTGCCGCGCGATCAATTAATTGGTCGTGAAATTTTCCGTATGGGTGATCGCATTCGCGCGTTGTTATTAGAGGTGCGTACTGAAGCGCGCGGACCACAACTTTTGCTGAGCCGTTCCAATCCACAAATGTTGGTGGAACTGTTCAAAATTGAAGTGCCGGAAATTGCTGAAGAGGTAATTGAAATCAAAGGCGCTGCACGCGATCCAGGTTTGCGCGCCAAAATCGCGGTAAAGACCAACGACGGTCGTATTGACCCGGTGGGCGCTTGTGTTGGGATGCGCGGTTCGCGCGTGCAAGCCGTATCTAATGAACTGGGCGGCGAGCGTGTTGATATTGTGTTGTGGGACGATAACCCGGCACAGTTTGTTATTAATGCCATGTCACCAGCGGAAATCGAGTCGATCGTAGTAGATGAAGATGCAGGCTCCATGGACCTGGCGGTTAACGAAGATAATTTGGCCATGGCAATTGGGCGTGGCGGTCAAAACGTCCGCCTTGCCTGCGAATTGACTGGCTGGAACATTAACGTCATGAGCGTTGCAGAATGGCAATCCAAACAGGAAGCGGAATCCGGTAGTTACATCAGCATGTTCATGAATGCGCTGGATGTTGATGAGGACATCGCTGGCGTGTTGGTTGAGGAGGGCTTCACCACTTTGGAAGAAGTGGCCTATGTTCCCCTAGAAGAAATGCTCGCCATCGACGGTTTTGACGAAACTATTGCGGAAGAGTTGCGCGCACGCGCCAAAGATGCACTGCTGACTCAGGCGCTGGCATCGGAAGAGCGTTTGGAAGGCGTTGCTCCCGCTGAAGACTTGTTGAATATGGAAGGTATGGATAATGCGCTGGCTGCCGAATTGGCGCGCCGCGGTATTGTGACTATGGAAGATCTGGCCGAGCAATCGATTGATGAATTGGTAGATATTGAAGGTGTTGATGCGACTCGTGCCGCCGCACTGATTATGAAAGCGCGCGAGCCCTGGTTTGCCTAAGTGTGAGCCACCCTGTGAGCAAAACCCTGTAGGCAACGAACAATTCCCGAGGAAAAACAATGGCAGAAGTAACCGTTAACGAACTCGCCAAATCGATAGGTGCACCGGTAGAGCGTTTGCTTAAGCAAATGCAAGAGGCTGGTTTGCACCACAAGAACGCGGATGCAAAAGTTTCTGATGAAGAAAAACAGCGCTTGCTGAGCTTTTTGAAAACCAGTCATGGTGAGGCCACCAGTGAGCCTACCAAGATCACCTTACAGCGCAAAATCACCACGACCATTAAAACCGGTACGGGTAATGCAAAGAAAACCGTGAATGTTGAAGTGCGCAAAAAGCGCACTTACATCAAGCGCGAGGATGAAGTGGCGGAAACGGTTGCGGTAGAAATGCCTGAACCAGAGCAGGAATCGGTAGTGGCTGAAGCTGTTACTGAGCCTGTTGTGGTGCCAATAGAAGTGCCCGAGCCTGAGCCAGTTGTTGCTCCTGAACCTGAGCCTGTGGCTGAGGTAGAGGCTCCGGTAGAGGCTGCTGTTGAGGCGCCATCACACCGTATCTCCTTTACCGATGGTATTGAAGAGAAGCGTCGCGCTGCGATTGAGCGCCGTCAGGCGGAAGAAGCAGCGCGTCAAGCAGAATTGAAAGCCAAAGAAGAAGCCAAGCGTGCGGCAGAAGAAGCCAAGCGCAATGCGACTCGTACTGAGAAGCCTGCCGAGAGCGTTGCGGCTGCTCCTGCCAAGCAGGCGCGTCCTGATACACGCGGGCCTTCCAAGGGTAAGCCTGCAGTAGCGATTATCGCGCCACCGGCTGAAAAAGAAGATACCAAGCACGGCCATGGCCACGGCCACAAGAAAAGTCATCACAAAACGGATGATATTGATGATGATTCAGAGCGCAACAAACGCGGTGCTGGTAAGGCGGTCAAGAAAGGCGCTGTACCGAAAAAGAACCCGCGTTTGGAGTTGTTGGATTTTGTGGCAGAAGATGGTGAAGACAGCGATGTATTAGCGCGTCGCAGCCACCTTCGTGCAAGCCATAAAAAGAACAACAAACACGCCTTTAAAAAGCCGACCACCAAGATTGTTCACGAAGTGAATATTCCCGAGACCATTGCGGTGTCGGAATTGGCGCAGCGTCTGACCGTTAAGGTTGGCGAAGTGATCAAGCGTCTGATGAAAATGGGCGTGATGGCTTCCATGAACGAATCTATCGACCAGGATACTGCGGTGTTATTGGTTGAGGAAATGGGACATCAGGCGGTATTAGTCAGCGAGAACGACATCGAGCACGCGTTGGAAAAATCCCTCGAAACCGAGGGTGATTTGGTACATCGTGCGCCAGTGGTAACTGTGATGGGTCACGTTGACCACGGGAAGACCTCGCTGCTCGATTACATTCGTGAAGCCAAGGTTGCCGCTGGTGAAGCGGGTGGTATTACCCAGCACATCGGTGCTTATCGTGTATCGACTTCACGCGGTGAAATCACCTTCCTCGACACCCCCGGTCACGCCGCCTTTACTGCGATGCGCGCCCGCGGTGCCAAGGCGACCGACGTGGTGATTCTGGTAGTCGCAGCGGATGACGGTGTCATGCCGCAAACTGAAGAGGCCATTCTGCACGCGCGTGCTGCTGGTGTGCCCATCGTTGTAGCTATTAACAAATGCGACAAGCCATCGGCTGATCCGGATCGTGTTACCAACGAGTTGGTAGTGAAAGGCGTTATCCCTGAAAACTACGGTGGCGATACCCAATTTATTCAGGTATCGGCACACACTGGCCAGGGCATTGATGAGCTGTTGGAAGCTATCTCCCTGCAAGCAGAAGTGCTTGAATTGACTGCTGTACCGAGCGCCGCAGCCAAGGGTGTGGTGATTGAGGCGCGCGTCGATAAAGGCCGCGGTACCGTTGCTACCATGCTGGTACAACAGGGGACGCTCAAACACGGCGATTTAATTCTTGCCGGCCAAAGTTATGGCCGCGTGCGCGCTATGATGAACGAGCGCGGTCAGCAGGTGCAGGAAGCGGGGCCATCAACACCGGTAGAAATTTTGGGCTTGGATAATCCGCCTAGTGCTGGTGATGATTTTGTGGTGCTGACTGATGAGCGTAAAGCCCGTGAAGTAGCACAGTTCCGCGCGGAAAAAGAGCGCAAAGAGAAGTTGGCGCGCTTCCAGGCATCCAAGTTGGAAAACATGTTCTCCAATATGGAAGCCGGCCAGAAGAAGACTTTGACCGTGGTAGTGAAAGCGGATGTGCGCGGCTCTCTGGAAGCGATCATGGCGTCGCTCAACGAAATTGGTAACGATGAAGTTCAAGTGAACATCATCTCCTCTGGTATCGGTGGCATCACTGAAAACGATGTGAATCTGGCGATTACTTCGGGTGCAATTATTGTTGGTTTCAACGTGCGTGCCGATGGCGCAACCCGTCGCTTGGCGGAAACCGAAGGTGTGGACATTCGCTACTACAGCATCATCTACCAATTGCTGGACGAAGTGAAAGCAGCACTGAGCGGTATGTTGGATCCAGAGCGCGTGGAAACCATCGTGGGTATTGCCAACGTGCGCGAAGTGTTCAATTCACCCAAGTTCGGTCAAGTGGCTGGCTGTATGGTGATTGAAGGCACTGTATCGCGTAACAAGCCTATCCGTGTACTGCGCGATAACGTGGTGATCTTTACCGGTGAGCTTGAATCCCTGCGTCGCTTTAAAGATGATGTCAGCGAAGTGCGTAATGGTTTCGAGTGCGGTATCGGTGTGAAGAACTACGACGTGAAAGTCGGCGATCAGATTGAAGTCTACGAAGTGAAAGAAGTGGCGCGTCAGCTCTAAGCTGGCTGCAACACTCACGCCCCATTCCTGTCACAGGAGTGGGGCTTTGTTATTTTTGAGAGGTTAGTGGCGCATGCCAAGAGAATTTACCCGTTCAGACCGCGTCTCCGACGCCATCCAGCGTATTTTGGCGCAGGTGATTCCCAGTGAAATTCGCGATCCGCGCATTGGCTTGGTGAACATCAATGAAGTGACTGTGACTCGCGATATGGCCTATGCCAAGGTCTATGTGACTTTTGTCGGCGTCGACGACGAGCAGGAAAGCACTGCAGCAGCGGCTGCGTTGAATAAAGCGAGTGGTTTTTTGCGCACATTTTTGGCGAAAGAGCTGAGTATGCGCACTGTGCCCAAGTTGCAATTTATTTATGACAAAACTTCGGTCAAAGGACAGCATCTATCCAGCCTGATTGATCGCGCTTTGAAAGAAGACAGTCTGCACCCGCATGACGATGAGCCAGCGGATGACACTCCGCCCGATATCACCAAGGGCGAGTAATCATTCATGGCACGTAGAAAAGGCCGTCCGGTGGATGGCGTATTGCTGTTACATAAACCCGCAGGCATGACTTCTAACCATGCTTTGCAGCGCGCCAAGCGCTTGTTTTTTGTGGAAAAGGCAGGTCATACCGGCGCGCTGGATCCACTCGCCACCGGTGTGCTGCCGCTGTGTTTTGGCGAGGCGACCAAGTTCTCGCAATTTTTGTTAGATGCCGACAAAGGCTATCGTACCTGCATTCGTCTGGGTGTTACCACTGACACCTGTGATGCAGATGGTGAGGTTCTGGAGCAAAAATCAGCCGCGGGTATCACCCGCGCGCAAGTTGAAGCGGCCCTAAAACCGCTGACCGGCGACATACTGCAAGTGCCTCCCATGTACTCCGCACTTAAACTCAATGGTCAGCCGCTTTATAAAATGGCGCGCCAAGGGGTTGAAGTGGAGCGTGAGCCGCGTCCGGTGACTATCCATAAAATGGAGATTCTGGCGTTTCGCGCCGGCGAGGAGGCCGAAGTTGAACTGGATATCCGCTGCACCAAAGGCACCTACATTCGCTCAATCGCCGTGGACCTGGGGGTTGCCCTCGGCTGTGGCGCCCACGTCAAAACCCTGCACCGCTCATTGGCAGGCCTGTTTGATGAAGCCCAGTGTGTGACGTTGGAGGAGTTGGAGGCGTGTTTTACTCAGGTACAAGCGGAAGCGGGCGATGCGGCAGCCTACGCTGCACTGGATAGCTATTTGCTCAGCGCCGATGCGCCAGTTGCGAGCTTGCCCGCCATAGACCTGCCGGCCAACAGTGCTTATTACTTCCGCTTGGGCAATCCGGTGATGGTGTCCAAGGTCTACCGATTTGGGCAGCAAGGTGATATTGTGCGCGTCTTTTGTGCAGAAACCGACCAATCGCCGCGTGCGTTTCTCGGTTTGGGCAGTATTAATGATGAGGGCGGCGTTGCCCCTAAACGTATTTTGGCCAACCGCTCATCCAACGAATCCTAGGTTTGTAGGTTGGATAACGTGCGAGTTACGCGAGCAATGTCATCCGACAACAGTGTCGGATGGCGAAGTTCGTAAACTCACTTCTTATCCAACCTACGCTTGAGCGGACAAAAGAATTTATCGATACGGCAAGTCGCCAATCGATAAAAAGCCGCGGCTGACATCCCTCGGGGATAATCACCGCAACAACCCACCTGTAAATATGCGCGGCTGGGCTGTAATTAATTTGCATATTCATTGAGGAAAACATCATGGCACTGAGTGCTCAAGAAAAAGCTGCAATCGTTAAAGAGTACCAACAAGCAGAAGGCGATACTGGTTCGCCTGAAGTTCAAGTAGCTTTGTTGACTATCAACATCAACAAACTGCAAGGTCACTTCGCTAGCCACAAGGCTGACCACCATTCACGTCGCGGCCTGATCCGTATGGTAAATGCCCGTCGTAAATTGTTGGACTACCTGAAAGGTAAGGACTCTTCTCGCTATGTTGCCCTGATCCAAAAACTGGGTCTGCGCCGCTAAGCGTGTATTGTGCCCGCCACTTGGCGGGCACTTTATTTTCCAGCCATAAAATGCCTGGCGACAGAATTTTTGTGTGAGATTGTTTTAATCATTGCAGTTCAGCAGTAAACGGCTAAAAAGCCGAAGAGTTAGTAATAAAGTGTTAAGTTAAAAAGTGAAGCAACAAACAGTTCAGTAGTAAATGAAGTGTATGAAGAAGGTGCGTTCCTAGAGTAAAAAATCGAACGCAAATTAAATTGAAAATGAAAGGATAAAAGAGTGAATCCGATTATTAAAAAGTTCCAATACGGCAACCAAACCGTAACCCTCGAAACTGGCCGTATCGCGCGTCAAGCGACCGGTGCAGTACTGGCAACCATGGGTGAAGTGTCTGTGCTTTGTACCGTTGTAGGTGCAAAACAAGCATCACCCGGCCAAGATTTCTTCCCCCTGTCTGTGCATTATCAAGAGAAAAGTTACGCCGCTGGTCGTATCCCCGGTGGATATTTGAAGCGCGAAGGTCGCCCCTCTGAAAAAGAAACCCTGACCTCGCGTTTGATTGATCGTCCAATCCGTCCGCTGTTTCCCGAAGGTTTCCTGAACGAAGTGCAAGTGGTTTGTACGGTGGTATCTACCGACAAGCAATACGATCCCGATATCGTTTCCATGATTGGTACTTCAGCAGCATTGGCGATCTCCGGCATCCCGTTTAACGGTCCGATTGGTGCTGCGCGTGTGGGTTACACCCAGGACGAAGGTTATATCCTCAACCCAAGCTTCAAACAACTCGAAACCTCTGAGTTGGACATGGTAGTTGCGGGTACCAAAGACGCAGTATTGATGGTGGAATCCGAAGCAAAAGAATTGCCGGAAGACATCATGCTCGGCGCTGTTCTTTACGCTCACCAGGAAATGCAGGCAGTTGTGCAAGCCTGTGCAGAGTTGGCGCGCGATGCTGGCAAGCCGCGTTGGGATTGGCAGCCACCAGCGCCAAACACCGCTCTGACCGATGCATTGGTGAAAAACTTTGGCGATTCAATCGGCATGGCTTATCGCATCACCGACAAAGCCAAACGTTATGACCGCTTGGGCGAGTTGCGCACACAAGCTGTTGCAGAATTGGCAACTGAAGCGACCGGCTTCTCTGCTGATGACGTTAAAGCCGAATTCGGTATGGTTGAATACCGTTTGGTACGTTCACGCATCGTAGCGGGCGAGCCACGTATCGATGGCCGCGACAATAAAACTGTGCGTCCAATTAAAGTAGAAGTGGGCGTGTTGGGCAAAGCCCACGGTTCTGCGTTGTTTACTCGCGGTGAAACCCAGGCGTTGGTTGTAGCGACCCTGGGCAATGCGCGCGATGCACAAATCATCGACTTCCTCGAAGGCACCAAAAAAGATTCCTTCCTGTTGCACTACAACTTCCCACCTTTCTCGGTAGGCGAATGTGGTCGCATGGGTGCAACTGGCCGTCGCGAAATTGGTCACGGCCGTTTGGCGCGTCGTGGTGTTGCCGCCGTTCTTCCTGCAGAGTCAGATTTCCCTTACACCCTGCGTGTAGTGAGTGAAATTACTGAATCTAATGGTTCAAGCTCTATGGCATCTGTGTGTGGTTCTTCATTGGCACTGATGGATGCTGGTGTTCCGCTGAAAGCCCCGGTTGCTGGTATCGCGATGGGCTTGGTGAAAGAAGCCAACGGTTTTGCGGTATTGACCGACATCCTCGGCGACGAAGATCACCTGGGCGATATGGACTTTAAAGTAGCGGGTACCACCAGCGGTGTAACTGCACTGCAAATGGACATCAAAATCGAAGGCATCACCGAAGAGATTATGGAAATCGCACTGGAGCAAGCTCTGGCCGCGCGTTTGCACATTCTCGGTGAAATGAACAAAGTGCTCGCGAAATCACGCGATGTGGTGAGCGAAAATGCGCCGCGTTTTGAAACCATCAAGATTCATCCGGACAAAATTCGCGACATCATCGGTAAAGGCGGCGCGACTATCCGTGCAATCACCGAAGAAACCGGTTCTTCTATCGATATCGATGATGACGGCACCGTGAAGATTTACGCAGACAACACCGATGCACTGAACGCTGCAATTTATCGCGTACAAGGCATTGTTGCCGAAGCAGAAATTGGTGCAATTTACGAAGGCACTGTAGTGCGCATCGTAGATTTCGGCGCATTCGTTAACTTCCTGCCTGGCAAAGACGGCTTGGTACACATCTCTCAAATCGCCGACGAGCGCGTTAACAGCGTGAGCGATTATTTGAAAGAGGGTCAGGTTGTTAAAGTGAAGTGTTTGGATGTAGACCAGCGCGGCCGCATCAAACTTTCTATCAAAGAGGCCTTGGCAGAAGAATCTGGCGCAGCAGCACCAGCGGAAGTTACCGAAGAGTAATTTTTCTCTGCACTGAGTTACAAAAACGCCCGCCTCGCAAGACGCGGGCGTTTTTGTTTGATTGGACGATTTTTATTGAAGATATAGTTGGACAAAAAAATCCCCGCTGCAGCGGGGATTTTTATTTCGGGTGAGATATTAATTCCACGCCATAAACGGATTAAAAACGCGTTGCCAGCCGGTAAATTTCAGTGGTGCGTTGAGTACAGTTAAACAAATGCAGTCTTCATTTTGTAATGCCGTGGGGCTGTGTTTGTGGCTGGTGTCGCGGGCGATGAAATCGCCTTCGTGGTACACACCTAATTCATCGGAAAAACCACCGCTGAGCACTACGGTATATTCAAACCCTTTGTGGGTGTGATTGGGAACCTTGGCGCCGGCGTTAATTTTTTGTAGCGCGATTTGGAAACCTTTAATGCCTAGTAGAGATGTCAGATCAAACTTGCTGATCTCTTTGGTTTGACGTTGCCAAGGCAGTTCCGCCAGCGGTGCAGGCAAGTAGCGCAACAACGGATTGTGGAAATGTTGGGTAATGCGGCCACTGTCGGCAGTGTCTATTTTTACTTTGGGGGCATCGCTGTGATCATGTGGTTCAAGCGTTGCCATCAATGCATCAAAAGCATCATCTTCGGTGCTTGCTGGTTTGATAGTTTCTAACAGGGCACCACCCAGGTGATTAAAATTTTTCACCAGCTCGCGGCACTCGTGACAAAAGCAGAGGTGCACGGATACCGCCAGCGCTTGGGGAATGCTCAGGCTGCCCGCCGCATAGTTCATTAACGTCATATCATCGGGATGATAGGCACTCATATCTCTTTTGCCTCAAACATAACTCTTAATTTCTGCAGTGACAGGCGCAGGCGGCCCTTCACTGTCCCCAAAGGAATTTTTAACTCCTCAGCCACTTCCTCGTGGGTTTTACCTTCGTAATATACTTTGCGCAGTGCAATCATTTGTTCTTCTGGCAATTTATCGATGGCGGTTTTCACAAACTTTTCGGTCGATAAATTTTGAATGGAACAAATGGTGGTGTCCTCGGTAGGGATCTGCCACAAATCTTCAGTTTCTACGACAACTTCATTGCGGGTGCGATTGAGTTTACGCAACATATCGATGCGCTGGTTGCGGGTGATGGTAAAAATCCAGGTCGATACCGAGGCAAGTGCCTCTGAGTATTTCCCCGCATTGCGCCACACGCTGGTCATCACTTCCTGCACCAACACCTCGGCATGCTGACTAAAGCCTTGGTTAATCGCATAGGCTTTGATACGCGGCGCAAAGTGCTTATAGATCTCACGAAAGGCCGCTTTGTCGTCATTTTCGGCCACACGGGCCAGCAGTGCGCCCCAGTCCTGGGTGTCATTCGCTGCGCTTGAGTCATTCATCGACTTGGCCTTTGTCGTCGTCATTTGATGTCTCATTATCGCTCACCGGGTAGTTTTAGATAGTCTCCAACGGGCTTTTACGCGCCGGATCTCCCACTGGATCAATCAGTTTCTCTACAAATTCGCTAAAAACCGCGAATTTGTGCCGCACCGCGCTATTGATCAAATATTTTTCATTTTTTTTACAGGCTTTTGATCTCACCAAAAAAGTGAGGCGTAAACCAACCTTGCTGTTACCCAACGAAGTAATGGGTTTAGCCCTGTGTTTCCGATCCAAACATGCACCTTTACCGGTGCCGATAACATCAAAACGATCAATACCAGAGGTAAGGAAAATGAAATCACTCAGAGGTTTTTCCACCCTTGCGAAAGGGCTAGGGCTGGCACTGTTCAGTCTGGTGCTCGTCGCTTGCGGTGGTGATGACGACAAGAAAAATGTAACCGTCTCAGTGGCTCCCGCCAATGTGACGGTCAAAGTTGGCATGACACAGAATTTTGTGGCGACAGTTGCCGGCGACAAAAACACCAGGGTGACCTGGTCGGTTGATGAGGCTAACGGCGGTACAGTGACTGCCTCCGGTGTTTATACCGCTCCGGCCACTCCCGGCACTTATCGTGTGACAGCAACCAGTGCGGCAGATACAACCAAAAAAGCCTCGGCAACTGTAACTGTTGTGCCACTGGATAAAACCACTGTGCGTGTATTCCACGGTTCAGCCGATGCGCCCAAGGTTAACCTCTGGGTTAATGGTGCAGCGGCAGTATCCGGCTTGGATTATCAGCAATCCACCGGTGTACTTGAGCTGGATGAGGGCACCTACAACATCGCCGTTGAAGGCGTGATTCCCGGCGGCAACGCCACAGTGATTGGCCCTGTGCCACTGACACTAGCTGGCAATACCGACTATGACGTAATCGCAGTTGGGGCTGTTGCTGACATCGAGCCATTGGTTTTGGCCGATACCGGTAGCCTGAGCGATGCCACCAAAGTGCGCGTGCGTGTTGCCCATCTGGCCGCTGCAGCGCCAGAGGTTAAAGTGTTTGTCACCGCTCCCGATGCTGACTTGGGCGGTGCTGCGCCATTAGGTACCTTTGAATTCAAAGAAACCCTTGGGCCGGTAGAAGTCGATGCAGGCACCTACCAAATCCGTGTTGCGCTGGCCGACAACACCGTGGTCTATGACTCAGGTGCCGTTACTTTGGCTGCCGGTAAAGACCTGCTGATCGGTGCAGTCGCTAATGTAGGTACTGGCTCATCACCTATCAGTCTGGCGGTTCTTGATGGTAACAATGTTGCCATTATCAACGACAAAAATGCCGGTGCTGATATTCGCGTAGTACATGCCTCTGCCGATGCGCCAGCGGTTGATGTCACTGCTAACGATGGCGCTACTCCCGCGATTGCCAATTTGGCTTTCCCTGAAGCAACTGGCTATTTGAACCTGCCCGCTGCAACTTACAACTTCAAAGTAACACCCAATGCGGCCACCAGCCCGGTTGTGATCAATGCTGACGTGCCTCTGGCAAACGGCAGTGCTTACAGCATTCTGGCGGTGGGTGCGCTTGCGAACATCGAGCCTTTGGTGTTGACCGATAATAATCGCTCAGTGGCGACCGAAGCCAAAGTGCGTTTGGTTCATGGTTCTACCCTGGCCGGTAATGTGGACATTTATGTGGTTGCTCCAGGCGCCGGTATAGCTAACGCCATGCCCGCATTTAGCAACGTGCCCTTCAAGGCCAATACTGGCTATGTGAGCCTTGCTGCTGGTGATTATGATGTGATCATCGCCCCGACTGGCACCAAAACCGAGGCGATCAAAGCTCCGGTGAGTCTGGAAAACGGTGGTGTTTACACCGCTATCGCCCGTGACGGTGCTGGCCTGACCGCTGCGCTGGGCGTGATTGGTTTGGATGGTTTGGCACCAAACAAAACCCATGTGCGCGTGATTCATGCGTCTGCTGATGCGCCCAAGGTAAATCTCTGGGTGGATGGCGGAGTGGTGGCCTCTGGTTTGGACTACCAAAAAACCACCGGTTATCTCGAGCTTGATGCAGGCACCTACAACATAGCGGTGGAAGGTGTTATCCCTGGCGGCAATGCCACTGTAATCGGCCCTGTGGATCTGACCTTTGATGCCAATACCCGCTATGACGTGCTGGCTGTCAATAGTGTTGCTAACATCGAGCCACTGCTGTTGAGCGACATGGGCAAACTGGCTAACGGCAACAATGTGCGTGTACGAGTTGCTCACCTTGCTGCCGCTGCGCCTGAAGTGCGTGTGCATGTGACTGCACCGGGCGCCGCCTTGAGTGATGCTACCGTTTTGGGCAGCTTTGAGTTCAAAGAAACCCTTGGCCCGGTAGAAGTGCCTGCGGGTACCTACCAAATCCGTGTAACCCTGCCTGACAACACCGTGGTGTTTGATTCTGGTTCCGTTGCACTCGCTAGTGGCAAAGACCTGTTGATTGGTGCTGTGCCCAATGTGGGTACTGGTTCATCCCCAATCCAGTTGATAGTGGTTGATGGCGCCAATGTGGCGGTGCTGAGCGATGCGGCTGCCGGTGCCAATATCCGTGTGGTACACGCTTCTGCCGATGCCCCAGCGGTGGATATTCTGGCTAACGATGGCGCCACTCCAGCCGTCGCTAACCTGGCGTTCCCCATGTTTACTAATTACCTGAACCTGCCAGCGGCGACTTACAACTTCAAAGTAGTGCCCACCGGCGCGACCACGCCTGTGGTTATCAATGCGGATGTGCCGCTGGCCAACAGCACCGAATACACCCTGTTGGCGGTAGGTGCGCTGGCGGATATTGAGCCGCTGTTGTTAACCGACAACAACCGCAAGGTAGCCACTGAAGCCAAGGTGCGTTTGGTGCACGCCTCCACCTTGGCGGGTAATGTGGATATCTATGTGGTAGCTGCAGGTGCCTCAATTGCCAATGTCGCCCCGGCATTCAGCAATATACCCTTCAAGGCGGATACCGGTTATGTATCGCTGGCGGCGGGTAATTACGACGTGATTGTGGCTCCCACTGGCACCAAAACCGAGGCGATCAAGGCCAGCCTTACTTTCGCTAATGGCATGGTTTACACCGCAGTTGCCCGCGATGGTGCCGGCCTGACCGCGCCCTTGTCGGTAATTGGATTGGATGCATTGGCTCCGCAATAAGCGTCTGCACCCTGTTTCACCCAAAAACGCCCGGATTCGTCCGGGCGTTTTTTTGCGTCAAAGGAAATAAATTTTCTGTCTGGACTTGTGGTGCTGTGCTTTGTGTATTAGTGTAGTGATACACATGATTTATGGATTAATAATAACCGCTTTGCCACAAGGAGATATTTATGTCCGCTTGCGTAACGCTACACAATCTGCAGCGCCGGTTTTCCCGCATGACTGTACTCAAAGGTATTAATGCCAAGGTATTTCCGGGGCAGGTAATCGCTTTGCTCGGTAAAAATGGCGCGGGTAAAACGACTTTGCTGGAAACGATTTTAGGTTTTGGTTTTCCCTCGGACGGTGAGGCAACCTTATGGGAAATTCATGCAACAGAAATCAGTGGCGACATAAAACAGCGTATTGGTTTTGTGCCCCAGCAGGATGAGTTGCTACCCAGTCTGAGCGGTAAGGATCACCTGAAATTATTCAAAAGTTTTCGCACCCATTGGAACCAACCGCTAGTGGATAAATTAATTGCGGAATGGTTAATTCCCATGGATATGCACACGGGAAAAATGTCGGTAGGGCAGCGACAAAAATTATCCATCCTGCTGGCGCTCGCCCATGAGCCGGAATTATTAATTCTGGATGAGCCCGTTGCCAGCCTTGACCCCATCGCCCGCCGCCAGTTTTTGCAACAGCTGGTGGATATTGCTGCCGATGAAAATCGCGCGGTGATTTTTTCCACCCACATTGTGAGCGACGTGGAGCGGGTGGCAAATCAGGTGTGGATGCTACGCGATGGCGATTTGGTTTACCAAGGTGGCCTGGATGAACTTAAAGAAAGTTTTGTGCGCGTTACCTTAACCTTTGATCATCCAGTTGCCCACAACATTAGCTGGCCGCAGGTCATCAAACAAAAAAGTAGCGGTAATCAAATCCAACTTACCATTGAAGATTGGCAACCTGTTATGGAGCAACAGCTTGCACAGGAATTCTCCGCGCAGGTGCAAGTGGAGTTTTTAAGTTTGGAGGATATTTTTTTGGAGATGAACCCATGAATCTCCAAAAAATACTGAATCAATATTGGCGCTTGATTTTGGTGATGCTGTTGCCGGCGCGCTATGTGAAATGGCTAGGAGTATTAACGCTCGCTGTACTGGTGCCTGGAACCCTACTGTACTTTTTTGATATTTCTTTTGTGCTTTATATAGGCTCAGCCCTAAGTCTGATGTTGCTGATGATGGTGGGAATGTTAGTGCCGGGGCAAATGCTCGCGCTCAGAAGCAGTAAACAATTCCAGTGTATGGCAGATTTGCGTCATTATCTTTTTATTATTGCCTTATGCTTTTGGACGTCAGTTTCATTGATTTTGACAGTGATGATGAGTTTTTTTGAGTTCAAGGGGTTTTCGTTTCATTCAGTGTTTGCACTGACGTTTATGGCGGTGAGCTGCGTAGCATTACTTTTTGCAGTGGTAGGTTCTTATATGCAAACCGCGCAGGGTTTTGTGCCAATGGTTGTATGGATTTTATTTTTCTCCGCAAAAAGTTTGGATTTATTTGCTGAGCAAAATACTGGAATCTATTGGGCGGTTAGCTTGTTGTTGTGGTTGGTAATGTTTGTCTGGTGGTTTCGCTGGCAGCCGCAAAAATACCTGGTGAATTTCATGACCCTGCCCGCAGCAGAAATACAGCGATTGCAAATGACTAATACCCAGGCGATGGCCGCTGCATTTTCCTCAGTGCCTAAAACCTTGGCGGGCAGCCTGTTAGTGGGGGCGTCGGATGGTATTCAAGCCTGGTGCAAGCGTGAGTTGGGGCAGCTGATATTTTTTGTACTGATGCTCGCGTTTGTGTTTTATTGGGTAAAACAAATCCCGCAAAATGCGGCGGGGTTTATGGTTAGCATTTACTTGTTTATCTTCATCTGTATTCGCGGCAGCGTTATCTTCCAGCACATTTTCCGCAATTTGTATCGCTTATGGATGAATAGCTCCTATTCCAGAACAGCACTGCTTGCTTATATCGAGCAGCGTTACTTCTTGCTGTTCATTGTCTCTTTATTGCCTGCCGTCCTCGTTATTGGCTTGATAAACCATTATTTGCTAGGTGATGTTTTAAGCCTGTTCCACCTTGCTTATTTATTGCTGATTGGTTTGTTGATCTGTAGCCTGTCGTTTTACCTGGGGTTATTTATCTACCTCAATACTGCTGCCAGTTTTCTCTGGTTGAATTGGGTTAGCCCAATCGCAAACATCGCGCTGATTGGCCTGATGGTTTATTTTAATATTTTGTTTGGGCCTGAACCGAGTGTTGAACACCGGGATTATCTGGCATTTTCTGCCGGCTTATTAATTCTGGTTTTAGCGGGGCGCACATGGGTTAAATCCCGGTGGCACAGGGTTAACTTTTTCAGGGTGAAAAATTAATGTTCACTCTCAATCCCCAATCCGGTATTCCTATTTATCGCCAACTCGCCGAGCAAATCCGGCGTATGGTCGCCGGCGGTCAATTAAAAGAGGGCGACGAATTGCCCTCGGTACGCGAGCTGGCGCTGGAACATGCGGTAAACCCCATGACTATTTCCAAAGCATATAGTCTGCTGGAAGTGGAAGGCATATTGATGCGTCAGCGCGGCAAGCCCATGCAAGTGGCAGCGCAAAAAAAGTCGGTGCACAACGAACAGCAGCGCTTGGCGCATTTGCAGCCACAGCTGGAGCAATTGGTGCTCGCCGCACGGCAATTGGAAATACCGGATAAATTGTTGCTCGCCAGGCTGCGCGATTTATTAGCGGAAAATCATTAATGTCCAGCCCCGGATTTTTTCTCTTTTATTTATCCCCCAAAGGAATAAACGGATGCAAATGTATCGTGTGATTGCCGCGCTGGGTTACGCCCTGATGCCGCTGTTTTTATTGGCGTGTAATGAACAAAAAGCTACACCTGCCGCCGCAACATCGCTGCTGCAAACCTGTCCGGGGTTTGAGCAAACCGGAAAGGCGCCACTGGTGTATGGTGCCCAGTGCGGCGAGCTAAAGGTGAAAGAAAACCCGGATGACCCAAACAGTCCGGAAATTGCAATTGCCATTTTACGCCTCCCTGCCATCAGCCCGGTGGCGCAGGCTGATCCTTTATTTTTAATTCAGGGTGGGCCTGGTGGTTCATCTATTGATATGGCGAATCAGTTGCACGGTTTTTTTGCGGATGTTCGTAAAAACCGCGATTTAATTTTTGTAGATCAGCGCGGTACCGGAAAATCCAACTCTTTGCACTGCGAAAAAATGTCGCTGCAGGATGCCAACCTGCCCGATGCTATGCAGCAGCAAAAACAGCTGGAGATTATGCGCAATTGTGCCCAGCGCTATAAACAATCCCTGCCGTTTTATACCACCTGGCACGCAGTGCAGGATTTGGATGCTGTGCGTGTTGCGTTGGGGTATCAAACAATCAATTTGTGGGGGGTCTCTTATGGCACCCGGGTTGCACTCGAATATGCGCGCCGGTTTGGCGATCACACGCGCAGTATTGTTTTGGATGCGGTGGCACCTACGGCAATTGCACTGGGTAAATATTCCGCGCGCGATATGTTGGCGGCACTGACTTCGGTCAGCAAGGAATGCATGGCCCAAGCAGACTGTGCCGCACACTACGGCAACCCGCTGGAAAAAGCAGAAATTGTCTATTCACGTTTGCTGGCAGCGGAAACGGCAGGCCAGCCAGTGCAGGTCACTTATCAACACCCGCGCCATCAGCAAGTGGCCACGCATCGTTTAACTCCGCGCGCATTTTCCATGTTGATGTTTATGGCGCTTTACGCGCGCGATACCACTGTGCTCTTACCGGAAATGATCAGCCGTGCCGAGCAGCAGGATTACAGTTTGTTAGCGGCACTACTGGCATTAACGGCGGAACAGGCACACGCAATGAATATCGCGGAAGCTATGCATTTTGGTGTTATTTGCAACGAGGACTGGCCACAAATTTCTGCCAGTGAACGCCAGACAACAGCACCTTTTTTTGGTTTTAATCCGGTGGAAGATAAGGGCGCAATTTGCGATTTTTGGCCTGCGGCCAGCTTGCCGGATGATTATTGGCAACCCATCAGCAGCACCGTGCCTGCACTCTTGTTATCAGGAAAGTATGACCCGGTTACGCCACAGGTATGGGCAGATTACGCAGCAAATACTTTACCTGAATCAACGCGCTTGTTAGTTGAGGGCGGAAACCACGGTGTATCCACCGAGGGTTGTATGCCACAAATTATTGCGCAGTTTATTGAGCGCGCGAGTATGGCCTCAGTAAATAGTGATTGCGTGGCTAAGATCAAACCTCTGCCGCTGGTGCTGGGTGCCAACGAAGCTGCGAGTTCATCCTCGTCTTCCAGCAGCGCAGCTGCGCAAGGAGCACAACCATGATCCGGGTGGAAAATTTAACCAAGGTTTTTTATCCAAAAAAACCAAAAACATTTTTGTCTGCGCGCAGCAAAGCGTCTGCAGCTAATGGTGCAATTACTGCATTGGACAATGTGAGTTTTACCTTGAATGATGGTGAGATCACTGGCTTGCTCGGTTTAAACGGCGCGGGTAAATCCACCCTGATGCGTTTGATTTACGGCTTGTTGCACCCCACCGCTGGCGATGTTTGGGTGAATGAGCATCAGCTCAGTGTTGCGCCCAATGCGGCGCGTCAACAGCTGGGTGTGTTGCCGGATGATACGGGTTTATACAAGCGTTTAACCGCGCGCGAAAACATTCGCTATTTTGGCGAGCTGCAAGGTTTGGCGGGTGCGCCTCTGGAGGTGGCGATTAATCAATTAATTGATTGGCTGGGCATGGAAACTATTGCCGAGCGTCGCACCGAAGGTTTTTCGCTGGGCGAACGTATGAAAACGGCGCTGGCGCGCGCCATAGTGCATCAGCCGCAACATGTGTTATTGGATGAACCCACCAATGGGCTGGATGTGATTACCACCCGCTCGGTGCGCCGGTTACTGCACGAGTTAAAAGCGCAGAATCGCTGTGTGATTTTTTCCAGCCATTTAATGCACGAAGTGAGCGGGTTGTGTGATCGCATTTTAGTGATTCATCAGGGCCATATTTTAGCGGATGGCAATCTGGACGCGATTATGGATGCGGGCAAGGCCACTAATTTGGAGGATGCGTTTGTGAATTTGGTGCAGGCGACCAGCAAGGAGACTATCGATGAATAATTTTATAAAAACCTTGTTGATTGTCTGGCGCAAAGAGTGGCGCGATGCGCTGCGCGATAAAAAAAGTTTACGCATGGCATTTTTAATGCCGGTGTATTTTGTTGGCGTATTTGTCGCGTCATCGCTGTTTATCATCCACATGAACCAACAGTCACGCGCCACCACCAGCGAGCCGATTAAATTATCCGTGGTGGGCGCTGATCAATTGCCTGCCTTGGTCATCTGGCTGGAAGAGCGGGGTGTGCAGGTTCAAGCCGCCGATGAACAAGCCTATCAACAAGTGCAAAACGGCCAATTGGATTATGCGCTGATAGTACCGGAGGGCGCGCGCGAAAAATTTGCGACAGGTGAGTCCATTGAATTGGCGCTGGTGTTCGATGCCACCAACAACAAATTGCAAGGTGCGCTGCATTTTGTGCGGCAGCAGATCTGGAGTTGGAATGGGCGCATTGGCAGTTTGCGATTATTGTCGCGCGGTATTTCCCCGGCCATAGTCAACCCGCTAGTGGTGCGCGATTTAAACGTGGCGAGCGATCAGAAGATGGGTTTTTTTGTCATGGCCAGTTTGCCCATGCTGTTAATCCTTACCGTATTTATGGCAACCGTTGGTTTTAGTGCGGACATGACCGCCGGCGAGCGCGAGCGGCGTTCACTGGAATCTTTATTAATCACACCGGCTCCATCGGGCGCGCTGTTATTGGGTAAATGGCTTAATAGTTTGTTGCTCACCTTTTTGGTGGTAGTCGTGGAGTTAATTCTCTTGGCTATCGCCTTTGCGTATGTCCCGTTTAAAGAGTTGGGCTTGCGCGTAGATGTAACCCCATTGGATTTACTGCTGGTAATGGTGGTGTTGATGTCTATGGCTTTGGTCGCAACCGCCTTGCAGTTTGTCATTTCAATTTTTGCGCGCAGTTTTAAAGATGCGCAAACCTATATGGGGCTGATGATTTTTATCCCTATGATTCCGCTTTTTTATACCCTGATAAATCCCGGCGCCTACGCCGACTGGTTTCGCTGGGTGCCGGTATTGGGGCAGCAGTTGCTGGTAAAAGATTTATTGCTGGGCGGCGCTTTATCACCGCAAGCATTTGCCCAGGCCTGGTTAGTGGCAGTAACCCTTGCGGCCCTGTTTTTAACCTTTACTGCCCGCCAATTGCGGAAACCAAACATTGTGTATGGGGCGAGTTGAAGTTTTGTGTATAAGTTCTATGTATAAGCTGGGGCGTAACCAGCAATTAAAATCTTGACCAAAAGGCGCTGCGGCGCCTTTTGTTTTTTTTTACTATCAAGATTGCGGTGGCTGGGTACTGCTAAATGCCGGGTAGTTGGCGATTTGCAAATAAAATTTTTCCAAATTGGCGAAGCCAGAAAAATCAATTTGCTCGCGGAATTTACTCCATCCCATAAAACAACCAAGGCGAAGCTGGGCGTCGTTAAATTGCCCATCAGCCGCTATGTGCGTGATAGCACTTTGATCCAGCTCGGCGAGGGTGGTTTGCACCCGCGCGGACTGGCGCTGCAAATAGGGCACCTGTGAAATGATTACTCCATCGCGTTTGAGAAAGAACAAATTCACTGTGGCATCCAGCGCGGTGTTGACCAGACAGAGTTGATCCAACTCTTGCGCACTTTTGCAAAAGCTCTGCCCGGCTTTTTCGCGCAGGTATTTGATAATTGATGCAGAGTCGGTGAGAAAAGTATCGCCGTCTTCCAAAAAAGGAACCCGCTGGGTGGGCGATTTAACGGCGCTGCCCGCTTGATCGGTTTCGATAAATTCACAGGGCTGCTGTGTTTCCTGCAGCACTATGCGCACGTGGCGCACAAAGGGAGAGGTGTAACTACCGTAAAGTTTCATGCCTGCCTCGCGTTACTGTTTAGGGGGGAATTTAAACGCTTGTCGGGCGAGCAACTTCCAATCGCCCGCCTGTTTTTGCCATACCAGCAATACACCCAGTTCGATGCTGTTAGGCACGCCACCGTCTTTAATGTCTGCGGTCAAACGATGGCGTACCAGCGCGGTATCGCCGCTAATGGTGATCTGTTGTTCGTGTAAATCCATGGTCACAAAATCGGATTTCCCGCTGGCAATTTTTTCCACAAATTCAGCCTGATTTTCCATGGTGCCGCTGGAGTGACCATAACTGAGCTGCGGCGCTGAAAGTGCAAGCAGTGCGGCGCGGTCGCCCTCGATCATAGCGCTGCGCAGGGCGTTTACCTTCTGCTCCAGTTGTTGTTGATCGCCGCTGGCAACGCTGGTGCAGGCGAGGCTGGCACATAACAGGCCGAGTAATAGTGGTTTCATGGGTGCTTCTCCGCAAATAGTGGGCATTGCTTTTGTTCTTACCCAGAAGGATGTTGCCGATGCACAGATTGTAGCGGCTGCTACCAGGGTTGTGCGTTAAAGAAGGGCAAAGTCTGCGCAGGCAAATCGCGATAACCTGAGTTATGTGAATCAAGCCTTTCAAAAAACACTGATATTCCAATCGGGTTTTTGACAACTATGCGGTTTGTCACGACACTTGTGAGAAGTCAGTCGCGTTATAGCTGGCGCCGATATCGGGTGTTTTACATCGCAGAGGGAGTGTTTTATGTCGGAATCCAGAGTGGCCAGAAACCCCAATAAACCCAGCCTTGCAGAGCGCTTACAGCACTTGGTGGATGATCGCCGTGGGCTGAACAAGGCGGTTCCCATCAACCTTGGCAGTTTTCTTAACGAGTCTCAAATGCTGGCGCTGCATAGCCTGGAAAGTTTTGGCTGGAGCATCTGGTTTGTGCGTCGCCCCATGTTTATGCCCGCTGTGGTCGTGGTTTCCAATGGCGAATCTACCCAGCACGCGGTATTGGAAGAGGATGGTTCGGTAAATTTAAAACCGCAAATTCACTTGCGGCATTAATCAAAAAATTATTCAGGCGCGATTCAGTGCTGCGCGCCTAGCATCAATTCCAATATCCACCGGAGTTGCTGCCATGCCCAAATTCCTCGCTTCCTTTGCACTGGTTAGTTCTATTTTATTATTGGTGGGTTGCGGCGGTAGTGGTAGTGCCGTTTCTGACCCCGGCGAGGACTATCGGCCTGAATTGCGCGCCTTCGATATTATCGATAGCTACGATACTGATACCGCCAAACCCAATCATCCGCCCTTGGCGCTTAGCCCATATTTTTACGATGGGTTGTTTGAAGTATTTTGGTCGGTCAACAGTCTTGAGGATTACACCGTCAGCCTGCGAATCAACGACCGCGCTTCCATCGCCAATAGCATTTTAATCAGCTCGCAAGTGTGTGGGGCCGGGTTTGCATGCGATCAGGGTGGTGGTTGGATTTGTGAATACACCAATGATTTTTTTATGTCTTGCGACACTTCATCGCGCGAAGTCGATATCTACCCATTAATCGATCAACTGCCCCAGCGGGTATTTCTATTGTTGGAAGTGTGCGATCGCAATTCCGGCTACTGCGAATACGATTATTATCCCGTGACTCTGGAATAATTTTGCCGCTGTTAAAGCTGGATAATTGATTGCGATAAGTTCATGCTGCCGCTTTTTTTGCGGCAGTTATGATGATTAGTGACCCTCTGTTTTATTGTCTCGCCATTCCGGTGGTGATTTTAGTGGGTATGTCCAAAGGTGGCTTTGGTGGCGGTTTTGGCATGCTCGCGGTTCCGCTTTTATCACTGCTGATAGACCCGCGCTTGGCTGCCGCGATTTTGTTGCCGATTCTCTGCGCGATGGATGCAGTTGGCCTGTGGAGTTTTCGCAGCACCTGGGACAAACTCAATTTGAAAATCCTGTTGCCTGGCGCCCTGCTGGGCACACTCGCCGGTGCACTTACTTTTGAAATCGCCAACGCCGATTGGGTGCGGCTGCTGATTGGTTTATTGTCGATTTATTTTGTTATTCACTATCTCTGGGGCAAACACTTTTTGGAGCGTATGACAGCGCGTCCGCCCAATAAAACCGCCGGTAGTTTTTGGGGCGCTGTGTCCGGCTATGTGAGTTATATCGCCCACGCCGGTGGCCCGCCCGTCGCCATTTATTTATTGCCACAACACCTGCCCAAATCCACGCTCGCAGGCACTACCATTTTATTTTTTGCGATTATCAATTTTATAAAACTCATTCCCTACGCCCTGCTTGGGCAAATCTCCGGTGGCTCTTTTTATACCTCGCTCTTGTTATTGCCACTGGCTCCCTTGGGGGTATTGCTGGGTGTGTATCTACACAAGCGGGTATCCGACCGGCTCTTTTACCGGATCAGTTACAGCTTTCTATTTTTGGCGGGAATTAAATTAACTTATGAAGGCGCTATTGGGGTTTTAGGCTAGGCCATATGTGCTGGTATTTATCAATGGAATCTATATGATTCGCGCGCGGTTGTGTGGATGCTAAATAAAAAGCGAAAGTCAAAACGAAAAACTGAAACAAAAAGGAAAATGGATTATGCGTGCATTGTTAACGGCTGGGTTGTTAACCTTACCTATGACGACTTGGGCGGTGAACACTGAGCCTGCAGGATTTTATGCGGGCGTTGGAGTGAGCCAAATTGACTACTCTGGTAAGTTGCCTCTGTCACTGACTGAAAAGCCGGATTGGACAGCAGTGGAGTTATCAGGTGGCTATAAACATAGCCCTTTTGTGGGCGTTGAGTCGCGCCTTGGTTTTGCCGGTTCGCCAGAGCTGCTTTACGGCGGAGTTTACTATCGCACGGAAAGTGCAAATGACACGGCAAAAACTTACCTTCTGTTGGGCGTTGCAGGGGCAAGTATTGAAGCTAACGCGGGTGATGATTTGTCTCTCTCTGGTTTCTCCTATGGTGCAGGTGTTGGCTTTCCCGTTGGTCGCAATATTAATTTCAACCTCGAATACCGTATGTTGGTAGATGACAGTGATGCCGACGTAAACATGGGAGCCTTTGGGCTTAGTCTGGATTATCGCTTCTCCGGGGTTAGTACCTCCGGTGGTAGCGGGCAAACTGCTTTTGTTCCTGCGACTGATGCAGGATTTTATGCAGGTCTTGCAGTGGCTCAAATCGAGCTGAGTGAAGATGAAGCAAATGAAGAGGATGAATTTGAAGAGGAGTTCGAGGATGAGGAAGCAGAGGGCTCGCCTGACCTGAAATGGAATGCCGTCGAACTGATTGGTGGTTACCGTTACAATTCTCTGGCCACAGCAGAAGCGCGTTTTGGTGTGAGCGATAAAGATGAACTTGTCAGTTTTACCTATGCTTCACTCTACTATCGCCCGAGTATTGAGTTGTCCCAGGTTGAACTTTACGGTTTGCTTGGATACACAAGGCTCGAATCAACATTTGAGGATGAGCCGGATGAAGAAACCGGTGAGGTAGATAAAGAGAGCTACACCTTTTCGAGCCTTTCTTATGGTGCCGGCGCCAGGTTGCTGATTGGTGAGCAGTGGAGTGTTGGTCTTGAGTATCGCTTGTTAGTGAGTGATAAAGATGAGGGCGATACCACTGACTTGACCGCTTTAGCGGCCAATGTTCACTATCGTTTCTGATTCTTCAAATTGAGAGAAAGGAATCTCTCGCTGATCGCGCAAGTCGCACACAACTCACTTCTGTTTTTCAGCTTAAAATTCCCTTTTATGACTCTCCTGAGTTTTTAACGTCTGGTTTAACTTATTGCTGCGCCAGATCTGGCAGGCTACTGCTGCTTTCACTGCTCGCTAAATCTTGCGCAATAAAACAAAAAGTTTTTATTTTCTCTTCTATTTTAGCGGCGGTGCTGGAGCTGGCTTGTTGTTGCCGCCAGAACTTGCAGTCCACGCTGTCGGCTTTCTGTTGACGCAACTTATCCAAACGTTCTGCCTCGGCTTTGTCGGCAAGTTGTTGTTCGCGGCGGGCTTCAGCGGCGGCGAGGAAACTTTCGTGGGTGAGCGTTTCGGTATCGCTGGTTGCGTTAGCGTCGATGTTAGTGTCAGTTGCTGCAGCCTCGGTATTGCTGCGCTCGGTTTGTACTTCGGTTGTGCTGCTTCCTAATTGATTTAATGCAGCTTGCATTGCCGGTTGATGATGCGACGCAGATTGAGTGGCAGGTGCTGGTGCTGCGTTATCGGCCATCAGCCAATAGGTAGAGCCAACACCCAACAAAAATAAACCTGCGCCAGCGATTAAGGTTTTTGCCCCGATTTCCATTGCGTGCTCCTTGTGTGCATTTGGGTAGTGAGAAATGCCAACAACTCCCCGCGTGATACAGGGAGTTGCTTGTTAAAAAGTTGTGTGCAAAAAATTACTTCTTTTTCAGCGCTTGTTGCAGTAACGCACCCATGCTGCCCATAGCGGCGGGAGCAGGATTGTTTTTCTGCGCGGCACGTTGCTGGTTTTGCGATGGACGCCCGCCGCCTTTATTGCCACCTTCCACTTTTTCACCGGGGGTATCGTCAAGGCGCAGCGACAGGGCGATACGCTTGCGCGGTACATCCACTTCCATCACTTTGGCTTTGACTATGTCGCCGGCTTTTACGGCTTCGCGTGGGTCTTTAATAAAATTGTGCGACAGCGCCGAGATGTGCACCAAACCGTCCTGGTGTACGCCTATATCCACAAACGCGCCGAAGTTAGTCACGTTGGTGACTGTGCCCTCCAGAATCATGCCCGGTACCAAATCGGTAATCTCTTCCACACCTTCCTGGAATTGTGCGGTTTTAAATTCGGGGCGGGGGTCGCGGCCGGGTTTGTCCAATTCTTTAATGATGTCGGTGACGGTGGGGACACCAAATTTTTCATCGGTGTAGTCTGCCGCTTTTAAACTGCGCAGGAAGGCTGAATCGCCAATCAAACCTTTTAATTCACGCGCATTTTTCTGCGCGATTTTTTCTACCACTGAATAGGATTCCGGGTGAACGGCAGAGGCGTCGAGTGGGTTATCGCCACCGGCGACACGTAAAAAGCCGGCGGCTTGCTCAAAGGTTTTTTCACCAAAACGCGGTACTTTTTTCAGTGCAGCGCGGGAATTAAACACACCGTTTTGGTTGCGGAATTCCACAATGTTATTGGCGAGTGTGGTGTTTAAACCGGAAACGCGCGCGAGTAGCGCTGCCGAGGCGGTATTTACTTCCACACCTACGGCGTTCACACAGTCCTCAACCACCGCGTCGAGTGAACGTGCGAGTTGCGATTGGGAAACATCGTGTTGATATTGGCCCACGCCAATGGATTTGGGATCAATTTTTACCAGTTCCGCCAGTGGATCTTGCAAGCGGCGCGCAATAGAAATAGCGCCGCGAATAGTCACATCCAAATCCGGAAATTCTTTGGCGGCGTATTCAGAGGCAGAATAAACCGAGGCGCCGGCTTCGCTCACAACAACCGTAGTGGCTTTAATATCGGTATGTTTTTTCAATACGTCTTTGGCGAATTTTTCGGTTTCGCGCGAGGCGGTGCCGTTGCCGATGGCAATCAAACCCACGTCGTATTTTTTGCACAGGTGCACCAGCATAGCTTCGGATTCGGCGATTTTGTTCAGCGGCGGCGTGGGGTACATCACCCCGTGATCCACCACTTTGCCGGTGGCATCCACCACCGCGACTTTCACGCCGGTGCGCATACCTGGGTCCAGGCCGATGGTGGCTTTTTGACCGGCGGGCGCAGCGAGTAATAAATCTTTTAAGTTGGATGCGAACACTTTAATCGCTTCCTCTTCGGCTTTTTCACGCAGCTCACCGAGTAAATCGGTTTCCAAATGGGTGAGCAATTTGACGCGCCAGGTCCAGCGCACCACTTCGGCAAGCCAGCCATCCGCAGCGCGGCCTTTGTCATGAATTTGCCAGTGCTCGGCGATCATGGTTTCGCAGGGGTGGCCAATGCGACTGTCTTCATCGCCCACTTTGATGCTGATGGTCAGCACCCCTTCATTGCGGCCGCGGAACATGGCGAGGGCGCGGTGTGAAGGTACGGATTTAAGCGGCTCGTCGTGTTCGAAATAATCGCGGAATTTTTGCACTTCCTGCGAGGTGTCGGTTTCTTTGCCGGTGGCAACACGTGCGGAAAAAGTCGCTTCCTGTTGCAGGAAATGGCGCAGTCGGCCGAGCAGTTCGGCGTCCTCGCTGAATTTTTCCATGAGTATGTACTTGGCGCCGTCGAGTGCTGATTTCACATCGTTAATACTGTGCTCGGCGTTGAAATATTTTGCCGCTTCCACGTCGGGCGCGAGGGTTGGGTCGGCCAGCAGCGCTTCGGCCAGCGGTTCAAGGCCGGCTTCCTTGGCGATTTGGCCCTTGGTGCGGCGCTTGGGTTTGTAGGGCAGGTATAAATCTTCCAGGCGGTTTTTGGTATCGGCGATCTGGATTTCGCGCTCCAATTCCGGCGTGAGTTTGTCCTGTTCGGCGATAGATTTCAAAATCGCCGCACGACGATCCTCCAGTTCGCGCAGATAGCGCAAACGCTCTTCCAGCAGGCGCAT
This sequence comes from Cellvibrio fontiphilus, assembly GCA_035317345.1. Classification (GTDB taxonomy): domain Bacteria; phylum Pseudomonadota; class Gammaproteobacteria; order Pseudomonadales; family Cellvibrionaceae; genus Cellvibrio; species Cellvibrio fontiphilus. The sequence continues at coordinate 615,553 of JAYKTU010000003.1, read as the reverse complement.
TTGCGAGTCGTCCAGACCACCGGTCACTTCCTTACGGTAGCGGGAAATAAAGGGAACTGTGGCACCTTCATCGAGCAGGCCAACAGCGGCGCTCACTTGCTGCTCCTGTACGTTTAATTCGTCGGCAATGCGTTTGGCAATACTGGGTAAGCTGGTCATAGCGGGAAACTCGTCTATCGGGCTTATGGAAAAGGGCACCATTATCGCCAAAATCCCCCCGCCTGCCAGACTTGTTTTTGCCCCGGCTTTGTGACGGGCGCGGCCTTGCACAATTTTTTTCATGGTGCTGAATCCACAGGTCAGGCTCTTGTGTCTTAGGAGGTATGCGCAGAAAAGTTATTTATTCTCGGTCAGATTTTTTGGAGGTTTTTATGGTGGTTCGCACAGGTTTTTTAACGGCATGGTTGTTGGGGGGATTGTTCACCCTGACGGCGCCCCTGGTACTGGCGGAGATGCAGGCAAAAGTCTACCCGGTTAAGGATTTCAGCGAGTTTGTGAGCGGCGGCAATACCAAAATCGAAATCACCCAGAGCGACAACGAATACCTGCGGGTAGAGGCAGATGCCGAGGTTATACAGCGGGTAAAGGTGGATCAGACCGGCAAGCGGGTCAGCGTCTGGCTCAAGAGTGACAAAGGCGGTGTGTTCAACTGGTTTGGCCAGGGCAATGAGCCGGTGAAAGTGATTCTCGGGGTCAAGCAGTTGGAATACCTGGAGCTATCCGGTGGTGCCCATGCACGGGCGGGTGAGCTGCGCGGTGGGGATTTCCGCTTTAATGCCAGCGGAGCCGCCAATGCCGATTTTGCGCTGCTGACGCTGGATAAGTTATCCGTGGATTTATCCGGCGCTGCCAATGCGCGTCTGGCGGCGGTGATGGTGCCGGCGCAGCGCTATGATATTTCCGGCGCATCCAATGTGGATATCAAAGGCGGCAGCCATGCGGATCACCTGTGGGTCAGCGCCAGTGGCGCCAGCAATTTTCGCGGCAAACCCTTGGTCGCGCGTCAAGCAGAACTGGATGCCAGTGGCGCCTCACACATCAACGCCACCGTCACCGAAATGCTCACTGCAGATGCGAGCGGCGCCTCCAGTGTGGAGTATTCCGGCACACCGCGCGCCAAAACCAAGGCGACTGGCGCCAGTCATGTTAATGCGCGGGATTAATCCAGCGGCTATCGCTGCAGATTTTTAAGGCCATACATTGCCTTGTCGGCGTGGTGCAGCAGGTCTTTTTCGTTGTCGCCATGCAGCGGAAAATGCGCCATGCCAATACTGGGGGTGATGGACAAATGAATCTGATTTGATTCCAGATCCCGCAGTGCAAAAGGCGTTACAAACTGGCTGAGAATTTTCGCGGCTACTGTCTCGCTCTGTTGCGGGTGTTCAATGTTTTCCAGCAGGATTACAAATTCGTCGCCCCCAAAGCGGGCAATGGTGTCGCACTCGCGCACACTCAGTTCCAGCCGCCGCGCTACCGCCTCCAATAGCTGGTCACCAACCGGGTGACCGTAGTTGTCATTCACGGCTTTGAACTTATCCAGATCCATAAATACCAGCGATAACATCTCGTTGTTGCGCCGTGCTCTGGCCAGCGCGGATTGAATGCGATCGTAAAACAGCTCGCGATTGGGCAGGCGGGTCAATTGGTCATACAGCGCGCGCTGCTGCAGGCGCAACAAGAGTTGGCGACGGTCGATAGCTGCGGCGACCTGATTGGATACGTACTGCAACAACTTGAGGGTTTCGTCATCGTAGACTGCACTTTCGCTGTAACTCTTGATCACCAGCGCACCCATAGTGCGCCCCTCGATCACCAGCGGAACGCCAAGCCAGGAGCGTGCCTGCATCTGGTTTTCGCCTGTGGGGGCCACTCTTGCGGTGTCCAGCAGCAGGGGGTGGCCGCGGCGAATCAGGCGGGCGTAATCACTGTCACTGGCAAGGTGTTGGGTAGCTGGTAGCGCCTGATGTTGATCCACGTGGTAGGGAAAATGAATGCAATCGCTGGCGACATCGTAAAGTGCAATCACGCAGTTATCTGCCGGTAGCAACGCGGCGATAATTTGATGGATTTGACGGTATAGGCTGGGTAAATCCTGGGTATTGTGCGATGCCTCGGCAATCGCAAATACCGCGTGCTGCAGGGCTTCAGCGCGTTTGCGCAGGGTGATGTCACGTGCGACTGCGACGCGGCACTGGTTCTCCTCCGACCAGCGCGCCGACCACATTATGTGGGCAATCTCGCCGTTTTTGCGCTGGTAGCGGTTTTCAAAGTGGGGTTCAGGTTCGCCGGCAACTATGCTGGCAACGGCTTGCAGGGTGCGCTCGCGGTCATCCGGGTGAACCAAATCCAGCATTTGCATGCCCATCATTTCAGCCTGGGTGTAACCAAAAATGCGCTCGGCGCTGGGGCTTACGTATAAAAAATGACCGTGTTTGTCCACCACACAAACGGCATCGACCAACAGGTCGATATATTTGCCCAAGGCGGGGAAACTGAGGCTGGACATAGCTGTCTGTACTGCTCCGGGGTGAAAAACGATTATGGCGCGCGGCACCTGGGTGGCGGATACCAAGCTAGTATCCCCAGCGGCCTGTGCAAGCTCAATCATAGCTGTTGTGTTCAAAGTTTGCGGAGTCTTTTGATGTTTACTGTGTTCATGTCTGCTGTGGCAAATACCCGCTTGTGGCTCAGCCTGCTGATTATTTCGCAGGTAATTGCTGCGCCTGTTTGGGCGCAGGCTGCCGCCCGGGTAGAGTCGCCCGGAGTGGCCGATTTGCGGCGCGCACTGCAAAATTTGCGCACCAGTGAACCCATAGTGTTGGATGTGCAATTCAAACTCTTTGGCCGCAGCGGTGAGGATAAAGACTTGCACGCGCGCGAAGGATTATTGCAACTGCAACTGGAAGACTCGCCCAGCGGTTTGCGAATGCATTATGCACCGGCAGTGATTAAGCAATTGCGCGATGAAGAACTGGCCAAAACAATTGATGAGGATGTTAAAAACTCTGCGCTCAATGCGATTGGCCCCTTTGATTATTGGGAGTGGCGCGAGCTGGTTTATCCGGTCGATCAATTGGAATTGATGTTAGCGCGCTACCATTTTGTCGGTGAGTCGGACAGTTACTACGAGGCGAAACCAGCGCGGTTGCTGAGCTTTAGTTTACCCAAAGAAAAAATCGACAAACGCTATCGCAAGTACGTTAAAAAATATCGCAATCGGCTGGATCTGTGGATCGATGATCAAGGTGTGCCTCTCGCCAGCCAGATGAATGAAACGGGCAGTGGGCGAGTGTTTGTGGTGGTGGGGTTCCAGTTTAAAAATCAGGTGAAAATGGAATACCAGCGGCTGGGCAATCGCCTGATCACCCGGCGCCGTGAAGTGAACGATGAAAGTGAAGGGGCCACCATGCAAAGTGAGCGGCACTTTATTAGTTTGGTGACGCCCACGAATTAGTTTGGTGACGCCCACGAGCGACTCAGCCCGCTAATCATCAAGCAGGCACAATTCATCAAGCAGACACAATAGCGCCGGTAGCAGGGCACCAGATTATGTAAATTCTGTTAGGCTGTGGCGGCATTTGCGGTGTGTAGCCATGCCCTATGCCAAGGTAAATATTCTAACTCTAAAGGGAACTACGCTATGTTAAAGCGCTATTCTTTGCTGGCAGCAACTGTGCTGTTGGGTTCAGTCTGGTTGGCGGGCTGCGAGTCCACTGGCCCATCTTCCGCTGCAACAGATGGACAGCAGGCCGCTGTGGTTGCGGTTGAAAATATAAACATCATCAAAAGCCCTAACGATGATCGCCAGTATTCGGCGGTGATGTTGCCCAACGGTTTGCAAGCTGTCCTGGTCACAGACCCGGCCAGTGAGGTCGCAGCAGTGTCCCTGGCGGTAAAAGTCGGCAGCTATCAAGACCCGGATTCCCAATTGGGCCTGGCGCATTACCTTGAGCACATGTTATTTCTCGGCACGGAAAAATACCCCGAACCCAACAGTTTTCAAAAATTTGTGGATGGCAACGCCGGTGTGTGGAACGCCTACACTGCACGCGATCACACCAATTATTTTTTCCAGTTAAAAGCTGACCAATTAGATAAAGCGCTGGATTTTTTTAGCGATTATTTTCGTGCCCCCACGTTTGATCCGCAGTACAGCGACAAAGAGCGCAATGCGGTCAACAGCGAATGGTCCATGGGGCGCACTAACGATAACTGGATTATGTATCGCATCAGCGGCCTGACCTCCAACCCGGCACATCCGGCGCATCGGTTTACCACCGGCAATCTGGAGACGCTCTCTGACAAACCCGGTTCACTCCTGCAGGAAGAGTTGCGCGCGTTTTACAACCGTTATTACTCAGCTAACAATATGAAACTCACGATTGTTGGCAACCAATCGCAAGCGCAATTAAAAGCGCTGGCCGAAAAACATTTTTCCTCCATTCCCAATAAAAATACGCCGCGCCCCGAGGTGAAAGTTCCGGGCTTGACCAAAGCCGAGCAGGGTCAGCATATCCATGTAAAAACCCTGAAAGATCTCAAACAATTATTTATTGAATTTCCCATTGCCGATAACAGCGATTTATGGCGGGTAAAACCCAATGAATATTTGCACTACCTGATTTCCTCGGAAGAACCGGGCACTTTGGGTGAGCAATTGCGCCGTGAAGGTTTGGCCAATTCGGTGAGCGCGAGTGTGTCGCCCGACGAATACGGTATGGACGGCACTTTTTCGGTATATGTCGACCTGACAGCAAAAGGCATGGACAACAAAGACCGGATCATCAGTTCGATTTTTGCCTACATCGAATTAATGCAAGCCAAGGGCGTGGACGAGCGTTATTACCGCGAAATCAAAGCTATGTGGGATAAGGATTTTGCCAGCGCGGAAAAGCAAAAACCGCTGCAACAGGCGATGGAGTTATCACCCAAACAATTTGATTATCCGGTAGCAAACCTGCTCAACTCCGGTTATGTGTACGAGCGCTTTGATGCCACGGCAATTAATGCGGTACTCAAACAATTAACACCAGCGCGTGCGCGAATTTGGCATGTGAGTAACAGCGAAGCCACAGATCAAACAGTGCCTTTTTACGAAGGCGGTTATGCAGTGAAAAAATTCACCCGCGCGGAATTAAAAAACTGGGCGAACCTGGGTAAAACCATGGAATTTAAATTGCCGCCGGAAAATGATTTGTTTACTGACAAGCCGGCGCCCATTGTCGCTGCGACTCATCTCAAGCCACACAAGGTGATAGAGCAGAAAGGTGTAGAGGCCTGGTTAGTGCATAACGAACACTTTCAGGAAGATAAAGGCCTGCTCGAATTAACGCTGAATATCGATTTTGCCTACAACAGTATTGAGGAATTGGTTGCTGCAAATTTGGTATCCGATATTTACAACATGCACCAAACCTCGCTGGTGGATCGCGCCGGGCGCGCGGGCATCACCATAGGTTTGACCTTGAGTGCGGAAAAGGGGCAGCTTTTTAGTATTTATGGTTACACCGAAAAACAATCCGGCCTGGTGCAAACCCTGCTGCAGGATTATGTTCGCCTTAATTTGACGGAAGAGGATCTGGCAAAAGCCAAAGACCGGCTGGTAAAAAATATTGCCAACAACAAAAAAGAAATTCCAATCCGCCAGGCGTTTAATCGTTTTGGTTTGCTGACCCGCGCCAAAGGTAATTGGAGCGATGATGACGTTATCGCTGCTGCACAAACAATATCGCTCGCACAATTGCAAACACATCATCGGCAAGTGCTGGCAAATCATCTGCTGCGTATTTATGCCGCTGGCAATTTTACCGATGAAGTGGTGCGCAATATCGCCACCCAATCGGCAGCCACTCTGGGCAGCCGCAAGCTACCGGCTGAGCGTTATCTGGCGCAGACCATCAAGCCCGCGGCAGGGAAACTGGTGAGTGATAACCTGGATATAGACCCCACCGATAATGCACTGGTAGATATTTACCTGGGTACTCAACAAGACTTAAGCCAGCAGGCGCAGTTGATGTTGTTGAACGGTTTATTCAGCACCGATATTTTTACCCAGCTGCGCACCAATGAGCAGTTGGGTTATGTGGTGGGCAGTACCGCATCGGCGCTCAATGATTACCCGCTGTTTGGCCTTTACGTGCAAACCACTAACACCAGTCTGGTGGATTTAAAAGCGCGCATGGATAAATTCCGTCGCGATTATCTGACTAGCCTGCAAGCCCTTGAGCCGGCACAGTTGGAGCAATTAAAGGCGGCCGAGATCGCGCAGATTTTGCAAAAACCCAACGACTATCGCGCTGAAGCTGCGCGCTATTTGCAGGAATTCAAGGAGGCTAAATTCAGCTTTGATCGCAAAGAGCAGTTTGTCGCCGAGCTGCAAAAAGTCACCAAGGCGGACTTGATCAATATTTACCAGCAATTAGTCCTGGGCAATAAAGGCCAGAATCTGGTGATCCAAACCCGCGGCGCCAATTACCGTAACCAGAATTTTGCTCCGGTAAAATAATGGTGAGTGCCTCTGGTACAGCCTGCCAGAGGCATTTCGCGGTCGGCTGCCGTAGAATGGCCAACATGTTTAACCGGTGAGATTACACAATGAGCACAAAAACTGACGATGATATTTTTTGGGATTGGGTGGAAAAGTTTATTGAGCAAGCCAATAGCGCCTGCGATAGCACCGACCCTGGCATAGTGAGTGCTGCGCTCATGAATGCTGCCGCGCGTTTTAATGCTTATGTTGTCGCGCAGAGTTCGCTGGATAAAAATGAATTCGCCGAAGATGTAGAAGGCACTACCAACTATTTAACCGGCCGCTATCGCGAATTTTTAAAAGAGCACATGGAAGACTACCGCGAGAACTACACCGCGCTGATTGGTGCGCGGGAGTTGCCGGAGGAGTGATCGGGAATCGCTGTGTCACAAACACCAAGCAGCTTCGGCTGCTTTTTTTATGCCTGCTTTTAGCTGGATTTATGGCCACCTTTACATGGCTTATCTGGTATACAAGTCGATTAGCTGGTAATTTATACTTTGACTATAAGTCTCGATAATACCTATAGCCACTTCGACAACTACCGCCAAACCCCAGGAAAGAGCTAGCTATGAATAATAAATTGGTTTTTTCAGCACGCTTTTTGGCGCTGCTCTGCGCAGTGTTCACACTATTTTCTCCAGCCTATGCCGATGTCACCCTGCCGCGTTTGTTGAGTGATGGCGCGGTTCTGCAGCGCGATAAACCCATCACTATTTGGGGCTGGGCGGATGAGGGGGAGCAGGTAAGTGTGAGTTTTGCGGGCCAGCAGCAAAGCACCATCGCACAGGGCGGTAAGTGGCAGGTGACTTTTCCGGCGCGTAACGCCGGTGGGCCTTATGAGTTGACTGTGACCGGTAAAAATATCCTCGCACGCAAGGATATTTTGCTGGGCGATCTGTGGATTGCTTCCGGCCAATCCAATATGGAATTGCCACTGCGCCGGGTGAAATACCAATATCCCGGTTTGATTGAAACTACGCAGCAACCCAAAATCCGCGAATTTAATGTGCCGGTGCTTTACGCCTTTAAAGGGCCGTTAAGCGATTACGCTCAGGGGCAATGGAAAAGCGCGACCTCTGAACACCTGGCCGGTTTTTCGGCGGTGGGGTTTTTCTTTGCGCAAAAACTGATGGCGCACACCAAGGTGCCCGTGGGCATTATCACCATTCCTGTCGGTGGTTCGCCGGCAGAGGCCTGGATGAGTGAATCGGCGCTGCAAAAATATCCACATTATTTGGAAAAATTGCAGCCCTTCAAAAACGATGACCATGTGCAGGCGACTGTCGCTAAAGATAAAAGTAACAGCGAAAAATGGTATGCCGATTTAGCGGCGGCTGATCCGGGTTTAAAAAATAATTGGTCGCAAGCGGAATTGGATATCAGCGATTGGAAAACCATTCAGCTGCCCGGTTTCTTCAAGGAAAATGCCGCCCCGGCAGATCGCGATTTCACCAACGGTTCTTTCTGGCTGCGCAAAACGATTGACCTGACCGCCGCGCAAGCTGCACAAAAAGCGGTGCTTTGGTTGGGCTGTATAGTGGATGGCGATGAGGTGTTTGTGAATGGCCAAGCGGTCGGTCAAACCGGCTATCAATACCCGCCGCGTATTTATGCCCTGCCGGAAAAATTGTTAAAACCCGGTAAAAATACCATCGCGATTCGTGTCACCAGTTATTCCGGCAACCCCGGTTTTGTCAGAGACAAACGTTACGCCTTGATGTTGGGTGAAAGCGAATTTGGTGCGGATTATTCCGGCAATCAAGCGGTTTCGTTGGAGGGCGATTGGCAATACAAAATCGCCGCCCGTGTGGGCAATATGCAGCCGGGAACCACCTTGCATTATCTGCCTGCCTCGCTTTACAACGCCAAGTTAGCGCCGGCACTGCCGCTGCAAATTAAAGGGTTTATTTGGTATCAGGGGGAGTCCAACGTAACGCGTGCGGCGGAGTATCAACAATTATTTAGCGATTTGATTGTGGACTGGCGCAATCAATTCAAGCAGGGTGATATTCCGTTTATTTATGCCCAACTCGCTAATTTTTTACCGGCAAATCCTGAGCCGGGTGAAAGTGCCTGGGCGGAATTACGTGAAGCCCAGCGTAAAACCCTTGCGCTAAAAAATACGGCTATGGCGGTGGCGATTGATGCGGGTGAGTGGAACGATATTCACCCGCTGGATAAACAGTCGGTCGGTGAGCGTTTGGCGCTGGGTGCGTTGAAAGTGGCTTACGGTAATAAGCGTTTGATCGCGTCTGGCCCCAGTCTGCAAAAAGTGGTGCGTAGGGGCGATAAGCTGGAGTTGTCTTTTGCTGAGGTCGGCAAGGGCTTGCAGGTGCGCGGTGGTGGCGAGCTAAAACATATGGCTATCGCGGGGGCGGATAAAAAGTTTGTCTGGGCGAAGGTGCAAGTTAAAAAAGACAAGCTGATGGTGTCTGCCGATGCGGTGCCGGAACCCGAATGGGTGCGTTATGCCTGGGCGGACAACCCGGAGGGGGCAAATCTGTATAATAGTGCCGGTCTGCCTGCATCGCCGTTTGAGGCTCATGTTTCGGATTAGTGTTTTTACTCCCCGCGCAATGAAGTCCGTAGTTCACTCGGAGACTCGCCGTGAACCCATCCATGGGGGCTCGTCGCCCGCGTCCTTGCGGGCCACGGTCTCCGAGCAAACTACGGACTCCACTGCGCTACTCCGTGTGAAGTAAACGCTTTTCCAAACAGTAAAAAAGCGCCGATGCAGAGTTAATTTCTCATCGGCGTTTTTATTTTGAAACAATTCGATATTTTTGATCTTCCTCCTACCAAAACGGTTGCCATTATTGGCGGCGGGCCTGCGGGTTTGATGGCGTCAGAAGTGATCGCTACCGCTGGTCACGCAGTCGCGGTGTACGATGCTATGCCTTCAGTGGCGCGCAAATTTTTATTGGCCGGTGTAGGCGGTATGAACATCACCCATGCGGAGCCAGCGGAAGATTTTCGCGCGCGTTACACGGCGAGTGCGCAATTCATCAGTGCCCTGAAACAATTCGATGCCGATGCGCTGCGCAACTGGGTGCATGGTTTGGGTATTGAAACCTTTGTAGGTACCTCGGGGCGGGTGTTTCCTGCGGATATGAAAGCGGCGCCGCTGTTGCGCGCCTGGTTGCATCGCCTGCGCGATTTGGGCGTGAAATTTTATCCGCGCCACTGCTGGCTGGGTTGGACGGCGCAGGGCGAGTTGCAATTTTCTGCGCAGGAAAATAATGCGCTCAGTGAAAAAACGCTGCATGCCGACGCTGTATTGCTCGCCTTGGGCGGCGCCAGTTGGCAGCGTTTGGGTTCTAACGGCGCATGGGTACCGTTGCTGCGCGCGCGCGGTGTGGCAGTGAACGATTTATTGCCCAGTAACTGCGGCTTTGAAGTGAACTGGAGTGAGTTAATACGCAGCCAACACGCCGGTGCGCCGGTGCATGGCGTGGGTTTGAGTTGTGTGGATATTCACGGGCAGCCGCGCCGGATTTTATCCGAGGTAGTTATTAGTGCTTATGGAATCGAGGGTACGGGTATTTACGCGCTCTCCCGGTATCTGCGTGACAGTCTCCATCATCAGGGTTCGGCAATGCTGAATATCGATTTGTTGCCGGATTTATCCCACGAAAAAATTCTGCAAAAACTGCGTAAGCCGCGTGAGAAAAATTCCCTCAGTAATTTTTTGCGCAAGCAATTAAATCTTGCACCGGCGAAGCTGGCGCTGTTGCGTGAACTAACTACCCAACAAACCATGCAGAACCCGGAACTGCTAGCGCTTGCGATTAAAAAGTTGTCGCTCACTTTAGTTGCCACTCGCCCGATTGATGAAGCCATTAGCAGTGCGGGTGGTGTGGCTACAAAAGCCTTGGATTCGTCTTACATGCTCAAACAAATTCCGGGGGTATTTTGCGCCGGCGAAATGCTGGATTGGGATGCGCCCACCGGGGGTTATTTGTTAACTGGCTGTTTTGCTTCTGGTCGCGCCGCCGCTTATGGCTTGCTCAGTTATTTACATGCGCAGGTTTAGCGGCAGGAGACAGTAGTGAAAAAAATAGTGGTTATCGGTTATGTCTGGCCCGAACCAAATTCCTCTGCCGCGGGCAGCCGTATGTTGGAGTTGGTGCAATTATTTCTGGCAATGCAGTGCGAGGTTATTTTTGCCTCGGCTGCAGCGCTCTCGGAACACCGTTTTGATTTAAACCAAATAGGAGTGACTGAACAATCTATTGCGCTCAATTGCAGCAGTTTTGATGACTTCATTACCGAGCTGCAGCCGGATGCCGTGTTATTTGATCGCTTTTTTACCGAGGAGCAATTCGGTTGGCGGGTAGAGCAACACTGCCCGCAGGCGCTGCGCATATTGGATACGGAAGATTTCCACAGCTTGCGCCATGCGCGTCAGCAGTTATTAAAAGCAGCGCAAAAACCGGCGGTTAACGAAAAAGAGCGGCAGTCGATTGGCCCTGTCAGCGCAAGCGCAGCAGAACTTTATGCGCAAATGTGCAGCAACGATATGGCACAGCGCGAAGTGGCGGCAATTTTTCGCTGTGACTTATCGCTGATGATTTCTGAAGTGGAAATGGAATTGCTACAACACTATTTTTGTGTGCCTGCCAATTTATTATTTTATTGCCCGTTTTTATCGCAGCCCGAGGTTGACTATGACACCTTGCCGGATTTTTCTGCGCGCCAGCATTTCATCACCATTGGCAATTTCCGCCACGAACCTAATTGGGATTCAGTGCTCTGGTTAAAACATCAGTTGTGGCCGCTCATTCGCGCGCAATTTTTACAAGCCAATCTTACGCCGCCCGAATTGCATATCTACGGCGCTTACCCGCCGCCCAAAGCAACACAGTTGCACAATAACAAGGAGGGTTTTTACATCAAGGGCTGGGCGGAGGATGCACAAAGCGTGATGCAAAACGCCCGCCTGTGCCTGGCTCCCTTGCGCTTTGGTGCGGGTATCAAAGGAAAGTTAATGGATGCTATGCGCTCCGGCACACCAAGTGTGACAACCGGTATCGGCGCTGAATCCATGAGTGGCGGTTTGGATTGGTGTGGTGTGATTGCTGACGATGCAACGGACTTTGCGCGCGCTGCGTTTGAACTCTATACCCAACCCGGCCCGTGGCAAACCAAACAGCAGCAGGGGTTTGCGATTCTGCGCGATTATTTTTATCGCCGCGATTACAGCGCGGACTTACAACAGCGTTTGCTAACACTGGAAGCAAATCCGCAACAGGAGCGGCAGCAAAATTTTATCGGCCAAATGCTGCGTCATCACCACCACAAAAGCACCCAATATATGGCGCAGTGGATAGCGGCGAAAAACAGGCCTTAGCAGGTTATTGATGGTGGTATATTATGCTACTAGGTAGTACGAAGCAGCTAAGGTGACATTATGGCGATGGTTAAGAAAAGCATCACGGTTACAGATCAGCAGGACACCTGGATCAAGGCTCAGATTGAACTGGGCCACTATGGCAATGAAAGTGAGGTGGTCCGCGAGTTAATTCGCGAGCGGCAGCTGCGTGAACAGGAGCTTGAATTGATTCGCGCACAACTGATTAAGGCAGAGCAGGGCGGATTCAGTGCATTGACGCCGGAAGCCTTGCTCAGGGAGATAAAACAGGGATTGGGTCGCGATGCAGTATCGAATAAGCCATGAAGCGAGCATGGATCTGGCAAGGATATATTGGCGTGGCCAGCGCGAGTTTGGCGAGTTGCAAGCTGAGCGCTACTATCAACTGCTAATCGAGAGGTTTGAGCGTATCAGTGAGGAGCCGCTGGCTTTTCCGGCGGTTGATCATATCCGCGAGGGTTACAGGCGGAGCGTTTGTGGTGCCGATTCGATCTATTATCGTATCAATATGCAAGGTGATAGCGTGGAAATTATGCGGGTTTTGGGCCGGCAGGATACAGCGGTAAATCTTTAAGCAGGTTTTTAACTGATGTAATCAGCCCCGGCAAGCGACTGCCGGGGCTTTCATTTATTCGGCAATAGCCTTACTGCGCAGCAGCCATTTCAGCAACTACTACATCAGCCACCAGATCGCCAGCAAAATGCACCGCAACTTGTTTGTTGGCTGTAGCGGCGGCACTTACGCCCAGAGCGGCGGCAACTTGTGCGGCTTGTGCGGCAGTGGCGTTTACTGAGCTGGCGTTGTAGAACCAAACTTCAGCATCGGCTTCGCCGCTTTTGGAAATGGGAGCACCGAGTTTGCTTTCTACTTGGGCTTTGGTTGCTTTATCACCCAATTTGCTTTTTACCAATGCCACTGCAGATTCCTCCGGGGTGGCTGCTGTAGCGCTGGCTGCAGCACTGGTGTCTTCCACTTTGGCTTGGGTTTCAGCCACTTTTGCCTGTGCTTTATCCACTGACTCAGAGGCCTTTTTCAGCGACCCAAACAGGTCATTTGCTTGTGCATTTGCAGCTAAAAGACTAACCAAACCCATAACAACCAATGATTTTTTCACGGTGAAACTCCCTAATACGGCTAATAAGTAAATCTGAACAATATGAATAAACACGCCAAATGAAAGGCGTCGCCACCCTAATCAAGTTGAGATTTGGGGTCAAATGAAAAGTAGTATTTTCTTGTGCGCTGATTCACCTTAATACACAGCCCTCGTGAAACCTGTGGATATGGAGTCTTGCGCTCTGGACAATATGTACACGGAATTTATGCGGACAAGGTTGAATAACTGATCTTGGACCCCCACCATGAGGCAATCGGTTTATCGGTTGCTTCCATGCCTACTCCTTCCGCCCAATCGCCAGCATCCACCTCTGCTTTATCTGGCAGTGGCAATGTTGTTTCCGGCATATGCGCGCGTTTGTTGATCGCGGGATTGCTGCCGGTCGCGATCTTGTGGCTGTTGGTAATTTACAGTTTGGGGATTGCTGGGCCTGTTAAGTCGCCAAGCCCGCGCAGTCTGGGCTTTACTCACGAGGCTCCACTGCACCTGAGTGGCGATTATTTCCTTTCACTAAAACGGTTTTTCTCGCGCGCGCAAAATCAATCCGGCAGTGACGATTCTCCCAATCCCTTGTGGTTATTGCTGGCTGAATTCCTCGCACTTGTTGCTGTCGGGTTAGCATCAATAGCGCTTGTCTTTGGCGCTGTGCCAACACTGAAATGGCCGCAGCATTTATCACTAAATATCCCGCGTGCGCCTCCGCTTTTTTAATCACTCCCGTTAAAAAACCTTACTGACATTTTTTCTGCTCGCCCAAGCGAGCAGTGCGGAGTATTAACTATGAAAACTCTTTTTTCACGGGCGCTGGTTTATGGCCTGATTATTCTCTTTGGGCTGCTCAGTGCCTTGCCTAATCTGTTACCTGAATCCACCTTACAAAAATTACCGGACTGGTATTCACAAAACCAAATCACACTTGGACTGGATTTGCGCGGTGGCTCGCACTTGTTATTGGAAGTGGATACCAGCGAATTAACCCGCGCTAAAAATCCCGCGCTACATGACCAGATTGTGCGCGATGCCGTAGAGCAAAGTGTGGAAGTGGTGCGTCGTCGCCTGGATGAAACCGGCATGGTGGAACCGATGATTACGCGGCAAGGCAGCGACAGCATTCTGGTGCAATTACCTGGCGTGAATGACCCGCATCATATCCGCGAATTACTCGGTACTACTGCGCGTATGACCTTTCACTGGGCGGCCAATGCCCAGTCAAGGTTGCACACTAAAGTGATCACCCTGGAGGGTGAGAGTGGTGAGCGCTACCAACTGGAAGAGCGTGTGGCGATGGAAGGTAAACACATCAGCGATGCGCGCTTGGCATTTAATCCCGATAGCGGCGAGCCAGTGGTGAATTTTAAATTGGACAAAGACGGCGCGCGGCGTTTTGGCGATATAACCCAGCGCAATGTCGGGCGCGCACTCGCGATTGTGTTGGATGACAAAGTGATTACCGCACCGGTGATTCGCAGCGCGATTACCGGTGGAAGTGGTGAAATTAGCGGTTCATTTACCAGCGCCTCGGCCAATGATCTGGCGCTCCTGTTGCGCGCGGGTGCATTGCCCGCGCCACTAAAAGTTATTGAAGAGCGCACCGTAGGCCCGGATCTGGGTAGCGATGCCATCTCCATGGGCGTTAATACCGGCATCATTGGCGCGCTCCTGGTGTTTGCCTTTATGGTGGGTATTTATGGCCGTTGGGGATTAATCGCCTGTTTGGGATTGGCAGTCAACATAGGCTTGAGTTTCGGCGTACTAAGTTTACTCGGCGCTACGCTCACCTTGCCTGGTATTGCCGGTTTTATTTTAAGTATCGGTATGGCGGTGGATGCGAATATTTTAATCAATGAACGCATCCGCGAAGAAACGCGGCGCGGCGAAAATGCAGCCCAAGCATTGCGTGCCGGATTCCAGCGCGCCTACAGCACCATTCTGGATTCCAACGTCACATCGTTAATTGCCATCAGCTTATTATTTTTAGTGGGCAGCGGGCCGGTGCGCGGTTTCGCGGTGACTATGGCGGTCGGCTTATTAATTTCCATGTTTACTGCCATCGCCTTTACTCGCCTGATAATGGAATGGCGTGTGAGCAAATTAGGGCGCGAGCCGCTAAAAATTTCCGGTTTAAAGTGGCTGGATAAAGTCAGTGAAAATACAATTCCGTTTTTGCGCGCGCGTTTTTTTGGAATCGCAGCATCGGCGGTATTATCACTCGCGGCGATAGTTTTATTTTTTAGCCCTGGCCTGCATTACGGCATCGATTTTAGCGGCGGTACGGTGATTGAAGTCAGCGCGCCGGACACCAATGTCAGCGCGTTACGCACAGGTTTGTCGGCCCAGGGCGAAAGCCAGGTTGCGATTCAGGAATTTGGCAGCAGCGGCCATTACCTGCTGCGCCTGCCCATGCAATCAGCGGAAGATGTTGCCAGCGGTGAAAGTGTGCAGGCAATAAAAACCGCTGTGCAAACTATCGCCCCGCAAGCCGAATTTCCGCGCGTGGAAATGGTGGGGCCAAGGGTAAGCGGTGATTTTGGTGATGCCACTATTCTTGCAATCATTGTTGCTGGATTGGGGATGCTGGGTTATTTATGGGCGCGTTTTGAATCCCACTTTGCACTTGCCGCCACCTTAACGCTCGCGCTGGATCTCACCAAAACCATCGGCTTTTTTGCGCTTACCGGCGTGGAGTTTAATCTCACCGCCGTGGCAGCACTGCTCGCATTAATCGGCTATTCGGTGAATGACAAAGTGGTGGTGTTTGACCGCATCCGCGAAAATTTGCGCATCAGCCCCAACAAACCGCTGGTGCAATTATTAAATGAAAGCATCACCTCAACCCTGACCCGCACCACCTTCACATCGGTGACTACTTTCCTGGCTTTATTGCCCATGGCAATTGCCGGCGGCAGCGCCGTATCCAGTTTTTCTTTACCCATGTTATTCGGCATAGTCATCGGCACTAGCTCATCCATATTAATCGCCGCACCGATTGTATTGCTCTTGGGGGAATGCAGAATGCGCAAAGGAAAATCACAACTGCATGTTGTGAATGAAGCGCAAAGGGAAATTGATTTGTTGCCGTAGGAAGTGTTTTTAATAGCTATCACCCTCTGGTGATAGCTATTGTAGGTTGGGCAGCAATGCCCAAAAAATTATATTGTTAAATCCATGTGCCCCGCATAAAGCTCAATCGCACAATTGGCACTTACGGTAGGTTGCTGGTGAGGAACGAACCGCAACATGACATTGTTTCCGATTGCGATTTAATCCCTTAGGTTACCGAGCGATAAAATCGCCGATATCAAAGTAACAATACAACCCGTAAGCAATCCACCGAAGTTCGCTTTTTGGCCAAGAGCAGCCATTTACCTGAAAGTCACAGCAATATATTTATGTAGGTACGATTAGCGCAGCGTAATCGTACGTATGTTATTCGCCAGCACCTATTTTTACGCTGTAATCTCCACACCAGTTTGTGTGATAAATTCCTGATTTTACATATTTGTGAAATGTTGAGTAAGGCCAATCAACAACGCGATTAACCAGTTTATGCTTTACAGGATTGCGATGTATGTAATCGAAATGTTGCTTGAAATCAAATTCGTCGCGTATCCAGTGTTCCCAGTAATGCCTTTGCCAAACGCCGCGCTCGCCATTCTTAATTCGTATTGATGAACGATGTTCCTGTGGAGCAATGGCTTTGGAAAAGTAGGTTTTGATCAATCGCTAACGAGTGGCATAGTCACTATCACCCTCTGGAAGCCGCCAGAGGCAATGCATGTGATCAGGTAAAACCACCCACGCGATAATTTCAAATGGACGCGCACGGTGAACCTTTTTAATGCAGGCCTTTAGAGTTGTAATTTCTTCTATTAGTAAATTGTTGTTATGGCGTTGCAGCAAGTTGACGGTAAAAAACCAGGTAGAACCAGGCATTTGTAAGCGGCGATAATTGGGCATTTCCTTGCCTCCTAAAATTTGTCGATTTATTTTTCATGCGTACGATTACGCTGCGCTAATCGTACCTACGTGCTACGTGCTCACCTGCCATCCAATCCATTGCGGTTCGTAAACTCACCACAACCTACGGGTTGCGGTCATATTAATTGTGATTTGCTGCGCTGCGTTATGTTGCCGATGCTAGGGTTGTTTGCTCAAGGCTGTCAATTACACCGCATAACTGCCAGCCAACCATATTTTCAACAAGGCTTAAAATAAAAACGCCCGCAGCTGCGGGCGTTTTTATTGGAGGCAATTAAAATTTCACACTACTCGAATCTTCACCAAACCAGCGCGGTTTTTCATCGCCGCGGGCGTATTGGGCGGTGAAGCCGGAGTTGCCGAAGCCTTGGAAGTAGCTCATGGATACCTGGTGCTGGCCTTCGCTTAAATAGATCATGCACACTTGAACACTGTAGGGGCGGTCGCCCAGGTGTTCGCAAATTAATTTGCCGTCAATGCGCAGGGAGAAACCATCGTCGCTGCCCATCAGGAAGCGGTAGTTGTCTGCTTGTTTGATGGTGATGGTGTGGTTTACATCGACAAAAAAATCATCGTTGTAAATGGCGATGTTGCCCAATTCCGGGTGGCGGAAGCGGCTTTTTTCCAGGAGCTCCAAACGATCCACCATGACTTCGCGACTGGATTCAATATCGCGCGCTTGATAAATGTTGGCGATGTTTGTGCGGTTTTTGCTGATCACCAGTTTTACTACCGGATCGACACTGACCGGTGTGATGCGCACGAGGATGAGCACCACAACCAGCGCCAGAAGTGCAGAGAAAATGGAGTTTTTATTAAGCAGCATGTCTTTTGTAAACGGCACGTTTTGGGTTTTGGATTGTGTTGCCATGATTATCTCACCACCTGCAATTTCCAGAAGCTGAACCAGTTGCGCATTTCAAATTGGTCTTCGGTCAGGCCGAAACCGTAGGTGAAGGGCGAGAAAAAGGCGAATACGGCAATCACCAGCAGGGCAAACAAACTCGCATTAATAATGGTGTGTTTGTTGTTGGCGAGCACCTGATCGCGATAAATATAATTAAACACCAGCGCGAGATTGACGGCGCCAAACACCAGTGGCACCAAATAGTGATAGAGGTACATCACCCGTTCGATTTGCAAAATCGCAATCATGTAGCAGAGGTAAAGCGCAGTGAAGGCGCAGATCCAGTAAAAGAGTTTTTCGTCTTTGACCGGGTTGTTGTAAACGTAGCGGCCAATAATCAAACCCACCGATAAAACAATGCCGCCAAATACCGAGAACCAGACAATCGGGTTGCCAATCAGGTATTTGTATTTCACCACGACTTTGCCATCTACCGTGTTTTTGTCCCAGCGGTAGCTAATGGTTTTTTTGCTCAGCGGCCAGCCCATGGCATGGCTGCCGTTTTCATCGGGTTTACACACATCCAAACGCGGAACGCCATCAGCGTATTCCGACATGTATTTCCAGTTATCGGCCATGCCCAGTGCAAAAGTGGAGGGTGACCAGGTATTGCCTGCACGAATTTCGGCAAGGTATTCGGGTGAGGCTTTGTAGGTGCGGTCATTAATGACTTTGGTGCCCATGCCGATGTGCACATAAAACACGGCAAAAAATACCGCAGCAACGGGAATAACGCCGGCAGGTACAGTGGTAGCCAAACGGCTAAATAAGTTGCGCCACTGCCACTGTTTAATGTTGCTCCATTGGTCTACACCAAAAAGCATCACAAATAACAGGAGCAAAATAAAGGCGTTTACTTTTACCGCGACTGACAAGCCAATCCATACGCCGAGTAGCGCGTAGTGTTTCAATAAAATCGCTTTTTGGTGATTAACAAAATCAGTTGCGATGCGCACAAAATAATAAAGCGCGCCGAGGATAAAAAAGAGTTGTATGCCTTCCAGCATGGCCGCGCGCGAGTGTATCACCAGCGCGTTGTCAAAAATTACCAGGCTGGTAAACGCAGCGGCTAACCAGGCCCGCTGGGTAATCGCATTAATAATGCCGTAAAAAAATAACACGCTGAACGCCATCATAATGACCGAGGGCCAGCGAAAGCCTTTGTAGGTCATGGTGGGGGGCGCGTTGTCGCCGGTTAAATAATCCGTCTCCAACAACTTTTGTTTATCAACCTCGCCGTTGCCACCAAACAGCACTTCGCCCACTGCCATGAGCATTTTGCCCAGCGGTGGGTGCGGCTCCATGTACATCACGCCGTCAATATGTTTTTGGGCGGAGGCAACGTGATAGTTTTCGTCCCAAAACATAGCTTGGGGGCTGCCGTAAAAAGGAAAATAAATACCCAGCGAAATAATGAGAATTGCCGCCGGATAAATAAAACGTGCGTAGGTTTTCAGGAAAAGTTTCATAGTGTTATTTTTACGTTAGGGTTGTGCGTTGGAATTATTTTTTGCGCAGGCCTTTACCGGTCGCTGCCCAGAAGATGCCGCCGTAAACATGCTCTAAAAATAGCGTGTCGCTGTAGGTGGCAGGCAAATGGCCGAGTGCGGTGTAAAACGCGCGGCCGCCGTCATAGTTGTGATACCAGGCGATGGGGTGAAATTTGCCCATGCCGACACCTTTTTTCTCGCCCCACTGCGCGCGCGGGTCGTAGGTTTGCTCATCTACCGCGAGAATATAGTTCAAGCCTTTAGTGCGCTCTGCACCAAACTCGTACCATTCATCAGTCCACCAAAAACGGTCGGGCATGCGCTCAAGGCCGGGGAATTTGCGATCCAACACTTGCAGTTCGGCGGTTTGGTTGGCGGGGTGAATATGGAAAGTGCGGCCCACCATTTTGGTGTACCAATCCCAATCGTATTCAGTATCAGAAGCGCTGTGTACGCCCACAAAACCTTTACCTGCGCGCACAAAACGCTCCATCGCCGCTTGCTGTTCATCGGTGAGAATATCGCCAGTGGTCAGCAGAAAAATAACGGCTTGATATTTCTGCAGGCGCTCATCGCTGAACACGCTGGAGTCTTCATGCCAGTCCAATGCAAAGTCATGGCGCTTTGCCAGAGCGCGCATGGCGGTGACACCTTCATTAATGGATTCGTGATGGAAACCGTTGGTTTTGGTAAATAACAACACATTAAATTGTTGTGCCTGTGCACTCAGGCTTGCCATGACAAAAGAGCAAGTAAGTGCGATGGAAATAAGTAGCTTGTTGCGCATTATGAAGGTACCTCGTCGCGAAGATTGTTTTTGTTGT
This sequence comes from Cellvibrio fontiphilus, assembly GCA_035317345.1. Classification (GTDB taxonomy): domain Bacteria; phylum Pseudomonadota; class Gammaproteobacteria; order Pseudomonadales; family Cellvibrionaceae; genus Cellvibrio; species Cellvibrio fontiphilus. The sequence goes on along the minus strand of JAYKTU010000003.1, from coordinate 595,333 downwards.
GGTTGACCTTTTTTGTAGTTCACACTTTTATTGTTGTTTGCGATCTATTGCACTGGTGCTTTTTATTGTTTTGGAGCGGACGCCATCATAAGCGATTGGGATTTATAGGCAATAAAAAAGGGCGCACAGGGCGCCCTTTTGCAAACCAGTCAAAGTCTTAACAGCGGCGACGCGCGCCCAGACCCAGTAGGCCCAGTGCCAGCAATAGCAGTGTACCTGGCTCAGGCACTTCAACTACCGGGGGCTTTTCCAGGGTGACGCCTTTAAGTTTGTAGTAATCATTGCCGCCGGTTTTATTAAGATTGTCGCCAGTAAAGCCGCCAAATACATCGTTGTAGGCACCGACTAACCAATGCTGCGCAACCACTTTGCCGGCGTTGATTTTGCCGCTATTGGGGTGGTAGTCCACATTGTAGTAGTTGCCCACCAGCGCCCAGCCCATGCCCAACAGGTCTTGCCATTTTTTGCCGAGCAGTGAAGCGCTATCGAAATTGGTGCCAGTGTATGCCAGCACAGTCACATCGCTGTCGTTGGAGATCCAGCCCATATCCAGACTGTCTACTATGACCATTTGATCGAAGGAGAGCAGGTGCATATCAAAATCACCGCCTTCGTTATCCACAGCGTGGTTGGGGCTGTCGGTTTTTTCCACGCCCAAGCCATCCCACTTGCCAACGTAATCTTGTTCAATCGCTTGTTTTACGCTGGTAGTTGTTTTGTAGGCGGTACATTGGCCCCATTTGTTGTACTTGGTACAGGTTTGGGTGGAGGTTTTGCCGTAAGACCAGCCAGTGACCGAGAGGTTAAGGTCGCCCTCGTTATAGTTGTACTGCATGGCATAGGTGCTGCTAAAAATGCCATCGCGTGAATCAGGAGTGTTGAGGTTGATGCTGATAGGTCCGGCCACTGCGGAGGTGGCGGCTAGCAGGCTGATGCATCCAAGCAGGTTTACAAGTGTGCGCATGACTATATCCAAGATGGTTGATTTGACAATTTGCAGGTGAAAGCAAATTAGGTGCCAGCTCATCTAATTTGTTGATTTGAAAGGTGATGCTGTTCACAAAAGGCTGGCGTTTGAATCCATATGAAAAAAAACTCGACACCAAATTGGAGATGGGATTTTGCGTCGTTTGGCTGGGCAGTGCAAACTTGGGTATCTCTATTTTGGTTGGTGCTTATGACCCTTAGTGAATTGCGATTTATCGTGGAATTGGCGGATACGCGGCATTTTGGCCGTGCGGCCCAGCGCTGTGATGTCACCCAGCCCAACTTGAGTGTGTCGGTACGCAAGCTGGAGCAGGAGTTGGGAGTGGTGCTGTTTGAGCGTACCAAGTCCGGTGTTTACCCTACGGCGCTCGGGCGCGAGATTATTCATCAGGCGCGGCGAGTGCTCTGCAGTGTCAGTGATATGCGGCAACTGGCCCAGGCTGGCAGTGGCCAGCTACTGGGGCGCTTATCCCTGGGAGTGATTCATACCCTGGCGCCCTATCTTTTGCCGCAATTGGTGCCCTACCTCGCCCAGCAGGTGGTGACTATGCCGCTGGCCGTTACCGAGGGTGTAAGCGCTGAGCTCTGTAACCAGCTGCGCGCGGGCAGTTTGGATGCCATTCTGGTGTCCCTGCCATTTAGCGAGCCGGATATTGTGGTGCAGCCCTTATATGATGAGCCTCTGGTGGTCATAATGCCGCCAGCCCATGTGTTGGGCGCAAGCCCGGTGGTGGATCCCGCGGCGCTCACCGGTCAGCCGCTGTTGTTTCTCGCGCAGGGGCACTGTTTGCGCCAGCAAGTATCAGCCCTCTTGGTTGACGTTATGCCGGTTGGCGATCAAATCAACAGCCTTGAAACCCTGCGCAATATGGTTGCTGCAGGGCAGGGCTTGGCTGTGGTGCCGCGTTCAGCAGCTACTCCCGGCCTGTGTGCGGCCGCGCGGCTGATAGCGCGGCCGCTGGTGGGGGCAAGTCGTACCCTGGTGCTGGCGTGGCGCGCCAGTTTTCCGCGACACAAGGCGATCGATGTATTGCGTCGCTCCATTCAAATATGCAGCGGCGCCTATTGGAGTTTTACCACCGAGCCGGAATTGACGGAGTTGTCATGAATCCCATTAAAAAAATTGTGATCCTCGGTGGTGGTACTGCAGGCTGGATTGCGGCCGCAATGCTGGCGGCCCATGTGCGCCGCGATCTCTGTGCCATTGAGTTAATCGAATCCGATGAAATCAGCTCGGTGGGTGTGGGTGAATCTACTATCCCGCCGGTCTTGCGTTTGATCACCAGTCTCGGCATAGACGAGGAAGATTTTATTCGCGAGACCCAGGCTTGTTACAAGTTGGGCATCAAGTTTGTAGATTGGCGCAATAAAAACGAATCTTACTTCCATCCCTATGGTGCTCTGGGACAGCGGATCGGTGCTCAGGATTTTTACCAGTGCTGGCTCAAATCCACTATGGCAGGCGGTAATTACCCGCTACAGGATTTTGCGCCCTGCTCGGTAATGGCAGCACAGGGGAGATTTTTTTTGCCCTCGCAGGCGGCCAATACGCCTATCGGCGGCGCGGGATACGCCATCCATCTGGACGCCAAATTGGTTTCTGCCTATTTGCGTCGCTACGCCGAGGCGCGCGGTGTGGTGCGCAGCGAGGGCAATTATGTGGCAGCCGAGTGCAATGAAGCTGGCTTCATGTCGGCGCTGGTCTTGGCCGATGGTCGCCGGATTGAAGGGGATTTTTTTATCGATTGTTCGGGCTTTCGCGCGCTCCTGAGTGAGGGGGTGATGGGTGCCGGGTTTGAGGATTGGTCTGACTATTTGCCCTGTGATCGCGCCTTGGTGGTAAAAACAGCGGCGGCTGGTTCGCGTATGCCCTACACCACGGCGACCGCGCGTAAGTCAGGCTGGTCCTGGCGTATTCCGCTGCGCAATGCCACCGGGCACGGCTATGTTTATGCCAGCCGCTTCTGTAGTGATGCCGAGGCCAAGAGCACTCTGCTGGGGAGCCTTGATGCACCGCGCATCAATGACCCCAGGGTAGTGAATTTCAGGGTGGGGCGGCGCACTGTTTTTTGGAAAAACAACTGTTTGGCGCTCGGGTTGTCGGCTGGCTTTGTAGAGCCGCTGGAGTCCACCGCCATTCACTTGATTGCGCGCGGCATGGATTATTTGTTGCGCTTTTTCCCCGACCGCGACTGCGAGCCCAGTCTGCAGCGCGAGTACAACCGGCGTATGGCGGCGGACTATCAGGAGGTGCGGGATTTTATCGTCTTGCACTACTGTACCAGTGAGCGTCGCGACAGCGATTTTTGGCGCTGGTGTCAAACCATGCCTTTGCCTGATTCACTGCGCGAGCGCATTGATTTGTTCAAAGCGCACGGGATAGTGCGTGAAGAGCGGGAGGAGCTATTTCGCAGTGCCAGTTGGCAGTCCATTTTTGAAGGTATGGGGATTCGCCCTGCTAAATACAGTCCGCGTGTGGATAGCATCGAGCTGGAGCAGATCAACGAGAACCTCAAGCTTGCACGTTCCGCCATTCTCAGCATGGTTAAAACCTTGCCGACACACGATGACTATCTGGCCGGTCGTTTTGGTGCGCCAGCCATTGAGTGAGGCTAATCAATCACGGCCAGATACTGGCCGTTCAAGTAGCTGCCATCTTCAATCACCGCGGTGCTGTGGGAGGGGTAAACCTCGCTCAGGTGCAGCTGGGTCGGGCGCTTAACCAGGCGCGTTTCGCTCACCTGGTATTCGGTGTTTGATCCCACCACTACCAATTGGTAGAGCTGCATGGTCGCGCCGGCTTGCAGGCCATTATTGGCGCCGCCCTGCAATATTACCTGGCTCTGCCCGGGGTAAGCTTCGATGGTGGCGATATAAGGCTGGCAATCCAGAGTCTGAACCAGTTCTTTGCTGATGGTTTTGCCAAGCTTGCGGATTTGTTTGCCGTAGGGGGTTTTGGCAAAAGCAGGCGAATCAAAACCTATGGGCTTGCGCGTATTCCAAATTCCGCTTGTGGCGTAATGTCGGGTGAGTAGTGGCTCACCGGTAAAGCCATCGCGGAGTTCAAGCTCCACACTAAACAGGCGCGTGCGTTTGTCGAATTTTTGAATGCCGGTCAGGTCATGAAAACCGTTGGCAAGGCGGCGATAAATTCCCGGGTTGTAGGTGGCATTGGCATCGGTCAATGCCATGTCATGAATAGTGCCGCTCAGCACAAATTGCGCGCGCGCGTGACGGGCAATTTTTTGCGCTTGTTGCTTGCGCTGGGTTTCGCTCAGGTCGGGGAGGGCAAAACCCAGCGGGATCAAGCTCGGGCCAAGCATGGGGTTGGCTTGGGTCAAATAAGTGCGGATTAACTCCGCCATGCCGGATTCGGCGGCGAACAGGTTGCCGGCATTTGCGGTCTGCGGGTTGCTATTGGTAAAGCGGGTGATCACCAGTGATTTGCCCAAATGGTTGTGTGCCCGACGCTGGTCGGTGCATTGGTTTTGGCGTACGGCTGGTCTGGCATTGAACTGTGCGGTTGTTGGTGTGTCTGGGATTGGCAGTTGTGCGCTGCCTACAATCACGCCAGTGTTCGCCTTTGCATCAGCTGATACAGTGCCGCCCGGTTTGTAGGCTATATCATCCGGCACCAGTGGGCTGGCCGCGAGCGTTGAACTCAGTGCCAGTATGCTGGTCAACAACAGGCATCGAATTGCCCGGGATAGCTGGGTATGGAGAGTTTTTGAACCCATGGCAGGCTCCGGTGATATGCGGGTATAGTGAAACAAGGTGTAGCACTGTGATTAAGATCGGCCCGCCGCGGCTTTTCTTTAGTCCGGAAATCATAAGAATCAGGGCGGTGGCGCCATTTATATTGCGGAGCAGGTGAATGAAAAATATCGTGATGCTGCTGGTTATCTGTGCGAGCCTGTTGGCGGGATGCAGTTCAAATGGTCGAAGTTATGTGGAAAGTGCCATGACAGAAACGCTGGAGGTTGAGGTTCTCCCCAATCAAAGCAAGATGTTTACCTATCGCCTGCGCTGGCCAGAGGAGCAAATTCCCAATCACATCCGTGTCAGTCGCGATGGCCGCGATACTCGCCGTGATTTTTATGAGGGGGGCGTTAATGTAGGGCGCAATACCCATGAGCGGCTGCTGCAGAATACCGGTTATGTGGTGGAAAAAGCGGGTTATTGCCGCGACGGTTTTTTTGAGTTGGATCGCAGTATCTCCCGATACCATCTGTGGGTAAGGGGTGAGTGCAAGGAGAGTGCAACCGAAGCTGATAAGGCCGCCTTTGGGGGCAAACAAACCTTGACGCCTGAGCGCTGGAAAGCATCCCGATAATTCGCCTTTCTTTTAAAAAATAGCAGCCGTGGCTGCTGGCGCTTTTTGCGCCAGCTTGACGCATAATTCCGCGCCTGCTTAATCCCGCTTGTCTTGCTAATGCCCCTCCAAGCGGGTAATATCCTGCGCCCATTTGCCTAGCCCCTACACCCCAGGGGCTTTTTTGTCTGGGATGTAATTTGGCGCAACTCTCGCATGAACGTTGTGTGTCCAACCTTCGTATCCCTTGATAATGTTTTTTGTTGAGAATCAGCCTATGACCACTGGCCTCTACCAGATAGACGAGTTCAAAGATAACTGCGGTTTTGGTTTGATTGCCCACTTAAAGGGCAAGACCAGCCATCGTCTGCTTACTACGGCAATCGAAGCGCTGACGTGCATGACCCACCGAGGTGGTATCAATGCAGACGGCAAAACCGGCGACGGTTGTGGTTTATTGATCCAGAAGCCGGACAGTTTCTTGCGCGCCGTCGCCAAGGAAGCCTGTGGTGCCGAGCTGACCTCTATTTATGGTGTGGGTGCGATTATGCTCAGCCGCGACCCGGCCCAAGCCGATAAGGCGCGTGCAGTGGTCGCTGAAGAGTTGACTGCCCAAGGCCTGATCGTTGCTGGCTGGCGTGAAGTGCCGGTTGACCCCAGCTGTCTTGGCCCTATCGCCATGAAGTCGCTGCCGACTTTTAATCACCTGTTTGTAAATAACCCCGACCTGCCGCTTGAGCAGGTTAACGCCAAGCTGTTTATGGCGCGTCGCAAAGCGGAAATCCGCTTGAAAGAAGACAAAGCCTTTTATGTTGCCAGCTTGAGCACCGGCATTCTGTCCTACAAGGGTTTGATGATGCCGGTTGATCTGCCACGCTTTTTTGCGGATCTGGCCGATGAGCGCCTGGAGACAGCGATCTGTGTGTTCCACCAGCGTTTCTCCACCAACACTATGCCGCAATGGCCTTTGGCGCAGCCCTTCCGTATGTTGGCGCACAACGGCGAGATCAACACCATTGTGGGCAACCGCAACTGGGCGGTAGCGCGTACGCCCAAGTTCGTAACGCCGCTGCTGCCGGAGCTGCACACGGTTACTCCGCTGGTAAACCGCACGGGTTCTGACTCCTCCAGTCTGGACAATATGCTGGAAATCCTGACTCTGGGTGGCATGGAGCTGCACCGCGCCATTCGCATGCTGGTGCCGCCGGCTTGGCAGAACGTGGAAAATATGGACCCGGATCTGCGCGCCTTCTACGAATACAATTCCATGCATATCGAGCCTTGGGATGGTCCCGCAGGCTTGGTAATTACCGATGGTCGCTATGCGGTCTGTACGCTTGACCGCAACGGCTTGCGCCCATCGCGCTGGGTAATCACCAAGGACGACATGATCACGGTAGCCTCTGAAGTGGGCGTATACGCCTATGATCCTGCCGATGTAGTGGCCAAGGGCCGCCTTGGTCCAGGTCAAATCATGTCTATTGATACCGCGACTGGCACCCTGCACAACACCCAGGATATCGACAACCAGCTTAAGTCGAGCAAGCCATACAAACAGTGGCTGAAAGAGCGCGCCCTGCGTATCGAGTCCACCTTGAACACCGATACCAAAGAAAATGGTATTGAAGGAATAGCCCTCAAAGCCAACATGAAAATGTTCCAGGTGAGCTTTGAGGAGCGCGACCAGTTGTTACGTCCGTTGGCTGAAGGTGGCCAGGAAGCTGTTGGTTCAATGGGCGACGATACCCCTATGGCCGTGCTGTCACGCCAGCAGCGTTCGCTCTACGACTATTTCCGCCAGCAGTTTGCGCAGGTAACTAACCCGCCCATCGACCCGCTGCGTGAAGCGATTGTGATGTCGTTGGAAACCTGTCTTGGCCGCGAGTTGCCGGTTTATGATGAGTTGCCTGAACATGCTGATCGCGTGATCCTGACGTCGCCTGTGCTCTCGCCCGAAAAATTCCGTGGCCTGATGGGCATGAATCGCCCAGGTTATGGAGTGGCGACCTTCTCGCTTTACTACAGTCCCGAAGTGACCAACCTGCAGGCTGCACTTACCAAACTCTGTGCTGACGTTGAAGCGGCTGTTAAGTCTGGCAAGGTGCTGATGGTATTGAGCGATTACGGCTTTGAAAAAGGCCTGTTGCCAATTCCAGCCCTGCTGGCGGTGGGTGCGGTTAACCAGCACCTGACCAATGTTGGCTTGCGTTGCGATTCCAACCTGATTGTGGAAACCGGCAGTGCGCGTGACCCGCATCAGATAGCGGCTTTGATTGCCTATGGCGCAACTGCGGTTTACCCCTATCTCAGCTACCACGTGCTCAATGACTTGATTGAGACGGGTGAGCTGTTAACGGATGTCGACACTGCCTACAAAAACTACCGCAAGGGTATCGACAAAGGCTTGCTCAAAATCCTGTCGAAAATGGGTATTTCCACCATTACCTCATACCGTAGCGCCCAGCTGTTTGAAGCTATTGGTCTGGCGGAAGAAGTGATTGGTATGTGTTTTGAGAGCACTCCTTCTCGTATTGGTGGTGCGCGTTTTGAGGACTTGGAAGCCGATCAGAAAATCCTGGCGCAAACCGCCTGGATCGAGCGCAAGCCAATTGTACAAGGTGGTCTGCTCAAATATGTGCACGGCTCCGAATATCACGCTTACAACCCTGATGTAGTGCAGAGCCTGCAAAAGGCGGTGCAGAGTGGTAACTACGCGCTTTGGCGCAACTATGCCGACTTGGTGAACAAGCGTCCGGTATCCATGCTGCGCGACTTACTGGCAATTCGCGAAGACCTGTGCAAACCAATTCCTCTGTCAGAAGTGGAGCCGGTAGAAAGTATTATCAAACGTTTTGATTCGGCGGGAATGTCGCTCGGCGCCTTATCGCCTGAAGCGCATGAGGCCTTGGCTGAAGCCATGAACCGCTTGGGTGGTCGTTCCAACTCGGGCGAAGGCGGTGAAGATCCTGCGCGTTACGGCACGGTGAAATCCTCCAAAATCAAGCAGGTGGCCTCTGGTCGCTTCGGGGTGACACCCGCTTACTTAGTGAATGCCGAAGTGCTGCAAATTAAGGTTGCCCAGGGTGCGAAACCCGGTGAAGGTGGCCAGCTGCCCGGCGGTAAAGTGAATGCGCTGATTGCGCGCCTGCGTCACTCTGTTCCTGGGGTAACCCTGATTTCACCACCGCCGCACCACGACATCTACTCGATTGAAGACCTTGCCCAGCTGATTTACGACCTGAAGCAAGTGAACCCGGATGCACTGGTTTCGGTGAAACTGGTGTCTCGCCCCGGTGTAGGTACTATTGCTGCCGGTGTAGCCAAGGCCTATGCCGACTTGATCACCATTTCCGGTTATGACGGCGGTACCGCGGCCAGCCCCTTGACCTCGATTAAATACGCGGGTTCGCCGTGGGAATTGGGCTTGTCTGAAACCCATCAAACCCTGCGCGCTAACGATCTGCGCGATAAAGTTCGCGTACAGGCCGACGGCGGTTTGAAAACTGGTTTGGATGTAGTAAAAGCGGCGATGCTCGGTGCTGAGAGCTTCGGCTTTGGTACTGGCCCGATGGTTGCCTTGGGTTGTAAATACCTGCGTATTTGCCACCTGAACAACTGCGCTACCGGTGTTGCTACCCAGCAGGACAAACTGCGTAAAGATCACTACATAGGTACAGTGGAAATGGCGATGAACTTCTTCAAGTTTGTCGCCGAGGAAACCCGTGAGTGGATGGCCCGCATGGGGGTTCGCACCCTGGGCGAGCTGGTTGGCCGTGTGGACTTACTGCAAGTGTTGGAAGGTGAAACTACCAAGCAACAGCAATTGGATTTGAGCCCCATCATCTACACCGATGATTATTTGGCCACCAAGCCGCAATTGTGTGCCGTTAGCAAAAACGAGCCTTTCGATAAAGGTGAAACCGCCGAGGCAATGATCAAGGTGTTGTTACCTGCGATTGAAGCCAAAACCGGTGGTGAGTTTGAGTTCCACATCACCAACTGCGACCGCTCCATAGGCGCTCGTATTAGCGGTGAAATTGCCAAGCGTTACGGCAACCAGGGCATGGCTGACAAACCACTCAAACTGAAGCTGACCGGTATTGCCGGCCAGAGTTTTGGTGTGTGGAACGCCGGTGGTCTGGAAATGTATCTGGAAGGTGATGCTAACGACTACGTCGGCAAGGGTATGGCTGGCGGCAAGCTGGTAATTCGCCCACCGCGCAGCTCCGGTTTCAAATCGAACAAAACCAGTATTTTGGGTAACACCTGTCTGTATGGTGCGACTGGCGGCAAGCTGTTTGCTGCAGGTACGGCAGGCGAGCGCTGTGGTGTACGTAACTCCGGTGCCCATGTGGTAGTGGAAGGTGCGGGCGATCACTGCTGTGAATATATGACGGGCGGTGTGGTCACAGTACTGGGGCAAACCGGTGTGAACTTCGGTGCTGGTATGACCGGTGGTTTTGCCTATGTGTTGGATGAAGCCAATGACTTTGTGGATCGTTACAATCACGAGTTGGTGGACATTCATCGAATCAACACTGAGGCTTTAGAGGCGCATCGCCATCACCTGCGCACAACGATTGAAGAATTTGTACAAGAGACTGAAAGTGCCTGGGGCCAAGAGCTGCTGGATAACTTCGATGATTACATCGGTAAGTTCTGGCTGGTTAAACCCAAAGCAGCATCTTTGGGCAGTTTGTTGGTTAGTTTCCGCCAGCGCGGCGAATAACTCTTGGTGACGAGTGAGGTCAAAATCATGTCAGCACGTTTAAGCAATGACTTTCAGTTTCTCGATGTGGGTCGTCAGGACCCCGCCAAGAAAGACATAGAAACCCGCAAACGCAACTTTGTGGAAATTTACCAGCCTTTCGCCAAAGAAGAGGTCGAGGGCCAGGCGCATCGCTGTCTGGAATGTGGCAACCCCTATTGTGAGTGGAAGTGCCCGGTGCACAACTTCATTCCCAACTGGTTGAAGCTGATTTCCGAAGGCAATATTTTTGAAGCGGCTGAACTCAGCCATCAAACCAACTCCTTGCCGGAAGTGTGTGGTCGCGTGTGCCCGCAAGATCGCTTGTGTGAAGGCGCCTGTACCCTGAATGACGGTTTTGGTGCGGTGACTATTGGTAACGCTGAGAAGTACATCACCGATACCGCCTTTGCCATGGGCTGGAAGCCGGATATGTCCAAAGTCGTTTGGACCAACAAAAAAGTGGCCGTGATTGGCGCTGGCCCTGCCGGGATTGGCTGTGCTGATGTGTTGGTTCGCAATGGCGTCAAGCCAGTGGTATTTGACAAGTATCCAGAAATCGGCGGCCTGCTGACCTTCGGTATTCCAGAGTTCAAACTGGAAAAATCAGTGATGAGCCGTCGCCGCGAAATCTTTACCGAAATGGGTATCGAGTTCCGCCTGAATACCGAAGTGGGTAAAGACATCACCATGGAAGAGTTGCTGCGCGATTACGACGCCGTATTTATGGGCATGGGCACTTACACCTACATGAAAGGCGGCTTCCCCGGCGAAGACCTGCCTGGTGTATACGATGCCCTGCCGTTCCTGATTGCCAATGTAAACCGTAATCTCGGCTTTGAAAAAAGCCCGGACGATTTCATCAGCGTAGCCGGTAAAAAAGTGGTTGTGCTCGGTGGTGGTGATACGGCGATGGACTGTAACCGCACTTCGATTCGCCAGGGCGCTGCTACAGTGACTTGTGCTTATCGTCGCGATGAAGAAAACATGCCCGGCTCCAAGCGCGAAGTGGCTAATGCCAAAGAAGAGGGCGTGCAGTTCCTCTACAACCGCCAGCCAGTGGCGGTGGTGGGTAATGGCAAAGTAGAAGGCGTTAAAGTAGTCACTACCCAAATGGGTGAGCCGGACGAAAAAGGTCGTCGCAGCCCTGTGGTTGTCCCCGGCTCTGAGGAAATCCTGCCTGCAGACGTAGTGCTGATCGCTTTCGGTTTCCGCCCAAGCCCGCAGCCCTGGTTTGAAACCAATGGCGTAAAAGTGAACAGCTGGGGTGGTGTAGTGGCGCCTGAACAGCAGCAATTCAAGTTCCAAACCAGCAACCCTAAAGTATTCGCTGGTGGCGATATGGTGCGCGGATCTGATTTGGTAGTAACTGCAATTTGGGAAGGCCGCGAAGCGGCGCAGGGTATTCTGGACTATCTGGAAGTTTAAACCAGCTGGAAGTTTAAACCGGTGCATTGACCATTGCGGTGGGCATCGCTTAGGCTCCACCCGCCAACCTGTGTTGAACAAACCCCGCCTATGCGGGGTTTGTTTTATCCAACCTATGAAAGATTGAGCCTGAGGATTAGAGCATGACTGAACTCAAAAACGACCGCTTCCTGCGCGCACTACTCAAGCAGCCGGTGGATGTGACTCCGGTGTGGATGATGCGTCAAGCCGGCCGTTATTTACCGGAGTACCGCGCCAGTCGCGCCCGAGCGGGCGATTTTATGGGGCTGTGTACTAATCCTGAATTGGCTTGTGAGGTGACCTTGCAGCCACTTGACCGCTACCCTGGTCTCGATGCAGCGATCCTTTTCTCCGATATCCTCACCATTCCCGATGCCATGGGGCTGGGTTTGTATTTTGAAACCGGCGAGGGGCCCAAGTTCAGGAAAGCGGTGCGCACCGAAGCGGATGTAAATGCACTTAAAGTCATTAATCCCGAACAGGATCTGCCTTATGTGGTCAATGCGGTCAAAACCATCCGTCGTGAGTTGAATGGCCGTGTCCCCCTAATTGGTTTTTCTGGCAGTCCCTGGACTTTGGCAACCTACATGATCGAAGGTGGCTCCAGTCGCGATTTTCGTCGCGCCAAGGAAATGCTCTACAACCAGCCGCAAGTGATGCATCAATTGTTGGATGTTCTGGCTGACTCGGTCACTGTTTACCTCAATGCGCAAATCCAGGCGGGAGCGCAAGCGGTGCAAATTTTTGATACCTGGGGCGGCGCACTCTCCCATGCGGCTTATCAAGAGTTTTCGCTGAAATACATGCAGAAAATCGTCAGCGGTCTGATGCGCGAACACGAGGGGCGTCAAGTGCCGGTGATCCTGTTTACCAAGGGGGGCGGTCAGTGGTTGGAAGCCATGGCCGCTACCGGTGCAACAGCCTTGGGCTTGGATTGGACTACTGATATAGCAACAGCACGCGCCCGCGTGGGCGATCAGGTTGCGTTGCAGGGCAATATGGACCCTACGATTTTGTATGCCTCCCCCGAGCGGATTCGCGCTGAGGTAGGATCAATTCTTGCCGGTTATGGGCAGGGCTCTGGGCATGTATTCAATCTTGGGCACGGCATTACGCCTGAAGTAGATCCTGAACACGCTGGCGCATTTATCAACGCAGTTCACGAATTGTCTGCTAGCTATCACGCATAATTTGCTGCCAGCCATCAGTCGCCAGCATCTTTTGGTCGCGATTCCGCGGCGGGTGCTGGTGCCGCGTCATTATCTTCATTACACTCCTTGCAATACCCGGTTTTTAGGAAGATTCACTCCCCGGTATCCTACGATTGCTGGCGCCTCTTAAAGCCAGTATCCCTGATCTAATAAGGCTGATAACACCATTAGGTGATATGGAGAGCTAGGCGTGGCAATTAAACAGGTTAAAGTTGACGTCAACGAATTAACCATCGGTATGTATATCTCCGGTCTGGATCGCCCATGGTCCCAGACGCCTTTTCCCCTGCAAGGCTTTTATCTCCGCGATCTAGGCGAAATTAATCAGCTCAAAGCATTGTGCAACTATGTATACATCGACGTGGAGAAAGGGCGCGGGCCAATTTCTGCCAATTTAAAAACCATCGCGCCCGCAGCCAAAAAAACCAGTACCCGCGAGCGGGTCAACAGTTTTAATGAAACACTTGCACCGCTCAAAATCCAGCGTGGCCTCTACCGTGAAGTCACCCCATTGCAGCGCGAGGTAAAACAGGCACGCCAACTTCACCAAAAGGTCTATGGCGCGGTAGTGGAGGTGATGGAACAACTGGAGAAAAACCAGTTTGATGATCTCTCTCTCGGGGAAACCAAACGTGTCGCTAGCGAAATGGTTGACAGCGTGGTGCGCAACCCCGATGCCTTTACCTGGCTGTCACGAGTGCAAGAAAAAGATGAATACACCTACAGCCATGCGGTGCGCTCTTCGGTCTGGGCGATTTTATTTGGCCGTCATATAGGCCTGCCCAAGCGAGATCTCGACGTGCTGGCCATGGGTGTATTACTCAAGGATGTCGGTAAGGTAATGCTGGATGCCGCCTTGCTTGCCAACCTCAATCGCACTCCGGAGGAGGAGGCGGTATATGAGACTTTTGTGGAGATAGGTTGCGAGATCCTGCGCAAAACCCAAGGGGTGGAACCGCGCGTAATTGCCGTGGTTAAAACGCACTGTGAGCGGTTGAATGGCAGTGGCTTCCCCCAGGGGTTGTCGGGCGACAAAATCCCGCTGATGGGCAAAATCGCCGGCATAGTGACCTATTACGATCACGTCACTAACCCTCGCGGCGCACGCGACCCCATAGCGCCTTCCAAAGCTGTGGCCAAATTGTATGAGCTGCGCAATATCCAGTTTCAGGAAGAGTTGGTGGTAGAGTTCATCCGCGCCATAGGCCTTTACCCGACCGGAACTTTGGTTGAGCTGAGTACCGGTGAAGTGGCGGTGGTAGTGGAGCAGAATTTTGAGCGCCGCTTGAAGCCCAAAGTCATAGTTGTTTTGGATACGCTCAAGCAACCCATGAGTGAATACCTGTTATTGGACTTATCGGAAGATGATAAGCGCAAACAGGAACTGATCGATTCCGGCAAAAAAAGCCGCCATGAAGTTGAAAAGATCGAAATTGCCCGCGACCTTGAACCGGGTACTTACGATGTGGACATAGCTGGCATTCGTGATCACTATCTGATGCGCACAGAAAAAAAAGGCTTGATGGCGTTGCTCAGTCGTCTTACAACCCGGGGTTAGTGGCCAGAAGTTAGCGCACCAGCTGTTAAGTCTCAGTAAAAAACCGCATTTATCTAATGCGGTTTTTTTATGCCCGTTTAGAATGGCGCGCCGCCCAGCGCGGCATTCACTATTACCGAGAGAAATATCATGTTTGAATGGTTGGCAAGCCCCGAAGCCTGGATTGCACTGGCAACGCTCACTGCGTTGGAGATAGTGCTGGGTATCGACAATATTATTTTTATTTCCATTTTGGTGGGCCGTCTGCCAGAGCATCAGCGCAAGTTTGCGCGTAATGTCGGCTTGGGCCTCGCGATGCTCACCCGTTTGGCTCTGCTCTTTTCGCTCGCTTGGGTGATGGGTTTGGTAGATCCTTTGTTCAGCATACTGGGTGAGGAGATTTCCGGGCGCGATATTATTTTGATTGGTGGTGGCTTGTTCCTGATCGCCAAGGCAACCCATGAAATTCACAGCAGTCTGGAAGGTGCGGTAGAGACCGAACGCAATATTGCCGCCCATGGCTTGTTGATTGTGCTGGTACAAATCGCGATTCTGGACATTGTGTTCTCGCTGGATTCAGTGATCACCGCCGTTGGGCTGGTGGATCAGGTGCCGATTATGGCCACAGCAATTATTATCGCGGTGGGCGTGATGCTGTTTGCTGCCAAATCGATTGGTGAGTTTGTGGACTCACACCCCACCATTAAAATACTCGCTTTGTCATTTTTGGTGATTGTGGGCTTTACCCTGTTAGTGGAAGGTTTTGATGTGCATGTGCCTAAAGGTTACATCTATTTTGCTATGGCCTTCTCCTTGGGTGTGGAGATGATTAACATCAAAATGCGCAAAACCCAGGACAAACCGGTAGAGCTGCGCAAGGATTATCCAGGCGATCAAACCGGATCGCGCGACTAAACTTCCGTGTGTGCCGCCTGACCAATAAAAAAGCCGATCAATTGATCGGCTTTTTTATTGGTTTACCCCGGGTGTGATTACATTTCGCTGATCACTTTTTGCAGGCCTTTGAGCGATGCCTCAACACTCTGCATAGGTGTCATGCCCTCAGGATAAGACTCCTGCTCAACCACTAACCACAGGGTGCCACCGTAGGTTTTGTTCGCCTCAATCAAGGCTTTCCAGTCAGTCGTGTCCTGGCCGATGATTGGATGCTCGGTGTTGCCGGGTTTGGGCGCCGAGGCTTTGTAGTGGGTGGTAATGGTGCGGCCCGGATAGGCTTTGATAAAAGCGATGGGGTCTTTGCCAGCCACCTCGGTCCAACCTACGTCCTGCTGCAGTACCACTGCTTGTGAGGTATTGCCGCCAATCACATCCCAAGGGGTTTTACCTATTTCGCCCAGCATTTCGCCTTCATGGTTGTGGTAGCCGGTGTGCATACCATGGGGGGTCAGTTTGGTCTGGATGGCGGCCAGATCAGCGGCAACTTCTTTCGCGCCGTCAGTAGTAAAGGCGCGCATGTCCATAGGAATAATCAGATATTTGCAGTCGATGGCTTTGTAGAAGGCGACTGTCGCATCAAAGTTTTCGGCGTTGAGTTTTTCAAACGGAACATGGGCGGCGGAGGCTTTCAATCCGGTTTTATCCAGGAACGCTTTAAGGCCTTTGGGATCATTGGCATAGGGGCCGAAATTACCCGCGAACTCTACGCCGTCAAACCCCATTGCTTTGAGTTTTTTCAAAGTACCTTCAAAGTCTTTGGCCACATCGTCTTTTACTGACCAGAGTTGCACACTCAATTGCGGGTCGGTTGGCGCCACATCGGCGGCCATGGCAGAGAGGCTAACACTGGTGATGGCGGCCATAGTGAGTGCTTTTATTGTTTTGGATAGAGTCATAGTTGTTACCTTTTGTTGAGTTTAAATCTTGCCGAGTTTTAGTTGTCGCACCGCGTAATCGGCTGCGCGGGCGGTTAGCGCCATGTAGGTCAGCGAGGGGTTTTGCGATGCGGATGAAGTCATGCAGGCGCCATCGGTAACAAACAGGTTGGGCACATCGTGCGCCTGATTCCACCCGTTAAGCACCGATGTTTTCGGATCTTTACCCATGCGTGCCGTGCCCATTTCGTGAATGGACAGACCCGGGTTCCAGTCGCGTTTTGCTCGTATGTCTTTGGTGACATCTTTGAGGCCGATGGTTTCCAGCATATTGGCGGCTGTGTCGGCTATATCTTCCATCATTTTCCAGTCGTTGTCGGAGAATGCGCAGTCAATGTGTAGCTGCGGCATGCCCCATTTGTCTTTCAGGGTCGGGTGCAATGAAACCTGGTTTTCATAGCGCGGCAACATCTCGCCCGAACCGCTCAGGTTGAAATACCAGGGGCCGGGTTGACGCAAGCGGGCTTTATAGTCGACCCCAAATCCATCGCTGGAACTCATCTGTTCCCAGCCGGCGCGCTGGGCATCGGCCATATAAAAATAGCCGCGTTTGAAGTTAGGGTTTTTTTCGTTGTAGTCGCGAAAGCGTGGCATGACTAGCCCAATCGGGCGGCGACCGGAGTAGTAGTCATCTTCAAAGCCCTCCACACGGCCTTTGGCGCCTGCGCCATAAAGGTGATCCATCAAATAGTGGCCAAGCACACCGGAAGAGTTGGCTATGCCAGTGGGGAAGCGCTCACTCACTGAGTTGAGCATGATCTGGGTGGTTCCTAGGGTGGAGGCGCACAGAAAGATGACTTTAGCGAAATATTCGCGTGTTTCCATTGTCTCGGCGTCTATTACCCGCACACCGGTAGCACGGTTGGTCTTGGGGTCGTAAATCACACTGTGAACAATACTGTTAGTGGCAATAGAGAGATTATTGGTTGCAAGTGCGGCGGGCAGGGTTGAGCTCTGGGTGGAGAAATAGGCACCAAACGAGCAGCCTTTCTGACACTCGTTACGCGCCTGGCATTGCATCCGGCCCTGTGCCAAATGCTGCGGCGCTGGCACCGACAAGTGTGCGGTACGGCCAATAATTAATTTGCGCGTGCTCCATCTTTTCTCGATGCGCGCCTTCATTTCTTTTTCCACCGGATTCATTTCAAAGGGCGGCAGAAACTGGCTATCAGGCAGGATTTCCAGATTTTCCCTGGAGCCGCTAATCCCGGCATGAAGCTCTACTTTGTCGTACCAAGGCGCCAGGTCCGGGTAGCGAATCGGCCAATCTACACCCTCGCCATCACGTGCATTGGCACTAAAATCGTGGTCGCTCCAGCGATAGGATTGACGATGCCAGAGCAGCGACTTACCGCCGAGCTGATTACCGCGAATCCAATCAAAGGGTTTGCCTTTTGGGGTGCTGTAAGGGAGGTCTTTGTCGTTGCCAAAAAAGTGCTTGGTCGCATCGTTGAAGGCGTAACATTTTTTCTGTACGTAATGCTGTTCATCGGCCACTGCTTTCTCGACTTCACCGCGAAACGGCATTTGCCATGCGGTGAGCCCCTCGCCGATGTAATCTTTGCGGTGTTCCACCGGGCGGCCGCGTTCGACCATCAGGGTTTTGAGTCCTTTTTCGGTCAGCTCTTTGGCTGCCCAGCCGCCGGCAATACCTGAGCCGACCACGATTGCATCAAATACTTCTTGAGCTTTGATGATGTAAATGTTTTTTTCCATGATCTTATGTCACCAGAGTAAAAGGGGTTGTCACGCGGGCGCGCAAAGCAAGGCAATTACCTGTGCTTAAAAATACCTGTGGTTAAAAATTTTGCGCCCAGGCTCGACCTATGGCTTTCAGCTTGAAGTTGCCCTTGTAACCCCCCGGGATTGCCAGATAAGCCAGCTCTTGGGTAGCGCCAGGTTCAGAGGTGTAATAACCAAATGCGACGAGCGATTTGAGCTGTTTCAAACCTTTGCGGTCGTTTTGGCTAAAGCCCTGCTGTGCCTGTTCCATCGCATTGAGTAACTGCACTTGCTTGGATTTGTCGAGGGTCAAAAATGCCCTGTTAAACTCACTTTGGGCTGCTGTTTCTATGCGTGTCAGGATGGCGAGCAATTGCTGTTGCTCCTGCTTGCCTGCGCAGTAGGCGATAAAGTGGTCAATAAAGTGATGTACCCCCGCCGCGCTGGCGCCGGGCGTATCGGTGGCGGGGATAATAATGTCCCCCAGTTCTTGTAGCAGCGCTAATTGACCGGGGGCTAACAAGGTCTTTTTGCGGCGACTGAAATCGGTGGGGGCACTAAAGCTTGCGGCCAGAGCGGATAGCGAGCTACTGGACAGCACCAATCCGCAGGTTAACGCCAATTGTTTCAGGGCAGCGCGACGAGTGGCGTCAGTACGTCCCGAGGGTAGGGCAGGAATCATGGAAAACCTCGCTATTACGCCCTGAAAGTGGGCAGTTTAAGCGTCAGTGTAGATTCCCTTGGCAAAAAGCGAAGTCAATATTTGTAAATATGTAAACGTTTACAATCGGCAAAAAGTCACTTTTTTGCCACTAATCAGCAAATGCGAGCGCGGGTGTTGGCGTGCGCCAAAAAAGGGTTTTTAGCTTGCTGCGGGACTGTTTACTGCTCTGCCTACTGTGCGGGGGCTTAGCGCTTTGCGTGCAGCCATTGGGCAACCTGCTGCACAACCCAATCGCCGTCATCCATCGGCAAATCATGCCCTGCGTTGGGGTGTATTTGCAGCGGCCATTGAAAGCGTTGTGCCAGTGCCTTGCTGGCCTTTACTGAGACCAGGCGATCCTTGTTGCTGGCCAATATCAAGCCTTGGGGGAAATGGCTAACTTGGGGAACAAAGCTTGCCGCAGCCTTCAGCATGGTGATGATCGTATCGCGGGAAACGGGGCGCTGTGATTGGATCGCCAGCCACTGCTGCAGACGCTGCTGGTAATCCACCGGGCGATTGCTTACCCGGCGCAGCACCAGTGCTTCGCGTTGGCGCTCCGGCAATAGCAGGGCGAGAGCCATGGTCGGCCAGGCACCCGGCAACAGGCGCCACCAAAAGGGCTGGTTGCCACTGCTGGAGTTGATAAGCACCAGACCGCTGATGTCTTGCGGGAATCGTTGCACCCAATCCAGAGCGACCATTCCGCCCATCGAAATTCCCAGAAGGTAAACCGGTTCACCCTGTGCTTGATTAATCTGTGCCTGCACTTGCGTGCGTGCATGGTCGGTCATGGCAGCGATGGAGCTGAGTGCCGGGGTGCGGTGGTATTTGCCACAGCCGGGGAAGTCGATACAGTGAACTTTGCAGTGCTTGCCCAAGCTATTTTGCAAACTCGCGGGAAACTCCAACCAATGGCCCGCTTCACGCGCCAGGCCACGCAGTAAAATAAAATGCATCTTATTATTCCTTGCTAATCAAACCATAAGTCCTGTGCACGCTGTTTTAGCTGCTGGGCGCGTGCGGCGTCCGGCAGCCAGTGTGTGTGGTTTAGCGCAGCGCTCACCATAAAATCCAACAGCAATAAATGACGCCGCAATACTCGCGAGTGGCGATGTTGGGTTTGCGGGTTGAATAAGCCTGCTGCATTGAATAATTGGCGCGGCCGTTTTTTTACCCACAGCCATGAACCCATCTCCAGGGTTAGCGGTAAAAAATGTGGTTGTTGATGGGCGAGCGACTGGTAATAAAAATAGTCCCAAAGATCGCCGTGGGACAAGTAATGAATCGATTGGGGTTCAAAAATATAAGTATGGTTGGGGTAGCTGCGCTCCCATAAAGTTTTTAATGCCAAATATTCGGCAATATTACCTATGGCTTGTTTGCGGTAAGCGTGGGGAAACCAGAGTCTATCGCGCATGCCCAAGCCAGAATGCAGATCCACCACTGTTGCAAAAGGGCGATTCAGCACTTGTCGGCGCAAGAGACCTTCCAGTGCGATATTTTCTGTTTCCATTTGCCCCTGCCGGCGCCCGCGATACCAGGGCAAAAACGCACCTATCCGATGACCACCGCCCAACACCGGCACCCGTCCCTCGGCATCTATGGGGGCGTTGCGATTCAAATCCACGCCCTTGCCATTGGCGCGGCGGTTGAGATACATACCCACCGGGTTGAGGATTGGCATAAGCACTAATTGCACTTGCTGCAGTCGCTGTTGCAGTTCCGCATCCCACTGCAAGCGTTCCAGCAGTGACTGCAACCAGGCAATTAAAACCTGGCTGCCAATACGTTCAATGCCGTGAATACCTGCAGTAAACAACACTGTGGGCGCCTTGGCCGACTGTGCGCCGAGCGACAGTGAATAAAGCGGAAATGGAAGGTCGCGATACACGAGAGTTGCTTCGCAGCGGCTGCGCAACCAATTTCCATGTTCGCGCATCAAGCGTTCAAGCTGTAACAGTTCCGGAATTTTTTGTTGGAAATCTTTTGCGAGTGCAGCACTGCGCAAGCTGGTTTGATACGCGCCGGCACACCTTGCCTCGCCACTTCCGGCGTCACTTGTACGGTGCATATTCATGTGAAAAATCCGCTATAAACAATCCTTAATGGATTGAGCATAGCGGCTTTTAACGAAGAGTTTTTTACACTTTTGTGACGCTTGTGTGTAGTGGAATTTAATGCTGTTTTTTTGCGTCACGCAAATTGCTGTACAAAGCGCTCATCTTTTTCCGGGTCTAATTCGCGTATCGGGCGTATTTCAATAGTGCCCAATCGCGCCGGTGGAATTTTACTGGCGAGTTGGATTGCTTCGTTTAAATCCCGTGCATCCAGTAAATAAAACCCTGCGAGCTGCTCTTTGGTTTCTGCAAAGGGGCCGTCAGTCACCAGCGTTTTTCCCTCGCGAATGCGCAAGCTGGTGGCGGTAGTGGTAGGGTGCAGCGCGTTGCCACCCAGCATTTTCCCACTTGCATGCAAGCTTGCACCACACGCCTCGCATTCGCGATTGAGCGCTTTCCATTCGGCTGTGCTCATGTTGTTAATCATATTTTCGTCGTAGTACACCAGGCATAAATATTTCATGACAGCGGTTCCTGTGCGAAAGGGCTGTTAGGTGTGTAGATGGGAAGTGGCCATTAATCGTGGCGCACCAGTTCTTTAAACCCGCCGTAAGCCATGCGCCGGTAATCGAACAGCGAATCGTTTTGGCACATCTCTTTGAGGCGTGGGTCAGCCATTACCGCGGTGTTAATTTGATCGCGCGCCTCACGTGATGGATAAACGATCCAGGCGAGTACAACCGTTTCGTTGTCCTTGCAGCCAGCGGATTTTTTAAACGACACCATGTCGGGAATATCCAGGTCATCGCCCACGCATTCCCAGTAGGCAATGGCCCCGTGTTCCTTCCACACTGAGCCGGCGAGGTTGGCGACTTTTTGGTATTCGGTGAGATGTTGCGGGGCAATTGGCAGTAAAAAACCATCAACATAATGAGTCATAACCTTTCTCCTTTGGATAATGGAAACTTTCAAACACATAGTGCATACCAACCAAAACCTGTATTCCGTTGCTGGTATTTCACTGAATAGTCGTGCGGATCTTCTCCAATTCGACAGACGCAACAATTATTTTTCCAAGGCTGCCAGTCGCCGCTGTAAAAAGCGTTGCTCGGCAGCTTGGGGCGCCAATGCCAGCGCCTGTTGCAAGGCGATTCTGGCGGCGTCGCGTTCACCGAGCTTCTCCAGGAATTCGGCGCGCGCCGCGTGGGTGAGGTGATAATCAGTGAGTTGCTTGCGGGCGATCAAATCATCAATCAATTGCAGGCCGATGGCGGGCCCATCGCGCATGGCCAGGGCCACGGCGCGGTTGAGTTCCACTACCGGGCTGGGGTTAATTTGTAGCAGCAGGTCGTAGAAGCCTGCAATCTCCTGCCAATCGGTAGCAGCAAAACTCGGGGCTTGGGCGTGTAGTGCAGCTATGGCCGCCTGAATGCAATAGGTGTGGGCCTCACCGCTGGGCAGGGCGCGCTGAATCAGCATCGCGCCCTCGGCAATTTGTGCCTTGTCCCACAGGCTACGGTCCTGCTCCTCCAGCCGGATCAAATCGCCCCGGGCATCCAGCCGGGCCAGGCGGCGTGAGTCCTGAATCAACATCAACGCCAATAGTCCCAGCGCTTCTGCCTCTGGCAGCAATTCCACGACCAGACGCCCCAAGCGAATCGCCTCCTGCGCCAGTTCCTGGCGGATATATTCATTGCCGGATGTGGCTGAATAGCCTTCGTTAAAGACCAAATAAATCACTTGCAGTACGGCGTCCAAACGCTCGGGCAATTCGTTGCGACTCGGAATTTCGTAGGGAATGCACGCATCGCGGATTTTATTTTTGGCGCGCACAATGCGCTGCGCCAGGGTGCTGGGGCTGGTGAGAAAGGCGCGTGCGATGGCTTCGGTGGTCAGGCCACAGACCTCACGCAGGGTGAGTGCCAGCTGTGCCTCTGGCGCAAGGCCCGGATGGCAGCAGGTGAAGATCAGTCGCAATTGGTCATCGGCGAGGTGTTGTTCGCTCCAATCCTCGCTGTCGCTAATGGCGGCTTCCAGTGATTCGGCAATATCGACCAGTGCGGTTTGGAAGCGTGCCCGCCGCCGCAAATGGTCAATCGCCTTGAAACGCCCTGTAGAGACCAACCAAGCGCGGGGATTTTGCGGTACTCCCTCGCTTGGCCACTGCTGCAGGGCAGCGGTAAAGGCGTCATGTGTCGCCTCTTCCGCCAGGTCAAAATCT
This sequence comes from Cellvibrio fontiphilus, assembly GCA_035317345.1. Taxonomy (GTDB): domain Bacteria; phylum Pseudomonadota; class Gammaproteobacteria; order Pseudomonadales; family Cellvibrionaceae; genus Cellvibrio; species Cellvibrio fontiphilus. The sequence continues at coordinate 572,492 of JAYKTU010000003.1, read as the reverse complement.
TTCAGCAGGCGGATAAGTGTTGCCCTTACCCGGCGCGATTCAGCGCGATAAATGGCATTGATCTGGCTTTCGATAGTCGCTGGCATAAGCGTCCCGGCAATTTTATGAAGCGACTTTTATAGCACAGGGTTTTTTCGGGGGGTGTTTAATATTGTTTTACGCTAGCGCTTATGGCTGTCCATAAATGTTTTGGAGGGCAATAAAAAACCCGTTGCAAGTGAACCTGCAACGGGTTGAATTGCGCGCTAGCGATCAATGTCCCTGAGGCACAGCGACAGCTTGCGGATTGGATGCAGTGTCTTTCACGAAGTACACCGAGAGCGCGCCGAGAATCATCGATACACCGGCCAGCATAACTATGTAAATCGCCTCATTGTGGAAGACATATTTCAGGATCTGCCCTGCCACCAGGCCGGAAACAATTTGCGGTGCGGCGATGGTGAAATTGAAAATCCCCATGTACACGCCGGTTTTATCTGCAGGCAGCGAACCCGCCAAAATCGCGTAGGGCATCGCCAGAATCGCGGCCCAGGCGATGCCGATGCCAATCATTGGGATCAACAAATCCAGCGCGCCCTGGGGGATGTCCACTTGGGTAACCAACAGGTTCACGTGAACTACCTCGGCGTTCTGGAAAAGGATAAAACTCAGGTAACCCAAACCGCCCGCAAGCAGTGACATAGAGTAGGTAAGCTTGCGCCCAAAACGGTTGGCAATACGAGTCAGCACTATAGAAAAGAGCGCGGCAAAAAGTGAATAAGCGGCAAAAATAATGCCCACCCAGTCTCCGGCGGCACCTTTGGCGGCGGCGATTTCGGGGGGAATACTTTCCAGCGAATGCAGGTAGTCCGAGTCAAACCACTTGGCTTCTATGCCCCAGATGTATTGGGTAATGGCCGGGGTGGTGTAAACCCACATAATGAATAGCGAAAACCAGGAGAAAAACTGCACTAACGCCAATTGGCGCATGGTTTTTGGCATGTTGATAAACAATTGCCAAAAGTTGGCGAGGCGCTTGCCCAGAGAGGGTTTTACGCTGGGTGCGACGGCTGCCGTCAGGCCTTTGTAGCGGTTGTAGTCTGCCGGGGCGTACTCTTTGGTGCGAATAACTGTCCAGAGCACAGTCAGGAACAGAGCGCTGGCGCCGATGTAAAAGGCCCAGGTTACCGTGGGTGCTACTTCGCCTTTGGGGGCTGTATTGTCCAACCCGATTACATTGGTCAGTACAAACGGCAGTATGGAGCCAATCACTGCGCCTATGTTGATCAGCAGCGCCTGGATGGAATAACCCAGTGTGCGCTGTTCGTCCGGCACCATATCGGCAACCAGCGCGCGGAAGGGCTGCATAGTCACGTTAAAAGCACCGTCCATCAGGGCAAGCATAATGCCGCCAAACAGCATGGGGGCCATAAAAGCGACAAACAGCGATGCATTGGGCATAAGTAACATGCCGATAGCCGCCGCTATCGCACCCCCCAAAATATAGGGACGGCGGCGGCCAACGCGATTCCAGGTGCGATCCGAGGCGGCGCCAACAATCGGTTGAACCAGCAGGCCCATGATCGGCGCGGCCAACCAGAAGAGTGAAAGTGAGTGAAGGTCTGCGCCCAGGTCAGACAGCACGCGGCTGACGTTGGCGTTTTGTAATGCAAAACCGAGTTGCACTCCCAGGAATCCGAAACTGACGTTCCAAACCTGCCAGAAGGGGAGGGTGGGTTGTTTCATCGTGAAGATGCCTTTGTTATTTGTTTATTGGTGTATTTGTTTATTCAAGTCTAGTTGTAATTTTTCTAATCAAAACCCGCTTGCCGGATGTTCCGGCAAGCGGGTTGGTTGAGGCGCTGAATGCGCTTACTTAACGTAGCGCGCTTCGGTGCTCGCGTTTCTGTCCCAGACTTTACCGTCACTGTAACTGCGCAATAGTTTGATGTACTCCGCATGGGTCCAGGCTAGCGGGGTGGCGCCGTTGGTGCCCTCACCGAGCGGGTAGTTATAGGCATCGTTGCTGCCTACACCATCCCAGACTTGCTCTGGCAGCATCATGCCTTCGTTGGCAAACAGTTCCATAGCTTTGACGTAAGTATTGCGCAGTGCATCTATATCCAGGGTGGCATTTGCCTTGGCCAGTTGCAGCTCGTAGTGGCCGCGCTCGCCAGTGAAGAATGGCCATACACGGCCGCGGCCATCGCTGGAGTTATTGGCCTCGACGTAGCCCTTGCCGCCTTTGATCTCCTCTCCGTAACCATCAATACCGTAACGGCGCCAGCCGGGGAATACGCCCTCCACACCCGGGAAGGTAAATTCGTATTTGGTGCGCAGTAAATCCGGCAGATTCAGGTTGTCGTATTCAGGGATAGTTTCCAGCACATGTTTGTCCGTTGCTGAACGAACACCGTAGCGCACCAGTTCAAGGAAGCCGCCATCGATCACCTGGGATTCGTCTTCGATCACCTGGGCGTTGCTGGTGCCCAGTGCCGAGCGGTCGTTCGGGTCTTCGTTGGCGTTAATGCGCAGGTAGTATTGGCCGTTACCCAGATCGCCGGTGAGAGAGCCGTTGGTGGTAAAGGTTTTGGCTTCCAGCTCGGTGGAATATTTGTCTGCCGCGGCAAGGTATCTGGCTGCACTATCGGCGTCGCCCGCCTGGGTTGCTATGTCAGCGGCAGATACCAGTCCGGCAATAATCGCGGCAGTGGTGGAAGGGGAATAGCCTTTCTGTTCTTCCCAGCGCTCCTGTTGGGTGTAAGGTGGTTTGATCAGGGTGTCATTCCACAGAATTTTCACCTGCCCGCCATCGACCAGAAAATCTGCCGCCGGCTTCAACATTTTGTGATACCACTGGGTGATTTCTGCATCGCTGAATACGCCTTCTTTCCATAGACGCCAGCCCAACATTAACGGCATACCGGTTTGGTCAAGCTGCACGCCTACCCACTCCACTTCGCCATCAACATGGGTTTTTTGCAGGAACCAACCGGGGGTGCCGCTGTAGCCGGCAATTTTTTCACTGGCCTGGATTTTTTCCAGATATTCAAACGCAATCCGTGGTGATTCGCGGTCACCCAGTGCCAGCATGGCCATGGCTACCTGATAGAAATCGCGCGGCCATACTGCTTTGTAGCCAGTAGCGGATTTTTCAGCGGACTTGGTATCGCCCCATGGGTTTGATAAGGAGGCGATAAACGCACCGGCATGGGTCTTATCTTCCTGGGCTTTTAACACCATCGCACTGGTGTACGCGAGTTTGCCGTTATCGGTTGCGGTAGCCGCCAGTTGGCCGAGTGCAGGCAGGGTTTGCAGGAAGTCCTGCCAGCCAATGGCATCGCCGTCACCATTGTAATGGGCCAGTACTTTGTCATAGCCCTTGGCCAGAGTTTGATCGGCAGCCGCAGTGCTCTCGGCTAGAGTTTTGCCAAAGCCCAGCACTAAATCCCATTGGGCGTTAGCACCGGTTTTTACCTCGGCCAGTTGCAGGGTCATGGCAACATTGCCGGGTGTGTCGCCAGTACTGTTGTAAAGCTTGGTGAGGCTGCCGTTTTGTTTCAGGTCAGCCAGGCCATCAGACACGCCTTCAAAGCCGACAGTGCTTTGAGTGACCGCAGCGGTTGTTTTTACCGTCATGCTGTTGTTGCCATCGGTGGTTACCCACTGGCCATTCGCATAATTCGCTGTGTCGTTACTGCCGGTATTGGCTACAGAAGGGTTCACGTAGATATAAGGGGTTACATCGGCGGCGAGTGCGCGGAATACCACGCGCATCATTAAGGTTTGAGAGTCAGGATCGGTAAAAATATGTTTTTCAATTTCATATTTTCCCTCTTTATCGCGATTCACAATTTTGTAAGCCAGCGACAGCGGGCGGCCCTGCTCGTCGGTATTTAAATATTCGATACTGGAGATAGTGTCTTTTTTCTCTTCGTCCAGAAAGTCGCTGCCTTTGATAAAAAATTGCAGTTCCTGCAGTTGTGCTTCGTGAATTAAACCGTACATGGTTTCGGTTAATACCCCTTGGGCAACCGAAAACCATACTTTGGAAATAGTGCCGCTCGCGCCGGAATCTTTGTAGGCGCCATCGGTATAAGTTTCAAAAGATGTGCCTATTCCTGTTTTTCCGGCATAGGACCAAACCGCAGCGGCACCGGGAGCACCGGGAGCTACCGCAGCGGGTGCCGAGGTTGTCGATGAGTTATCGGAGCAGGCACCGAGCAATAGGCTGCTGCTCACCAGCAGGGCGAGTACATTTTTTTTCATGACAAAATCCTCGTATCAATACATTCTTAACTTTGTTATTTATCAACATATTCCGCCTTGAAAAGGGTGACAAGTTTTCCCAGTCATAGCAGAAATGACAATCAAGTCACATTAGGTGTTGGGCTTGACCAACTCAAGCAGGTGCATACGTATTCAGGTTGCATACGTATGCAGTGAAGATTAGTCCAATTTTTAATGGCTGTTGCGAGGTGTCGGGAAATGACTGGAGAAATAGGCCGCTAAGCGAATGAATACGTATTCTATGAGCTTTTAGGCCGATAAATATCATCAGTGTTATCTGCATACGTATGTAGTCACTTGGCGAAAAAACAAGGCTGGCGTATGTTGGTATTACGCAATACAAATACTCGCAGAAGTGTTTGTGACATTAATAAAAATTGAGACTTAGGTAATGACTACAACTCCCTGGTGGCGTGGCGCGGTGGTTTATCAGGTGTATCCCCGCAGTTTGATGGACGCCAATAACGATGGTATTGGCGATATCCCCGGAATAATTAGCAAGCTGGATTACATTGCCAGCTTGGGGGTGGACGCCATCTGGGTATCGCCTTTTTTCAAATCGCCGATGAAAGATTTTGGCTACGATATTTCTGACTACCGCGATATAGATCCTATTTTCGGCACTCTGGCTGATTTCGATGAGTTAATTGCTGAAGCGCACAAGCGCAACATCAAAATTATTATTGATCAGGTGTTGAGTCACACCTCAGACCAACACGCCTGGTTTTTGGAGAGTCGCGAATCCAAAGACAACGACAAGGCCGATTGGTATGTGTGGGCCGACCCGCAACCCGACGGTACACCACCCAATAACTGGCTCGCGATTTTTGGTGGTTCCGCCTGGGAATGGGAGCCGCGTCGCTGCCAATATTATTTACACAATTTTTTAAAAACCCAGCCGGATTTAAATTATCACTGCCCGCAAGTGCGCGAACAAATTTTGCAGGAAGTGGAATTCTGGCTGAAGCGCGGTGTTGACGGTCTGCGTTTGGATGCAATTATTTTTTGCTTCCACGACAAACTGCTGCGCAGCAATCCGGCCAAACCAGAATCGGAGCGCAGGGGGCGCGGATTCCGCGAAGATAACCCCTATGCATTCCAGCGCCATTTGTTTGATTGTGATCGCCCGGAAAATCTGGAGTTTTTGGAATCGCTGCGCAAATTAATGGATCGCTATCCGGGTACGGTGACTCTGGGTGAAATCGCCTCGGAAGATTCATTAAAAACCATGGCGGAATACACGGCCGGTAATTCACGTTTGCACATGGCTTACAGTTTTGAATTGCTTGTCGATAATCTCTCGGGCTCCTACATTCGTGAAACGGTAGAGACGCTGGAGAAAAATTTGCTTGAGGGCTGGCCCTGCTGGGCAATTGGCAATCACGATGTGGTGCGGTTTATGTCGCGCTGGGGTGGTAAGGATCAGTCGCCACAATTAGCCAAAACGCTGAATGCGATGCTCTTCTCGCTGCGCGGCAGTGTATGCAGTTACCAGGGTGAAGAATTGGGTCTGATTGAAGCGCCGATCCAACAGCACGAGCTGCAAGATCCTTACGGCATCACTTTCTGGCCACGCTTTAAAGGCCGCGATGGTTGCCGCACTCCAATGCCCTGGAATCACACCGAAACCTATGCCGGCTTCTCGCAGGTAAAAACCTGGCTGCCGGTGCCCGGTGCGCATAAAGAGCAAGCGGTAAGTTTGCAGGAAAATGATCCTTCATCAATCTTAAATGCCTATCGCCAATTTATGCATTGGCGTAAAACGCAGCCAGCGCTGCGTTTGGGTGATATTGAATTTGTAGCCGACGCAGAGGATTATTTGGTCGTCACGCGCCGTTACGGCGATGATGTTTTGCTTTGTGCATTTAATTTCTCCGCGCAAGAAAAAACCATCGACTTGCAAAGAGCATACAGCTTGCAAGCAATAGACGGCCACGGCTGTGCGACTTTCAGCGGGCAGTCCACTCACCTGCCTGTGGCGCCTTACGGGACCCTAATAGCGCGCATTGCCAGCTAATTATTTTTAACAATTATATTCGGTCAATACAGAGGGCTTCGGCCCTCTTTTTTTGCTTTAAATTTCACTACTTCAGTTTTTTTAATAAGCAAAAAACCAGTTCCCCTAAATGTGACTGCATACGTATGCGGTGCGCTGAATACGTATGCATTCTATTGTGGTTCTCATCCACCAAAGCCTACCATCATTACAACGACAGGATTGTGTTATCTGGTGTTTTACACCCAGTAGCTGTTGTTACTACACACAATGTTAAAAATAAGTACGCTTTCCGCGGAGAGAATAAGCATGAAAAAACAATCGTTTAACCACATGCTCGCACTGGCCACTACCATGGCTCTGGTGTCGGGCTCACAAGCTGTTTATGCACAAACAACTAATAACCAAGCTGCCAGCGCAGAGAAAGAAGTTGAAGAAGTTGTTGTTACCGGTTTCCGTCAAAGCGTTCTGAATGCGATTGATGCCAAGCGCAATTCCGACACTGTTATTGAAGCTATTTCTGCTGATGATATCGGCGGTCTGCCAGATGTATCTATCGCTGACTCTCTGTCTCGCTTGCCTGGTGTTACTTCTGTACGTACCGGTGGTCAGGCGAGTGAGCTGAATATTCGTGGTATGAGCGGTGACTTTGTATTTGCAACCATGAATGGTCGCGAGCAAGTTAGTACCAGCACTGGTCCGATTGCTGGTCGTAAAATTGAATTCGACGTATATCCATCTGAATTAATCTCTCAGGCTGCGGTATATAAATCGCCAAAAGCGTCATTAATTGAAGGTGGCGTTGCTGGTTCTATTGAGCTGACAACTGTTAACCCGCTCAAAAACGACAAGGCACATTCTGTAAATCTTGGCGTTCGTGGCAGCTCAAATAGCCGCACCTCAGAAGTTGAAGATGCAATTGATTTAGGCCATCGTTTCAATGCTTCTTACCAAGGTAAGTTTGCAGATGACACTCTTGGCTTTGCACTTGGCTACGCCAAACTGAGCGCCCCAAGTGTTGCAAACCAATACATTGGCTTGAACTACAACGGCCAACGCAATATCGATGGTGATGCAGGCAACGAATTTGTCAGCGAAGGTATGGAGATGCAACAGCGCGGTGGTGAAGAGCAGCGCGATAGCTATTTAGCTACCGTGGTGTGGGAGCCGAGCGACAGCTTTACCCTGAAAGGTGATGTATTTAATACCAAGGCAGATTCCGAAGCGTTTGCGCGTGGTTTCCGTGTGAAAACTCTTCACTCAGAAAACACTGTTATCACCAATCCCGTTATTGTCGATAACGCCATGGTAGGTGGTACTGTATCCGGCAACGGCAATACAAATTTTGCGGTATTTACTGTTAACGACAATGATTCACGTGAAGCTGAAGTATTGTCTTATGGTTTGAATGCAGAGTGGCGCCTCGACAAGTGGACCATCAACGCAGATGTGTCTTTCTCTGAGTCAGATGGTGATTTCCAAAACGGTGGTACTCGTGCGCTGCTGTACAACGATACCAGTGTTGCAAATCCTGTTCGTTCACCAGAATCTATCACCTATCTCAACAAAGGTTTAAATCCAGCAGATTTCTTTGCTAGCGAGAGTTACACCAACCTGAATCGTATTGCATTGACCGAAGTAGGTCAGTGGCCGTTCATTACCCACAATGAAATCAATGCACAAAAAATTGATGTGAAATACGAAATGGAAACTCCATTTATCACATCTCTTGAAGCCGGTATTCGCAACTCTTCTCGTGAATACACTGGTGCGCGTGGTCAAGACGGTTATGGTTCAGAGTTTGGTAATCACCCATCACAATTCCCTATCGCTTTGACCGAAGATATGGTCAAGGTAGTTGAGTTTGGTGGCGACCTCAAAGGTATGCCTAACTTCTTTGCAATTGACTTCGATGACGCTGTTGCTGCTGTTGAAGCCGCTCGCGGTCGCGATTGGAATCCTGTTGCAAACTGGGACAACAACTGGACCATGATTCAATCCGGTACTGTTACTGAAGATGTGCTTGCAGCTTACGTAATGGCTAACTTCGCAACTGAATTGGGTGCTACTCCAGTAACTGGTAACTTCGGTGTGCGTGTGGTTGAGTCTGATCAATCCAGTGATGGTTACTTGCAGATTGGTGCTGGTGCAGGTGAAGCAATTACAGACGAACGCGGTGTGGTAAGCAACGACTATGTTCGCAATGAAGTGGGTCAAAAATACACTGACTATCTGCCTTCTTTGAACTTGAATTTCCAGGTCACTGAGCAAGACACTGTTCGTTTTGCGGCGGCGAAAGTAATGTCTCGTCCACCTGTTAGCCAGCTGAAATCAGGCGCAGGTTCCTGGATTGACGGTGAAGACAGATTTAACGCATGGGGTAACACCAGCCCATTGTTGGATCCATTCTACGCCAACCAATACGACCTTTCTTACGAGCACTATTTTGCTGACACAGAAGGTGCGGTAGTTGTTGCTTTGTTCAGAAAAGACATTGAATCATTTATCGAGCAAATCACTCTGCGTGGCGTGGACTTTGAAGCATTGGGCTTTAATGTTCCAGAAATTAACCCAAATACCGGCAATCCATTGAAGCCCGGCGGTGAATATCAAACTGCCTACAACAACACCAAGGGTGGCTACATCCAGGGTATTGAATTGGGCTACACACAAACCTTCGACTTCTTGCCAGGTTTGTGGTCAGGCTTGGGTGTAAGCAGCAGTTACTCTTACACTGAAAGTGACGTAGAGCGTATCAATAATTTGGGCGGCGAAGAGAAAGACATTGGTATGCCTGGTCTGTCTCCAAGCAACCTGAGCGCTACCCTGTTCTACGATTACGAAGGCTTCTCAACCCGTTTGAACTATCGTTACCGCGAAGCGTTTGTTGCCAACCAGGTGGCGGTTGAAACGCAGGAGGTGTTCTACGCTGACGAGTCAGTGGTGGATTATCAAGCTTCCTATGAATTTGAAAACGGTGTTGAGCTGGTGTTCCAAGTTAACAACTTGACTGACGAACCATCCAAAACCTATTTCGGTTCAGAAGCACAAACTGGTTCTATCCAGTACTTCGGTCGTCAATACTTCTTTGGTGTGAACTACAAGATGTAAATAACGGCTGTTTGTTGGCTGACCAATCAATCACCCGCATGGCTATCCATGTGGGTGATTTTTTATCTGAATATGCTTTTTGCTCAGGACACCTATCTGGATAACTGCAATGAAAAAACTCATGTTGTTGCTATCAGTCATTTATATTTTTCCGGCCATTGCTTATGGCGTGGAAATTAATCGCATTGAACCCGCCAACTGGTGGGTCGGCATGAAATACAATCGCGTGGAGTTGTTGGTGCATGGCGATGGCATTAGTGCAACCACACCAGCTGTGAGTTATCCGGGTGTTGATATTGTTGAGGTTAAAAAAGTCGATAGTGCTAATTATGTATTTGTCACTATTGAGATAGCGCCCGATGCGAAACCGGGACGTTTTCCAATCGAGTTTAGCCAGGGCGGCAAACTAAAAACCAAGGTTGACTATGCGCTGCTTGCCCGCGAAAAAAATTCAGCGGAGCGCAAAGGTTTTTCGACTAAAGATGCAATTTATTTGATCACTCCGGATCGTTTTGCCAATGGCGATACTAATAACGATGCCATGCCCGGTATGTTGGAACAGCCTAATCGCGCCTACAAAGGCGGGCGTCATGGCGGTGATATTGCAGGTATGTTGCAGCAACTGGACTATATTGCAGCTATGGGCTTCACCCAAATTTGGCCAAACCCGCTCACCGAAAATAACATGGAAAAATATTCCTATCACGGTTATGCCGCAACGGATTTATACAAAATAGATGCACGCTACGGCACCAATGATGAGTTCAGGCAATTTGTACATGCCGCGCGCAAAAAAGGCGTGGGTGTCATACAGGATATAGTGCTGAACCATGTAGGTTCCAATCACTGGTGGATGAAAGACCTTCCAGCAAAAGACTGGTTGAACTTCCCTGCAGAATATAAAGAAACCAATCATCGCCGCACCACGGTGCAAGACCCTTATGCCGCGCCTGCGGATAAAGAATTATTTGTGAGCGGCTGGTTCGTGCCGACTATGCCGGATTTAAATCAGCGCAATCCACACTTGGCTACTTATCTGATTCAAAACAGTATTTGGTGGATTGAGTATGCCGGCTTGAGCGGCATTCGCGAGGACACCTATGGCTATGCCGATCAGCAATTTTTATCGCGCTGGGCCAAAACCATTATGGATGAGTATCCACACTTTAATATTGTGGGCGAGGAGTGGAGCCCCAACCCGGCAGTGGTTGCCCATTGGCAGCGCGGCAAAGTAAATGCCAGTGGCCATGTGCCCCATATGCCCAGTGTGATGGATTTTCCAATACATGAAACCCTGCGCGAAGTGTTACACGAAGCTGAGTCCTGGGATAAGGGGTGGGTGCGTTTGTATGAAATGCTGGGCAATGATTTTGTTTACCCCGACCCGTTCAATCTGGTTATTTTCCCTGAAAACCATGACACCTCGCGCCTTTATTCCTACTTGAATGAAGATGTGGATTTATTCAAAACGGCGATGATTTACATGGCAACTATGCGTGGAATTCCACAGTTTTATTACGGTTCCGAAGTTTTGATGACTAGCCCGCGTGAACGCGACGATGGCGCGGTGCGCGCCGACATGCCCGGCGGTTGGAAGGGCGACACTAAAAATGCATTTACCGGCAAGGGCCTTACAGTACAAGAGCGCGACATGCAGTCTTTTGTAAAAAAATTACTTAGCTGGCGCAAATCTTCCGAGGTTGTTCACCGCGGAAAGCTGCAACACTTTTCGCCTGTCAATGGTTTTTATGTTTATGCGCGTTATCTTGAGAATAAAACTGTGCTGGTGATTCTGAATAAAAATGCACAGGAGCAAACTCTGGATTTAACAGCTTATCGTGATTTTACGGCGGGCAAAAAAAATGCGCGCAACGTTATTGATGGCAAAACAATAATCTTGGAGGAGAGCCTGAAACTTCCAGCAAAAACCTCCCTGATTTTGGAATTATAAGTTTTTATTACGCGATTTTTTGTGTTTGTTATTGGGTGACTAGTGGTATCAGTCCGGGTTGGAGTAAATAGCCAACCCTTTTAAAGAGGTAGGGTGAATGAACGATTATAAAAAGATAGCCGTGGGCCTTGCTGCTATGGCGGCATTAAGTGTGGGTATAGTGGGCTTGGTTGCTTGCAATCAATCCAGCGAGCGCACCGAGCAACCACCAGCGCCTGTGGTACAGGGAAAACCGGTGGTGTATCAAATGTTCACCCGTCTCTACGGTAATACCAATACCACTAATAAACCCTGGGGAACATTGGAGGAAAATGGCGTAGGTAAATTTAACGACGTTACGTCAACCGCGTTGAAATCAATCAAGGAATTAGGGGTGACCCATGTGTGGTATACCGGTGTTCCGCATCATGCCGTGATTCGCGATTACACGGCTTATGGCATCAGCAATGATGATCCTGATGTGGTAAAGGGGCGCGCTGGTTCACCCTATGCGGTAAAAGATTATTACAACGTGAACCCAGATTTAGCGGTTGATCCGGAAAAACGCTTGCAAGAATTTGAAGCGCTGATCGCTCGCACCCATGCTCAGGGGATGCGGGTAATTATCGATATAGTGCCCAACCATGTTGCGCGTCGCTATGAGTCGCTGAGCCATCCTGTGGGTGTAGAAAATTTTGGTGCGCGCGATGATGTGAGTGTGGAATACAAACGCGACAATAATTTTTATTACGTCGTGGGCGAAAATTTTAAAGTGCCTGAAGCGCAAGGCAATTACCGCCCATTAGGTGGAGACACGCATCCGCTAAGCGATGGTCAGTTTGATGAAAAGCCCGCTAAATGGACCGGAAATGGTTCGCGCCTGGCGCAACCAAAATTTGATGATTGGTATGAAACCGTAAAAATTAATTACGGTGTTCGTCCGGACGGCACCAAAGATTTTCCCGAGTTACCAGCGGGTTACGCGCAAAAAGATTTAATGGCACATGCGCAATTCTGGCAGGGTAAAGATGTGCCTGATTCCTGGGTCAAGTTTCGTCAGATTGCCGAGTACTGGTTGGCCAAAGGTGTAGATGGCTTCCGTTACGACATGGCGGAGATGGTGCCCGTTGAGTTTTGGAGTTATTTAAACTCGGCGATTAAACAAAAAAATCCCCAGGCATTTTTATTGGCGGAAGTTTATAACCCGGCTGAATATCGCAATTATATTCACATGGGAAAAATGGATTACCTCTATGACAAAGTGGAAATGTATGACGGTTTGAAAGCTATTATTCAAGGTAAAAGCGGCACTGAAGTAATCGCTCAGGTGCAAGCCGGTATGAGTGATATAGAAGCGCATATGCTGCACTTTTTGGAAAACCACGATGAGCAGCGTATCGCCAGCCCAGAGTTTGCCGGCAGCGCAGAAAAAGCCAAACCTGCGATGGTAGTTTCCACCTTGATTAGCCGCTCGCCTACCATGTTGTATTTTGGTCAGGATGTCGGCGAAGCCGGGGCTATTGATTCCGGGTTTGGTGATCCATCGCGTACCACTATTTTTGATTATGCTGGAGTCCCTGCGCACCAACGCTATATGAATGGTGGGAAATTTGATGGCGGCCAGTCCACCGCAGCAGAAAAAGCATTGCGCGAGTTCTACCGTGAACTGCTGAATTTGTCTCATGAAGAGGTAATTGCCGAAGGCGAATATCAAGAGCTGCACACACACAATATTGCCAGCGCATCGGTCGGATATAGCAACCAGATCTTTGCCTTCACCCGCACCACTCCTAATCAACAGTGGATTGTTGTCAGTAATTTTTCCGGTGAAAAAACGGGGCCTATTAGATTATCCCTACCCGATACATATCGGGACAGTTGGAATTTGATTAATCCAGCATATGAACTTTCAGCTAAGCTAAATCACAGCTCCTCTTTTTCAACATTAACAGTGACCGATACGGATGTTACGCTTGAGCTTAGCTTGTCACCCTACGACTCGTTGGTTTTGGAGATGGGTTCCAGTAATTAACAGGCTGCAGACGAAGATACTATGATCAAGAATATTGTTATTTTGGGCGGTGGTACCGCTGGCTGGATGGCCGCTAACATTCTTGCCAAGCGCTGGGCTAAACATTTGATTCAGGTGACTCTGGTTGAATCCAGTGATATTGGAATTATTGGCGTTGGTGAAGGGTCTACACCACAACTGAAATCATTTTTTGATTATATGGAAATTGCAGAAGAAGAGTGGATGCCTGCTTGTAATGCTACATACAAAACAGGTATTCGCTTTGCGAATTGGTCTTCAAAGCCAGGGTTTGATAATTATTTTCATCCTTTCCCTGCGCAGCCTGATGATTATTCAGCACCTGCATTTTTTTATAATAGTTTTGTTCGCCGTAAGGGAATTGATGTTGAAGCTCATCCGGATAAGTTTTTTTTGGCAACCTATCTTGCCGAGAACTTATTGGGCCCTAAACCTGACCATAATTTTCCCTTTCAATTAGGTTATGGCTATCATTTTGATTCGTCTCTTGTCGGTGCCTTCTTGAAAAAGCACGCTCTTAAGTTGGGCGTTAATTATCTTGATGCAAAAATTACCGATGTGAAACTCGATGCCAGCGGAAATATCGGGCAGTTAATTACTGATCAGCAGCAAGCTCTCGATGCTGATTTTTATATCGATTGTTCCGGTTTCTCTGCCACGCTGATCCAACAAGCGTTAAAGACGCCTTTTGTAAGTTTCGGCAAAAATTTATTTAATGATTCTGCCGTTGTTATGCCTACCCCCGCTGCTGCGGATATAGCGCCGCAAACCAAAGCAACTGCGCTCAGCTCGGGATGGATGTGGAGTATCCCACTGACCAACCGCACTGGGAATGGATATGTTTATAGCTCGAATTACCTCTCCGCTGATGCAGCAGAAACAGAAATTCGTAAGCAACTTAATTTATTGAATTCCGATGTGGCAGTTCGGCATTTAAAAATGCGGGTTGGAAGGGTTGAACGTCACTGGGTAAAAAATTGTTTGGCAGTTGGTTTATCCCAGGGTTTTATTGAGCCTTTGGAAGCAACCGCGTTGCATCTTGTGCAGGAGACCATCCTGGGTTTTGCCGAGGCTATGGAGCAAGGTGATTTCACCGAGCGCGAACAGAATAGTTTCAACAAATCAATTAATCAGCGTTTTGAAGCAGTGCGCGATTATATTGTTTGCCACTACCGTGTTAACTCAAGAACGGATACCCAGTATTGGCTTGATAACGCTAACAATAATTATCTGTCTGACTCGTTGCGAGAGTTGCTCCAGGTATGGGTTGGTGGTGGAAATCTTACCCAGGAGATAGAGCGACAAAAAATTGGTAGCTATTACCCATCGGCATCCTGGCATTGTTTGTTGGCTGGTTATGGCGTGTTCCCCACCAAGGAACAGCTATCTCCCGGTAATGAAATTGCGCACAAGTATAAGGTCAGTAATATTGAAGACTTTATTCGCCGCTGCGCACTTAATTTCAAGCCGCACCGCGAGCAATTGAATGATTTGGTTTTGAAAAAACAGGTTATGTAAACAACTTTTCAATAATTGTTAAGCCCCTCTCTGAATACGTATGTAGCGGATTGGTGAGGTTTTGTTGGTCGCCTATGCTGCGCGCGCAGCTGCACAACAATAACCAATCAACCACACCGGGATGTCGTTATGAATCTATCTGCTACTTATGTTTCTTTTATAAAAACCAATTATTACCAAGCTTTTAAGGCAATCTTTTCTGCACTGTTATTGCCGGTATTTACTATTTTGTTGCTGGCAAAAGGTGAAGTTGCTGTAGCCCAGTCAAGTGAATATAAAATCCAGCATATTGAACCTATGCATTGGTGGGTGGGGATGCACAATCCCGAATTACAGATCATGGTGCATGGCACTGCTATTGCCGATTTTCGGGTAAAGGTGAACTATCCGGGGGTAAGCGTAAAGACGCTGGAGCGAACGACAAATAACAATTACTTATTTATCAACTTGCATATTGCGGCCAATGCACAGCCCGGTGTTATTGAATTGCAATTCAGCAATCAACAAGGCGTGCAATTGAACGTGCCCTATGAGCTACAGGCGCGTCGCGCTGGTTCGGCGCAGCGCAGCAGTTTTTCTGCCAAGGATGTTGTTTATTTAATAACGCCAGATCGTTTTGCTAATGGTGATCCTGAGAACGATAGCCATACCAATATGCTGGAGCGCGCGGATCGTAATAGCCCTATAGGTCGACATGGCGGTGATATCAAAGGAATCGAAAAACATCTGGATTACATAGCGCGTATGGGTTTTACCATGATCTGGCCTACACCGATGCTTGAAAATAATCAGCCGGAATATTCCTATCACGGTTACTCTCCCACCAACCTTTATCAAATGGATCCGCGCATGGGTTCCAATGAAGATTATAAAAATCTGGTTGCTGCAGCGCGTAAAAAGGGTGTGGGCTTTATTCAGGATGTTGTGCTCAACCACATTGGTACCGGGCATTGGTGGATGCAGGATTTGCCTGCAAGTGATTGGTTAAATTTCCAATCCGGTTTTGTTCCTACCAACAATCAACACACAACAGTGCTGGATATTCATGCTGCTCCAGAAGATGTAAAAAATTTCACCGATGGCTGGTTTGTGCAATCCATGCCTGATCTTAATCAGCGTAATCCGTTGTTGGCGAAATATTTAATTCAAAACACTATTTGGTGGATCGAGTTTGCCGATTTAAGTGGTATTCGCGAGGACACCTATGCCTATTCGGATAAAGAATTTCTGGCGCTCTGGAGCAAGGCGGTGTTGGACGAATATCCCAATCTGAATATTGTTGGCGAGGAGATGAATTCCAATCCCCATATTTTGGCTTACTGGCAAAAAGGCGTTGTTAATCGCGATGGCTATGTCTCCCATCTGCCGAGCTTGATGGATTTTCCGGTTGTCTTTTTGATGCCGGAAGTGCTTAACGCAGAAGAGACTGGCAGCAGTGGCCTGATCAAACTGTATGAAATGATTGCCAATGATTTTGTTTATGCCGATCCGATGAAATTAATGCTGTTTCCCGATAACCACGATATGTCGCGAATTTATTCGCTGCTGCACGAAAATCTGGATCTATTAAAAAGCTCACTGCTATTCACTGCAACGACTCGCGGCATTCCGCAATACTATTACGGAACCGAGGTGCTAACGAAAAGCCCATTGGTGCGTAACGATGGTTTGTTGCGCGCTGATTTTCCCGGCGGCTGGGCCGGAGATGAAGTTAATGGTTTTACTGGTAAGGGTTTGAATAGTGCGCAGCGCGATACCCAGGAGTATTTGCGCAAATTACTGAACTGGCGTAAATCCAGCATTGCTATTCATGAGGGTAAGTTGATCCATTACATCCCTGAACATGGCCACTATGTTTATTTCCGGGTGCATGATCGGGAGCGGGTGATGGTGGTGATTAATAAAAACAAACAGCCTACAACATTAAATCTGGATCGGTTTCAACGTGCATTTGGCGGCCTTAGCCGCGCTCACAATGTTATTACCGGCGAAACTATTGCCCTATCGCGCCCGCTGTTGCTTGACCCTATGGAATCCCAGGTTTTTTTAATTAAAAATTAAGGGCTGTATCCTGAAAGAAATTGTTACTCTGGGTATCAACTTATTGGTTGGAAATTCAGGGTAACCTTTTTGCATACGTATGTAATTTTGATGATTCTATGAATACGTATGTAGCCGCTTGTTGTGCTTTTTAGCTAAAGCCTAGTATCTCGCAATTACTAATGGGCGAGTGCCAGGCTTTTCCAAAAGTAATCCTCTTCTTTTATTGCTCGTGCTAATCGCTGATATGGATTTGGCCCCTAAGGCCCTGTCCTGAAGTCTATTGATTGACCAATAATATTTTTTATAACAATAAGCGAGATCATTTTATGAAACTTAGCCTAACCAGGGCATTTTTTGCCTTTGTATTAAGTAACGGGGTTATTGCATCGGCGGCTGCAGCTCCGGATACCGTCACGCTAGCGGGAAGTTTGCAATCGGAATTGGGATGCTCTGCCGACTGGCAGCCATCATGCCAAACAACTTTCCTGAGCAAAAATGGCACGCTTTGGTCGGCAACCTTCACTGTGCCGGCTGGAAGTTGGGAATACAAAATAGCGATCAATGGTGCGTGGACTGAAAACTACGGCGCTGGTGGTGCTAGCGGCGGCGCCAATATTGCGTTTTCGATTGCGGAAGAAAAAGCAGTCACTTTTACCTACGATGAAGTGACCCATGCTATTACCGATGATTCACAAGACGGTGTAACTATTCCGGTTGAACCGCAACCTGTATCAGTGACTGTCGCAGGTAGCTTGCAGTCTGAAGCCGGCTGCCCGGACGATTGGCAGCCTGAGTGTACAGCCACTCAAATGAGTCTCGAAGAGACTGACCAGGTTTGGCAAAAAACACTGAACATCCCTGCTGGTGATTGGCAATTTAAAGCTGCCTTAAATGGCTCTTGGGCGGAAAACTATGGTGCAAATGGTGCATCGGGTGGCGCTAATATTTCGCTTTCCCTCGCTGCTGCCCAGGACGTGAAGTTTTATTACAGTCATAGAACCAAATGGATTACTTCGAATATAAATTCGGAAATTGCTACCGCTGTTGGTAATTTCCAAACTCTATTGGGATGCCCCGGAAACTGGCAGCCTGATTGTCTGCGTAGTTGGATGCAAGATGCTGATGGCAATGGTCTTTATACCTATACAACGACAAAATTGCCGGTGGGCAGTTATGAAGCCAAAGTAGCCATAGATGAAAAATGGGATGAAAGTTACGGCGATAATGGTAATAACATTGCGTTTGAAGTCACTCGCGCTAATCAAAAAGTGGTGTTCACTTTTGATTCCGTTAGTAAAAAGGTATATGTCGGTGACGAATTGGTGTCTGGCAATTTAAAAACCGCCAAAGCCCACTGGCTGACTCGCGATACCTTTGCAGTCAATATTCCCGCTGATGAATTACAGGGAGCCTCTGCAAAATTACACTACTCATCAACTGCTAATTTAACGACCAGTATTGCCGGCGTTGCTGGCGGCGAATCTATTGCATTGAATTATGATGCCGCCGGGTTAAATGATGCATTGAAAACCAAATATCCACATCTAAAAAACCTCTCTGTATTTAAAATGGCGTCTGCTGATGCAGATCAATTGCGTAACATCCTCAAAGGCCAAACTGCCATTTCTATCACCAATGCTAATGGCAATTTGGTTGAAGCAACTGCGCTGCAATTTGCCGGTGTACTTGATGATTTGTTTGCCTATGATGGTGAATTAGGTGTCACTTATAACGGTGCTGTGCCATCAGTAAGCCTCTGGGCCCCCACTGCCCAAAAAGTAACGCTGCATGTATTCGATGACGCAAACCCGGCGACTTCTTCCAGTGCTCATGAAATGACATTGGATGCTGCCAAGGGGGTGTGGTCAATCGAGGGCGATGCATCCTGGAACCGTAAGTATTATTTGTTTGAGGTTGAAGTTTTTGTTCGTCACACCGGCAACATTGAAAAAAATTGGGTCACTGATCCTTACAGCCTGAACACTTCTATCAATGGCAAGCGCAGCCAGTTTGTTAACCTGTCCGATGCAGATTTAAAACCAGCAGGCTGGGATACATTGGCTAAGCCTGCATTTACCGCACCGGAAGACATGGTGATTTATGAGCTTCATGTGCGCGATTTCAGCATCAGCGATGAAACTGTGCCTGTTGCAGAGCGCGGAACATTTGCTGCATTTGCACAACAAGATTCAAATGGCATTAAACATTTACAGCGTTTGGCTGCAGCCGGTTTAAGTCATGTGCATTTATTGCCAGCATTTGATTGTGCGACTATCAATGAAAATAAAGCCGAGCAAAAAACAGTAACAGACAATTTGGCCAGTTTTGCCCCCGATAGTGAAGCGCAACAAGAAGCTATTGAGGCGATACGTGGTGAAGATGGTTTTAACTGGTGTTACGACCCGCATCATTACACCGTGCCGGATGGCAGCTATGCAACTGATCCCGATGGTGTACATCGTATTCGCGAATTCCGCAGTATGGTTGCTGGCTTAAACCAAATTGGTTTGCGCGTTGTGATGGATGTGGTTTACAACCATACCAGCGCCGCTTTACTGAATGACAAATCTGTCTTGGATAAGGTTGTGCCCAATTACTATCACCGCTTGAATGCCCAGGGCGATATAGAGCGCAGTACCTGCTGTGAAAATACCGCCAGTGAAAACCTGATGATGGAAAAGTTAATGCGTGATTCCATTAAAACCTGGACTACAGCATACAAGGTAGATGGTTTCCGCTACGACATCATGGGACATCACAGTAAAGACAATATTGTGAATATCAAAAACGATATTCAGGCGTTAACTGTGGCCGCCGATGGTGTTGACGGCAGTAAAGTTTATTTCTACGGCGAAGGCTGGAATTTTGGCGAAGTTGAAAATGATGCTCGTTTTGTACAGGCTCGTATTGGCAATATGAGTGGTACTGGCGTGGGCACATTTAATAATTTCATTCGCGATGCAGTGCGTGGTGGCGGGCCTTTTGATTCCGGTATTGCTCATGTGCAGAATCAAAGTTTTATAAATGGTTTGTATCTTGATCCAAATGCTGAAAATTCTGCGAGCGCCACTGCTAAAGAAGCATTGTTGAAGCAAACTGATATTCTAAAAGTCGCCTTGGCAGGCAGCTTGAAAGATTATTCATTAGTGGATTACACCGGCGCTACCAAAGAAGCTGCATTAATTGACGGCGCTGGCTATACCTTGGATCCGCAGGAGTCTATTAACTATATTGAAGCCCACGACAATGAAACGCTGTTCGATATGATCCAATACAAGGCGCCTTTAGCGACGAGTATGGTTGATCGCGTGCGTATGCAGAATCTTGGTAACTCAATCGTTTTATTAGCTCAGGGTGTTCCATTCCTGCATGCCGGTCAGGAGATGATTAGATCCAAATCTACCGACCGCAACAGCTATGATGCTGGCGATTGGTTCAATCTGTTGGATTTCACCTATCAACAAAATGGTTGGGGACGTGGGTTGCCACTTAAAGGTGATAATCAGCAAAACTGGAATGAGTCGCGATTGCTGCTGGCAAACCCTGCGTTGATGCCAACACCAGCGGATATTCAGCGCGCTCACGATCACACTCAAGAGCTGCTAAAAATTCGCAAGAGCTCCAAGTTGTTCCGCTTGGAAACCGCTGCGCAGATCAAAGATCAGTTGAAGTTTTTCAACAATGGCAGCAGCCAAACTCCAGGTGTGATTGCGATGCTCTTAAGTGATAGCAGTGCCAATCTGGATGCCGGTGCTGAAATGATTCTGGTCATCTTCAACGCCAACACCAGTGCTCAAACACTTGCGCTTGCTGATTTGAAAAATGCTGATTTTGCGCTGCATCCAGTGCAAAAAGAGTCAACAGATCTGCGCGTGAGAGACTCGGTTGTGGATAACGCCAAAGGTGAGTTTACTGTTCCGGCGCGCACCACAGCAGTATTTGTAGCTACCAAAAAACCAGCAACAGACACCGGCGTTACACCAACGCCTACTACACCGAAAAAGTCTGGTGGTGGCCAAGCTGATTTGATGCTGTTATTTATTTTGATGGGCTGTTTGTTGATAGCCCAAGCAAAAGTTTTGCGCTCCAAACAAGGTTAATGACAGTTACATACGTATGTAATTGTCCGTAGGGCATGAATACGTATGTAGCCGATTGAGAGGAACCCAAGTTACGCCTAAGATGACTTCATTGCGTTGATTTACCAAAGTATTTTTGTTGGTGGCTTTGGGTTCTGGCAATGACATTTATCTCCATCTTTTTTGTTGTATATCGTCGCTGTTGATGATTCGGCGCAGTCGCAAGACTGCGCCATTTTTTTATTCTGCATTTTTGTTTTCCCCTTCATTTTTATCTCCATCGGGGTCGTTCCAATACTTTTCGTTCGTACCTGGGTGTTAGTATTTGCCACTAACTACAAAGTGGAGCAGTGGTATGGCAATTGAAATTGAGCGTAAGTTTCTGGTCACCGGGGATGCTTGGCGTAGCTCCTCCCCGACTTATTACAGTCAGGGCTACCTCAACAGCGAAAAGACCCGGACGGTGCGTGTGCGTATCGCAGGAGCGCAAGCATTTTTAACTGTCAAAGGTCTGAGCAAGGGGGTGAGTCGCGCTGAGTTTGAGTATCCAATCCCTGTGGAAGATGCGCGTCAGTTACTTGAGTTATGTGAGCAGCCGCTTATTGAAAAATATCGGCACGAGATCTTCTACGCTGGTTTTTTGTGGGAGGTGGACGAGTTTCTGGGAGAAAACTTCGGATTGGTTGTTGCCGAGATTGAATTGCCGGACGAGGGAGCTGAGTTTGCCAGACCCGATTGGCTGGGCAATGAGGTCACGGGGGATTCGCGCTATTTTAATTCCAGTTTGGTGCAAAAACCGTTTAGCCTCTGGTAATGGTTCGGTGTAAATAGCTATTTGCTATTGATTTGTTAGAGGCAATTTTCTTTTGCAATTCATGATTCTTTTTTACTATAGGTTCATGGGCGGTGAGTGTTTAACCGCCACAAATACCTACCGAGGAGAAAATCATGGCCAAGACAGCAACATTCGCCGCCGTTCATTTTACTGTCGCTTTTTCTGTGGGTTACGCCTTGACGGGTAGCGTATTAATTGGAGGCACCATGGCATTGGTAGAGCCGGCAATCAATACCGTTGCTTTTTACTTTCACGAACTGGGCTGGAAGAAGTTTGACGAGCACAAAGCAGTGATTGCAGATGCTATGGCTCAAAGGGCTATCTAGGCGCTAACAACTAGGGTGAGCGATAACAGGCTCCTCACCATCGCATTCAAGGACAGCTCGCCTGGGGAAGTTACTCGGGTGAGTCGCTGGTCTCTTCCCGCTCCTGACTGCGTTTTTTGACCAGCCTGCCAAAAAACAAACCCGCTTCGAACAGCATCCACATGGGAATGGCGAGCATAGCTTGTGAAAAAATGTCGGGAGGGGTTAGCAGCATTCCCACTACAAAACAGCCCACTATGATGTAGCGCCGCTTTTCTGCCAAACCTTCGGGGGTGACTACCCCTGAGTGAATAAGTAATACAGTGGCTACCGGAATTTCAAAGGCAAAGCCAAATGCAAAAAACATATGCAGCACCAAGTCCAAGTACTTGGTGATATCGGTCATTGCACTCACGCCTTCCAGTTGGATACCCATGGTGAAATTAAACAGCATGGGCAATACCAGGAAATACGCAAAAGCCATTCCCGCAAAAAATAACAAGACACTGGAGATCAACAGCGGTGCTGCCAGCTGTTTTTCGTGTCGATAAAGCCCAGGGGCTATAAACGCCCAGATCTGATACAGGATAAAAGGTACTGCAAGCAATAGCGCGACATAAAAGGTTAATTTGAGCGGTGTTAAAAACGGTGAGATAACATCGGTTGCGATCATATTGCTGCCTTCCGGCAACACTGCGATCAAGGGCGCAGAGACAACCCCATAAATGTTCGTTGCAAAGGGAAACAGGCAGATAAACACTGCCAGCAGAAAATACACTGTATGCAACAAGCGTGTGCGCAACTCGATCAGGTGTTGCACCAAAGGCTGTTCTTTATCGTTGTGAGATGGGTTCATACCGTCTTTGAGTCTGTTGCTGGCGTATTGGCCGTTTGCAGGGGCTGGGTAGCTGGTTGAGGTGATGGCCCGGTGTGAGCGTGATCGGGCAGCTCATCAGGGGGGCCGTATTGGCCAATACGATCGCGTCGTGCCTGCTCATCTAACGGATCTGATTCTTGTATGCTGGATTGAATAGCATTGGCAGACTCATCAATAGACTGCTGAAACTGACGGCGGGTTGCCTCAATGTTTTGCAGGATTTCTTCATTGTGCAGTTGGCGACGTATATCGTCGGCACCTATCTGCCGCTCAATTTCGCTGCGGGTTTCACGCAGGCTGCGCTTTAATCTGCCGATCCAGAGGCCGATAGTGCGTACCGTGCCCGGTAGCTGCTCTGGGCCAATGACCACCAGCGCAACTACCAGACACACCAGGAGTTCGGTAAAACCTATATCGAACACAATTAAACCTTGGTGTTGTTTTGTTCAGTTTTTTCAGTGCTGGCGGCGTTCACTGCTGGCTTTTGCTCCAGATTCTTCTGCGCCTCTTCCTCATCTTTTTTGGCGTTCTCCTCGCTCATGGAGTTCTTGAAGCCTTTGATCATGCTGCCCAAGTCACTACCCAGGCTGCGCAGGCGTTTTGTGCCAAACAACATAACAACAATCGCCAATACAATAAGCAGTTGCCAAATACTGATACCGCTGATACCCATAATGTTTCTCCGAAAGAAATAGTTGTTAGTTGCTGCGCGCGGCTTTTTCGTCGTGACCCGAGACGTTAAAGCGACGCGCCAATTCGTTTAATACTGCATCGGCGCTCTCTCCCAGATGGGAGAGCATTACCATGCTGTGAAACCAAAGGTCAGCGGTTTCATAAATGAGTTCGCTGTTATCGCCGCTGGTTTGTGCATCCTTGGCGGCGAGAATGGTTTCGGTGCACTCTTCGCCAACTTTTTCCAGAATTTTGTTAAGGCCTTTTTGATGCAGGCTGGCAACATAGGACGATTCTGCGTCGGCGCTGTTTTTGCGCGCCTCGAGAATAGCCGTGAGTTGTTGCAAAATATCGTTACTCATAAATTCTCTTTCGATTTTTTAATCGAGCCAGATAAAGCGCTCATCAATAAATGTCAGCGGGGTCCTTGAGTACCGGATCGACACTGTGCCACTGACCGTCTTTTAACACCCGATAAAAACAGGATTCTCTTCCGGTATGGCAGGCAATTCCACCGAGTTGTTCCACTTGCAGGACAATTACATCCTCATCGCAGTCCAGACGGATTTCATGCAGTTTCTGTATATGACCCGATGTTTCGCCTTTGTGCCAAAGTTTATTGCGTGAACGCGACCAGTAAACTGCTTCGCCACGCTCTGCAGACAGTTGCAGCGACTCGCGATTCATCCATGCCATCATCAAAATGCGGCCGGTTTTGGCGTCCTGTGCGATGGCGGGAACCAAGCCGTCACTGTTCCAACTGACAGCGTCTAACCAATTACTCATAGTTTACTCTTTTATATTCACTGCCGGACTCTGCGCTTTTATTGCTTTGAGCAAATTATCGCGCAGATGCTGCTCATTCAAGGTGCCAATAATGGCGCTGCTCACCCCTTCGGGGGCGTAGGCAAACGTCAGGGCGCGCTGGATGGGGTCGGTGGCTGGGGTGGCATCCGTGACCGATATCTCCGGCGCGACAGCATCATGGCAGATATGGCCACTGGCGAGAACCTTTTTCAAGAGTAGGCCCTTGCGATATTGCGCAGATTTTGCGATCACGGGGGCTTCATCCCATTGGCTGGTGTTGTAAGTCACCATCACTACATCGCAGATTTCAGCGGCCAAAAGCCCACCCTCCAGGGTTTTGCTGGAGATGCCAAAGGCGCGGATCCAGCCCTCCCGTTTGAGTTGTTGCAGGGTGTGCACCACCTCTGTCTGCAGCAGAATGTTCAGGTCATCGCCATCGGAGTGGATCAATACCAAATCCAGATAATCGGTGCGCAGGCGGCGCAGTGATCGCTCCACACTGAAGCGGGTGTGTTTGGCGCTGAAGTCGAAATGAGACAAGCCCTGTCCGGTAAATTTGTCAGGTATGAACTCTTCGCCAACTTTGGTTGAAATCACCCAGTCTTTGCGCATTTTTCGCAGCGCATAGCCCAGCCGCTCCTCGCTGTAACCATAGGCCGGTGCGGTATCCAGCAGATTGACCCCCATTGCTTGTGCGCTGTCGAGCAGTCGGGCTATTTGTTCATCGCTGGGCAGTTCAAAACCGGCGGGGTACTTGAGGTTCTGGTTGCGACCAAATTTAACCGTCCCCAAACCTAGAGTGCTTACCTCTATATCGGTGCTGCCGAGGCGCTTGCGTGGCATCATCCGGATGAATCCTTGAATAATGTGGGTACTTGCATCATTTTTTGTTTTACTCCGCGTCGGGCTCGTGAAAGCGCAGGGCGAGTGAGTCTTCTGCGCTGATGCTGGGTGGAAAAGCCAGTTCCCAGGGTGTTTTGGCCAATGGTGCGGGTCTCAACAGCCGGGTTAACTCAGTTGTCGGCGAGAAGGTTGGAGTAATCTGCTTGCGGTTAAACAATTCAAGCACCCGGTTGGCCAGATTGGGTGCAAGAGTGAGCTTGGTGGGCCAACCAACCACTAGATTGTCTACCCCGGGCGCCGGTGCAACAAAGGCGTTGTCGGGGCGCACCAAACCCGGTTGTTGCGGTTCGGCGCGTTCTATGGGGAGGCAGGCCCACTCAGCGCCAGTCAGGTTCATCCAGGGTATGAGTGATTGCAGTTCGTGTTTTGCCTGTTCAATCAGAGCGTCAGGCTCTATTCCTGCGCCTTTTTCTGCGAGGCTACCCCCCAGGTACCAGACATGGCCGCCATCTGGCAATCGATGGCTGGAAATAGTCAGGCGGGGAGTGGTCTCGCGGCCCAGGCAGTGGCCGTAAAAGTCAAACGGGTGGTGATGTTTGAGCATCACTTGTTGCAGCGGCCTGAGCTGCATGGCGGGTTGATCCAGCTCCAGCGAGGTCAGTATGTCTGCATTGCCCTTGCCGGCGGTTAGTACAAAACTTTGGGCGTGGATATGGATATCGCCTTGGTCGCAGGTGATATTGAGGTATAACTTATTGTTATCGCGCCTGAATTGCGCATATTTCCAGTCGATCAGGTAGCAGTTGCCGTCAATATTGTTGGTCAGGTTGGCGATGAGGCTCGGTGTATCAATGACCAGATCTTCGAGGCGATAGAGGCTGCCACTGAAGTCTTTGTGGCGCAGCAGGGGCGGGCGACGATCAAAAGCAACACTATCGACCCGCCCGCGAGTGATTTTGCTGGCAAAAAAACTGGTGACCTTGCTGCCCAGATCATCGCCTGACCACATGAAAAAGTGGTCACTGAGTATCCGGGTGTGGCGCAAATCTACATCGCCTTCACCACAAAGGCAGGCGCGCCAGTGACGGGGCATATCGGCAATGGCTTCTGAAGCACCAGTGAGCGAACCTGCAAGGGTGTACTTCATGCCGCCGTGAATCATGCCTTGTGAGGCTATCGTCTGGTCGCTACCCAAGGCTTTGGATTCAAATAAGGCCAAGCTAAAACCGCTGCTTTTCAAACGATTTGCCAGCCATAAGCCCGCCACACCACCGCCAATAATGGCGACGTCCAGATGAATCTTGCGGGGGGCATTGCTCATGGACAGGGAATTTCCGGTAGCTGGCTGGTGAGGCTGCGCAGTATAAGTGTTTCAACGTTGAATTACCCTTGCCGGGTGAGGCATGGGTACTGCTAATATGCATAAAAATTTTACGGGTATGCGGATCAAGATGTCATTCACCTTGTTGTTAACGGATGTAAATTCCCCTTTGGGAAAAGCGCTGGAGCACGAATTGGAGCGCGAGCCCTTCAAGTTGCTGGCACCCTCTGGCAGTGATTTGGATTGGTCCAGCGAGGCGGCGGTGATTGGCTATTTTGAGCGCGAACAACCGGATTTAGTGATTAATTGTCGGGGCTGGGAAGAAGCTTATTATCCAGGCGGGCAGTGGCAGTTGGTCAATCCGGCGCGCTGTCTGGCGCTTGCCTGCAAGCAGTTTGAGCTACCGCTTATCCACCTTTCCAGTTACACCGTTTTTGGCGCAGATGCAAAAGGCACTCACAGCGAAAAAGACCTGCCTGCTCCCAACACCGAAACTGGTGCTGCCTTTGTTGAGGCTGAGCAGCTTATTGCCTCAGGCTTGCAACGTTTTATTGTGTTGCGACTGAGTTGGGTGATTGGTGCATATGGCGATAATCACCTGACGCGATTGCTCAGTGCTTTTCTTGCTGGTGCATCGGTGAATGTGAATCGCCGTCTGCGCGGTTCGCCAACGGCCCAGTCAGACGTCGCGCGGGTGGCGGTGGCTATGGCCAAGCAAATCAGCTGTGGCGCGGAGAATTGGGGGGTGATGCACTATTGCAGTGGCGATGCATGCTCGGAAGATGAGTTTGCCGATCAGGTGTTGCAGTTACTGATCCAGCAGCAGCTGTTAACCGCTGAGCCCAGCGTTACGCTGGTGGATACTGAGCCGGAAGGTGAGCCACCCAGTGCCATTTTAGGTTGCCGCCACGCACGTGATAACTTTGGTATTCAAGCGCGATCCTGGCGACCGAGTTTACTGCCGCTGGTGAAGCAGTGGTTGCACAACCGCGAGCAGACAAAACAGCTGCGCCAGTAGATCGTAGTATTGCAGCGCTAGAGTAAATCTATCGCTGGTTTGGATGGGCGTCGCAACCGTTCGCCCAGTCGAACCCCTTCCATCTCTATCATTCGGTAGGATAGTTGGGCAATCGCCAGGCTGCTGATAATGGCGGCAATAACGTAAGTCAGCGCGGCAATCGCGCTTGTCCCCATCACGCTGGTAACCAGATTCAGCAAAACGACCAGCAGTATCGAATGGGTGAGGTACAGGCTGTAGGATACATCTCCCAAAAAGCGGAACACCCGCCCCTCAAGCCAGCAAAAACGCTCGGGTGAGTAATAGATAATTCCCACCACCGGTGTAATACACAGGGTTTCCCAGTAGACGATCCACAGGTCACCATAACCTGCACCAGTCATAGGGCGAGCAAGGTAGAACCCCGCCACTAATACAGCAATGGCACACCAAAATAATGGCGCGGCCAATGAGCGCATGGTGTTCGCCAGCCGGCGCCCCCATAGCAGCACGCTCAGGCCTGCGTAGAAGCTGAAAATGTAAAAATTCCAATGGTGTTTGAAATTCAGGGGAAGCAATGACAGCAGGATGCAGGCGCCCAGAGCCAGTGCAATATGACTGGCTCTGTTGCCAAAAAGGAGCATCAAGGGGATAAGTAGTGATGCAATCAGCTCCACATAAATCGACCATATGGGAGGATTGGCTTTGAGCGAGTAACCGATGTAACCGGCGAGAAATTTCAGCAGGCTGAAATCGCCATATTCTTTGGGGTTGAGTGAGTAGTATTGGTAGGGGTCGATGAAGAGCAGGTACAGCCCACCAATAGTCACAGTGCAGACCATCAGCGGCATTATGCGGAACACGCGGCGATGGAAATACAGCGAGAGCGAGCCTTGTGTAAGGCCATTTTTAGCCAGCGATGCCCCCACCACCAAGCCACTTAATACAAAAAAGAAAATAACGGCGGCGCTGCCATTAAACACCGGAAAGTAACTAATACCGGGAAAGGCTTCGCTCAATCGTCCTTGCAGGTGAAAGAGCAGCACAATGACGGCTGCCAAACCGCGCAGGGCGTGAAGAGGAAGGGAGAACCCCGGTTGTTGACGTGCAGCCTGGATAAATAGGTTCATCGCAGCGATCCCTGTGTTGATAAAACGTGATTACGCAGGGAGGTGCAAGCCTCATACCATGAGGTTTTAGGCGAAAAAAACGCGAGCAACCTTGCGGCGACTCGCGTTTTTTTTACAGGGGGGAAGTGGCGGACTTAAACGCGCTGGAATACCAGAGTGGCGTTGGTTCCGCCAAAGCCAAAGCTGTTTGACATCACGCGGTTGAGCTTAATCCCGTCCTGGCGCGCCAGCACAATCGGCATACCCTGAGCTTCAGGGTCTAGCTGGGTAATATTGGCAGAGGCACAGATAAAGTCATTTTCCATCATCAACAAACTGTAGATGGCTTCCTGTACACCGGTCGCCCCCAGGCTATGACCAGTCAACGACTTGGTGGAGCTGATCGCGGGGATTTTATCGCCGAAGGTTTCCTTGATTGCGCGCAACTCCGCCAGATCGCCCACAGGGGTGGAGGTACCATGCGAGTTGATGTAGTCGATAGCGCCATCAACACTGGCCAATGCTTGTTTCATACAACGAACAGCGCCTTCTCCGGAAGGGGCTACCATGTCGTAACCATCCGAAGTGGCACCATAGCCAACTACTTCGGCGTAGATCTTGGCGCCGCGCGCCTTGGCGTGTTCGTATTCTTCCAATACCAAGCAGCCGCCCCCGCCAGCAATAACAAAGCCATCGCGTTCTGCATCATAGGCGCGTGAAGCCTGGGCCGGGGTTTCATTGTACTTGGTTGAGAGTGCGCCCATGGCGTCAAACAGCGCGGTCAGTGACCAGTGTTCTTCTTCGCCGCCGCCAGCAAAAACCACGTCCTGTTTGCCCAACTGGATCAGTTCAACGGCGTTACCTACGCAGTGGGCGCTGGTGGCACAGGCTGAGGAGATGGAATAGTTGACGCCTTTGATTTTAAAGGGGGTGGCTAAACAGGCGGAGGTGGTGCTGCCCATGGTCTGGGTAACACGATAAGGGCCAACACGCTTCAGGCCTTTTTCACGCAAAATATCCGCTGCTTCCACCAGGTTTTTGGAGGAAGCGCCACCTGAGCCCATAATAATGCCGGTGCGTTCGTTAGAGACCTGGGCTTCGGTCAGGCCGGAGTCGGCAATGGCCTGCTCCATGGAAAGATAGGCATAAGCTGCGGCATCACCCATAAAGCGCAGGATCTTGCGATCAATCAGCTCAGCGAGGTTGATATCGATAGAGCCGGCAACATGGCTGCGGAACCCCATCTCCTTGTAAGCTTCCTGAAATTTGATTCCGGAACGGCCAGCGCGTAATGCATCCAGGACGGCATTTTTATCATTGCCCAGGCAGGACACAATTCCCATACCGGTAACAACAACGCGTTTCATAGGCTACCTCTTTTGTATTTAGCGACAGCGCCTGAGCCGTAGGTTTTCACAGCGTCTGGCGAGTTAAACGGAGTGTCAGTATGCCACATAAGGCCTGCTGCCCACTCCGGGGCTTTGTTTGAGTTATGACTTGTAATTATGGTGAAGTTTGACGCGACCGGCGAGCTTTAGAAACTGTCGGTGTTTTGGAACAGGCCGACGCGCAGGTCACTGGCAAAATAAATATCCTTGCCATCGCAGGAAACACGGCCATCCGCTATGCCCATAATCAGTTTTCGCTCGATGACGCGCTTGAGATTAATGTGGTAGGTGATTTTTTTTGCGCTCGGCAATATTTGGCCGGTAAATTTCAGTTCGCCGCAGCCCAGTGCGCGACCGCGACCAGGGTTGCCTTTCCAGCCCAGGAAAAAGCCGACCAATTGCCACATGGCATCCAGGCCCAGACAGCCAGGCATTACCGGGTCGCCAGGAAAATGACAATCAAAAAACCATAGATCCGGGGAGATATCCAGCTCAGCCACAATTTCGCCCTTGCCAAATTCACCACCGGTTTGGCTGATGTGAACAATACGGTCCAGCATCAACATATTGGGTTTGGGTAATTGGGCATTGCCGGGGCCGAATAGCAGGCCATCACCGCATTTCAGCAGGTCTTCACGGCTGTAAGAGCTTTGTGGTTCAAAGGTGGTCATTGAAAATACTCTGGTAGTTAGTGATGGCCACAAGACGGCCGTCGCGCAAAAGTGCGCCATTCTAACCGCTGTGGCTGAGTTGTCCAGCTACACGGATTGCTCCAATCAGTGTAGCCAAGGCTCATGGGCTGAGGTTTTCCTTGCGGTCTTCACTGGCGGGCAGCGTGGCTTAAAAGCTGCGCGCCAGCGAGAATTCTGCCAGTTCGCGCATCGCCCGGGTGTAGTGGTTGTCGGGCAGTTGCTGCAATTGGCTGAGCGCGGATTGCACCTGCGCTTTGGCGGTGTTCAGGGTATAGGTCATGCCGCCAGTGGTTTGCACAATTTCCAGGATGGCGGGCAGTTGGCTGGCATCGCCATTGCGAATGGCGGTGGCGATCAGCTCGGCTTGCGCACTGGTGCCGGTGCGCATAGCGTAAATAAGTGGCAGGGTAGGTTTACCTTCGGCCAGATCATCACCGACATTTTTACCCAGGGTGGCGGCATCGCCGGTATAGTCGAGGGCGTCATCCACCAGTTGGAAGGCGACGCCAAGATGGCGGCCATATGCTTGCAAGGCTTGGCGCTGCGCACTGCTCGCGCCGCAGTGGGCAGCGGCAACTTCGCAGGCGGCAGCAAACAAGATGGCAGTTTTTTTATCGATGACGTTGAAGTAATTGGCTTCGGTGACATTCGGGTCTTTGGCGTTTACCAATTGTTGAACTTCGCCCTCAGCGATGATGTTGGTGGTATCGCTGAGAATGGCCATCACATCCATGTTGCCAATCGCCACCATCATTTGGAATGCGCGCGAATAGAGGAAGTCGCCCACCAGCACACTGGGGGCATTGCCCCATTGGGCGTTAGCGGTGGGGCGACCACGGCGCAGGTTTGACATATCCACTACATCATCATGCAACAGAGTGGCGGTATGGATGAACTCTATAATTGCTGCGAGCGCCAGATGATCCTTGCCTTTATAGCCCAGCGCATTGGCAGTGAGCAGCACCAACAGTGGCCGCAAACGCTTGCCACCAGCCTCCACCAAATAGTGGCCAATATTTTCCACCAGACCTACATCGGAATGGAGCTTGTCGATAATGAGTTGGTTGACGGCGCTGAAGTCGTCTTGGACGGCCCGGTGAAATGACAGCATGGTGAATTCTTATTTATCTTGAGGTGTATGTCTGGATGGATTTGTCAGGATCGGTCGGTTGAGGGCGCGGCGTTAATTGCAGGTTCCACGGCAAGCGATCAGCCCGCAATGCTAGCAGTGAAGGGGCCAGAGTCAAGGAAAAGCTGGTGCGCCAGCTAGTTTGTGCCAATGCACATCAGGTGGCATTGGGCTTTTACTGGCGAGAGCCAGGTAGTGATCATCGCTCAGTGCCCATTGGAAGAAGTGCCATCCTGCCCCCGCTGTAACGGTGTTATCGATGAGCGATTGATCTATGACTCCCTGAATTTTTTCTCCCTCAATACCGAAAGTGATTTTCTCCAGTCCGGTGGAAATGCCGGAGCCCAAGGCTTTAAAAAAGGCTTCCTTCAATGTCCACAGGCGATAGAAATAACTGGTTTGCTCGCCTTCGCCCAGTTGTTGTAATTGCGCAAATTCGCTGGGGTGATAGTAGCGTTCGGCGATGGCGCTCAGGTTGCGCGACCGCTTAAGGCTCTCAATATCCACGCCGATAGACTCGGCATAACCGACCGCCAACACGGCCCAATGCTCACTGTGGGAGAGGCTGAATTGCAGTGCCTGCCCCGGCAAATAAGGTTTGCCTTTATCGCTGCGCGCAAAAACCAGGGTTTCAGGTGCAACCTTGAGGTATGCACCCAGCGTCCGGCGCAGCAGCCATCGGCTGGCGATATATGTTGTTTTGCCGCGTACAAATGTCTCTGTTCGCGCCAGCTCGCTTGCGCTCATGATGCGGGCTGCCTCGGTATAGTCCTGCGCACTGAGCTGGCGTGTATCCAGGCAATGGATGTGCAGCTCGCCCAAGGACAGGGTTGCAGCGGGAGTTGCTTCAGTGAATGCGACAGTAGTGGGTGGTGTATACAGCGACATTGTTGCTCGTAGAGGAGGGGGTGACGGATGCCCATCATACGCTCCGGCTCCCCATTTGTGACTGGCTTTGGCGCTTTGCGCGGTTTCGATAAATCAGCGACAATTCGCGCCCTCTTATTATCCCACCCCATTTTGGAGTTGTTATGCAAATTGCCGCCGACAAAGTTGTCAGTTTTCACTACCGCCTGAGCGAAACCGGCGGTGAGCTGCTGGAAACCTCATATGACTCGGACCCAACCCTTTATCTGCATGGCCACCGCGGTTTGCTGGCAGCGTTGGAAGAGGCTTTGGAAGGTAAGCAAGCGGGCGATAAAGTGACTGTGAGCCTCACCCCTGAGCAGGGTTACGGTCAGCGTCAGGAGGGGGCAACCCAGCGCATTCCTATCAAGCATTTGTTGGGTTACGAAAAAATCAAAAACAAAATCAAACCCGGCATGAAAGTCGCGGTAAATACCCAGCACGGCCCCTGGGATGCAGTGGTATTAAAAGTGGGCAAATTTAATGTCGATATTGACAGCAATCACCCGCTTGCCGGCAAAAATCTAGACTTTGAATTGGAAGTGGTTGAGGTGCGCGATGCAACCGCGGAGGAGTTGGCGCATGGCCATGCGCATGGCGTTGGCGGGCATCACCACGATTAGTTGGCTGAACACTGCCGCAAAAAATGCCCGACTTGATCGGGCATTTTTTTGGCGCTGTTTGATTGATGGCTAGAGCGTTTTATCGCACGGCCAAGTGGGTTTGGTGCTAAACCAGAATTCAGGTTTCAGCCCGATCAAGCGATAAATTCCTGCAGGTAAATCGCGTTTGATGTTATCGATATTGCGTGTAACCCGCGCGTGGCTCATAGCGCCCTGCACATACTGTTGCATCAACCGCGCGACTTGTTCGATATCCTGATCGGTCGAGTCGATTAAAAAATTCCCATCTTTCAAGCTGCGCACCAGCGCTTGGTTGTATTTCGCTCCTCGCTCAGTCATGAGTTGCAGGGTCTCAATAATGCGCGCGTCATCGCAACCGGTCTGCATGCCGGCGTTAAACATGGCGCAGCCCGGCATAGTGTTTTTTTCGTCGCCCAGTTTATTGATGTAAATAAATTGCAGCCAATTTTCCAGTTGCTCCAGCGGTGTATTAATGGGCGACAAAATGCAGTCCAGATCCTGGCGAATATGATCCCAGTGATAGCTGGTCGCCTCACAGAAAAGCTCGGCTTTGGATTCAAAGTGGTGATAAAAGCTGCCTTTGGTTACTCCCGCCTGTTTGCATATCTCGTTGACCCCCACGGAATTGTAATTGCTGTTCCAGATCAGGTTCAGGGCTGTTTCCAATAGCAGGGTGCGGGTGTCGCTAGTGTTCATGATGTGAAATCTCGTACAAACGATGTGGGTATTATGATACCGGGTGGTATGTTTTTCAATCGAATTGGTGCCACCATACAGATCTACTCCTTGATTGTTTTTATCCAAACTTTAATCTCTTGCTTGGCAAACTTGTTGATTTATAGAGGTTTTATGGGCATAGCATGGCCGCACCGCGGTCCTGGCTTTTTGCGGAATGCAAAAAATGTTGACCTCCATACCTACCGGTATGTATAGTTTTGCGAAATGACCGGTTTAACCCCGCCGATTTTGTGTCCAGGGAGTTTTAGCTTGGCATTGATTTGCTCAGGAGCAACAGGAGACTATCATGAGTAGCACAATTTTCCCCCGCAAGTTTTTAACCCTCAGCGCATTGGCCATACTCACAGGTATTGTTGGTTTTTATCATGTTGCTGGCGTGGAGGCTTCGGCAGCTGCGGCCGTACCACCTGCGCCAGCGGTAGATGTAGTGATTTTAGCGCCGCAAGAGATCCGCACCTGGGCCAGTTTCTCCGGCCGTTTGGCGCCGGTTGAAAGTGCGGCCATCAAGCCCCTGGTGAGCGGCACCATTCAGCAAGTGCTGTTTACTGAAGGCCAGCAAGTGAAAAAAGGCCAGCCACTGTTTGTCATTGATCCGCGCCCCCATCAGGCATCGGTGCAGCGCGCCCAGGCGCAATTAGCCACGGCCCAGTCCCGCGCCAAACTCGCACAGGATGAATTGAATCGCGCCCAACAATTAATTGCCGCCAAGCTGGTGTCGCAAAGTATTTACGACTCTGCGTTCAGTAGCCATCAAGTTGCGCAAGCCGATGTAAAACAAGCGGAGGCGGCGTTAAGTCAAGCGAAGCTGGATTTGGAATACGCCCACATTAGCGCGCCGATTGGCGGTCGTGTTGGTCGCGCGGAATTAACGCTGGGCAATGTGGTTGAGGCGGGAACCAACGCGCCACTGCTCACGCAAATTGTGGCTAACGACAAACTCTACGCCGAATTTAATGTGGATGAAGCCACTTATATCCAGTTCGTGCGCAACACCAAAAATACGCAGGACATGCCAGTAGAGTTAACACTCGCCAGCGATAACAGTGTCACTTACAGCGGCAATATTTCCGCCTTCGATAATCGTCTGGATACCAACAGCGGCACCATTCGCGCCCGCGCTATTTTTGACAATAAAGATGGCGCCTTAACCGCAGGCATGTTTGCCAATGTGCGTTTGGGTTCGGCGGAAAAAATCCAGGCGTTGTTAGTGCCCGAGCGTGCAATTGGCACCAATCAAAGTAAAAAGTTTGTGTTGGTGGTGGATGAAAATAATACCGCCACCTACAAAGAAATCACCTTGGGTGAGCATCATCAGGGGCAGCGCGTCATAGTGGCAGGCGTTTCTGCGGGCGATAAGGTGATTGTGAATGGCCTGTCCCATGTGCGACCGAATACGGTGGTCAATCCGAGTGTGACGCAAGCGGGTACTACAGCCGCGGTGGCATCCAGTCATTAATAGCAACACGCGCATTTAATCCCAATTGTTTTTGTAATGAGTTGCATCGGTGTTCGGCACCGGTGCTCTCCAAACTCATCGCTTAATTCACTATTTTTCTCTCGCGTTAGATTTATTTTCGCAGCTATTTTCAAATTTATTTTTTGGCCCATTTGCAAGCAGGCTCACCATGAACATATCCAAATTTTTTGTGGATCGACCCATTTTTGCCGGCGTGATTTCACTGTTGATTTTTATCGCCGGTTTACTCGCCATGTTTCAATTGCCTATTTCGGAATACCCGGATGTATCGCCACCTTCGGTGGTGGTGAGTGCGTCCTACCCTGGTGCTAACCCGAAAGTCATTGCTGAAACGGTTGCTACGCCCTTGGAGGAGCAATTGGCGGGCACTGAAAATATGTTGTACATGTTTTCACAGGCGACTACCGATGGTCGCTTGACCTTGACCGTCACTTTTAAAATCGGCACCGATGTCGACCTTGCGCAGCAGATGGTGCAAAACCGTGTTTCCCAAGCGCTGCCACGTTTGCCGGATGTCACCCGCCAGCGCGGTGTTACCGTGGTAAAAAGCTCGCCCGATTTAACCATGGTGGTGCATTTAATTTCGCCGGATAAAAGTTACGACGAACTTTATTTGCGCAACTATGCGCTCATGAATATTAAAGATGAGCTCGCCAAAGTGACCGGTGTAGGCCAGGTGCGATTGTTTGGGTCGGGCGATTACGCTATGCGTATTTGGTTGAATCCGGAAACCATCGCTGAAAAAAATCTCACTGCGAATGATGTTGTTAACGCGATTCGCGAACAAAACGTGCAAGTCGCGGCCGGGATGATTGGCGGCGCGCCGGTTACTGATTTGGTGGATGTGCAATTGCCCATCAATGCCAAGGGGCGTTTGGATAACCCGGAAGAATTTGGCGAAATTATTATCCGCGCGGGCGCTACTGGCGAAATTACTCGCTTGAAAGATGTGGCGCGCATTGAAATGGGTGCGTCAGAATTTAGTTTGAATGCCATGTTGGATAACCAACCGGCGGTGGCGATTCCTATTTTCCAATCGCCCGGCGCCAATGCCATTCAAATTTCCGATGCGGTGCGCTCAACCATGGCGCAGTTGTCCGAGCGTTTTCCGGTGGGGGTGGAATATAAAGTCGTTTACGACCC
Organism: Cellvibrio fontiphilus; assembly: GCA_035317345.1. Taxonomy (GTDB): domain Bacteria; phylum Pseudomonadota; class Gammaproteobacteria; order Pseudomonadales; family Cellvibrionaceae; genus Cellvibrio; species Cellvibrio fontiphilus. The sequence goes on along the minus strand of JAYKTU010000003.1, from coordinate 535,613 downwards.
TACCATTTTTGTAAAAAGCTCCATCAGCGCGGTAATCAAAACCCTGCTCGAAGCGCTGGCCTTGGTTGTAGTGGTAGTAATTTTATTTTTGCAAACCTGGCGCGCGTCCATTATTCCGCTGCTTGCCGTTCCTGTATCAATTATCGGTACCTTTTCGTTGATGTGGGCCTTTGGCTTTTCGATTAATACCTTGTCGCTGTTCGGTTTGGTGTTGGCGATTGGTATCGTGGTGGACGATGCCATCGTGGTAGTGGAAAACGTGGAGCGAAATATTGAAGAAGGGTTAACACCGCTTGCGGCTACTTATAAAGCCATGCAGGAAGTGAGCGGGCCGATTATTGCAATTTCATTGACCCTAGTTGCCGTGTTTGTGCCTATCGCCTTTGTGAGTGGTTTGACCGGGCAGTTCTATCAACAATTTGCGTTAACTATTGCAATCTCTACCGTGATCTCTGCCATTAACTCGCTGACATTAAGTCCGGCATTAGCGGCGATTTTGTTAAAAAGTCACGATGCACCCAAAGATCGCCTGACGCGTATTATGGATAAACTCTTTGGTCGCTTTTTTGGTTGGTTTAATCGCAGTTTTAATCGCGCCTCCGGTGATTACTCAACCAAAGTCGGGAAATTATTAGGCCGCAAAGCAATGGCTGTAGGCGTTTATGCGGTGTTGCTGGCGGTGACGGCGGTCGGTTTTAATATTATTCCCAAAGGCTTTGTGCCCGCACAGGATAAACAATATTTGATCGCTTTCGCCCAGCTGCCCGATGGCGCCACTCTGGCGCGCACTGAGCAAGTCATCCGTGAAATGGGTGAAATTGGTTTGGCCGAAGCCGGTGTGGAAAGTGCAGTGCAATTTCCTGGCTTGAGTATTAATGGTTTCACCAATAGCTCCAGTGCCGGCATTGTGTTTTTAACGCTGGATGCATTTGATGAACGCAATGGTGCAGATTTATCGGCTGCGGCTATTTCGCAAAAGCTGCAAATGAAATTTGCCGGTATCGAAGAGGCATTTATTGCGGTATTCCCGCCTCCGCCAGTGCGCGGTTTGGGAACTACTGGCGGTTTTAAATTGCAAATTGAGGATCGCGCTGGTTTGGGTTACGAAAAGCTGGCAGAAGTTGTGGCGCAAGTGCAACAAAAAGCCATGCAGCGCCCGGAATTGGCCAGTGTGTTTTCCAACTACAAAATCAATGTGCCGCAATTGTATGCCGATGTGGATCGCACTAAAGCCAAACAGCTCGGCCTGAATGTGAAAGATATTTTTGACACTATGCAAATCTATTTGGGTTCGCTTTATGTCAATGATTTCAATCAATTTGGTCGCACCTATCAGGTTATCGCCCAGGCAGATGCGGAGTATCGCAATACCCCGGCGGATGCACTGAATTTAAAGGTGCGTAATGTGCAAGGCGATATGGTGCCCTTGGGTTCGGTGTTGACCATGGAAGAAAGTTACGGCCCTGAAAGCGCCGCGCACTACAACGGCTATTTAGCAGCAGATATTAACGGTAACGCCGCACCTGGCTATTCCAGTGGTCAGGCGCAGGATGCGATTGATGAAATTCTCGATGAAGTCTTGCCCAGTGGCATTGTGTATGAATGGACTGATTTAACTTATCAAGAAGTACTGGCAGGCAATACGGCGATTTATATTTTGCCGCTGTGTCTGCTGTTGGTGTTCCTGGTGCTGGCCGCACAGTATGAAAGTTTGGCATTGCCACTGGTAGTAGTGACTATTGTTCCGCTCTCCATTTTGTCTGCACTCTTTGGTGTGTGGATTACCAGCGGTGACAACAATATCTTCACCCAAATTAGTTTGTTTGTACTCGCCGGTCTCGCCAGCAAAAACGCCATTTTGATTGTGGAGTTTGCGCGCGAATTGGAGCAGCGCGGCATGGCAACCTATGAGGCGGCCATTACCGCCAGCCGTATGCGCTTGCGCCCGATATTAATGACCTCTTTCGCGTTTATCATGGGTGTATTACCGATGGTGTTCTCCACTGGCGCCGGTGCCGAAATGCGCAGTGTGATGGGCATAGCCGTATTCTCCGGCATGTTGGGCGTGACTTTCTTTGGGCTGTTTTTTACGCCGATGTTTTATGTGCTGTTGCGCAAGCTGGAAGGTAAACGCAGTTATAAAGTTGAGGGGAAAGAGGAGTTTTCACCCGCACCAGTGCATACCGGTACGCCTGCCGTTGCAAGCCATAAGGAGTTGCAATCATGAATATTTCAGCAGTTTTTATAAAAGGTTTTGTTGTCGCTGTGTTGCCCGCCATGATCAGCGCCTGTCACAGTTTTAAATCGGTTGAGCAGTCTGCGCAGCTCGCACAGCTTCAGCCGGCGCCGGCAGCATTTGTATTGCCTGCGTCGGCCAGTGAGCAGCAGCCGGTTGCGGCATGGTGGGCGCAATTAAATGATGAGCAGTTGAATCAATTAATTGCCAATTCGCTGCAACAAAATCATTCCATCCGTATTGCGCAGGCATCGCTGGCGGAATCCCGCGCGTTCCTGCGCAACAGCAAGTTGGATCGCTATCCCACAATTGAAGCCAGTGTGAGTGGCGCGCGTCAAAAGCAGAGTGCAGATATTGTGGGCGATGTGGATTCACGTATTAGTGAGACCTATCAGGCCGGTTTTTATTCTCGCCGCGCATTGAATGGGCGGCGTTCAATCTGGGCAGGGTAGATGCGCAAATCGATGCGGCTGATGCCCGCACCCAGGCGCGTATCGCCGAGTTTGAGCGGCAGGTGCTTACCGCATTAGCGGAAACCGATAATGCACTGCAAAACTTTACCCGCGAAGAAGAGCGCCGTACCAGCTTGCAGCGCGCCTTGCAGGCGAGCAATCAAGCAGCGGTATTTGCCCGCAAGCGTTTTGAAGTGGGGAGCAGCGATTTTCTGACGGTGTTGGATGCGGAGCGGTCGCAGTTAACCCTCAGTGCACAATTGGCGCAGAGCGATATGCAGGTGCTGTTAAATTTGATTGCGGTGTATAAATCCCTTGGTGGTGGTTGGGAATTTGCCCAGCAATCGGCGCTGGCTACACGCAATTAGTTTATTTATCGCCAGTAGTTATTGTTGCAATCCCTGAATGGTTTTCCTTTTTGCCTGTGATTGCCCCCTTGCGGTCATGGGCTTTTTTATTGAAAGGGTTATACTGTTTTTACTTGGTTGTGCGCTTTGGTGTTCGTTTGAGTGTGCACTTGAAGCCTGTTTGTTAGTGCCCATCTTTTGTTTGTGTGCTTTATTAACCTATGGATATTTTATGAGCCCGGTTCAAATTAATTGCCCCCATTGTTTTGCCACTAACCGTTTGCCTTCCGAACGACTCACCGACAAACCCAATTGCGGCAAATGCAAACGCCCCCTTTTTGTGGGCAAGCCGCTGGAATTAAATCCTGGCAATGTTGCCAATACTCTGGAGAAAAATGATATCCCGGTGTTAGTGGATTGCTGGGCGCCCTGGTGCGGCCCCTGCCAAAGTTTTGCGCCGGTGTTTGAGCAGTTGGCGGCGCAATCCGAACCCTATTTGCGCTGCGCAAAATTAAATACTGAAGCGGTTCCTTCTATTGCCCAGCGCTGGGGAATTCGCAGTATTCCAACGCTGATTTTATTTAAAGGTGGTAAAGAAGTGCAGCGCGTGTCTGGCGCTATGTCCATGCAGCAATTAAAAGCCTGGTTGGTGCAGGTGGGGGCGTTTAATTGATTTGGCACTATGAGCGCGCAATAAAAAAGGCCAGCTATCGGTGCTGGCCTTTATGTTTTCAGGGGAATCAAACAGCTAAAAAAATTACCAATAACGCGGCAGATTTTTTTTAATTTCGATATACCCCGTGCACTGCTCTATGTAACCGCCAATCAACAATTGTTTCATAATCCGGCTCACCATTTCACGCGACGAACCCACCATATTGGCTATATCCTGATGGGTCACTTTGGGGTTGTGGATACGTTTGTCCTCATCCGATAATTTTTCCAGCGCGCTGCTCACGCGTCCGTATACATCCAACAGCGCCAGATCTTTTACGCTATCGGTTAGCTCGCGCACACGGCGTGTCAATTCAGTAATCATCATCAAGGCAAAATCGGGGCAGTTGCGCATCAGCTCCTGCACACTGGCTTTGGGCAGCATCAACACTTCGCACTCACTGAGGGTTATCACCGAGGCCGAACGCGGTTGGCCGTCCAGTAGCGACAGCTCGCCAAAATAATCACCATCCTGCATGTAATTTAAATTCACCTGGCGCCCCTCATCGTTGGTCAGGTAGGCGCTCACTGTTCCCTTGCGAATGACATACAAATGACTGGACTCATCACCCTCGGTGACCAGTACGGTATTTTTAGGATATTTGCGCAGGCTGCTGTGTTTTTCCAGCTCGGCGAGGTAGTGCGCTGGAACGGCAGAAAATAGACGGACGTTCTCTAACATGGCGATGTACTTCCCGGTGAAGAAATGGATTGTTATTGTCATCAAAACCCACAATAATCGCTACTACTTATGCCCCTTTTAGTTGGGCAAGGATCATAATTCGGTTTCAAATCCCCCCTATTATCGCACGGAGAGCTATCGGCCTATGGCTGCTGCTGATTCACGTCATTGTGAACAAACTCTCATGTTCACCGATATCGTCGGCTATTCACGCCTTATGGGGCGCAATGAGGCAATGGCGATAGAATTGCTTGGCGAATACCGCAAGATTTTGCTTGCGCATATTGAGGCGCAGGACGGTCGGTTGGTGGAGTGTATTGGCGATGCTATTTTTGCTCGCTTTGATACCGCCGCCAAAGCCACTGCCGCCGCTATTGCCATTCAACAACATCTGCAAACTTTCAACGAACTGCGCGACAAAAAGTTACCGCGCTTGCAAACCCGTATTGGTCTGCATAAAGGCGAGGTCACGCTGCGTGATCAGGCTATTTTTGGTGACACAGTGAATATCGCCGCCCGCCTTGAACCACTCGCGGTCGCCGATGGTATCTGCATTTCGCAAACTGTCTATGATGATATTCGCTACAGCCTTTCAGCGCCGGCCAAACGCTTGGGGGTGCAAAGCTTAAAAAATATCGAGCAAAAAATTCGCGTTTACCTTATCAAACCGGCGGGCATTACCTGGCGCGATCACCTGCATTATTTTCTGCGCGGCATGAATAAAAAAATTGTTGCCTATCGCTATCCATTAACCGCCTGCGTGCTCGCGTTTATCGCCGCCGGTGTTTATTTTGTTCCGCGCTGGTTGGTGCCGGGTTATGCCGCCAACTATGTGGAGATCGCCGACTTCCAAAATTTAATGAATGAAAAAGCCGATGCCGATTATTTCTCCGCCGGGATCACCGAAGCGGTGCGCTCGCAATTAGCAGATATGCGCGATGTTTATATTGTAGATTCCAAAGAAGGTATTCGCGCTCCCATTCGTTTGGAGGGCAGCGTACAGCGGCTCGGCGATAATCTCCGCATCGCCTACCGTTTATTTCGCCGCAAAGATAATGTGCAAATCGCCGGTGGAAAACTGGACGGCACCTATCAGGATATTTTTATTCTGCAGGATAGGTTGGTGGGGGAGATTGCAAGGTATTTGGCAGATGAATTTGACTTACAAAACTTTCGCCCAGCGCCTTTGCGATTAACGGGGGATGTTACGGCTTATGATTATTATTTGCAGGGGTTGGAGTATCTTGCAAAACCATCGTCGCATGAAAATATAGATTCTTCTGTGCAACTATTTAACACTGCATTGCTTCATGACGAAAAGTTTTCTTTGGCAAATGCCGGGCTTTGTGAGGCCTATCGGCTCAAGTATGAAAAACTTAAAACTGCGAGTTGGTTAAATGAGGCGGAGACGTATTGCTTGCTTGCTTTAGAGCAAGATAGCGGATCAATGAAGGCTTATAAGGCTATAGGTCGAATTTATTCGGAAATGGGTAAGTATAACGATGCAGTTAAATATCTTATGACTGCTCTTTCTATTAATGCAGTTGATGTTGCAGTAATAGTCGAATTGGCCACTGTGTATAATATTCTTGGTGAAAAAGAGAGGGCCGAAAAGCTTCATCTTGAAGCTATAAGAAAGTTTCCTAAAAGCTGGATTGCGTATGATGGTTATGGTTATTTTTTGTTTAGGAATGGGAAGTATCATGAGGCGGTTGATGTCTATAAAAAAATTCTTGGGATTACTCCTCAAAATATTGTGGCGTTAAATAATATTGCTGCTATGTATCTTCTAATGGCCAATTTTGATTCTGCTGCAGAATATCTCAATATGGCTGCATCAATTGAGCCTGATAGTGAGGTGTTTGCAAATATTGGAAATATGTATTATTTGGCGAAAAATTTTGAAAAAGCTTTGTTGTCGTACAAAGAAGCTATACGGCTTGAGCCTCAAAATTATCAGTTTATGGTTTATCTTGCTGATACTTATAAATATATCCATGGGAAAGAAGAGTTGGCTAATTTTTATTTTAAAAATGCCATTCAAAGTGCAAATAAAGAGATTCAGATTAATCCTAATCTTGCAAAAAGTTATCGCTATCTAGCTATTGCTCAGGCTTATTTTGGAGAAATATCTAAGGCAGAAAGTGCTATCTCTTTTGCTTCCAGATTGGATGGAAAGAGTGTAGATTTTTTATATTGTAAGCTAAGGGTAGCTGTTGTTGAAAAAGATGATGCAAAAATAAGAAGTTATGTTAAAGAATTGCTCGAATCAGAGTATTCAGATAAATTGCTGCTCGCTAATCCTGACTTTGGTGTACTAAAGGAGCCAAGATTTAGTGATTTATTTGATCGGACTCATTAACTACATTTAATAAACCGGGAGGTTTAATATGAAATTTTTTATCAAGTTGATTGCGCTATGTGGTGTTCTCATTGTTACTGGCTGTTCAGCTATCAGTTCGGAAGTTAAAAATCATCACACTATTTATCCTATGGCTGGAACCAATACTGCGGTTGTGGGTATTGGTGTTGATAAAAACGGGATTCCGTTTGTGGCCGCTAAAGAAATTATTGTTGCCCCAGGGCAAAAAATCCTTTTTGCTGGGCCGGATGAGTTCACAGTAACATTCAAGAATAAGAAAAGTCCTAATCGAAAAATAGATAATCCATCCAGAGGCGGCGTGGTTAGAATTGAAGTGCCAAGTGAGATTTTTGAACAGCGCGAGTTTGTAGAGGAGTACCGCAAGAATGGTCAGCTCAAATTCAACTACGGCGTTATTGTTAATGGTAAAGAACTCGACCCAGAGATCATCGTAAAGCGCCATTGAGCATAAGCTTAATCTTCAATCTATCCTGTAAGCGACCCCAACGGTCGCTTTTTTATGTGAAAAAATCACAACACCACTCAACAATTTGTCACAGTTTTCATCATTTGCTTGGTATATGGTGGCTTCTGTAGCAGGGCGCCTGCAGGGATGGGCGAGCGAAACAGTGGTTTTGTCGGTCAGGGATGGTTGCGTTATGCCGGATGGCAGGGCGCCCGGTTACCTTTGTTGTGTTGGCTAAGTGCCTGTTTCGCAAAGGAGTTCTGCACATGAACCGGTCCAGTCTTTTACCCCTGTTTGTTATTTTTCTGTTAGTTCCTCTTGCATCACCCGCCTATTCTCATCTCCCGCCCAGCGTTAAGCCCGGGTGTGAGGCAGCTGTTGCCCAAGAGTCTGGCGGTGGGAGTGATTGTAGAGCCGTGTTTCCAGACAACTTGCACCCAACTGCCGCTGACAAGCCGCCGGTTCATCATGCTGCGGTTAAAACCACAGCACCTGTAGGGCTGGACTTTGTTGCTGGCGATGACTCTGAAGCGAGCACACGCTGGTTGCTGTTGGCAAGTTTTGCTGCGCTGGTTCTGCTGGCGGCACGTATTGCGCCCTCGTTAAAGTAGATGCGCGGTTTCCAAAGCCAGTTGTGAATATTTCACATTTTCAGGGGGATTTTGATACTGAGCTTCATTCTGTCCTAACCGATAATGGCCTCATTGCTTGAACTCATAGGGTTCATGCATTAAAGGAGCGGCACTCCAGTGCCAAATGTTGGTTACTAATCTGGAAGGATCTCATCATGAAAAAGTCTCACGCTATTGTTAAACCACTCACTCATGCAATCTTGATTGCAATCTCCTGTTCTGCTGGCGGAGTTCTGGCAGACGCGGATAAAAAAACCGAAGTTCCCCGTATTGACACCGTGGTGCGTATCGACCCTGTTTTGGAGCGTATGGCTGCAGAACAGGCGTCGCTGCCGGTGATCATTATTTTTGGCGAACAACCCCAGCGCGCCATCGCGCGTAAGCTCAATGCAGAATACGAGCGCGATATAGACAACTTGGCAGCGCGGGTACGCGGCATTTACGACCGCTATCTCACCAAGGAAACACTGGCCAGCAAAGACAAGGAAGTCGAACACAGCAAATTGTTGGCCCAGTACATTACCGATGCCGATAAAAAAGAAATCCGCGCGCTCAATGAACAGCGTGAAAGCCTGATGCGCAAACTGCGTCAGGAAATTGCACGCGAATCGGAACTGGCGGTAGCCCGCGTGCAGGAATCGCAGTTGGATGCCATTACCCGCTTGGGTGCCAAGGTGCAGGAAAAGTTGGTAACCACCAATGCCATCAGCGCGATTATCCCCGCGTCATCCCTCAAAGAAATTGGTGCGCTGCAGGGCGTAGCGGAAGTGATTTATAACACCCCAGGCAAACCTGAGCTGGATAATCAGGCGGCATCGCTCGGTGCAGATACCTGGTGGAATACCGGTTTCGATGGTGGTATCTGGGATGTGGGTGTGATCGATGACGGCGTGCTGGAAACCCATACCGGCCTGAACACTCACACCTTCTATGAAAATTTTGCGGGCAATGGCAATCATGGCACCGGCGTCGCCTGTATGTATGCGGGCACCGATGCCACCCGACGCGGCTTGGCCTTTGGGTTGGATTCCATCCTGGTGGAAAATGCCGGCGATGAAGCGACCACTATGGCCGGTGCGGATTGGATGCTGCGCTCGGCGGGCGATGATCCGGAAGTGATTAACTACTCCTGGGGTAATGGCGATGCGACCGGCAGTGATTGGCATCCGCTCTCGCGTTTTGTGGATGGTGTGGTGTTTGATTACGCCACCAACTGGGCCAAGTCAGCGGGCAATCAAGGTTTTGGCACCAACACCATGACCGTGCCGGCCACCAACTACAACGGCCTCACCGTGGCAAACATGGCGGACAACAATACAGTGTCGCGCGCTGATGATGTGATTACCGCCTCCAGCAGCCGTGGCCCAACCGTGGATAACCGCAAAAAGCCTGACCTGTCTGCACCGGGCAATCAAACCCGTACCTGCAACGCATCCGGTGGTTATTCCGACCTGGGCGGCACCAGTTCGGCAGCGCCCAAAGTCGGCGCAGCGACACTCTTATTGACCGATGCCGGTAACTGGGACCCGCGCTCCATCAAAGCGGTGCTGATCAATACCGCCGATTCCTGGGAGGACAGCGACACCCAATCCACTGCCGATGACGGTCCAAAAACCGGTAAAGAGTGGAACAAAACCTACGGTTGGGGCTATCTGGATTTGGCGCACGCTCACTTCCATCGCAACGACTTTTTCGCCAGTTCAGTCAAACCCAAAGGGCAATCCGGTAGCTTCAAGCTCTACAAGGGCACAATGTATAACGGCGATAAGGCAACGCTGGTGTGGGAACGCGATGTGGATTACAACAACGCCGCCACGCCAACCAGTTTCCGCGCGCTGTCGGATTTGGATTTGAAACTTTATTCAGAACCAAACAATAGCCAGTTGGATTCAGACACCAGCGTGCGCGACAACGTGCATCAGGTAGCAGCCACAGCGACTCAATCGGCTGTCGTCAAGGTATATGCCTACAGCAGCTCTTTTGATGGCGCGAGCAGCGAGCCCTTCTCGCTGGCAACCGAGGAAAATTTTGTCGCCGCTACTGGCCCGGTATTTTCCAACAGCATCACTGCACCGGCGAGTGTGCTTACCGGCACCAACTTCACCTACACGGTGGCGGTGAAAAATACCGGCGATTTGGACGCGCACAATGTAAACGTCAAAATCAATTTACCGGCGGGCTTCACGCTGGTAGCCGGCGCACAAACCCAAAGTGCGGGCAGCATTGCTGACGGTGCCACCAAAAACCTGAGCTGGACGGTAAAAGCACCTGGCTATGCCATTACTTCCACCAGCATAAGCGTTAGCACTACCAGCCTCTCCTACGGTGAAAGTTTTACCGGTTCGGCAAGCAAGGCAATTAGCGTGAAGCGTTTGGTGCTCACTCTGCCTTAAGTACAGGCTCCGGTGTGATCAAAACCTGATGCCGGCCCGGCATCAGGTTTTTTTATGCTTATTAACAGATGACAAAGTGGTGCCAAGTGCGCAGAATTCAGCTTCAATCTTCATGCAGCTGACAATCCATGTATTCGATATTACCCGCCATAGTGGCGTTTCTATTTTTATTCTTCGGTCTTTATGTCGCGCACTCCAAAGGTTTGAACCGGGTGACGGCTGCGTTTTTGATTCTGTGTATCACCACGTTTTTCTGGCAGTTTGTATGGGCGATTTTGTTTCAGGTGGAAAACGAAAAGCTGGCACAAAACCTGATTGATTTAGGCTGGTTGCTGATTTTATTTTTGCCGACCAGTTTGTTTCATTTTCTGGTGGAGTTGACGGGGCAGCAAAACCATAAGCGCAAAGTTTATGCCTCTTATATCTTTTCTATTTTTCTCGCTGCAACTCATGTCACCACGGATCTGGTCATTAATGGCAACTACCATTATTTTTGGGGCTTTTATCCCAAGGCTGGTATGTTGCACATACTGCATGTGTTGCAGACCAGCACTGTGGTGGTTTACGGGTTGTATCTTGCCTATCGCAAACAAAAATTAGTGCAAGCCGGTGAGAAAACCAAGCTGCAATATTGCAGTGTGGCGCTGCTGATTTTTTCGCTCTCGGCGGTAGATTATTTATGTAACTACGGCTTTGAATTTTACCCGCCCGGTGTAGTGTTTATCGCCGTGGGTTTAGGGTTGATTGCACTGGCCACGGTGCGCTATCACGCGATGGATGATTCACGCATGTTGGTGGCGAGTATCGCCCATGAAATGCGCACACCGCTGGCTTCGCTGAAATTACAGTCCAGAGTTTTGACCGAGCACCTGCCGGAACTGATTGCTGGTTACAATCTCGCGCGTGAGCAGGGGCTGCTACGCCAACCGGTCAGTGAGCAAACGCTGGTGCATTTGGGACGCACTGCCAAAATTCTTGAGCGTGAGGTGGTGCAGGCCAATCATGCGATTGATATGTTGATGGCATTAACGACCGCGCACTATTTAAACGAAAAAGATTTTAAGCACTTCTCCATGAAAGAGTGCGTAGAGTTAGCGGTGAGCAGGGTGCCTTATAAAAATGACGCTGAAAAAATTGTGAGTGTGGATGTGAAATCAGATTTTGTTGTACTTGCGTCCAACGAGTTCCTTACCTTCGTGCTGATTAATTTAATCAAAAACTCGCTGGATGCCCTGCGCGGTAAAGAGCGCGGCAGTATCAAGATCACTATTATTGCCGACCAGGCAGGTAACCGCCTGGAGTTTTTGGATAATGGGGTGGGAATAGACGAGAAGATTTTACCGCATATTTTTGATCGCTTTTTTACTACCAAGGATCGCAGTGGCAACTCCGGAGTGGGGCTGACATTTTGCCGCAAAGTGATGGAGTCATTTGGCGGCAGTATTAATTGTGAATCCAAGCTGGGGGAATACACCCGTTTTACCTTGTCCTTTAAAAAATAAAACAGGTATATGTTGCGCTTTCAGAGTTAGTGCAACTGTCTTCGGTTGGCAATTGGCGTGATAGTCGCAGGCGCTGCTGCGCTTTCCCGCTGGGGAATAACCGCGCAATAATAATTAGTTTTGCCTGCAACCCGTTCTGCCGGGTAAAGCTGCACGCTGTGGTTGAAGCTTTCCGGTTCGTAAAATCCATCTTCAGAATTAAACAGCGGAATGAAATTGCGCGATCCAATACGCTGGATAAGGTCGGCGGGAGCGTCTTCCTCTTCAAGAATTTTCAAGTGCTCGGCAATGTCCTCTTCGGTATAAATCAAACACAGTAACTCATTGTTGTCTCTTGTTTGCAGTGTGAAACGAGAGGGGTTTGGTAAATAAAAATACTCTTTTACATCAAGTTCAGTACATACATTTTGAAAATACTCTGCCAGTTGTGCATCGGCAAAAAATGGCGTATTCACTTCTACGGCTTCAGCTTTAATGTGGCTGGTTAGATCCTGGAAGTAAGCATTTTGTAATTTATTAATGGCGTTGGTTAATTGCTCCAGCATGTTGTCATCACTTTTTTTAATGTAGTAATGAATAATATTTTCATTAAATGCATTTACAGCATCGCTGGGGGTGGCATGGCCGGTGAGTAGAATTTTTTTAATCGCCGGGTTGGTAATTTTTTTACACAATTCAATACCGTTCAGTCCGGGCATGGAAAAGTCAGCCACTACTACCGATATCTCCATATCGCGCTCGTTATTACGTCCTTTCAGGTGTGAGTGGTTGAGCACTTTTTTAACCCATTTGTCCGAATCGCCTGACAGCTCGGGTGTATTTTTCTTGTGGTTGCGCTGGGTGTCGGGTTTGGGCGCGTTAATATAGGCCAGAGCCTGCGTTGTATCATCAAATAACTTAAGGTTGAAATCACTGGCGAATATCATTTCCAGTGACGCAAGGAAATCAGGGTTGTCATCGATAAACACTATCTGGGCGGGATAAAAAAATAGCGGAATCCTGGATTTCAAGGTGGTGTCCTGTTATCGGCAAATGCGTTGATGATGGCACTATAGTGGCTATTATTGGCTACTTAATGTTGGCTGCGTAACTTAAATATATACAAAAGATCTGATTTTATACAGTTATCGCCTGGATTAACCTTGTCCGGCCCCTGCGCATGGGAAGAAAAGCAACGCCCCGGCAACAGCCAGCGGCCAGGACGTTGTGACTGGATTACAACAAATATTTATAAATATACCCTTCTCATGTTCTTATGCCGGGTTGTCGCTGCGCAATAGGGGGACGGTTATTACAGATCATCCAGGTCGATGTCAGTGCGCTCAAATTTTTTAATCTTGCGGATGATCTGGTCGGGCAGGCGTGCAATTCGTTTTTGCTTGTCGGCAAAAACAATCTGTTGATACCCGCGCGATGCCAGCTCGTCGTTAATATAAAAGCTAAAGAGCAAATAAAACGAACATTTCTGGATGTTAAACGCATTGAGCGTACAGGTGACCGTCTGGAACGGGAATGCCTCTTTTAAATACTCATTGTGCGCGCGCTTGGTAATAAAGACGCCTTGATCTTGCAGCATGTCATTAGAGATGCATTCAAAGAACCAGCGCTCGCGCACAGCACCTTGCCACTCAAAAAAATTGGAAAAATAAACGTTTTGTGTGGCATTGGAATGTTTGAGCGAGGTCTCGAATTTTTGCGAATAGGTCTGGGGTGCTATCGGCCATGCTTTGGCTGTTGGCCAGCTGTTAATAACATCGTCAGAACGGAAAGCAACAGAAGCGTTAATGGTTTGCATGTTTGAATCCTCATTAAAAATAAAAAGTCGCGGAGGCAAATGAATTGTTCATTTGCTGACCTAGAGTAATGAAGCGCCAAACAAGACACCATCGTTTAACCTCGGCGAGGGGGTCAATTGATATTTATGTCGCTCAAATCAACATTTTGTGGAAATTTTTTAAACTTTCCCTGTCTATGCTAAGGCGCCAATTTAATTTGGCGCCTAAATTTCTATTTCCCGGCCCTCCATGTGGGATCTATTTTCCCCAGCATGCAATTTTTTACATCTTCATCAATCAGATTGCCGGATTTGACGCAGGCCTTCAGTGGGCGAGTCGCAACAAAATTATCGCCTTGGGTTGGTGAGGGTGTGTGGGTGGTTATCTGATCAGCATGGCGACAAGCGGTGGCCATTAAGGTTTGATTATCATCGCTGCTCTTGGCCTGGTATTCCGCTATCCAGAAATTACAGGTATCGATGAGTTGTTGAACCCGGGGATCATTTGAGTGGGTTGTCCGGCGCTTTTCGCGGAGCTTTCTGGTTTTTGTTTTACTGTCTGCACGAGCTTTGGTATTGCTGGTGGTTTGAATCCAGTGGTAGCTGCCCTTTTTCTTATGACAGTTCTCTACCGTTTTTGCGTAATAGCTTTTTTCTTTTTCCCATTGCCGCCTTTCGCTCTGATTGCCCCCGTTTACCAGTTTGCGTTCAGTGGATTTCAGTTTGGACTGCCAGCGACCACAGTCATTGGCTTGTGCAACATTGGCTGTATTGGATATTGCCAGTACAACAAAAAAAATAATGGTGTATTTCATTCCCTCTGCTCCTTGAGGTGGTGGAATTGCGAAGTGGTAACCGAGCGTTCCGCTACGCAGTAATCATAGCGTGACTCAGGTTTGGCTGATGTGACGGCGAAAGCAGTTGTTCCAAAGCAGTGGTACAGGGATTTGGAGCAATAAAAAAAACGGCGAGGTGTTAACCAGGCTGGCTTTATCAAATATGGTAGCTAGAGTTGCCGACCCCAGCATTATGAGTGCTGCGCTCTAACTGCTAAATACTTTTATAAAAACAGTTTGTTGCATGGCTTTTTGGGCAATTAAGGTACTTTATTTTCCTTTTTGCACCTGTTTTTCGAATATTTCGTTTGTTGCGATTATTTCGAATGCGGGCGATAATAGATCGTCAATATAGGCTTATAAATAAGCGTTTTTTCATATAAAACAGGGACTTGTTGGTAGCTGGGGATTGATGTGATGACTAACCGTAAATATGACCTTCCAAATAGTGAAGATATCGATCTTGCGAGAGCGAGTGCTGCTTTACTAACTAAGCTTCTTCAGGATTTACCTGATGATCATAGGGCGAATATCAGAATGGGTGGTGAGGACTTAATTGTGCCGAGATCAGCCGTTGAATTGCTTAGGGATATACTGGCCGGAATGTCCGCTGGTAAGTCTATAAGCATCGTTCCTATGGCGAAGGAGTTGACTACGCAACAAGCGGCTGACTTTCTGAATGTCTCTCGCCCTTACCTGATTGGTTTACTGGAACAGGGGGAGTTAAACCATACCTTGGTGGGCACTCATCGCCGCATCAGGTTTGATGACCTGCTGGCCTACAGGGAAAAGATGGTTAACAAGTCCAAGGCCGCAATGGATGAGCTCATGAAGCTTTCTCAGGAGCTGGGTGTAGGTTATTGATGAAATGCATAGTTATTTACAATGGGGTCTCGTCTTTTTAACTGATGTAATTTTATTTTTGGCGTTGTTACTCTGCGTAATCTTTGCCGCTTTATAACAATTAAAAATTACTAAAGTAAAATTATTTTTATTTAGGGTTGAATTATGCGTGTATTGAGTTCGTTAATCTCAAACGCCAAAAAAATTGAAAATAATGACTTTAATGCAAGGGTAAACCGAATCAATTGGAAGTTCTTAGAGGAGAGAGTTTTTTCGGTATTTAAAAAGCTTGAGAGTGATGGAAAGGATTATTTTGGTAGTTTTGGAAATCTTTGGGTAACTTCAAATATTGGAGAGCGTCAGCATAATTACGAAGTTATTCCTGTTGATAGGCGAGTTAACGCCATACATATTAAAGTTGGACATAGAAATTTAGGCGTGTCACATGTCAACGAAAAGTTAAAAACGCTTAAAAAGCTAACTGAATATAATGCTCAGCTGTGGTACTCGCAATCTCCCAGCGGCGATGTTATGGTTTTTGTTGCTCCGTATGTTTCGGATGTTCACAAGATGAATGAGTCCGAGATTGTCATTGGGTATTTTACTAATCCTTCGCAAATATCAACTAAGTTAATTGAGGGGCATTTCTCTACATTTTTCAAATACTGTCGTTGCACAAGCATTAATTCATCGGCCTCTTACTCCTCTTATATGTATCGCCGCTTTTTACTTTTAAAGGACTACAGGTATAAATCTAAAGTTAGATCGCAACTATTCGGTTTTTTGGAGAGATGCGTTCCTTTGTTCGTAGGGGTGGTGGGTGTTATTGCCACTCTATATGCTGCGGGCAAGCTTAATTTGTAGTGTATTGACTATTGAGGCATCTACAGTCAATAAAAAAAGCCAATGAGGTATAACCCAAGCTTGCTCTCTAAATGCAGTTATGTGCGGAATTGAGTTGTCGTCCTTATCACGAGGAAAACTGCCAGATCGCCCATCCGTTGAAAAAGTGCTTTTTAGGATAACTCTAAGGGCGCTCTGGGGTTGACAGCCAGCGCTCCTATCGCCAAAATGCGCGCCTCACAAATATGGCTAGATAGCTCAGCCGGTTAGAGCACAGCACTCATAATGCTGGGGTCGGCGGTTCAAGTCCGCCTCTAGCTACCATATACATGAAAAAGCCATCTTGAGAGATCAAGGTGGCTTTTTTTATGGCCATTTGTGATGGATTGGGCGGCTAATGGTCGCCTTTGTAATCTGATTGCTCGTTCAGTGAGCCTTATTGGGTCTTTCATCATGGAATTTCTCGATCTCTCCCCCGTTACCCGTGCCCAAGGTACTGTGCATCTGCCCGGTTCCAAGAGTATTTCCAACCGCACCTTGCTGCTGGCGGCTTTGGCGCAGGGCGAGACGGAGATCCGCGACCTGCTCAAGTCCGACGACACTGACCGCATGTTGGAGGCGCTCGCCTCCCTTGGGGTGAGTGTGACCAAAACCGGCGAAAATGATTATCGGGTGGTAGGCACTGGCGGTAGCTTCCCCAATAAAGAGGCGGATTTGTTCCTCGGTAATGCCGGCACTGCGTTTCGCCCTTTGACCGCCGCTTTGGCCCTGAGCGGTGGCACTTACAAACTGCATGGTGTGGCGCGTATGCACGAGCGTCCGATTGGCGATTTGGTGGATGCATTGCGTCAGATCGGCGCTGATATTACTTATCTCGGTCAGGAAGGTTTCCCTCCTCTCCTGATTAAACCCGCACAGATTGCGGCTAATGGCAGCATCAAAATCCGTGGCGATGTGTCCAGCCAGTTCCTCACAGCCTTGTTGATGGCACTGCCCATGACCGGCAAAGAAACCCACATCGAGCTGGTAAGTGAGCTTATCTCCAAGCCCTACATTGAAATCACCCTCAAGCTGATGGCGCAGTTTGGTGTGCAGGTGCAGCGCGACGGCTGGGAGCGTTTCACTGTTCCCGCTGCGAGTGGTTACACCAGCCCTGGCACTGTGTTTGTGGAGGGCGATGCTTCCTCTGCCTCCTATTTTCTGGCAGCTGGTGCTTTAGGGGGTGGCCCTTTGCGGGTGCAGGGCGTGGGCGCCAATAGTATTCAGGGCGATGTGGCCTTCGCCGATGCGCTGGAAGCCATTGGTGTCACTATTACCAAGGGAGAAAACTGGATTGAAGCCTCGGCGCCTGCACTGCCACTAAAAGCCTTTGATCGCGATTTCAATCACATTCCCGATGCCGCCATGACCCTTGCGGTCGTCGCGCTGTTTTGTGATGGCCCCTCGCGCTTGACCAATATCGCCAGCTGGCGGGTAAAAGAGACCGACCGTATTGCGGCCATGGCGACTGAATTGCGTAAACTGGGTGCGATTGTGGAAGAGGGTGAGGATTGGTTGCGTATTACGCCGGTGGAGACATTAACGCCGAACGCGGCCATTGATACCTATGACGATCACCGTATGGCCATGTGTTTTTCGCTCGCCACGTTTGGTGGTGTGCCGGTGCGCATTAACGACCCGAAATGTACCGCCAAAACCTTCCCCACCTACTTTGATGTATTTGCGTCAGTTGTGAAATAAGTGAGACAGCTAATGGATAAGGAATTATTTAGTGTCGATTTTAAAGTGCGCGACTATGAGTGCGACATGCAAGGCATAGTGAATAACAGTGTGTACCAAAACTATTTGGAACATGCGCGCCACGAATATCTGCTCGCCAAGGGCGTGGATTTTGCCGAGTTGACGCGACAAAAAATTCATTTGGTCGTGGTGCGCGCCGAGCTGGATTACAAATTACCGCTGGCCAGTGGCGATGAGTTTTATGTGACAGTAAAAGTAGAGCCGTCCTCGCGTGTGCGGTTTGATTTTTTGCAAAACATTTATCGCAAACGCGACGAAAAATTAATGCTCAGCGCCAAGATTACCGGCACCTCGCTCAATGAACGTGGCCGTCCTTTTGTGCCGGATGTGATTGAGCAATTATTTACCTATGCTCCGGCGACAGATACTGTGTAAACGCCTTTGTGTTTACGCAGCCGCACACGTGATTGCATGTGTGCGGCTTTTTTATTTTTAGTAGTGAGTTAACCAATGTTTGTGGGTTTTGATTACGGCACCTCCAATTGCGCAATGTCCTTTATCAATCAGGGGGCGGTGCAGTTGATTCCGCTTTATGGCGATGAGGCGTTTGTGCCCTCTGCGCTTTATGCGTTGGAGCGTGCATTTATTGCAGAGCTGGTTGCAACACAAATTGATGGTGAAGATGAGAAGCGCCGCTATGCGCAAAGCCGCGCCGCGCTCTTGAGTCAGTCCCGGAGTGGTAAGCTGGAACACGACATAGATCAGGCGAGCGATGGAATATTTTTTGGTGCTGAGGCTATAGACCAATACATAGCAGCGCCGGGTGAGGGGTATTTTATTAAATCGCCCAAGTCCTTTTTGGGGGCGAGCGGTTTGCGCCCCCAGTCGGTGGATTTTTTTGAAGATCTGGTGGCTGCGATGATGCTCAACGTCAAACAGCGCGCCGAGCAATATTTACAGCAAAGTATCACCCAGGTAGTGATTGGTCGCCCGGTAAATTTTCAGGGTATCAATGCGCAAGAGAGCAATGCCCAGGCGCAGCGAATTCTTGCGGCAGCTGCGCGACGCATCGGTTTGCGTGAAGTGGAATTTTTGTTTGAGCCGCTGGCTGCAGGTTTTGATTTTGAAACACGACTGCGCGAAAACAAAAAAGTGCTGGTAGTGGATGTCGGTGGTGGTACTACAGATTGCTCTCTGGTGCTGATGGGGCCGCAGCATATCCAGCAGTTGGAGCGCGCCCGGGATTTCCTCGGGCATACCGGCGAGCGTATTGGCGGTAATGATTTTGATATCCAGCTTGCGCAAAAAATATTGATGCCACATTTTGGTATGTTGTCGCCCTTAAAAACCGGTTTGCCCATGCCGCTGATGCCGTTTGTTAATGCTATGGCCATTAATGACATGGGCGCACAAATGGAATTTTATGAGGCCGATACCGGGCATTTGCTGACACGTTTGCAGCGCGAAACCCTGGAGCTGCCGCTGCTGCAGCGGTTTGTGCGGATGCGCGATAGTAAACACAATTTTGCGGTGGTGCGCGCGGCTGAGCTGGGCAAGATTGCGCTCTCCACTCAAGTACAGCACAGTTTTGATCTCGATTTTATTGAGCTCGGGCTTGCGCCCCAATGCACAGCGCAAGACTATGCTGAGTCGAGTGCAAAATTACTGCAAAAAATTGCGGATTTAATTAGCGAGGTGTGCCAGCAGGCAGGTACGACTCCGGATCTGGTTTACATTACTGGCGGCAGCGCCAAATCGCCGCTGATTCGCAAGCTGGTGCACAATCTATTGGGTGAGGCTACACCCATAGTGGACGGCGATCACTTTGGCAGTGTGGCGGCTGGGCTGGGGGTTTGGGCCCAGCGTGTGTTTCGCTGACCGGCAGAGCGTAAGAGCTTGCACAGTCAGCGTTGCAGTTGTTTCAGACGTTTACTGTGCCCATCACCTCGCCCATTTTGGTAGGGGTGCCGGCTTGGTAGCGGTTATCCCAGCGCATTTTATCTTTGGCAAACAAGATAATCGCGGTTGAGCCCAGTTTAAAGCGGCCCATTTCCGCGCCTTTTTCCAGCTGGATGTTTTGATATGGGTAGTGGGATGTTGCAATTTCGCGGCTGGCGAAGGGCGCAACCACACCGTCCCATACAGTTTCTATACCAGCCACAATCATGGCGCCAACCAGCACCAGGGCCATAGGGCCTATATCGGTATCAAAAATCGCCACCACCCGCTCGTTGCGCGAAAACAGGCGCGGCACATTTTCAGCGGTGACGGTATTTACCGAGAATAACTCGCCCGGAACACTCACCATACAGCGCAGTTTGCCGCCATAGGGCATATGCACTCGGTGGTAATCGCGCGGCGACAAATAGACTGTCGCAAACTCACCGCCCGCAAATTCCGCAGCCAGTTGTTCATCGCCACCGAGTAATTCTGCTGCGCTGTAATCCTGTCCCTTGGCTTGGAAAATCCGTCCATTCACAATCTTTCCCAGCTGACTCACAGCGCCATCGGCAGGCCACACAAGGCTGTGCGGATTGGTGTCCAGAGGGCGGGCATCAGGCTTGAGTGCGCGGGTGAAAAAGTCGTTAAAGCTGCGGTATTCGAGCGGGTTTTCCTGCTGTGCCAAACTCATATCCACGTTGTAACGTTTGGCGAACCATTTGATAAATGTGTTTTTAATGAAGGGGGTTTCGCTGCTGGCCAGCCAACCTGCTGCGCGTGAAAGCGCATGTTGGGGGACTAAATATTGCAGGCCGATAAACAGTTTGGGATTCATTGCGGGTAGTGTCCTGTGCGCCCATGCCGTTTTTTGCTCCGGCAGGGTGATTATTGTCTGGTACTAATGGCGGCGCAGTGTAACAAACTCGCCTGATAGCGGCGACAGCCTCACGCGCGCATCCGGGGGCCAGGCCAGGTCAAGCTGTGATAAGGTGTCCACCCCTGATCAGGAGGTGCCTCTTGCTGCAATACCAGATAATTCCCGTCACCCACTACCAACAAAACTGTACCCTCCTGTGGTGCGATGAAACTGGCGATGCTGCCCTGGTTGATCCGGGGGGCGATACGGCGCGCATCCTCGCAGCGGTCGCTGCAACGGGGGTAAGGCTGCGCAAGATACTGCTTACCCACGGCCATATGGATCACATCGGCGGCACTGCCGAATTGGTGGCGCAGTTGCAACTGCCGGTGATTGGCCCGCACCTGGATGATCAATTCTGGATCGACCTGTTACCCCAGCAGGCGCAAATGATGGGTTTTACACCGGTGGCTGGTTTCAGCCCCGATCAATGGCTCAATCATGGCGATAAGGTGATGCTCGGAAAACAGGAGCTGGAGGTACTGCATTGCCCCGGTCACACCCCTGGTCATGTGATTTTTTACAGCCGCAGCGCGCAGCTGGCCCTGGTGGGCGATGTGTTGTTTAAAGGCTCTATCGGTCGCACCGATTTCCCGCGCGGCAATCACGCCGAGCTGATCAATGCTATTCGCACCCGCGTATTGCCTCTGGGCGATGAAGTGCGTTTTATTCCCGGCCATGGCCCCATGTCCACCCTGGGACATGAACGTTTAACCAATCCCTTTGTCGCTGATAAAAAATACGGTTAAGCATTTCATGGTGCTCTTCTCTGGTCTGAAAAAAGCAGGGCCGACTCGCGGTGATGGATGGAATCCCGGCTTTGAATTTACTATCGCGCGCTCGGCGCGGCGGCGCAGTATCAGTATTGAAATTCGCCGCGCGCAGGTGGTTATTCGCGCACCAATAGCAGTGCCCGACTCCATTTTGCTGGATTTTTTGCAGCAGAAAACCGCTTGGGTAAAACAGAAAATCGCGGAGCAAACACAGCGCCTTGCGCAACAGCCTGAGCCCGTTGAGCCCAATTATGCACAGGGCAGTAAACTGCGTTTTATGGATGAGTGTCTGACCTTGGTGCTGGGGCGCGGTGCGCAGGCAGCCGTGCAGCGTGTTGATCATCAGCTGCATGTGATTTTATCAAGCCGGTCGCGCGTGGCGGATGAGCAGCAAATCCAGCAATTATTGATGCGTTGGTACCAGCAGCAAGCTTTGCGTTTGCTCAGCGCTAAAACCGCGCAGCTCTGTGCATCGATGGGCTTGGTTTGTTCGGCGGTCAGCGTAAAAGCGACCCGCTCCAAATGGGGTCATTGCACCAGTCGCGGCGCTATCCAGTACAACTGGAATATACTGCTGGCACCTGAACACATAGTCGATTATCTTGTCGCGCACGAGGTTTGCCACCTGCGCCATCCGAATCACAGCCGCGATTTTTGGGCGCTGGTTGCCAGTGTTTGCCCGAGTTTTGCGACTGATCGCGCCTGGCTAAAAGCCAATGGCGCGCAGCTGAGTTTATAAACACCAGAGGTCTGCGTTATGAGTGACAATATTTCTATTGAGCCCCTGGGGGACGACCCTGCTGAAAACCTGGATCGTTTTATTGTAGAGGCCATGGAGCAGGGCTGTGTGTGGGGGTTGCAAGGCCCGCAGGGTTGGGCGCTGAGCGGCTCTGATGAACACGAAGATATAGATGTAATGCCCTTCTGGTCGCAGGAAAGTTTTGCCCGTGCGCACTGTCAGGATGATTGGAAAGATTACGAAGCGGTCGCTATAGATCTGGAAGAATTTCTGGAGGATTGGCTGCCGGGTATGCATGAAGATGTGCTACTGGTGGGCGTTAACTGGAATCTGGATCTGGAAGGCGAAGAGCTGGAGCCGCTGGATTTGTTGGAAGAATTTGAACAGGAAATGAGTGACTGATAACCGGCGCTGCCGGCGCTTATGCAGTGCCGGCGGGCATTTAATAAAAGCCGTCGTTCAATTGTTGCAGGTCTATATCATCGCCAAATAATTGCAAGTGCAAAATATCTACCTCATGGCGTTTGGCATAATCGTCCAGTGATTTTAAATCGGCAAGGCCGGGGCTGAGGCTGTACCACTGGTTGGTTGTTTCATCGCGTGTTGCCAATACAAATTCCATCGCGCCGGGTACAGTTTTGCGGCTCAAGTGACTAAATAGTTTGCGCTGTAGCTGCAATACCGAGAGATTAAAATCAGTGCAAAGACGCATCAGCAGGGTGTACTGCGATTCGCCAAGGCCCTGAAAACGAATCTCGCGGCTGGCGAAAATAGCGTCCGGATCAAGCAAAGATTTGTGCGGTGCAGGCAGCATAAGATAAAGTCAGTTATACGTTATTGACGAATAGGCTGACCTTCGTGGTCGATGGGGTGCCGTCGCACCAGTATCCCGACAAGGCTATAACAAGCGCCTAGTGTAGCTATCCACTGTGACAAAGCCAAAGACGAATAGACTGTAAAAAACGCGGGAATTAGACCACAGCGTTGTTAATCCCCGGGTGCGGCTTTTCACATTTTTGTTCTTCTACTGACCCGATAAACGGAGCTTGCAATGCGTTTACTGCCCACCTACGGCATCCTGCCAACCCGCTCGTCCATCGCTTTTTTAGGACTTCTGCTGTGTGTTCTGCTCAGCGGCTGTGCGGCGATGAAACCCAAATTGGAACAGCCAACCGTCAAGGTGACGGGGCTGCAATTATTGCAGGCACAGGGTTTGTTGCAGCCAATACAAGTGAGTTTATTAGTGACCAACCCCAACGACCGCGATTTATCGCTGCGCGGTATGTCCTATACGGTAGGTATAGAAAATTTTGATGTATTAAGCGGTGTGAGCAACGAGTTGCCAACGCTTACTGCGTATCAGGAAACCCCTATAAAAGTAGTGGTGACCGCCAATGTATTGCAGCTGGTGCGGCTGATAGAACATTTTGGTCGCAATGGTATGAAAGAAAATGTTGATTATAATTTTTCCGCCAAATTGGATTTCAGCGCTTGGTTGCCCGCGCTGCGCGTGAACGAGAAAGGTTCTATTCCGCTGGTAGCCAAAAAGCGCTAAGGCCGCAAAAGCCAACCAGAGTGACAATAAAAGTGACAGTAAAAAGTGACAGAAAAATCAGCTTGAATTTAACAATAGATCGCGCTGGTTTTTAGCAAAAGTATTTTCACTGAATTATGCATTTTCAGGATTTTCAATGACAGACGACATTACCCTGCCCGAAGCCGATGAGCGCATTGCGCTAAAAGATTACACCGAGAAAGCCTATCTCGATTATTCCATGTACGTGATTCTTGATCGCGCCCTGCCACACATCGGCGACGGTCTTAAACCCGTGCAGCGCCGTATCGTGTATGCCATGAGCGAGCTGGGGTTAAAAGCCAGCGCCAAATATAAAAAATCCGCACGCACCGTGGGCGATGTGATTGGTAAATTCCACCCACATGGCGACTCGGCTTCTTACGAGGCAATGGTGTTGATGGCGCAGCCATTTTCCTATCGCTACACATTGGTTGATGGCCAGGGCAACTGGGGTTCGCCGGATGATCCCAAATCTTTCGCGGCGATGCGTTACACCGAATCGCGCCTCACCAAATACAGCGAAGTTTTGTTGGAGGAATTGGGCCAAGGCACAGTGGATTGGCAGCCTAACTTTGATGGCACCCTCGAAGAGCCGGTGGTATTGCCCGCGCGCGTACCCAACGTGTTATTAAACGGCACTACCGGCATTGCCGTGGGCATGGCGACGGATATTCCGCCGCACAATTTGCGTGAAGTGGTAAATGCCTGCGTACATTTATTGGATAACCCGCAAGCGACAGTGGCGGATTTGTGCCAGCACATTCTCGGCCCCGATATGCCCACCGAGGCAGAAATTATTTCGCCGCGCGATGAATTGCTAAAAATGTACGAAACCGGCCGTGGCAGTGTGCGTATGCGTGCAGTCTGGCAAAAAGATGAAGAGTCGGGCGATATTATTATCACCGCGCTACCGCACCAAGTCAGCGGCGCTAAAATTCTGGAACAGATCGCGGCCCAGATGCAGGCGAAAAAATTGCCGATGGTGGCAGACCTGCGCGATGAATCCGATCACGAAAACCCCACCCGTTTGGTGATAGTGCCGCGCTCCAATCGCGTTGATCTGGAGCAGATCATGCAGCACTTGTTTGCCACTACCGAGCTTGAACGCACCTATCGTGTGAATATGAACATGATCGGTATCGACGGCAAACCGGCGGTGAAATCCCTCGCTAAAATTTTAGGCGAGTGGCTGAGTTTCAGAACCGTCACTACGCGCCGCCGTTTGCAACACCGCTTGGAAAAAGTGGAAGAGCGCTTGCTGCGCCTCGCGGCGTTGATGATTGTGTTCCTCAACGTGGACGAAGTGATTCGTATTATTCGCGAAGAGGAAAACCCCAAACCGGTGCTGATGGAGCGTTTCAATTTAATTGAGATGCAAGCGGAATATATTTTGGAAACCAAATTGCGCCAGTTAGCGCGTTTGGAAGAAATGAAAATCCGCGAAGAGCAGGAAGCGCTTATCAAAGAACGCGACGGTCTGTTAAAAATTCTGGACTCGGCGGTGAAATTAAAAAATCTGGTGCGCAAAGAATTAATACAAATTGCCGATGCCTTCGGCGATGATCGTCGTTCGCCCATCGTCGAGCGCGCCGAAGCCCAGGCACTGAGCGAAACCGAGTTAGTGAGCGCCGAAGCGATTACCGTTGTTATTTCTGACAAGGGCTGGATTCGCGCCGCCAAGGGGCACGATATAGACCCGACTGGCTTGAGTTACAAAGCCGGCGACAGTTTTAAATTTGCCGTGCAAGGCAAGAGCAACCAGCCGGTGATATTAATCGACTCCACCGGTCGCAGTTATTCCGTTGCAGCGCATAACTTGCCGTCGGCGCGCGGGCAGGGCGAGCCATTAAGTGGCCGTATCAGCCCACCCAGTGGTGCAACGTTTGAAGGTGCGTTAATGGGCGCCGAGCAGCAGCGTGTATTAATCGCTTCGGACGCCGGTTATGGTTTTGTCGCCAAACTGGAAGACCTTGCCAGCAAAAACAAAGCGGGTAAAGCGCTGCTCAGTTTGCCCGAGGGCGCACACGTATTACCGCCACAATTAATTCACGCTCCGGAGCAAGCGCAGTTGGCTGCGGTGAGTAATGACGGTCGGTTGTTGGTATTCCCCATCACCGAATTGCCGGAGCTGGCCAAAGGCAAGGGCAATAAAATTATGAATATCCCCTCGGCGAAAGTGCAAAGCCGCGAGGAGTTTGTGGTGGCGCTGGCGGTGATTCACCCGGGGCAGTTGCTCACTTTGCATTCGGGCAAACGTTTTATCACCTTAAAAACGGCCGACCTTGAACACTACAAGGGTGAGCGCGGTCGCCGTGGTAATAAGTTGCCGCGCGGTTTCCAGAAAGTGGATAAAGCCGAAGTCAGCGACAAATAAAAGACGGGATAAAGGCGGTCATCCGCCTTTATTTTTGTCTGCAACAATCACACAAAAAAACAATAGTGGAGTGGTTATGCCCGATAGAGAACAGCGTCGTCATGTGCGCACCAATTTCAGTTGTCGCATTAAAATCCAGCACGATTCCATTGGCGAGTTGTATGTGAAAACCCGTGATATTTCCGATGGTGGCGTGTTTGTGGTGCTGGAGCCGGAGCACATTCCCCCCATAGGCACGCATTTAATTGGGCAGGTACAGGGCCTGATGGATGATGCGCCGATTCTGGAAATGGAAGTGGTGCGCGTGGAGCCAGCGGGTGTGGGGTTACGTTTTGTGCAAGAAGATTAAGTAGGTTAGCTGATGTTGAATCTGTTGCGTGTAGTGCTTGTCAGTTTTATTGCCGCCTGTGCGCTGCCCACCAGTGCAGCAGTGGTGCTCTTGTATCATCACGTGAGCGACAAAACGCCCAAATCGACCAGCATCAGCCCGGCGGCTTTTGATGCGCAAATGGACTATTTGGCCAAGAATAATTTCAACGTGGTGCCACTGCTGGAGCTCACCGAAAAGCTGCGCAAAGGTGAACCCCTGCCGGATAAAACGGTAGCCATTACCTTTGATGATTCTTATGTGTCGGTTTACGACTCGGCGTTTCCGCGTTTACAAAAACGTGGTTGGCCTTTTACTTTTTTTGTGAATACCGATGCGGTTGGCACCGGTAAAATCTTTGTCAACTGGGATCAGCTGCGCGAAATGGCCAGGGCCGGTGTGACTATCGCCAATCACAGCGGAAGCCATACGCATTTGCCGCGCCGTGAAAAAAATGAAACTCTGGCACAGTGGCGCGTGCGTATCACGGCAGATATTAATCAGGCGCAGCAAAAAATTATTGAGCAAATTGGTTCTGCGCCCAAGGTTATGGCTTATCCCTTTGGTGAATACGACCATGAGGTTCAGCGTATCGCCAAAAAAATGGGCTATATCGCCTTTGGCCAGCAATCCGGCGTGTTGTATAGCGAGGGCGATTTACAGTCGGTGCCGCGTTTTCCTTTTGGCGGCAGTTTTAGTGACCTGGATGATTTTATTCTCAAGGTCAACAGCAAAGCCATGCCACTGAAAAGCGTTGAATTTTTTGATAAGGACAAACAGAAAACCAAGAGTCTGATTGTGCGTGTGGGCGAAAAACCTTGGTTAGTACTGACTCCTCATGACCCGACGCTGCTGAAAAAAATAAATTGTTTTGCGACGGGGCAGGGCGCGATCACCACGCAAATTATTAACAACCAGCTCTGGGCGCAGGCAAAAACACCCTTGGCGACAGGCCGCACCCGTTACAATTGCACTGCATACACCGGTGAAAAAGGCCGTTTTTATTGGTACACCCAGCAGTGGCTGGCGACCGATAAACAGGGAAACTGGACTTATCGCGATTAAGTTCTTACATAAGCCAGAAATAACCCTGTTGCAATAACAGCCATTTAAATAATAGCTATTCAAATAACTGCTATTCAAAAAAGCGGTACAACAACTCAAATAACAACAATAAACGTGATGGTTCAATTAAGGAATTAATGTGTATAAATTAATTTTTCGTGGCGATTTGGTGGCAGGCGCAGAGCGCGCACAGACCATTGCCAATTTATCCCAGCTATTAAAACAATCTCCCGAGCGCATAGAGCAGATATTGTTTAGCGGTAGTGCGCGGGTGGTTAAACGTGTCGATACACCAGACCTTGCAGCCAAATGGCAAAGCGCGTTTGCCAAAGCCGGTGCGCAATTAGTTATCGAGGCAGAAACAGAAAAAGAAATACAAAAAGAAACGGAAACACAAAAAGTGTTGGTTGCTCCTCGCGAACCAAGCAGGGAGGCAAAACAAGAGGCAGTATCGCCTGCAACTGAAATGGCAGTTGCGGTGGTGCAGGCCGAAGTGCCTGTGGAGGATAAAACCCGCGAGGCACCACAAAATAATAAACGCGGGAAAAACGTTTTAATAAGTCTGGCGCTGTTGCTGGTGCTTCTGGTCGCAAGTGTCGGGCTGCTCTGGCAACAGGGTTATCTGAATCGCTGGCTGCTATCGTCGGTGAGCGATGAAGAAAAAACCTTGCTCAATGCACTGGCCGATTCGAATTTACTGGCTATCGCGCGTATGGATTTGGAACTTCTGCGGCGATTGGATTCCAGCGCTGCCAGCAGTGCAGCGCTGCAGGAGAACTTGCCCGGTGTGGATGCTGATTTTTGGGCAAGCCTTGAGCGCGCTGGCGTGAATGTGCCGCAGCAGGTAGCACAAATCTATGCTCTGGCTTATGCCGGCAGTGAGGTGGAAGCAGCGCTATTAATCCGCGGCACTCTAGCCCCCGGAAAAATAAAAGACTGGATAGATTCACGTTACGGTATTGATAAGGAAGATGAGCAGGGCATTTGGTTTTCCCGCATCGACCCCGACAATTGTGAAAAAGGTGAACCGCTGCTTGCAAACCTTCAGCAGGGCCAGGTGATTCTTGGTTCGCCGGCCGCCGTCATGCGTATTATCGGGCGTATAAAAGGCAATGCACCTGCCAATTTAAATACCAACGACTGGCAAGAATCCCTGGCGGGAAAATTATTTTCACTCGCTATTTTTTCACCCGCCCGTTGGCAGGGTGATAATCAAGGCATGCTGCAATATGCCCTGACAAAAGCAGCCTTAGCCATGAAGCCTGTCAGTGAAGTCTACGTGGATGCCGAACCTGACTTGGCTACACAAGGTATAAAACTTGGCGTGAGTATCAATAGCGATGACACCAAATTTATTCGCGATAGCCATGCATTGGCCAAAAATTGGTTGGATGAAACGCGCAAGGAAATAGCCCAGGATTTTCCGGATGTAATTGCAACCTACGATCGCTTGAGTCTCAACTATTCCAGTAATCAACTGCAGGCCTCACTGCGTTTTGATCGCCAGATTAAAGATGAGCTGGCGAATTGGTTTGCCTCGCTCTTTCGCTTTTCCTCAGATCAAGGCACTGCCAATCTGGTGCAGCAAGAAGTGCTGAATGACAGCCCGCCGGTATTCACCGCCGCCACTATTGCACAGCTGCGCACTTTTTCTGCGCAAGACGAATTCATGGATGCTGTTTATAAAGCCGTTGCCGGCCCTTTTGGTGTGGGCGTGGAATCGCTCGCACTCAAAGACGGCAAGGTAGAAATGAAGCTGGGCGTAAAAGCCTATGGCCTGCCCAACCTGGGTGATGAAGCTGTGCCTGCTGAGCTTGTTATTACTGATGTTACCGATGTCCAAGGCAATTCACTTTTACCCCCGCGTTCCTGTGGCGAGGCCGATGTACGTGCGGCTGAAGAAATTGCACACACCTATTCGAGTAGCCGATTTGAGGATGGCAAATTGGTATCTGGCCAGGTGTTGAGCGGCGAAAAAACTTTCTCGCTACCAGCGGGTGTGAATTTTTCCCGGATTGCGCAGATAAGGGGTTATATCGATTACCGTTTGCCCACAGCGGTAGAGAAAAAAGTGATTCAGGCACCGCTCGCTGGCAAAACAGTTGATCTGCATGGGGTGCGTGTTCGCTTTAAATCAGCGGCGGCAAGCAGTTTGGATTTTGAGTACAGCGGCGATACTGATCGCCTTTTGCAAGTGAATGCCTTGAATGCAAATACCCAGGTACTGGCGACCAGTGGCGCTATGCGCAGGGGAATGTTTTTTGGATCGGGTAAAGCCGCCAGTGTGGAGATCAAAGGTTCAGTGGCAGCCGCAGAAATTATGGTTGCCAGTGGGTTTGAACAACAGCGTTATGAATTTGCATTGACCCGCTTGGCGCCACCGGCCAAAGCGTTTTTCAGCGAGCGCGAAGTTCCGCCGCGGTTTGACGACAAAGCCTTTGAGCAGTTGTTGCTGGCCAAAGCGCCGGTGATTAATGAATTTCCGTTTTATCCCCCCAAGGCGCGTGTGACCGCTGCACCTGCGGAATTGGCGATTAATGATGTGCGCAGCAACAGTTTTGGTTTATCAATTGAAGGCGCAGCCTACACCGATTTGGCACTGCCACTTTACGGCCACATAGGTGTTGCACAATTGTTTATACAACACCTGGCAGATGCCGAGGGCAAACTATTTCCGGTGAACAAAACGGTGCCGCTGTATTTTGAACGGCAGGGTGGAATGACCTTTAATGGGGTTTATCAACCGGATGAAAAAACACCTTGGTTGCGCGCTGATTTTTCATTCAGGGCGGCCGATGTGCAGGTGGAAAAGATTAGCAAGTTACAGGGCGAGTTGCGCTTTTATCAGCCCCGCCACTTGCAAACTGCCAGCCTGCCGTTTGCGCTGGGGCCGATTTGGGGTGGGCCTAAATCCCGCGTGGAATTAATTGAGTGGAAAGCCGGGCGACTGGTGTTTAGTGTGCAGGGGAATTATGAGGAAATTGTGGGTCTTAAGGCGTTTAATGAAGCAGGTAAGCTGGTCAGCCAGCCGGCGCAATATTCTGCAATCTTTGGCGAGCCACAGCTAAATCTGGAAATTAGCGAAGTGCCAACGCGTTTTGAAATTGAATACACCAGCGAGAGCGAAGAATTATTTGTGCCCTTTGCAATAGACTTGCCGGCGGGCAATTAAATCCGCTAACTCAGGTTGGCAATTCAGGCAAGAAACAAAAAACGCGCCGTTGATTGGCGCGTTTTTTTAAGGCGTAGTTGTTGATGACCACTTTTTAAGTCGAGCTGTTGCTCAACTCATTTATGGGCGTACAACAATATTAATTTCATCCACCAATTGCTGGCCCTGGGCGTTGGTAGCAATGCGGTTGTCTTCATCGCGCACTTCGGCGCGCACGACCAACCGCAATTGTTGATTCAGCGCGAGATCCAAATCTGAACTCACCGACAATTTCCCGGTTTGATCCAAGGTAATCAGGTCATCGTCAAAATCGTCTGACTTGGAGTCGACAATCGACCAGTTGAGGTTGTAGTCGTAATTGCTGTCCGTTGCATTGTCGGCAAAAGTCGCAGTGACATTCAGTTCCAGGTTGCTGCCCTCAGTTACTGAGAGATTATCCGTGCCGCCGTTGCTGTTTTTGATCTCGATAGATTTGAGTTCTTTTTTCAATATCACCAGATCCAGGCTGTCGCTCTCGCCGCCACAGCTGGCAACAAGCTCTACGTCAGTGCCGGCATAGGTGCCGTTTTTGGCGGTAATTTTAGTGCCCTCAATAGTTAACGAACTGCTCGGGGTGGCGGTCAGGCTGGCGTTAGGCAGAGCGAGCGAGGCGTTGTTGGCATAGGTGCCTTTGATGCTCACCGTGGCCGAGTCGCCTTCGCGCATCTCCGCCGCTTTGTTGGAGGTTAATGTCAGGCTTCGCAGTGAGTCGGCAATATTAATGGTGACGGGTGTAGAGCTGACTTTTTCACCGTCGTTGTTATTTGCACTCACCACTACAGTGACGGCACCGCTATTTTTAGTGCTTAGTGTGCCGCTGCTAACATCGCTAAAACTGGCAAGGCTGGCTCCTTCGGTCACCGCCCAATTCAGGTCGTAATCCAGGGTTAAACCATTATCAAATACTGCATTGGCGGTGAGGGTGGCGTTCTGGCATTCATCAATTGGCGCCGCAACAGGGTTTACCGTAAGGCTGACCAGGTTGGCATCGGACACTATCACGTTCTGTGTATCGCTCAGGCCCGCGTAGTCAACGGTTATGATCAATTCGCCAACTTTTCCCGAGGGCGTAAACAAGCCGTTGTTGATGCTACCCAAGCTGGCGTCACTTAATTTCCACGTGGCTTTGCTGTTGAGGTTGGTGGCGACATTTTCACTGTTGCGACCAATCAGATTTAACTGCAGCCGGCCTTGGTAGTGGGCGTAGCCTTCGTTGTCCTCCAGTTCAACGCGGACGATACCGTTTTTACCGGCATCTACGGTTTGCGCTACACGGGCGCTATCGCCACCGCCGCCACAGGCCGTCAGGCCCAGTGTAGTTGCGCCCAACAGCAGAGCGCGGGGAACTGCCAATCCTTTAAAACGCATAAGAAACTCCCAGGCCGCAGCCATCAATACGTAAATTGTCATCTTTGAAATAGCGGGCGCAATCCAGCGACCAGTAATAGTTTTTGCCTTCCATAACCCGATCTTGCAGGGAAAAGCCATAACTGAATCCGCCAAAGCGATCTTTCTGTGCGTTGCCAAGGGTGGGTAAGTGGGTTTCCAACTCAGTGGAGGTGTAACCCAGTAGAACCACAACACGTATATCGCCTGGTTGATAATCCGGATTGGCAAGGGTGATGTAAGCGCCGCTCTGCTGGCTAATGTCCATGGTCATGCCGTGTTTTTTGTCGTCGCTCATGGGCACGCCAAGCATGCCTTGCAGACCTATACCATCGAGTATGCCGTTGGTGACTTCTACATCGGCGCGCAGTTGAAACAGGCTGGGAGAAAAGTGTTCCCCGGCGGCTTTGATGCGGGTGTAAGTGGCTTGGCCAGAGACGTGGTAGGCCAGCGGCAGGCCGTTATTTTGTTGGGATTGCCCTTGGGCAAAGGCGCCCGCACTGCTGGCCAGTGCGAGGCTGCAAAGGGAGCTAACCAATCGTTTACGCATAGAAAATCCTTGCTGATGAGTGGGTTTGATTATTCGAGGTTATTGCTGCGAATCACGGTGCGCAATTCATGGATGTAACTCGAACCGCGACTGGAATATTTACCCAGTTCCGCCACCATTGCACTGCCGGTGAATTGCGCTTCGTCGTGGCGCAACTGCGCGCGCAGCTGGCGCCAGGGGCGATAGGCGTTGTGGGTGTTTATGTTGTTGAAGTATGCCGTAAGCGATTCTTCGACATTGTTAAATTTCTTAACTTCATGTTTGGCATTGGCGGCACGGCGACTGGGCACCAAACCGCAGCCCGGGGTGTAACACCAGTGGCCAAATAAATTGTGCGCCTCTTCCGCAAAACGTGACGTGCCCCAGCCAGACTCGACAGCTGCCTGCGCCAAGACCATCGCCGGCGGAATCATGTCCACGCGCAGCAGGAGTATCTCAATAGCGCGCGCATCCTCGGGGTAGGTCTCGTAAGTTACGTGGAATTTTGCACGCAGTTTTTCCAGATTGCGCTTATTCACACCGGTAACTGTTTGGCTGGTTTCCCATTCACTTTTGATTTTTAACAGCCGCTCGCGCGACTTCAATAATTTTGAATTTTTTTCATCGATCAAGGGGCGCAGCATCGCCAGGAATTGCTCTTTGCGCTCGGGAGTTTGTTCAATGGCCGCGAAGTCGGGTAGCAGGGTGCTGCTGGTGAGTTCGTCCTCATCGACGAATACCTGGTAAATCGGCGTCGACATCATCCACAACACCATGATCAGTGTGGCGACAGGAAAAGCGACGAGGAGCAGGCCTAGCAGCCACTGTGAAGCATTTTTATTCATAACCGGGGTTACCAAACATAAAAAGTTAAACAGAAATTACAAATCGAGTTGTTTGCGCAGTTCTTCCATGCGCTTGAGGTTTTCCTCTTTGCTGAGCGGGGTTTCCAGTGTTTCCGGCAGCAGCGGCACATTGGGCGCGGGCAGCTCGGCGCCGTTCATGACACGCTCGCAGAGTTTTAAATAGTGGCGCTCAAAAATCGGGAAGGCGACCTTCTCGGCATTGGTCATCAAAAAGTACCAGTCGCTGGCGCAGCCGGCATGGTACACCGCCGGGTGGCTCCAGTTGTGTGCGGCCTTGGGGCTGGGCGCACGGCAAGCCTCCACATAAGCGGCGTGGGCATCCAGCAGGCCAAATTTCTCCGGGTCACCCTGACAGGCGCGAATCATACGGTTGAGGGTAGGCAGGTATTCCGACTCCTCAATCACTTTGCGTGCGCCGCGCAAAATCGTCTCCGGCGCAAATTGGGCGAGTGAATTCAACCACAGGCGGCGGGCTTGATTGAGCAGTTCATTGTCTTTAAAGGCCGCGTAATACTGGTTGTGATAGTTGATGCGAAACAGCGCAAATACCTGATTGATGGCATCGATATGCGCATCCGTCGGTGTCGCCTGTTCAGTGCGTCGGTCAGCTTGCCCAGCTGCGGTCGTTGAGTTGCTGTGCGAGGCTGCTATCGCGTGTGCGACCTGGTTGATGAGCGAATTGCTGTCCTGCATTTGAATTAACCTGCTGCGAATTAACGGTTGCCAGGGCATGTTGTTTGGCCCAGTGGTATTTCACGTGTTGCAAAAACTTGGTATTCCAACTGGCGTAGACCTGGTTGCTGTCGCGCCAGAATAAAACAAATTCGGCCACCTGCTGCTGGGCAAATTTTAAATCGATATTGGCCAGTTTAAGCACGTCATAGACATCCCGGCTGGGGCTCCAGTTCTCGGGAATGCGCTTGGGTTCGGTGTCGTGCTCCAGTGCCGAGTGGTAGCGCTGCCACTGGCGTTTTACGTGCTGGATAAATTTACTGTTCCAGGTGCGGCCCACATCGCCGCGCTCCTGCCAATAAACCACAAACTCGGGAATGGAATCCTCCACAAACGCGAGGCTGATATTGGCGTGTTTCACCAATACTTCCAGCGCATCCTTACTGGGGCGCCACTGGCTGTGCATGGGTGTTTCCAAATCGCGCTGCAGGAATTCGGTATCCCGGTCACGCTTGGAGCGCTCCTGTTCCTCGCGCTGCAAACGGGCCAGCTGGGTTTCGTGGTTGCGCCACTTATGCAGTAAATCTTTTAAAAACTTGGCGCCCCAGGAATGGTTGGCTTCGCCGCGCTCGCGCCAATAGGTCACAAACTCGGGCACCTGCAGGCGCACAAAATCCAGCGGGATATTGTACTGGGCGATCTGGCGCAGCAATTCCTGGTCCGGCTGCCAAGCGGGGGATATCAGGGTTGCGCCTGTATGAATTGCTGGTGCTATGGGCGTTGTTGGCGTCGTCGCGGTTTGGGCGTCGGTGTGCAGTGTGGCACTGCTGCCATCAAAGGCGAGAGTCAGGCGGCGGCTTTCCACATAAGGGGCGGAAGCTAGCAGAATAATCCCCTTGTCTTTCAGGCTGCGGCTGATGCGCTGCACATCAAAATCCGTCCAAAAGGGCATAAACCGGCTCACCCAACTTTCATCTATATCCAGCCACTGGCGATTATTGGCCGGGTGCAGCGGCAGGTAATTGGCCATATCGCCCAGAATCGACAGCATACAAGCCTCCTCCAGCCCAATGGTGGCGGCCAGCGAGGGTGAAATCAGCAGTGGGCGTTCGGGTAGTAGCGATGAACTCATAGGGCCAGTTTCAGGGGGGCTTGGTCGTGTATGACCGGATTGGGCAAAGGGGGGAATTGTAGGCGGATAGGAGACGGTGTTCCAGCGAAACTAGCCTGTTGTTGACCCCACTGTGTGATTACCCAGACGGCTCAAAAGAAGTATTCACCTGATCTGCCTGGAGGCAGGTAATAATTTTCTGTACAGGACTGGTGCCCAGTAATCATTCAGTGATGTATTTCAAAAGCCGAATAAATTGGGCAAATGGATGCGTTGATTCTATTAGTGGGGGGGGTAGGATGCCGCCATATGGTTTAGGTAACCGATTACATTAAAAGGAGTATGAAGTGGAAATTAAAAAAACTGGTTCTCTAATTTTATCTATTACAAAGCAAAGAATTTGGATGTACCTGCTTTGGTTAACAGTAGGGTTATTCCATTTACCCGTGGCAGCACAGGGGTGTATTGCTAGTCCAGTAGTTGAAACCTATTTGGTTTGTACCGGCTCCATGAATGAGTCTCTGAAGTGCGAGCCCAGGAGTGTAATAAAGGGTTGGAATATTTCTTATTGCCCTCCGTCGCCGCAATCTCCTCCTCCACCTCAAGCCACTCAATCACCGCCTCAAGCACAGGCACCTCAACCAGTAGCTTCTATTTCTGCCTCAAAAGAGTGTTTGCTACTAGAGGCGCAAATTGAACACAATTATTTACAGTGCGTTACTGATGCAAAGAAAAATATGCTGATAACTCGGCTTTGTGTCCACCGAGTACATCTAATAGTGTTGGAGGTGGTGTCAATGGCCCCATCTCAGGTTCTGCTTCGAACACTATTAGTCCCAACGGTACTTGTGTGAGTGGCCATGCGCGTACACAAGGTGCAGACATGGCGCAGTGTGCGTCTAATCGGTCTGCATTAAATATTAACTATGTAAATCAGTGCAAATAATCCGATTGCGAAACCACAAAAGGACACTATCGTGAAGTCACCTAAATTCAAACTGCTTGGCCTTGCGCTGCTATCGATTGGCTGTGGAATGTATTGGTTTGTGTCAGGCAGCACTGCGCCCAGTGAATTGACAGGAGGAATTGCCAGTGGGGCTCGCGAGCCTGCTCAATCCTCGCCTCTTCAATCTATTGATTCTACTGTTAAGCAGTACTCTGACAAAAAAAGAGTGGAGGAATTGCGTGGATTTATGGGAACACCCGCAGAAACAGCCGAAGTGAAAAAGTGGTTTGCCCAGCACGGTGAGCTATTTGGTGACGCGGATCTGGAGTATCAAAGCTACGATGAAAATACACTCAGAAGCTTAGGGAATAATGGTGATATTCGCGCGTTGCATCGGTTGGCTGAAATCTGCCTCGATAAAGATCACTACATGTTGGAAGGATACGGCCCTGTTGCGGCAGAAGGGTATCTTTGGATGGCGGCTATTCTCGGCTCATCAAAAGCCCTTGCGGATTTGGCGCTCATGCACGACGCGCGTGTTTTTGGTGATCCCAATAGTTCTGGCGCTGAAAAGCGTTTAGCTGCCATAGAGGTTTTGGCTAGATATGGCGCTGCTTCACTTCGTGGTAACCGATATCCCGAGATAAATGATGCAAGCACTTTTAAGGAAACTTATCAGATTAACCTTTCATCGGAAGAGCAATTAGTAGTTAATCAGCGCGCGAAAGATATTTACGAAAATATGTTATCTAAACGACGTGAGTTGGGTTTGGGTGAGTTTGATAATACGGCTCCCGATTCAGTGAAGAATTTTTTTGCTAGTCAGGAGTTAATTTTTAAAAATAATCGCTGAATGTAATTTAGAGGGAGCCTTTGCATCGGCATTAACGCAAATTATATTGAAATTGATTGGCTGGACTACTGTCCGGCTTTTTTATTCAAAATCAAATTCTAATTCGAACATGTAGCGATCTGATGCGGCAGGCGAATCAAAAACCCCGCCCCCGCTGCTTGATCCTCCGCCAGTGCAATCTCTCCCCCCAATTTCTGTGTCACCAGATTGTAGACAATCGACAAGCCCAGCCCCGAGCCGCCGGTGCGACGTGCGGTGGTAAAAAAAGGTTCAAAAATTTTGTCGCGAATGTCAGTGGGTACGCCACAGCCATTGTCGCGGTAGATCAAATGGATGTGCCCCTCCTGCGGTTCCAGTGCGATTTGTATTTGTTTTTGTTCGGTTGCAGCAAAAGCGTGATGGATGGAGTTGGTAATCAGGTTGGTAATGATTTGCGCAATAGCGCCGGGATAGCCATTAAACGCCTGGGCAGCCCCCGGCAATAACTCGCAGCTGATGTGGTGTTTGCGCAGCAGTGGCTGCAAGCCCTTGAGTGACAGCTCGATGCAGGCGCGCAGATCAAACACTTCCTGATCGTCGGCAATGTGAATGGCACCGGATAATTTAAAGTCACGCACCAAACCTGCAGCGCGGGTAAGGTTGTGATTAATCAGTTGCAGGCCGTCGTCCATTCCCTGTAAAAACTGCGCGAATTCCTCTTCATTTAATTGCTCATCGCGATAAAGTTGTTGCACACGTTTTAACTCACTGGCGCAGTGGCTGGATGAGGTGACGGCTATGCCGAGTGGCGTGTTAATTTCGTGGGCAAGGCTGGAGACCAATCGCCCCAGTGAAGCGAGTTTTTCGCTTTCAACTAACTTGGCCTGTGCTGTGTGTAAATTTTCCAGTGCGCGCTGCAAGCCCTCGGTGCGCTCCTGAATTTTTTGTTCAAGTTGATTATTAATTTCTTGCAGTTTGCGCTCGTATTCATTGCGCTGTGCGGCACTCACTGCGCGCCCGTAGGTGTCGGCCAGCGCGCTTACAAAAGCAATTTCTTCATTGGTCCAGATGCGCGCCTCGCCCTGATGTTCGCAGCAAATAATGCCAAGCATTATGCCGTGGTGACGAATAGGTGCATCGAGCATGGAGCTTATGCCGTGAGGGATCAAATAAGCATCGCGAAATTCGCAGGTGCTGGGGTCGGTGAGTGCATCGTTTGCGACGACCGCGCGCTCGCTATCCAGGCTGGCAAAATAATCGGGAAAGTCGCGGCGCGCCAAGCACAAATCGGTGTCCAATTTACAATCGTCGCCATCGATTAACATCTTGCCGCAGATGGCTTGTTTGTCTTCGGTAAGCAACCAAATTCCCGCGCGCTGAATGCCCAGGCCATGAATTGCTGCCGTGAGAATTAATAAGCCTGCTGTTTGCATATCCCCCGCATCAATCATGGAGGATTTGGAAACATCCAAAAGTGTGTCGTACAGGTTTTTTGGCATAGTCATTAATGTGATGGGTAGTCGGGAAAATTGCGGCGAATATCGCGGAAGTGATCAAACAGTTCCAGCGCCGCCTCGGCGATTTGTGGGTCGAATTGTTTGCCACTGCGCTCGCGCACATATTGGATGATGTCATTTTCCTGCCAGGGTTTTTTATAGGAGCGCTCGGAACCCAGTGCATCAATAACATCAATCAGCGCTACTATGCGCCCTTCCAGCGGAATAGCCTCACCTTTCAAGCCGCTGGGATAGCCATTGCCGTCCCAGTGCTCGTGGTGGCTGAGGGCGATACGCGCACCCATTTTGGCAATGGTGCGAGTGGAATTTTTTAACAGCTCGTAACCGATTTGCGCGTGGGTTTTCATAATTTCCCATTCGGCTGCATCGAGTTTTCCGGGCTTGTGCAGAATGCTTTCGGGAATACCAATTTTGCCTATGTCATGCAGGGGTGAGGCATATTTAAGTGTCTCGGCGTATTCAGTTGTCTGGCCCAGTTTCAGTGCTATCAGTTCACACATAAGTGCAACGCGACGCACATGGGAACCGGTTTCTTTGGAGCGCTGTTCAATCGCATCGCCCAATACCAGTAGTAATTCTTTTTGGGTTTCCTGAATGTGTTCGCGGTTGTGCAGGTTTTGGAATATGAGTGTGATATTGGCGGCAAATAATTTTAATATTTCATCTTGCTGGCTGTTGTGTGCTTCGTGAAAGCGGGTGTAGAGCACACTCTCGGTGCTGCTATTGGTGTGGTAGTAACCGATAAAAATATTCTCGTCGCTGTAGGATTGTTGCTGCGCCAATGTTTGTTCAATCATTTTTTTAACATCGGCCGGCATTATCTCCGCGCTCCATTCGGTATCGAGTTTTACCTCATCGCCGGTGGCAGCGAGCAACATCACTTCTGCATCGCCAAATAAATCGACGTGACGGCTGATTAAATACATCTCTGCCGTTTTGATATTCAGCAATTGGATTGTGTGATTCAAAATTGCATTGCCAAATTGGTAGAGCGTTTGGCTGCGTAATACCGAGTCAGAGGCAGCAATTACTTTTTGCATGCCGCGTTTACTTTTTTCGATGGTGATGATGTCGCGGTAGGAGCGGATGGACGAGTAAACGCAGGTTTTTAATTTGGTGTCGGTGAGTTCGGTTTTGCTTTTGTAATCGTTGATGTCGTAGCTGCGAATCACGGTTTCTTCCGGCGCCGTGCCGGGCTGGCCGGTGCGTAATACTATGCGTGTGCTGTGATTGCCTAATTCGTTGCGGATTTTATGGATCAGCTGCAAACCGGCATCGTCGCTTTCCATAATTACATCGATAAATGCCAGGGCTACATCCGGGTGATCCTGAAACAGGCGCAAACCCTCTTCGGCGCTGTAAGCATTCAGGAATTGCAGCGGCAGGTCATCAATACGGGTGTTTTTCAATACCAGTTGCGTGACCGCATGAATCTGTTCTTCATCGTCAATAATCGCCACCTTCCAGGGTGTACCCAGCGCGCTTTTGGCGGATTGCACACTTGCAGGTTTCAGAAACTTCATAGCCTTATCCCGTTTATTGGCGTTTCTTATCTCATACGTTGGCGATTCATCGCGCTATCACTTTTATTCAAGTGAATTGACACCGCTTTAAACAACACTAGCACAGCATTGCAGCAGGCATCGGCGGTTGTCGGGTAGTTTTACACTCCTGAAAGAGTTGGCGTTTGATGTGTGATTTAAATCACTGTTTGCGAAAAGGTTTTTATTTTTGGTGTGTAAATTGCTGTTGAGTGTGTCGCCGTAATGGCCACTACTTATTAAAACAATTTCTCTTAAATACAAATATTATAAATACGGCATGAGACCTGACTAAAGATTAAGGTGTTCATGTGATCAAGCGTATTTTCCAATCTATCGCCATCAGCTTGCTGGCGGCCGCCAATAGCTACGCGCTGCCCATCGACCTGGGCAAAGCGGGTCATTACACCCTGCTGGCTACGGGCACCAGCGTGCATCACGGTACTCTCATGTACGGCAATTTGGAGCTGGGGTCAGAGGCTTATATCCACGGCAATGTGGGGGTGCGCAATACCCTGAACATGGCCCATGGTGCGGTTGTTTATGGCAATGCCGATTTTGGCGCGCTCTACCAAAACCCCGGCGCGGCAATTCAGGGCGACGCCAACCAACAGGGAGCTGCATTCTGGGATTCGCTCTACAGTGATCTCAAAGCGGCATCACTGGCGGCCAAGGCTCTGGGTGGCGCCAATGCCGGTTATATCAACAGCACCCAGACCTTTCATCGCCAGGGTGACCTCTCGGTATTCAACATCACAGGATTGAATTTAAGTGCGGGCCACAGCCTGACCTTGAAAGGCAATGCCGGGGATGTGTTTATCGTTAACGTGGATTACTTCGGGTTTATGTTGGGCGGCGGTGCAGCCATTATTCTGGATGGCATCAAGGCAGAAAACCTGTTGTTTAACATGCACGGTGCGCTCAATGCCGGTCACGTGAATGTCGCCGCTGGCAGTATGCAGGGCACTTACATAGCGCCTGATGCCTATATGCAGTTGGGGGATGGTTTGAATCTGGATGGGGTGCGTTTTTTGGGCGCGGGCATTTCCGGCAACCTGCAAACTGTGCAGGGTTTTCCCGGCGATCAGCCTCCGGCAGAAGTGCCTGAGCCGTCGGTATTGCTGTTATTTGGTTTTGGTTTGATGGGATTGGGACTGGTGCGTCTGCGCCGTTAAATCAATTGTTGTACTTAAAACGCCTCGCCCTTTTTTAACAGGGTGAGGCGTTGCCGGGCAGGCTTAGGCCTCTTGCGCTTCTGGCTGCGCGACTGGCGTAGTCGGGTGGTTGCCCCATTCCGCCCAGGAGCCGTGATAGGCGCGGATATTCAGCCCCAGCGCCTTTCCCACTAAATAGGTAAAGCCTGAGCGATGGTGGCTCTGGCAGTGGGTGATGATACGTTTGTTGGCGCTCAGTCCCAGGCTTGCCAGATACTCACGGGCGTCGGTGCGAATACGCAGTGCATTGCTGCGGTCCATC
Organism: Cellvibrio fontiphilus; assembly: GCA_035317345.1. GTDB lineage: Bacteria > Pseudomonadota > Gammaproteobacteria > Pseudomonadales > Cellvibrionaceae > Cellvibrio > Cellvibrio fontiphilus. Next base: position 493,953 of record JAYKTU010000003.1, on the reverse strand, counting down.
AAATTGGTCCATTCGCAGTTGATCGCACCGGGAATGTGACCGTTTTTCTGCGCGGTAATGCGCTCGCCGCGATACTCCGCCGGGCTGCGTGCATCCCACACCACAAAATCGGCGCGATCCATCTCTCCCAGTACATCGGTCAATTCAATCACCACTAGCGGGTCAATTTTCACTTTGACATCGCTCGGGGTCACTACCGGTGCATCGGTGGAGAGCGATTGGCCTGAAGCGATCCAGGCGTGTAAACCGCCATTCAGATAGGAATAATGTTTGTGGCCTATGGCATCCAGGGTCCAGATCATGCGACCAGCCCAGCCACCGCCTTCATCGTCGTAAACCACCACATGGGTGTCGGGTGTCAAGCCCAGAAACGAAAACAGGCGATTGAGTTTTTCTACCGGGGCAATTTTGCCGGGAAACGGCGCTTCGGCCGCAAGGATTTTCTGTGGCGGTACATGCACTGCACCATCGATGTGCCCCTGCAGGTAAGTTTGCTCGGCACACATATCAATCACCAGCAGTTTGCTGGTGGGTTGCGCCAGCAGCGCGGCGAGTTGGGTGGGTTCAATGACAAAGGGCAGGGCCATATTTTTATACCTTTGGAAAAATTACTGTTACCCCCTCCGCTAGCCGGGCGCCCATCTCCCTCTTGGCAGGGGGAGGAGCCTCAACTCCCTCCCTTTTAAGCGGGGCACGTAGCCGGGAGGGTTGGGTGGGGTTGCCGATTAATTCTCGTTGAGCGTTCGCAAAATATAGCGGTATGAATCCATACGGGTTGCACTGATCGTGCCATCTTCCAGCGCTTTTAAAATCGCACAGCCGGGTTCGTGGCGGTGTGAGCAATCGCGGAATTTGCAGTGACCAATAAAGGGTTTGAATTCAATAAACCCTTCCAGCACCTCATCTTCCTCCATGTGCCACAAACCAAATTCGCGAATCCCGGGGGAATCGATCAAGTGGCCGCCGCCCGGGAAATGCAGCAGCGTTGCACTGGTAGTGGTGTGTGTACCTTGCTGTCTTTCCGACAAATCACCCACGCGTAAGTTCGATTCCGGCAAGAGCGCATTCACCAGCGAGGACTTGCCCACGCCCGATTGCCCTACAAACACACTGGTGTAATTCTTCAAATACTCGCGCAGCTCATCCAGCCCGTGATCGGTTTTGGTGGATACCATCAGCACGGTGTAACCCAGTTGGCGATAGGTATTTTCCAAGTAGGTGACCTTTTCGCGGGTGCTGTCATCAATGCGGTCGATTTTGTTAATCACCAGCACCGGCTCAATATCAATCGCATTGGCGGCGACCAGATAGCGGTCAATCAAATTCGCGTGGGGCTCAGGGTAGGGCGCGACCACAATCATAATGCGGTCAATATTGGCGGCTACGGTTTTCATATCGCCATGCGGGTCGGGGCGCTGCAGGGCAGAATCGCGCGGCATTACCGCCACCACCACACCCATAGGGTTGCCGGTGCGCCACACCACTCTATCGCCCGTGACCAGGGAGCCAAGGTTGCTGCGGAAGTGACAGCGCTGGTGTTGCCCTGCCAGCTCGCCCTCGGTGGCCTCCACTACGACTTGAGTGCCGTAGTGGGTAATGATCAGCCCCAGCTGCTCCGGCCCCAAATCGCTCTCGTTAAGTTGCTCGTCGGCCTGCTTGTCGCGCTTGGCTACACGCGCGGTGCGTTCTTCCTGAATCTTGTCGATACGCCATTGCTGGCGGCGGGTGAGTTTGCGTTTAGACATGCGCTAATGATCTTGCTCAGAGAGGTGGGTGATGTTTGCTAGACTGGGTAATTACTTTAAGCTGCGCGCAATTGTGCCTTATTTACGCAGTAAAAACTTATGTTGCCGAGGAAAACCCCATGCTGAATGAAAACAACCTGATCTGGATCGATCTGGAAATGACCGGACTCAACCCGGATGCCGACGTGATTATCGAAATCGCCACCATAGTCACCGACGCCGACCTCAACATCCTCGCCGAAGGCCCCGTATTCGCCATCCACCAGCCTGACAGCATCATGTTAAATATGGATGACTGGAACACCAACCAACACGGCAAATCCGGCCTGACCCAACGCGTGCGCGAAAGCCAAATCAGTATTGAACAAGCCGAAGCGGAAACCATTAAATTTCTGGAGCAATGGGTTCCCAAAGGCAAATCCCCCATCTGCGGCAACTCCATCTGCCAGGACCGTCGCTTTTTAGTGCGCGGCATGCCCAAGTTGGAGGATTACTTCCACTACCGCAACCTTGATGTAAGCACCGTAAAAGAACTCGCCCGCCGCTGGCGGCCAGATGTTATCGCCGGCGTAAAAAAATCCGGCGCGCATTTAGCGTTGGATGATATTAAAGATTCAATTGCAGAACTGCAGCACTATCGCGCTACGTTTTTTAAGATGGAGTGAATTGCTCCCCCTGTCATATAAGTATTATGGCAGGGGGTATAGTGATTAGGGTTGGGTTAGTGTGTTTGCAAGTGCATCGATGTTTGCATCAACATAGGCTTCAAGCTGATTGGTTATATCGAGAACCCCATCGTTTTTATTATAAATTACCGAATCGGTTTGTCTTAAAATTACAAGATCCAATTGATTGGCTTCTGCATATCCTGCAACTAGTTTGCGCAAAACATAATCGGAGTTTTGCTTCACTTTTTCGATATAATTCGCTCTCTTTGTTTTAAGAGCCTCTTCTTTATCGAGAGATGCTCGGAGATCGAGTATTTCTTTGCTGTTACGTTCGTTAGAAACGCAGTCCATATATTCCTTGCTAGACCTTATCGCATGATACTTATCCCAGTCGGGATCGGTGATTATTGCGCCGCCGGCCATATTTCTTATCTGCCTTGGAAGCGAATCGTTAGCATCTTCAGGAAGAAGTTTTTTATCGCATTTTTCTTTTCCAGCTTTCTCTAGCTGAAGTATAGTTTTTTGTAGATTGTTTTTTTTACGATAAAACTCATTCTCATCAAAATTGAGTTCATCAGGAAATTTTGCTTTAGCGACAAGTTTTTCATTAATGAGATTTTTAACTTTATATTGCTCAAAGCTGGCCCATTGGAATTGATAACTTTTAATGGCTTTTTCGGGTGAATCGCTTTCACCTTTGCAACCGAATAAACAAAGGGATAATGCTGTTAGTACAGGCAGTATTGTTTTCATTTTCTTTCCTTGGAGTTGGGTTTTGATAAGTTAATTGATTGCCAGGTTAAATTTTTTGAATAAGTTCTGTTGAATTTACCTCCTATGATTGATCGTGATTAATTGTGGGTTGTTGCGAATTGATTTTATCGGTTTTATCAGTGCACTGGTGTGAAGCAGGTTAGATATAGCGGCACCATCAAAGGTAACAGTTCAATATAACTTATATATCCATTACTACTTCAAACACCAGAAGCCTACTTTTGCCATTTTTCCCTGATACATGGCTGGATCGGCCTGATTTATGAATTGATTCTTGCGCAGCGCTAGTGCTCTGGCCAGCGCAAGAATCATTTTGTATGTAGGCGTTATTTGGCCGCCGCTTTATTTTCAAATACCAGAACGCGCGCATTTTGTTTGGCGGTGGTTGCCGGGTCGGGGCGAACTTCGGGAGGGCTGTTAAATCCTAAATCATCCAGCAATAAATCCATGCGGAACGCAGCGGCAACTATATCCAGTCGGCCATCGCCAGTGACATCTACCAATTGCAGGGAAACCAATCCGGCCGGTTGGTTGGCCATGGGGTGAGCGGTAAATTGGTGACGGCCGTTATTTTCATACCACACCAGTGTTTGGCGGTTGGGGTCGCGCCAAAAATTTACCCAGCTACTCGCGACTATATCCACATCACCATCGCCATCCATATCGCCGGCAACAACATGGGCAGCGCCGTAAAAGCGCCCTATATCGTGAAATTGGAATTGCAATTTGCCGCGGTTTTCCAGCCATTGCACACCGTGGTAGGGTTTGGGTTCGGTTTGCAAATCAAATGCATCGCCGTTGGTGAAAACAATGTCCACATCGCCATCTTTATCCATGTCCACCAAGGTCATTGAGGTGGAGCCAAACATGGGGTGTGGCGCGCGTGCGAGTACATCTCTTTCAAATTGGCCGGCACCGCGATTAATAAAACCGACAATCATTTCATGCTCTTGTGCAATCAGAGCTACCAAATCGATGAGGCCATCGCCATTGAGATCGGTCGGGGTGATATTAAGTGCGCCGGCGACAGCGAGCAGTTGCTGCCGGTGATATTGCCCGGCGCGATTTTCCAGCCAGATAATTTCGCCTTGGTTGTTGCCGCCAAATACGGCGATGGCGATATCCAGGTCGCCATCGCCATCCAGATCGGCGGCTTGTGCATCGGTCACGCGCCCTAAATCGCCAATCAATAATTCCTGGGTAAATTGCCCCGCTTGTTGCTGACGCAATAAATAAACCTTGCCAACTTTATCGCTTGCGGGTGGCAGCATGCCCAGGTCGGCCAACAAAATATCCTTGTCGCCATCGGCATCTATATCTACCACTTGGGTATTAACCGGCACCTCGGCGCGGGCGAGAGTTTTTTCCTGCCATTGATCGCCCTTGCGAACTAGCTGCAGCAATTTTTTTTGTTCGGCATCGGCCAGTAAAAAATCAGTGGCGGTGCCGGAAAGCCCCGGCGCGATATCCACCGCGAGTGGTTTACTGGAGCCTGCGCCCAGTTCGCGCACCTGAAATGCCACGGGCGATTTGCTCGCCGGCAAATAGGGCAGGCGCGGTAATTCCGTTGGGCTGCTGCCGTAGTAATAGGCTTTGATATCGTGCAGGTGCTCTTCGCTGATAAAAACCTTGCCCATCATTTTGTGGGATAAGTCCGCCATGGTTTGCACTACTCCCGGCCAATTTTTTTTGGGCAAAATATTGGGCGGTGGCACCTTGTGGCAGGCGCCGCAGTGGTGATTCACAATCTGGATCACCTCCTCGATAGGTTTGGGCACGGCGTTGGATCGGGGCGCCAGGGCTTGAGCCTGGGCCAGACCGTTGATTGCAACCAGTGGCATACACAGCAGTGCGGCAAACCATGAGCGGGTGTTGGAGCGCATGAAAGGTTTTTTCCTGTGATTAAAATGGCAGTGTTATTGTGTGGGCCTGAATTGCGCTGGCAAAAAATCGGCGCGGCTATTTTCCAATATTTTGAAACAAAGTTGAGAGAAATAAGCGAATGGATTTTTGTTCATCACCCGGTTTGCTGCCGGTAGCAGAGGCTATGCAGCGAATCTACGCACAATTGGTCCCACTGCAGCAAACACAATGGGTAGATCTGGCGGAAGCTCTGGATTGTGTATTGGCCGAACCTGTGTGTGCCGCGATTAATGTTCCGGCGAGTGATAATTCCGCGATGGACGGCTACGCGCTGCGTGCCGCAGATACTGCTGCTGGCGCAAGGTTTGAGGTAATTGGCCAATCTCTCGCAGGGCACCCTTTTGCCCCCGGGGATGGTGCTGCATTGGGGGTATTGCAAGCGGTGCGCATTATGACCGGTGCGGTTATTCCCCCGGGCGCCGATGCGGTGATCATGCAGGAAAATGTTGTGCGCACTGGCGATAGCATTCAATTGCATGCCACGGTCATGGCGGGCGATAACATTCGTCGTGCTGGCGATGATATATCGCAAGGTAGTGAGTTGCTGCCTCGCGGCCAGCGGATTAATGCATTGGATATAGGCCTGCTCGCGTCTATCGGTGTGGCGCGGGTCAAGGTGTATCGCCGTGTGCGCGTTGCCTTGTTAACAACTGGCGATGAATTGTTGCCACCAACAGCGGCGCCGCAAATCGGAAAAATATATGACTCCAATCGCCCGCTATTGGCGGCCTTGTTGCAGCGCTTGAATGTCGAGTTAAATGATTTAGGAATTATTGCGGATGATATGGCGGCCTTGCGTACAGCTTTTTTGCAGGCCAGCCAATGGGCGGATGTGGTGATATCCACTGGCGGTGTGTCGGTGGGTGATGCTGACTACACCAAACATGTTCTGGAAGAATTGGGGCAAGTTGATTTTTGGAAAATCGCCATGAAACCCGGCAAACCTTTTGCGTTTGGTCACTTGGGCAAGGGCTGGTTTTTTGGCTTGCCGGGCAACCCGGTATCTACGGCGGTGACCTATCACCAGTTAGTCGTACCCGCCCTGCGTTATTTGGCCGGAGAAACGCTGGTTGCCGCATCGCCCTTGGCTGCGGTGGCGGGGCAAGCCTTAAAAAAGCAGCCGGGACGCATGGATTTCCAACGCGGTATTTTGTGCACTGGGCAGGGTGAGAATCGGGTCTACAGCGCGGGTTCGCAAAGCTCTGGTGTGCTCAGCAGTATGGCCAAGGCAAATTGTTATATCTGCCTTGAGGCAGAGCGTGGCAGTGTTGCGGCGGGCGAGGTGGTATCGGTCATTCCGTTTGATGAATTTATCCGCTAGTTTGCGTTTTTTCGTATTTGCTTGTTAATTCCTCGCATAAAAAGTTCATGCAGGTTTGCGTTAAGTCAAAAAGTGCGGGCTAAAAATCTTTTAGCCTCTGCGCCTTTTTTACGGCGGGTAAAGCCGTAGGTATTCCGCGCAGGACTTTGTATGAATTTGCCTCTGTCTAACTCCACTAGCAACCCGTTGAAGCAGCCAGAACTGTTATCGCCCGCCGGCAGTTTGAAAGCCATGCGCACTGCGTTTGCCTATGGCGCTGATGCTATTTATGCCGGCTTGCCGCGCTACAGTTTGCGCGTGCGCAATAACGAATTTTCCTTTGAAAATTTGGCTATCGGTATTGCCGAAGCGCGGCGCCAACACAAGCGTTTTTATGTGGTGGTAAACCTGATGCCGCACAACGCAAAAATTCAGGATTTGATAAAAAATATTGCGCCGGTTGTGGCCTTAAAACCTGACGCCCTGATTGTTGCTGATCCGGGCGTCATTTTTTTATTACGCGAAGCCTTTCCCGAGATGCCGCTGCACTTGTCGGTGCAAGCCAATACCATGAATTGGGCAGCGGTAAAATTCTGGCAGGCGCAGGGCATTAGCCGGATTATTTTATCGCGCGAGTTGGGCCTGAATGAAATTGCCGAAATCAAACAGCGCTGTCCGGAAATGGAGTTAGAGGTTTTTGTACACGGTGCCTTGTGTATGGCCTATTCCGGTCGCTGCTTGATTTCCAATTACATGGATAAACGCGACCCCAACCAGGGCGCTTGCACTAACGCGTGCCGCTGGTCTTATGGTGTCTGCGACACATCTTCCGGTGCGCAACAAGCGTCTGGCTGCGGCCCTAATAACGCTTACAAAACCCTGGCGGTGACGGCGGCAGATGATCCGCAGGCGCAATATTTATTGGAGGAAGATGAACACGGCAGTTATTTATTTAACTCCAAGGATTTGCGCGCGGTAGCCCTGGTGGAAAAACTTGCAGCGATTGGTGTGGACTCACTCAAAATTGAGGGCCGCACCAAATCACCTTATTACGTCGGGCGCACCGCACAGGTTTATCGTCGCGCTATAGATGATGCTGTCGCCGGCAGACCCTTTGATAATAATTTGCTGCGTGAATTGGAGGGCATGGCCAATCGCGGTTATACCGAGGGTTTTTTGCGTCGCCACCAGCAGCAAAGCCTGCAAAATTATGAGCGCAATTTTAGTGTGGGTTTGCAGCAGGTGGTGGGCGAGGTGATTGATCGCACTGACTCAGGCCAATTGATTATCGATGTAAAAAATCGTTTCAGCCTGGGCGATGTCTGCGTGCTGATGACGCCGGTGGGCAATATTAATTTCACTTTGGAAAATATTTATCACCTGCAAGGCCAGCCCATCAGCGTAGCGCCGGGTTCAGGGCATATTGTGCGGATCGATGTGCCCGCAGGAGCTGAGGGAAATCTGCAGGCACTGGATCAACAGCTGCTGTTGACGGCTATGTTGATTAAAGACGGCCAGTGACATGAGCGCAGGTAAATCCAATGAATCCCGCATGGGCAAATCGAATACTGCGGCACGCGCTTACAGCGTCTGGATTGATGAGAGCTGCATTAATTGCGATATGTGTGTGCCTGAATGCCCAAGCGAGGCCATCAGCATGGGGCAAGTGCATTATCAAATTGATAATGCACAATGCATTTTGTGCGAGGGCTTTTACGAGCGGGAAACCTGTATTGCGGTCTGCCCGCTGGGTTCGGTGTTAAAACTATACCGCGAGTGAGGCTTAAAATATTTCCCATAAAAAAGCCGGACCATTTTTCATGTCCGGCTTTTTTGAGGCATGTGGTTAACACTTGTGGTTAAGCACATTCGCCAGCTATTTAGACGTTGAAAAGGAAGTGCAATACATCGCCGTCTTTCACCACGTACTCTTTGCCTTCTTTGCGGGATTTACCGGCGGTTTTGGCGCCTTGCTCACCTTTGTATTGCACAAAGTCATCATAGGCGATGGTTTCGGCGCGGATAAAACCCTTTTCAAAATCAGTGTGAATCACACCGGCAGCCTGTGGTGCCGTGGCGCCAATGGGAATAGTCCAGGCGCGCACTTCTTTTACGCCGGCAGTGAAATAGGTGTGCAGGCCAAGCAGTTGGTAACCGGCGCGAATCACACGGTTCAAACCGGGTTCGTCCATACCCATTTCATCCAGAAACTCTTTTTTGTCAGCGCCTTCCAGTTCGGCTATGTCGGCTTCCAGTTTGTTGCAAATAGGCACCACAACGGATTTTTCTTCCGCCGCGATTTTACGTACTACATCCAAATGCGGGTTATTTTCAAAACCGTCTTCCGCCACATTGGCAATGTACATGGTGGGTTTCAGGGTCAGCAGGTTGATCTCTTTTAGCATCGCCACTTCGTCTTTATCCAAACCGAAGGAGCGCAGGGGTTTGGCTTGATCCAGATGTGGTTGGATTTTCTCCAGCAGGGCTTTGATAGCGATGGCGTGTTTGTCGCCGCCCTTGGCGGATTTGGCGTAGCGGTTGATGGCTTTGTCCACGGCTTCCAAATCGGCCAATGCCAATTCGGTGTTGATCACTTCAATGTCTGCCGCCGGATTGACCCCGTTGGCCACATGGATCACGTTGTCGTCGTCGAAGCAGCGCACCACGTGGGCAATGGCATCGGTTTCGCGGATATTGGCGAGGAATTTATTGCCCAGACCTTCGCCCTTGGAGGCGCCGGCAACCAGACCGGCAATATCCACAAACTCCATAGTGGTTGGCACTATGCGCTCGGGCTTTACTATTTCGGCAAGGGTATCCAAACGCGGATCCGGCACCACCACGATACCGGCATTGGGCTCGATGGTGCAGAAAGGGAAGTTTTCCGCACTGATACCAGCGTTGGTCAGTGCATTAAACAGAGTTGATTTGCCGACGTTGGGCAGGCCGACGATGCCGCAGTTAAAACCCATGGTGTGTATCCAAAGTCAATTCGAGAAGAAGTAGCAAAGTGCTGCGTGAAAAGTGCGCGATTATATAGGCTTGCGCTTGCCATAAACAGGCTCGTGCCGGCCAGAAGCAGGTCAGCTTTTTTCCGGCGCGGTATTTGGTTCGGGCGATTTTTTGTTTTCTGCTTTTTTAGGGTCGGTATGCAGCGCTTTCATCGCCGTGTTCCAGTCACCGCTGATGGCGTCAGGCAGGCAGTTAATCGCCCGGGTGATCGCCTCATCAATCAATTCCTGTTCCGCGGCGGGCGCGCGTTTTAACACAAAATTGGCAACTTGCGCGGCCACACCCGGGTGACCAATGCCCAGACGCAGGCGTGGGAAATTCTGGTTGTTGCCAAGCGCGGCGATAATATCGCGCAAGCCATTGTGACCGCCGTGGCCACCGCCCTGTTTAAAGCGTGCCACGCCGGGTGCCAAGTCCAGCTCATCGTGGGCGACCAGGATTGCCGCAGGTTCGATCTTGAAAAAGTTTGCCAGTGCGCCCACCGCTTGCCCGCTGCGGTTCATATAGGTGGTGGGAACCAGTAAGCGCAAATCTCGCCCCTGATAATTTACCTTGGCGGTTAAACCAAAGTATTTGCTGTCGGTGCTCAGGCTGGTGCCTAGTTTGCGCGCCAGCTCGATGACAAAATCCTGCCCGGCATTGTGGCGGGTGCGGTCGTACTCGCCGCCGGGGTTGCCCAAGCCGACGATTAATTGAATTGGGTTGCTCATGGTGAACCTCTGCAGCTGGCGCTGATGAGTAAAAATTAACCTGCGCGGTAGCGCTCGGGGCGCGCATTGTCGCCCTAACAGCAGGCAAAAAAAAGGCCGGATCCGAAGATCCAGCCTTTTCAGCAGGGAAGAAAAAGCGATTAAGCTTCTTCGCCTTCTGCTCCACCTTTTGGCTTTTGGATGGTTACAACGGCCAGGTCGTGGTCTGCGCCCTTTTGCAAATCGGTAGAAACAACACCGCTCGGCAATTTCAGGTCAGAGATGTGCAGAATGGTGCCCACTTCAACGTTGGCCAGATCCACTTCAATGAACTCTGGCAATTGGTGCGGGAAGCACACAACGTCCAATTGAGTCAGGTTGTGAACTACTTTACCGCCCTGGATTTTTACGCCCTTGGAGGTCGCTTCATTGATGAAGTGCAGAGGCACGTGAGTGTGTACCTTGGTTGACTTGTCAATGCGCAGGAAGTCCAGGTGCAGAACTACAGGCTTGGATGGGTGACGTTGTACGTCTTTCAGAATCACATCTTGTGCGGTGCCATCAACGTTCAGGCTGATGATGTGAGAGTAGAAAGCTTCGTGTTCCAAGTGCTTCATCAGCTCATTGGCAGAAACAGAAACGCTAACAGGTGCTACGTTGCCGCCGTAAATAACAGCAGGAACTTGGGCAGCCAAACGACGCAGGCGGCGGCTCGCACCTTTCCCCAAGTCGTTACGGGCAGTTGCATCTAATTTAAAGTCTTCAGACATTTTATCGTCCTCAATTATCCGTGTAGATCCGCGACCAGAATCTACCGGGTTTCAGTGACCACACAACAGAATATTGTGTGGCGGTTTACCGGATTGCCAGCGGCTAACCTTGAATGGTTAGCGGAACATGGCGCTCAGGGATTCTTCATTACTCAAGCGGCGCACCGCTTCAGCGAGCATTTTTGACAGGGTCAAACTGCGAATGCGCGGGCAGTTTTTGGCGGCCTCGCTCAGTGGAATTGAGTCGGTCACTACCAACTGATCCAGTTCGGAGTTGTTAATGTTGTCGATTGCCTTGCCAGACAGCACCGGGTGGGTACAGTAGGCGATAACTTTCTTGGCGCCTTGGGCTTTTAATGCCTTGGCGGCGCTACACAGAGTGCCGGCGGTATCGATAATGTCATCCACCAACAGGCAGGTGCGGCCTTCCACTTCGCCAATAATATGCATAACTTCGGCAACGTTGGCGCGTGGGCGGCGCTTGTCGATGATTGATAGATCTATGCCCAATTGTTTGGCCACCGCGCGGGCGCGCACTACGCCACCTATATCGGGGGATACCACAATCAAGTCTTCAAATTTTTGCTGTTCAATATCTTCCAGCAGCACGGGCGAGCCGTAGACGTTATCTACTGGAACATCAAAAAAGCCCTGGATTTGCTCGGCGTGCAGGTCAACAGTGAGCACGCGGTCAACGCCCACGCCTACCATCATGTCTGCTACGACTTTGGCAGTAATAGGTACGCGCGCAGAGCGCACGCGGCGATCCTGACGAGCGTAACCAAAATAAGGTACTACCGCCGTGATGCGGCCAGCGGAGGCGCGACGCAGCGCATCTACCATCACAATCAGCTCCATCAGATTGTCATTGGTAGGAGCGCAGGTTGGCTGCACCACAAACACATCGCGACCGCGCACGTTATCGTGCAGTTCTACCGCAATTTCACCATCAGAGAATTGAGAGACAGATACATTGCCCAAGGGCATGCCCAGATGGTCGACAATTTTTTTGGCGAGATCGGGGTTTGCGTTGCCGGTAAAGACCATTAAGTCAGTCACGTCAGATACCTTTTGGTGATTGCTGGGGTGATGCTGGAAGCCTGAATTTGAAACTCTTGGAGCACTGTTTCTGCAAAGCAGGTTTTTTTACCCTAGGAAAAGCCTGCTGATAAAGCAGCTGGAAAAGAATAAATAAGACGGGAAATTGATTGATCATACTGAAAAATAGATGGCAGGGGCGGAAGGACTCGAACCTACGAATGGCGGGATCAAAACCCGCTGCCTTACCACTTGGCGACGCCCCTGTTGTGCTTGATTAGTCTGACGGTAGCAGCTTGTATAACGGCGAATGGTTAGTACCTTGCGCTATAAAACTGGGCAGATCTTTTGGCAAATTAGCCTGCACTTGCTGTGCTTGTTCTGCTAAATCGAAACTTGCGAAAACGCATGCTCCAGTTCCCGTCATTCTCGCGTTGCAATCAAATTTCTGCAGCAAAATGAGCGCTTTATCAACTGCTGGATAGAGCCTTCTCACTAGCGCTTCGCAGTCATTTTTACTGCCCCGCTCAAGGAAGGCCGCCACTTTAATGGCGGGCGAATCTCTTGTCAAATCTTTATGTGAAAAAATTTCTGCAGTGGATACATGGCAATCAGGTTGTGCAACCAAAAACCATTTTGGCTGCATTTTGATAGGCTCCAGCGCTTCACCGACCCCTTCCGCCCACGCGGTTTGGGCATTAATAAATACGGGGACATCTGCCCCCAATTGCAAGCCCAGGGTTTGCAGTTGGTTTTTGCTTAGCCCACAGCCCCACAAATGATTGAGTGCCACCAATGTGGTTGCCGCATTGCTGCTACCCCCGCCAATACCGCCTCCCATGGGCAGCCGCTTGAGTAGCTGGATATCTACTCCGTCCCTTGGTTGTTTGTAGGTTTCCAGTTTGCGCACTGCTTTGATGATCAAATTGTTCTCAAAATCTACGCCAGGCAGTTCCGGGTTGAGGCTGATCTGACCATCCTGACGTGTACAGAAGGTCATTTCATCGCCGTAGTCGAGCAGCTGAAACAAGGTTTGCAGATTGTGGTAACCATCGCTACGACGGCCGGTGATATGCAAAAACAGATTCAGTTTGGCCGGTGATAACAGGGTCAGGCTGCTCATTTATCGATTCCAGTGGTTGCTTGTCGCGCTGTTTATTGGGTCATTTTCCAGTCGCGAATCACCAGTACCAGACGTACATCTTTGTGTTCGGCGGTGATTTTGCCGGGTAGGGCGAAGGTTTGATTCCCTAGCGGGTAGTTTTTGTACTGGCTGTAGGCTATTGACCAGCCACCCTGTTCAAGCTGCGCCAGCAGTCCTGTCGCATTCTGTTGCAAGTGGGTGATTCGTTGTTTGGGCGCGGGTACGCCGCGCACCCAGTAGGTTAGTTGGGCTACAGGTAGTGTCCAGCCCGCTGCTTTTTTGATGAGCGCCTCGGCGCTTCTTGCCTCCAGTGGTTCACTGCCTGACTGTTCCAGACGCACTTTATTCGGTGTGCCGGTGATAATCATGCGCTTTTGTCCGAGTGGGCCGCTGAGATTAATTTGATAATTGCTAACTTGCTGCGCCCATTTGAGTGAGGCGCTGCCGCTATCGTTGTTGGTACGAATGCCTAGCTTGCCGCTTAGCTCCCACTGGCTAATTGCTTGTAGTTGTTGTTGGTGCGCAATCAAATCGGGTGGTGGTGTAAGTGTGCTGCGATGAGCGCAGCCGGAGATCAACAGCAAGAGAAGCAATGGCAGCAAGCAGCGGCTCAGCATCATAGATCGGCCTTAAGGCGGGTGATGGTGTCGTGGATGGTTTTGTTGCCGGGTTCGCGCTGTAAGGCTTCGCGCCAAATCCGCCGGGCTTCCTCATGATCGCCAATGGCCCAGAGCACCTCTCCCAAATGGGCGCCGATTTCAGCATTAGGTGCTGTTTCATAGGCTTGACGTAGGTAGTGAAGGGCATCGGGATATTTGCCGGTGCGGTAGTGTAGCCAGCCCATGGAGTCAATAATGGCGGCATCATCGGGCTTCAAGCGCAGTGCTTTTTCCAGCAACTCATAGGCTTCGCCGAACCTTTGGGTGCGGTCTGCCAGTATGTAGCCCAGGGAGTTGAGCGCGGCGACATTGTCTTTGTCGAGTTTCAGTATTTGCCTTAAGTCGCGCTCGGTTGCTGTCAGGCGTTGGCGTTCATGGTTGAGCATGGCGCGTGCAAATAAAAGGCGGGTGCTAGTCGGGAAGTTGCTGAGCCCTTCGTTCAGCACTTGTTCCGCTTGCGGCAAATGATTGTGTTTGACCAGCGTTTGGCTGTGCAGCACATAGAGCGCTTCGCTCTGGTCAGGGAAGCGCAGGCGCACTCGATTCATATGTTGTTCGGCGCTGAGGAAATCCTTCTGGCGCACAAAGATATCCAGCAGCTGCAAGGTCGCGGACAGGAAGTCATTGCCATTATTTACCTGCAGGTAATGAATGATCGCCTCTTGCAGGTCGTTGCGTGCCTCTGCCATGCGCCCCAGATAATAATTGGCAGTGGCAGTGTGTTGGTCGCGATCCAATAACTGTTCAAAACTGGTGCGTGCTGTTTCCAGATCCTGTCGTTCCAGGGAAATGATGCCGAGTGAGAGCAGTATGTCGCCATTGGCGGGTTGCTGCTGACTCAAAATCGCAAATTGTTCCTGGGCAAGTGCCAGATCGTAATGTGTCAAGATACGGGCGTATTGTTGCCGCAGGCTGGTATTTTCCGGGTAGAACTCTAGCAGGCTGGCCATTTTGGCAATGGCTTCATTGTCGCGCTTGAGTTGATGTAGCAGGTTTGCTTCCAATATCGCTGCCGGAATGCTGCGGGGATGCAGGGTGAGCGTTTTGTGTGCCTGCTCCATGGCGGAGTGATAATCACTGCTTTGCTGCAGCAGTATCCCCTTGCCCACCAATAGCTGTTCATCTTCCGGGTGGCGCGCTAGCTGTCGGGAAAAATCTTCCAGCAGTAAACTGCGGGCGGCCTCATCGATACTGGCGGCACTGGCCGCAATGTTCTGAAACAGCGGTTCGCCGCCTTCGTCTTGCAGTAGCACGGAATAATGAAAGGCTTCCCGCAATTGCCCAAGCTGCAAGTGTGCGAGCGAGGCATTGGCCAGTGCATCCTGATTGTGTGGTGCGGCATTGGTCCAGAGTTTGGCCATCTCCAGAGCGGTGTTGTAATCGTTCAGGTAGCGCGCGATGAGTGTGGCGCGCTCGGCGACTTGTGGGTCGCGTGTTTCCCGCGCCTGTTGCACATAGTTGCCCAGCGCCAGGTCGTACTGGGCGCGACTGCCAGCAATTTCGGCGGCAAGCAGTGAATAAAGGGTTTCTGTCGGAAATGGACGGGCGGGGATTTGCACCCTGACTTCGGTAGCCGCCGGCGCTGATTCCGGTGTTTGCTCCACTGCCGCGGCGCTGCGGCTAGCTTGTAGGCTGCAGCCGCTGAGCACCCAGTAGAGGGTGATGCTCGACAATATCAGGGGGCGGTGTTTGATCATGCTCGACCAGTAACAGGAATGGAAAGCGCAAACGGCGGCGCGGCTTGCCATGATAAACGGGCGACTAGCTTATAAAAAGGGGACAGTTGTCATTAATCGTTAATGCCTGCGTAGGGCGAAATGAGACTATTAATTTAGAGCAGCCCGCGGCGCTGGGCGAGATGCGGTTGTGCCTGCAGGATAGTGCGTGTGCGTAAATAGGTCTGTTGGATCAAGTAGGCATCCAGGCTTGCGCGGTGGCGGCGCGACTCATGTTCAGTGGCGAGTTGTTTTTTTGTGGCATCCCAAAGTAATAGCTGGGCTTCGCTGGCGATCATTTCTATGGGGCTCAAATGAAATCGCATCTGGGTGTGCGCCGCAAAAAACAGCCGGTTTAACCATGCGCTATCGTGTGTCCAGGCATCGCTATAAGCGGTCACCTCACCTAAAAAAGCGTTGAGTTCGGCGCACACCACGCTGGCCGGCTTGCCGCGGGTGCGCAGGGCGATACGGCTGATGCCGTGTACGGCTTCCGCATCCGCGGACCAATGCTGCCAGTCGTCGAGTGGTTTGATCAGCGCGCAGTAGCGGTCGCCGTTGGGCTTTATTGCGCCTATTTCTATGGGGTAGCTGTTGCTGCCAAAACCCGAGGCTTCAATATCGATGATGGTGGGGCAAGGGTTCTGGCGCATAACAAATCCTCAAGGTGCATTTCGATAATGAGATAAATTGGGAGTAGCGGATCCAAATTAGCCTGTGTTTATGCAGGGATTATCGGCTTGCCTCTTGTCACGCCAAGCGGCGAACCCGACAATACCGCCCTAAATTACTATTAGCGCCCCCAATGACCCTGTTAGCCTTTGGTATTAACCACACGACCGCACCTCTTGCCCTGCGCGAGCGGGTGGCCTTTGCGCCGGAAAACCTGCAGTCGGCGATGCAGGAGGCCTGTGCGCAGGCGGGCTTAAGTGAGGTGGCCATACTGTCCACCTGCAATCGCACTGAAATTTACGCCACCAGCGAGTCAGACGCCAGCGCAATCCAGCAGTGGCTGGTTAATCACACGGCGATAGATGCGGCTGACCTGGCCAATAGCTATTACTGCTACGCGGATCAGGAAGCGGTCCGCCATATGATGAAAGTTGCGGGCGGGCTTGACTCTCTGGTGCTGGGTGAGCCGCAAATTTTGGGCCAAATGAAATCAGCATTTGCCGTTGCCAAAGAGGCGGGCACCTTAGGTGCGGAATTACATGCCACCTTCCAGCAGGTGTTTAACATTGCCAAGCGGGTGCGCACGGAAACGGCAATTGGTGAAAACCCCGTATCTGTTGCCTATGCGGCAGTGAGCCTTGCGCAGCAGATTTTTTCCAATTTAAAACAGGATACTGCCCTGTTGATCGGCGCTGGCGAAACTATCGAGTTGGTAGCGCGCCACCTCGCAGAGCAGGGCATCAAACACATCATTGTCGCCAACCGCACTCTGGATCGCGCCCAGCGCCTGGCGCGGGAGTTTCATGGCGAGGCGATTTTGCTCGCTGATATTCCCGAGTATTTGCATCGCGCTGACATAGTGATTTCCTCCACCGCCAGCCAATTGCCTCTATTGGGTAAAGGTGCGGTGGAATCAGCACTGAAAAAACGCAAACACAAACCCATGTTTATGCTCGATATTGCCGTGCCGCGCGATATCGAGGAGCAGGTGGGCGAGCTGGATGATGTGTATCTCTACACCGTGGATGATTTGCACGCGGTGATTGATGAAAACAAAAAATCCCGTGTGGCGGCAGCTGATCAAGCGGAAGATATTATCAACGAGGGAGTGGAATTATTTTTGCGTCAGCAGCGCGCACTCAATGCGGTAGAGACGGTAAAAGCCTATCGCCAAAAAGCGGAGCAGTTGCGCGATTTGGAATTGCAAAAGGCTCTGCGCAGTTTGCAGGCAGGCGCCAATGCGGAACAAGTGCTACATCAGTTTGCGCGCAACCTCACCAATAAATTAATTCATTCGCCCACCACCGTATTAAAAGAAGCCAGTGCCAGCTCGCGCCATCATGTGTTGCAAGTAGCTCATGAATTGTTTGAGTTGTCGCTGGGCACTGAATCTACCGGTAGCGATAAAGAGTCTGTTAACCCTGCTGCAACCAATAGCAGCGCCGCAAGTGAGTCATAATGAAAGCGTCTATTTTAGAAAAACTGGATCGACTTAAAGAGCGCTATGAAGAAGTGAGCGCGCTTTTGTCGGAAGCTGATGTCATCAACAACCAAAATAAATTTCGCGAGCTTTCCAAAGAGTATGCGGAACTTGAACCAGTAGTGCAGGGTTATAAAAACTATTTGCAGTTGCTTGCCAATATCGAAGAGGCCAAACACCTGTTGGTGGATGGTGATGCCGATATGAAAGAAATGGCAGAGGAAGAGTTAAAAGACTGCGAAGTACAGCTTGAGCCGATGCAGTTGGAATTGCAAAAACTGTTGTTGCCCAAAGACCCTAACGATGAAAAAAACTGCTACCTGGAAATTCGTGCCGGCACCGGTGGCGATGAAGCGGCGATTTTCTCCGGCGATTTATTCCGCATGTATTCCAAATATGCGGAAACCCAGGGGTGGCGGGTAGAAGTGCTCAGCCAAAATGAAGGTGAACACGGCGGCTACAAAGAAATTATTACCCTGGTCAGCGGCCAAGGGGTTTATTCAAAGTTGAAGTTTGAGTCGGGCGCTCACCGCGTACAGCGTGTGCCTGAAACCGAATCCCAGGGGCGTATCCATACCTCTGCTTGTACCGTTGCGGTTATGCCGGAAGCGGATGAAATGGAAGAGATTAATATCAACAAAGCCGATTTGCGTATTGACACCTTCCGCGCCTCGGGTGCCGGTGGTCAGCACGTTAACAAAACTGATTCGGCGATTCGTATTGTGCACATTCCCACGGGTTTGGTGATCGAATGTCAGGACGAGCGCTCGCAACACAAAAACCGTGCGCGTGCGATGAGTTTGCTCGCCACCAAATTAAAAACCATGCAGGAAGATGCCGCGCATAAATCCCTCTCCGATGAGCGCCGCAATCTGGTTGGTTCTGGCGACCGCTCCGAGCGCATTCGCACTTACAATTATCCGCAGGGGCGAGTCACTGACCATCGCATCAACCTCACACTCTATTCGCTGGATGCGATTATGCAGGGTGACCTTGACCCGATTGTTGGTCCTCTCGCCAACGAATATCAAGCGGATCAATTGGCAGCGATAGCGGATTAATGCGCGATATTTCTGTTGCACAATGTTTGCAACTTGCAGGCGAGCTGGAGTCGATAAGCGATTCCGCGCGTCTTGATATCGAATTGATCCTCTGCCATGTGCTGCAAAAAAATCGCACCTATCTGTTTACCTGGCCAGATAAAAAATTATCGGCAGAGCAGGAGGCGATTTTTTTGCAGCTGTTCAATCGCCGTAAATCCGGCGAGCCAATAGCCCATATTATCGGTCAGCGCGAATTTTGGTCGCTGCCGCTCGCGGTCAATAATTCCACCCTGATTCCGCGCCCGGATACTGAATTATTAGTCGAGACATTACTGGAATTATTTGCGCAGGATTCGCCACAGCAAATGCGTCAGTGCCTGGACTTGGGTACGGGAAGCGGTGCGATTGTGTTGGCCATTGCCAGCGAAAAACCGCACTGGAAATTGTTGGGGGTGGATTTCTCGGCAGATGCCGTTGCTCTCGCCCGACACAACTGTGAGCAGCTCGGGTTCAAACAGGTGACCATTGAGCAAAGCAACTGGTTTACGCAGATTCCGCCGCAAAAGTTTGACGTGATTGTCAGTAATCCACCTTATATAGATCCGCAAGATCCGCACCTTGAACAGGGCGATGTACGGTTTGAGCCTCGCTCGGCACTGGTGGCAGAAAATAGTGGGCTTGCGGATATCGAATTGATTCTTCAGCAAAGCTGGAATTATTTACACGAGTGCGCCTGGCTGTTGCTTGAGCATGGTTTTGATCAGGCACAAGCGGTGCGCAACTTATTTTTCCAGCAAGGTTTTGTGCAGGTGGAAACCCGGCGCGATCTGGGTGGTAACGAGCGCATCACACTGGGCAGAAAAGGTCAGGAGTAATTCATGAACGACGAACAACTGCTGCGCTACTCGCGTCAGATTATGTTGCCGGATGTGGATCTGGACGGACAGGAAAAATTATTGGCCGCACGTGTGCTTATTATCGGTCTGGGCGGCTTGGGTTCACCGGTTGCTATGTACCTCGCCGCTGCCGGTGTTGGCCATTTGGTGTTAGCCGATTTTGACACAGTGGATTTAACCAATTTGCAGCGCCAGATTGTGCATGCCGGGGCGCGACTGGGGATGAACAAAGCGGTGTCGGCGGCGCAGGCGTTGCGCGAATTAAATTCCGAGGTGCGGGTTGATTGTATCGAGCAGGTTTTGGATGCGGAAAATCTTGCCGAACAAATCGCGAGTGCCGATGTTGTCGTTGACTGCACTGATAATTTTGCCACGCGCTTTGCGATTAATGCCGGCTGTGTTGCGGCAAAGGTGCCGCTCGTTTCCGGTGCCGCCATTCGTCTGGAAGGGCAGGTGGCGGTATTCGATTCACGCTCGGCCACTGCACCCTGCTATCGCTGTTTATATGAAGAGGACAGCGATGATTTAACCTGTGCAGCCAATGGTGTACTCGCGCCGCTGGTGGGCATTATCGGCTCCATGCAAGCGCTGGAAACAATTAAATTAATTTGCGGTTTTGGCACGACCCTCGCCGGACGTTTATTGCTATTGGATGCGCGCCATAGTCAGTGGCGCGAACTGGTATTACCTAAAGACCCGCAGTGCCCGGTGTGTGCTCATTCCGCACCTGTGTAAATAACTTGTTTTTTGCAATGGCGCCTTTATATTGGCGCCATCTACGGCTTACTCCATTTACATTTACTCAATTAAAGGTGTTCTGATGAGCGACGTTCCCTCTGTGTACAAAACCGGTTTTTTCCCCACGCTTATATTCGGATCGCGCTGGCTACAGCTGCCGCTTTATCTGGGTTTGATTATTGCGCAGTGCGCCTACGTATTTCTCTTCCTGAAAGAACTCACTCATCTGGTACTTGATGTTAATTCACTGAGTGAACAGACCATCATGCTGATCGTATTGGGATTGATTGACGTGGTGATGATTTCAAACTTGTTAGTGATGGTGATTGTTGGTGGTTATGAAACTTTTGTATCGCGACTGCGTTTGGACGGCCACCCAGACCAACCCGAATGGTTAAGTCACGTCAATGCCACTGTATTAAAAGTAAAATTGGCGATGGCGATTATCGGTATATCCTCAATCCATTTATTAAAAACCTTCATTGAGGCCGGCAATATTGGCATGCCCGGTGCGAAGTTCACCGAAGAAGGTGTGATGTGGCAAACCATCATCCACATGACCTTTATCTTTTCCGCGATAGGTATCGCATATACCGATTGGCTGATGCAGAAAGTGAGCTCTGCGAATAGAAATGGCCATTGATTTTTAAGGATGGGCCGAGCGCATGCGAAGGTCATATGAATAGCCTTCATAGATGCCCCAATCCACAATTGGAATAAATCTATGCTGGAACTAAAGGGCACCATAGAACATTGGAATGACCAAAAAGGATTTGGTTTTATTCTTGCTGACAATGGTAAAAAATTCTTCTTTCATATCTCTTCAGTGCGGGGTGCTTGGCGCCCTCAAGTGGGTGGAGCTGTCTTTTTTGTGCCGGAGCAATCTGCACAAGAGCGACCAAGCGCCGCACATGTTCGACATGAAGCCTTGGCTGTGGATAATCCAAAAATCAGAATAAAACCGAGGGTCGATAAGTCTGTATTAAAACCAGCTTTTGAACGCAGGTCTGTGGATACAAGGAAGCAGCAACAATTTTCCGAGCGCAAGGTTCAATGGGGTGTGTTGGCCGTACTACTGGTATTGCCAACCATTGGCTCGCTTAGTTTAGTGAAAACCTACAGTGCACCATGGGTTTTTGTCGCTTATATTTTTGTGAGCTTGCTGGCCTATTATTTTTATTGGGATGATAAGCGCCGAGCAAAGGTTGGCGAATGGCGCATACCCGAAGCGAATTTACATTTTTGGTCTTTTGTTGGTGGTTGGCCTGGCGCCTTTATTGCGCAGCAACAATTTCGACATAAAACCAAAAAGCTATCTTTTTTGTTGGTTTTTTGGTTGATAGTACTTTCTCATCAAGTCTTATGGTTTGATTGGTTATTGATGGATGGTAAATGGTTGGTGTCGGCGCTAAGTTGATCGGCAGTAATTGTTGCAATATAAATTTACGCAGAAGGGGACTTACATGAACGTTGAAGTCGGTGGTTTTTTCGGGCTTGTTCTGCTGATCTGTGTAGTTTATGCGATTGTGAAAACTACCCAGAGCCGCGCCAGTACCGGCGCTAAAGTGATTTGGATTGTGGTGTTGTTGTTATTGCCACTGCTCGGGTTTATTTTGTGGTTTTTATTTGGCCCCAAATAAAAACCGGGTTGATCGATGCACAGCTGTAGCAGTCCGGGTTGTGTCTGTGCAATACAGTTTTAATTGGCAGGCGAATCCCGGCCTGCCATTTTCAAGTAAAAAGCAAAGGCTAATTAAAAAATCCCCTCTTCAATTCCGCATGTTGTTGCGGTTGTAATCGCGGGCCAAATTGTGAAACGACTTTGGCTGCTGCATGGTTGGCAAACTCTGCGGCAGCCTTGAAGTTTTTCCCTTGATTGATGGCATACAAAAATGCACCGGCAAACATATCGCCTGCACCATTGGTATCCACCGGAGTAGTTTTTGCGCCGGGCACTTGAATCAATTCCTCGCCATCAAATACCAATGCACCCTCGGCGCCGCAGGTAATCGCGAATTGTTTGCAGTATTTTTTTAGCGCGGTGCAGGCGTCCTCAAGGTTGTGGGTTTTAGTGAAACCTATGGCTTCATCGCGGTTGCAGAAAATTAAATCCACGCCCTCACCAATCATTTCCACCAGTCCGTCATAGAAAAATTGCACCATTGCCGGGTCGGATAAGCTCAGTGCAGTTTTGGTGTTGTTCGCTTGCGCCTGCTTACGCAATTCGATAGCCGCGGCGCGTCCGCTGGTGGAACTCACCAGGTAGCCTTCGATATAAACATAGTGGGATTGCGCAAGCGCCTCCAGGTCTAATTCATCCACCGAAAGTGTTTCGCTAATGCCGAGAAAGGTATTCATGGTGCGCTCGGCATCGGGGGTAATCATCACCAGACATTTACCGGTTATACCGGCGGGTGGTGTGATATGGCTTGGGGTTTTTACGCCGGCGGCGTGAATATCATTGAGGTAAAAAACACCATTGTCGTCATTGGCAACTTTGCAGGAGTAAAAGTTGTCGCAGCCAAAATAACTGGCGGCGATGATGGTATTTGCGGCGGAGCCACCGCTGGCGCGATGGGAGGCGACCAGATGATCGCTCAGGTATTCGATGAGATCGTTCTGGCGCGCTTCATCCACCAGGGTCATCACACCCTTGGCAACGGCCATGCGGGTGAGGTCGGTATCGGTAAGGGTGATTTCGGTATCGACCAGCGCGGCGCCTATGCCGTAGATGTGATAGTGCTTGTTCATGTGAATGCCTTGGAGGAGTGAATGTAAGGTGAAAACCGGCGGCATTATGCAAAATTCAATTCGCGCTATAAAGCGCCTGTCCTTTATCTCGCATTCAGTGGGGGTGGCAGTTAAACTTGCGCACAAATTTTTAGCTCCCTTATTTCTAAGATTCTCCCATGACCAAACGCCGTGTTAGCACCAGTCGCTCCAGTTCCAGCCGTTCAGCTGGTCGTTCAAGTAAAGGCCGCGCCAAATCCTCCGGGCGCTCAATCTGGGCCTTGGCGCGTATCTGGATTGTCTACGGCCTGCTGCTGTTAGTCGCCCTGTTGGGCGTTTGGACGCTCTATCTGGATTCAGTCGTGCGCTCCAAATTTGAGGGCAAAAAGTGGTCGCTGCCGGCGCGGGTTTATGCGCGTCCGCTGGAATTATATTTGGGGCAATCACTATCGCCGGTGTTATTTGAGCAGGAGCTGCGCGCACTGGGTTATCGCTTTGAAGGCAACATTAACGCGCCGGGGCAGGTGGTTAAAAAAGTCAGCGCCGGATCAAATGAGGTGACTTACCACATCCACAGTCGCGGTTTTAATTTTTGGGATAAAACCGAACCTGCGCAAAAATTCATGTTGCGGGTAGCCAATGGCAGTGTGCAGGGGCTGATCAATTTAGCGGGCGGTGATTTACCGCTGGTGCGTTTGGAGCCGGAAGAAATTGGCGGCTTTTATCCGGCTGATAAAGAGGATCGCCTGTTGGTGCGCCTGACCGATTTGCCGCCACTGTTGGGCGAAACCCTACTGGCCGTGGAAGATAAACATTTCCTTGAGCATCGCGGCGTATCTCCCCTGGCGATTTTGCGCGCGGCCTGGGTGAATACCACCAGCGGCGGGGTGGTGCAGGGCGGTAGTACCATCACCCAGCAGCTGGTGAAAAACTTTTACCTCACCAATGAGCAGAGTCTGCTGCGCCGCAAAATTCCGGAAGCGATTATGGCGATTTTGCTGGAGGTGCATTACAGCAAGTCCGAGATTCTGGAGACCTACATTAACGAAGTGTTTTTGGGTCAAAGCGGGGCGCGCTCGATAAATGGTTTTGCCTTGGGTGCCCAACATTATTTCCGCAAGCCTCTGCGTGAATTGGATACCCATGAACTGGCGCTGCTGGTTGGTCTGGTCAAAGGAGCCTCCTACTACAACCCCTGGCGCAACCCCGAGCGCGCCAATGCGCGGCGCAATGTGGTGTTGGGGGTAATGCATCAAGAGGGATTGATCGACGCCAATCAACTTAAGCGTGCCCAGGCAGCGCCACTCGGTATAGTCGCCGAAGGTGAATCCCGTACCACTACCTATCCCGCGTTTATGGAGTTGGTGAAGCGCCAACTGAATCAGGACTACAACGAAGAGGATTTGCGCAGTGAAGGCCTGCGGATTTTTACCAGCCTGTCGCCCATGGTGCAGCGTCAGGCTGAACGCGCCATGCAAGCGCGCCTGCCGGAGCTGGAAAAGCGTTTCAAGACCAAAGATGTACAGGCCAGTATGGTGGTTACCTCGGTGGGCGGCGGGGAGATTCTCGCCTTGCTGGGGGACCGCAACCCGCGCTTTGTGGGCTTTAACCGCGCGCTGGATGCCAAGCGCCAAATTGGCTCGCTGATGAAACCTTTTGTTTTCCTCGCGGCGCTGGAGCAGCCACAGAAATACCACTTGGCCACCACAGTGAGCGATGATCCGGTGAGTTACAAATCCGGCGGCAAATGGTGGGCGCCACAAAATGCCGATAAACAAAACCACGGCGATATTCCGCTGTATAAAGCGCTCGCCTTCTCCTACAACCAGGCCACTGCGCGTCTCGGTATGACCCTGGGGCTGGATACCGTGGCGCAAGGGGTCAAGCGCGCCGGTTACGCTGGCGATGTACCGGCGCTACCGGCGATGTTGTTAGGATCGGTAGAGATGTCGCCGCTGGAAGTGGCGGGTATTTACCACACCCTCGCCGCTGAAGGTGTCTATACCCCGCTCAATGCAATTCGCGAGGTGCTGGCGGCGGATGGCAAACCGCTCAAGCGCTACCCACTGCAATTGGAGCAGCGTTTTGATACCGAAACCATGTTCCAGCTGCAGTACGCCATGCAGCGCACCATGCGCGAGGGTACAGGGCGTAGCGCTTACAACCAGTTACCGGCGAGTTTTGAAGTGGCGGGTAAAACCGGCACGACCAACGAGCAACGCGACAGCTGGTTTGCCGGCTACAGCGGCGAGCATTTGGCTGTGGTCTGGTTAGGGCGCGACGATAACAGCGCCACTCCGCTCAGCGGCGCCGGCGGTGCCTTGCAGGTGTGGACTGAATTTATGAAGCAGTTGCCCAGCCAAAGCCTGCCGCAGGAGCCACCTCCGGGCGTGAGTTTTGATTGGTTGGATGGCGCCACCGGCAAGCTCAGCGCCGAAGGCTGTATTGGCGCTGTGTGGCTGCCGTTGCGCGACGATGCTCGCCCGCAAGAATCGGCCAGTTGCCTGCTGCCCAACAGCAATAACCCGGTTAAAAATTTCTGGCAGCGCTTGGTCAACTAGCTATTGTTGGCGGGCGCTGACGCCTAAAAAAATAAATCACTCAGGTGAATCCGGCGCTCGCTAGACTGTGTCCTAGTGAGTGAGTTGGGGGCAAATATGATTATCCTGCCCGGATTTTTCCTGAGAGGTTTTTCCCATGACATTATTTCCTCGCGTCGTATATCGCCTGTTGGCCATAGCCGGCGTTACGCTAGTCGGGTTTATGCCACTGGCCCATGCTTTTTCTGCCCAAGCCGCGGAGCTGGAGGGCACGGTTGTTCCTATCGATTCCCCGGCGGTTCACGCCAGTAGCTATAGCCAGGCTTCCGCAGCCCCTGCGCGCCTGCCAGCAGAGGCTGCGCCATCGTCCGCTGCCCCCCCGGTAGCCCCAGAGCCGCCACATCATCCGCAACACGGCGATTGGGAGCGGGAATTGGAGGCCGGCCTGAAAGGTGCTTTTGGTGGTCATCGGGAAAATGACTATGAGGATGCCATCCAGACCGCGGTGCTGATTCCCCTGTTTGCGGTGATTTTCATCTTTGGCGGCCCGATTTTCCTGATCTGTTATTTGATCTCCAAGCGCTACCACTATCGCCAACTGCGCCAGCAGAACATCAACAACAATATTGATAAGTTGCTCGCCGCCGGGCGCGATATTCCGGTGGAGCTGTTGCGTGGCGACGAACCCAAAGGCGCTGACGACAATGGCAATCGCAGCAAAGGCATCCGCAACATCTGTCTGGGAGCCGGTTGGTTTCTATTCCTGACCATTATGGTGGGCTTTGATATTGGCTCCCTTGCGTTTATCTGGATTGCCCTGGGTGTATCCCAGGTATTGATTTGGTACCTGAACCAGCCCAAAGCCGGGCAGCCGCTTGCACCGCAGGTTGAGCAGCAGGACTAAACGGCAATGTCCCTTTCCGATCAGGAATTAATTGCGCGGGTGGTAAACCGCCGGGATCAGCACGCCTTCGCGCAGCTGGTCCTGCGCTACCAGTCGGCCTTGCGTATTTGGGCGCGGCGGCTGTGTAATGGCGATACCCACCTCGCGGATGACTTGGCGCAAGAGACCTTTATGAAGGCCTATGCCGCGCTGGGTGCGTTTCGCGCAGAAGCCAAGTTCTCTACCTGGTTGTATCGCATCGCCTTCAATATTGCCGCCAACCGCTGGCGCGCAAAAAAAATAGAATGGTGTGAACTGGATGAAAATGAAGAGATCGAAGCAGAACAGTGCAGCGTAACCCAGTTCCATGCGCAAAAAGATGTGGAGGCTGCCATGCAAAGTTTGAGCGCCGGTCAGCAATTAGCGATTCGCCTCTGTTATGAGGACGGCTTTTCCCATGAAGAGGCGGCGAGTATTATGGGTATTCCTCTCGGTACCGTAAAAACCCACATAGCGCGCGGCAAAACCAAGCTGCAAAGCCTTCTGGCATCCTGGCAGGATGCCTTGCCGCACTAACCAGCCAAGTGAGGTTGATGATGAATGACAATGACATGAAATCACCGGTTAATGCTGACGATCCCTTTGATGGATTTCTCCGTCAGCAATTGCACACTGACTACATAGACGACAATGGTTTTGCCGCCCAGGTGATGGCATCACTACCGGCGCAAAAACCGCTTAAACCCTGGCTGGAAAAAGCCCTTATCGCCCTGCCGGTGGCGATAATTGCCTTTCTGGTATTGCGTCACTTGCCCTGGCGCGATTTGGTGCAGCCGGTATACGCCTGGTTTTTGCTGTTGGATATGACCAGTTTGATCAGTATGGCGGTTGCTGTGTTTTTTGCCTTGGTGGTCGCCCCCGTCGCCTGGATTCTTAATAGCGACAGCTGAGGCCATTTGGGTTGTATCGCCAAGCCCTGTTGTTAAAACGCCTAATCACCAAAAGTGATTAGGCGTTTTCTTTTAAGTGTCAAAAAGTATTATCGCCAGAATCTATTGAAAGTATTGGAAAAATTCCCCGAGCGTTTTTTGCGCAACCTGTAGGTCGCTGCTATAAACAATTGCATAACTATATTTCTTGGGGATACCAATGCTTCGCTTCACCATTGCTAAAAAGCTGATGCTGCTGGTCAGTATTGCACTGTTTGGGTTTGTCATCAGTCAGGCGTATTCACTGTGGATTGAACGCGCTAATAGCAGCCGTTTAGCGGAAGTAGAAAAACGTATTTATCCTACCTTGGAGTTGACCACTGTTAATTTAGGTTCGCTGTTGTTGATGGAGCAGCAAATCAACAGTTCGGTGACTACAGGTGATGCGCAAGTGCTCGCAGACTCAGCTGCGCACTACGAACAAATTCGCAAAAATCTCGCACAACTTTCCAGCTTGAGTAGTGACTTATCCAGCCAGGTAAAAGTTATCGACGACCAATTGCAAACCTGGTACAGCACCGCTACGCGGATTGCAGAAAGTTTTATTAATAGTACGGTGAATCTTGAACAAGTTGGTGCAGAGGCATCGGCCAACGCTGAGCGTTTGCAAAACTTGCGCGATTCATTGGCGACTATGAAAAGTGAAACTGCCAAACGGTTTAATGAATCCATCAGCGAGACAGTTGAATCATCACAAGCAGCAGCGCAAATTGCATTGGCGATTGCCGCCTGTGCTGTAGTGGCGTTAATTACAATCAGTTTGGTGATTAGTCGCTCCATCACTTCCAGCATCAATGAGGTGACCGTCTCGCTCAAGGAAATGTCTTCCGGTGAAGGTGATTTAACCAAGCGTATCCATTATGCCGGTGATGATGAAATTCGCGATTTGGTGCGATTTTTCAATGCGTTTGTGGAAAAACTTCACGGCGCTTTTGGTAATGTCAGTCACGATGTGGGTGCACTTTCACAAGTGGCCAGTCGTTTGACGAATTCCAGTAGCCAAAATCTGGTGCGTATTAACGATCAGGCCGGTGCTATATCGGCGATGCGCAGCTCCATTGATGATTTATTGCAAACCGTCAATGAAATCGCAAAATTTGCTGATAATGCTTCGCTGCAGGCGCAGGATGCCAGCTCAGCCGCCGCGCGTGGAAAAGAAACCCTGACAACCAATGTGGCCACCATTAGCACTCTGGCAGAAGAGGTGCGCAGTGCCGCGAGTGTGGTAAACCGTTTTGAAGAATTTTCTGCTGATGTTGGCAGCTTGTTAAACACCATTCAAAACGTGGCGGAGCAAACTAATTTACTGGCATTGAATGCTGCGATTGAAGCCGCGCGCGCCGGTGAACACGGGCGCGGTTTTGCGGTGGTGGCCGATGAAGTGCGCGGGCTTGCTGTGCGCACACGTCAGGCAACAGAAGAAATTCATAAAGTCATTGGCGAATTGCGCAGTGTATCGGCGAGTGCGGTCACCGCTATGCAGGGCAGTGTGGAGCGCGCTAATCGCGGAGTGGAGGCAACCACAGCATCTGGTGAAGTGCTTAATTCCATTCTAAATAATGTGGACAACATCAGCAGTATTAATGAAAAAATCGCCGCTGCTACCCATGAACAAACCCTGACGTTTGCGCAGGTATCAGAACATGTGAATGAGATTTATCACAACACCCAACTGGTCACCAGTAGCACCAATGAATTAGATGAGGTGAGCCGCGACATAGATCATATCAGTCAGGAATTGCACAAAATTGCCAGTCAATTCCGCGTGTAATTTATTTTTCAAGGAATATCAACACAGGATGTGTTAACAATCAGGAGTGAAAAATCGATGATAAAACACAGCTCAAGTTTTAAAAGAAATTCGCTGGCTGCCGCTATGTTAATTGCCCTTGCTGCACCCGCAGTGCAGGCGGCAGATTTAAATATTTCCGGCTTCCTCTCGGTTGGCGGCGGCATGGTGGATGACGACAATGAAACCGGTGCAAATTATGGCGGTTATGAAGAGGATCTGACCTTTGATCGCAGCTTGTTGGGCTTGCAAGTAACCGGGCAAGTCAATGAAAAAGTCTCGGCAACGGCACAATTGATTGCGCGTAAAAACGATGGCTACGAAGTGAATGCCGAGTGGGCATATCTCACCTGGCAGGCGAGCGATAACATTAAGTTACGTGGCGGTCGTTTACGTACCCCATTCTATATTTACTCCGATTTTCTTGACGTAGGTTATAGCTACGGCTGGATAACACCGCCGCGAGAAGTCTATTACCTGCCATTTAATAATGTGGATGGTGTAGACCTTTACGCCACCCAAACCCTGGGGATTTTTGATACCAGCGTACAAGTATATTTTGGCAGCTTTGATGATGAATTTGATTTGGACGGTGTCACCACTGATGCTAAAACCCGCAACCAAATGGGGGTGGCAGCAACCCTGGGTAAAGATTGGTGGACGCTGCGCGCGGCCTATCACGAAACCGATTTAAGCGTAAATGTTAACGGCGCTATTCTCGACCCAACTTCGGGTTTGACCCTGGGCCAATTCCTCGGAAGTTTGCCGGCGCAATTCAGTTTTGTCGCGCCTCGCGTGTTGGTTGAGGAAGATAAAGCCAGCTTTACCCAAATTGGTTTCACTATAGATACGGGGCGTTTTGTTGCTGCCGCAGAGCATGTGGAGTTTGAACCCGAGAATTCACTGTTTGCAAAAAATGTGCGCGAATATGTGATGGGTGGGGTGCGCGCAGGATCATGGCTGTTCCACCTAACGGCGGCACGTTCCGATGATGAGGCAGTGAACCTGGTTGAAGGAATTCCCGCCGTGCCGCAGACAGCAGTGTTGATTGGAACCTTAAATGCGATTGCCGAGGCGCAAGCCGATAAACGCGATGTTATCTCACTGGGAACCCGTTGGGATGTCGCCTCGGGTGTTGCGCTGAAATTGCAAATTGACGATGTAGACGATGAGGTCAGAGGTGATCAAAAAGTCTATTCCGTTGCTGTGCAAACCGTGTTTTAAGGGGGCGATTCCATGAAAAAATTATTCAGTTCGCTGGTGGTTAGCTGTGCAATGTTAATGCCTCTGGCGTGTGTGGCAGAAGTGGCAGTGATAGTGCACCCCTCGGCAGCTTTTGATTCGCTGACAGAGGACGACATAGCGCGTCTTTTCCTTGGCAAAAGCAAAAACTTTCCCAATGGTGCGCAAGCAGTTCCTATCAACCAAAACGAAGGCGCAGCCGCGCGGGAAGCATTCAATGTGGCCGTGTGTAAGAAAAATGCCAGTCAATACAAGGCTTATTGGTCGCAATTAGTCTTTACCGGCAAGGGTACACCCCCGAAAGACGGCGGAGATGACGCTGCGGTAAAAGCCTTAATCGCCGCTAACCCCAATATGATTGGCTATATTGATTCCGGCGCAGTGGATGCTTCGGTAAAGGTCGTATTTAAAGTGCCTTAACCTTTAAAGCCTTCGTTGCTGTTGTGTTCAAGCCCGCTTATTGCGGGCTTTTTTATTGCCCAAGTGGATGGTTTAAACCCTGTTTGGCTCTAATTAGGCTAAAATGCGCGCCTTTTTCACCCCAGTAGCCGCCGGTTACCCCTATTTAGTCGCACAGTCGCAGAGAAATTACCCGTGATCTCCACCGCCAATATCACCATGCAATTTGGTGCAAAACCGCTTTTTGAAAATGTTTCCGTCAAATTTAACAACAGCAATCGTTACGGCCTGATCGGTGCCAATGGCTGCGGTAAATCCACCTTCATGAAAATTCTGGGGGGCGATTTGGAGCCATCGGCCGGCCAGGTGATGCTGGAGCCGAATGTTCGCTTGGGTAAATTGAAACAGGATCAATTCGCCTACGAGGACTTTTCGGTAGTGGATACGGTCATCATGGGCCACACCGAACTCTGGCAAGTCAAAGCCGAGCGCGACCGCATTTATGCACTGCCGGAAATGAGCGAAGCCGATGGCATGCGCGTGGCGGAATTGGAAGTGGCCTTTGCTGAAATGGATGGCTACACCGCCGAATCCCGCGCCGGTGAATTATTGTTGGGTTTGGATATTCCTATCGAGCAGCATTTTGGCCCTATGAGTGCGGTAGCACCGGGCTGGAAATTGCGCGTATTGCTCGCGCAGGCACTGTTTTCTGACCCTGATGTGCTGCTGCTGGACGAGCCCACCAACAACCTCGATATCAATACCATTCGCTGGCTGGAAGGTATGCTCACCCAGCGCAACAGCACCATCATTATCATTTCGCACGACCGTCACTTTTTGAACGCGGTGTGTACCCACATGGCAGATTTGGATTACGGCGAACTGCGTGTATACCCCGGCAATTACGATGACTACATGATGGCCTCCACCCAGGCGCGCGAAAAACTGCTGAACGAAAACGCCAAGAAAAAAGCGCAAATTGCTGAGTTGCAAACCTTTGTGAGCCGCTTCTCGGCCAACGCCTCCAAAGCCAAACAAGCTACCTCGCGCGCGAAACAAATTGAAAAAATCCAACTGGATGACATCAAACCTTCAAGCCGCGTTAGCCCCTACATTAAATTTGTGCAAAACAAAAAATTGCATCGCCAGGCAGTGACCTTGGAAAGCATAAGCAAAGGTTTTGATCGCACCTTGTTTAGCGACTTCAGCATGCAAGTGGAAGCGGGCGAACGTATTGCGATTATCGGCCCCAACGGCGCCGGTAAAACTACTCTGCTGCGCTGTTTATACGGCGATTTACAACCTGACAGCGGCACCGTGAAATGGGCCGAGCAAGCCGAGATTGGTTATTTCGCGCAGGATCACGCCGCTGATTTTGCCGATGACAGCAATTTGTTTGACTGGATGAAACAGTGGACCAAGGGTGACGAGCAGTTAGTGCGTGGCGCTCTGGGGCGCATGTTGTTTTCCAACGATGACGTGAAGAAAAACGTAAAAGTATTATCCGGTGGTGAAAAAGGCCGCATGTTGTTTGGCAAACTCAGTTTGGTAAACCCCAACGTATTGCTGATGGACGAACCCACCAACCACCTGGATATGGAATCTATCGAGGCGTTAAACCTCGCGTTGGAAAATTATCCCGGCACGCTCATTTTTGTCAGCCACGACCGCGAATTTGTCTCCTCCCTCGCCACGCGCATTATCGACATGCAACCCTCAGGTATTGTGGATTTCCACGGTAACTATGAAGATTATTTGCGTAGTCAGGGAATTTATACTGCGTAATCCCAA
Organism: Cellvibrio fontiphilus; assembly: GCA_035317345.1. Taxonomy (GTDB): domain Bacteria; phylum Pseudomonadota; class Gammaproteobacteria; order Pseudomonadales; family Cellvibrionaceae; genus Cellvibrio; species Cellvibrio fontiphilus. The sequence goes on along the minus strand of JAYKTU010000003.1, from coordinate 461,324 downwards.
CCCCCTCCCAACCTCCCCCTTAAAAAGCGGGAAGGAGCTGACTCCCAGTGCGATAAGTTTTGTGCGAAGCTCCGGTCCCCTCCCCTTAACAAGGGGAGGGCTAGGGTGGGGTTGCTTTTACGCCTTCTTCACAAAGGCCGACTTCAGCATCATCGCGCCTATGCCATCAATTTTGCAGTCGATGTCGTGACCGCCATCGACCAGGCGATTAATTTTTACCTTGGTGCCGACTTTTACGACCGACGATGAGCCTTTGATTTTTAAATCTTTAATCACGGTGACGTAATCACCTTCGGCCAATAAATTGCCATTGGCATCGCGCACAATAAATTGTTCGTTATCGCTGCTGGCAGTTGCGGCATCGGCAGACCATTCATGGGCACACTCGGGGCAAATCAATAGGCTGCCATCTTCGTAGGTGTATTCGGAATTGCATTTGGGGCATGGGGGGAGTTGGCTCATAACGGCATCTCTTGGCAGCATTTATTAACGATGGTGAGTAATTATCATCGCCGGCACAGTAAACCGGGCGCGCAGTATAACCGCCACCGGCAACTATCCCTATTGCGTTATTTGATTCAGATTGGATTCCCTTAATTTTTCCTTAAGTTTACTTTTCTATTCTGCACCCTAAGAACTCCAAATGCCGGGTGCACTATGAAAGAGCTACTGCTTGACCTGACCAGCGCGCAAGAATCCCCAAACCAAACCTGGCACATGCCGCGCCTGCCGCAATTTCGTATTCCGCGGTTTGAGTTGCACAGCCATGCCAGCAATGAGCGCAGCGCGGTGGAAGCTTATATCCAGCAGCGTTTTGCCAAAGTCCACAGTGCTGAAGTTACGCATTTTTTACCTAACATTCTCAGCGTTCGCTGCGGGGGTGATTTTTCTGCTGCTGTGGGTTTAGCGCCAGCCGCCACCGGGAAATTATTTGCCGAGCAGTATTTGCCGGCGCCTATAGAGCAAGTGATCAGTGAGCGTTTAGGGGTGCAAGTGGCGCGTGCGCAAATAGTGGAGATTGGCAATTTGGTATCCACCTGGAAAGGTAGCAGTTTACTGTTGTTTATTGTGATTGGTGAATTGCTGGAGCGTTTGGGTTACGACTATGTGCTGTTCACCGGCACACGCGAAGTAAAAGCACTGCTTGCACGCCTGCATTATTCACCTGTGGTATTGGCTGATGCGAACCCGGCGTGTTTGGCCGATGGCGGCGCAAGCTGGGGCAGTTATTACAGTCATCAACCACAAGTCATGTTTGGCGATAATCGCCCCGCGTTATTTGCCGCACGTAAAAACCCTATGTACCGCACAACGGTTGCAGCGATTAATCGCGCGATTGAAAAATTAAAAACCCAATTCCTGCAAACCAACCCATTGCCTGTAGCGAGTCTAACGGAGCAAGCAGATGAATAAAATTCTCGCGGCGATAGAAAATATGGCGCGCTCGACACCGCAGGCGATTGCGCTAAAAAATGCCGACCAACAAATTAATTATGCGCAATTAAATGCGTGGCTTAACCAGCTCAGCGATTGGTTAATCGCACAGCAACTTGGTCGTGTAGGCTTGTGGGGTGAAAATTCCGTCGAGTGGATTATTGCTGATCTGGCCGCCTGGAAGGCGGGTGTTACCTTGGTGCCCTTGCCGCGTTTTTTTTCGCCCTTGCAGTTACAGCATTTGTTAGCTGAAGCGCAATTGTCCAGTTTGTTGGTATGCGGTGATATAGCGCCTGTCACGACAGTCAGTGATCGCTGCAATACACCGGTACGCAATATTTTTTTGGATAAGTTAGCGCAATCGGACGCAGTTGCCAGCATGCATGATGTTGCAAAAATTACGTTTACTTCTGGCACTACTGGTGCACCCAAAGGCGTCTGTTTGTCCACCGCCGCGCTGGAAAACGTCACCCTTGCCTTGGCGGAGCGAATTTATGCCGCACCCGGCGCCGCCGATACAATTCAACAACACTTGACACTCTTGCCCTTGAGCACCTTGCTGGAAAATATCGCCGGTGTTTATTTGCCATTGTATTTGGGAAAAACCATTGTGGTATTGCCCGGTGCACAACTGGGTTTAACCGGTAGTTCGCAATTGTCTCTGCCACAATTGCTGCAAACACTTCATCAGTATCGACCCAGTAGTGTGATTCTGTTGCCGCAAATTTTGCAGGGTTTGGTAGTCGCTGCGCAGCGCGGCTTCGCTTTGCCTGAATCACTGAAGTTTATTGCCGTTGGTGGTGCAAAAACGCCTGCGAGTTTAATTGCGCAAGCGCGTGCTTTGGGGATTCCGGTATATGAAGGTTATGGTTTGTCGGAGTGCGCATCCGTTGTCAGTTTAAATGCGCCCGGCGCCGACAAGCCCGGCAGCGTTGGCAAACCTCTTGGGCATGTGCAGGTGCGCATTCAAAACGGCATTATTTTTACCCGTGGTAATGCGTTTAATGGGTATCTCAATTTTCTGCTCGGCAGTGATGAGTGGGTGAATACTGGCGATTTGGGTGAGCTGGATGACGAAGGTTATTTATTTATCACCGGGCGCGTTAAAAATTTAATTATTTCCACTTACGGGCGCAATATTTCCCCCGAGTGGATCGAAGCGGAATTGTGTTTAAGCCCCGCTATTGCACAAGCCATGTTGGTGGGCGATGCCCAGGCATTTTGTAGTGCGATTCTAGTGCCGGCTGCCAATATTTCCCTGGAGCAGTTGCGCGCAGAAATTGTGCGCATCAATAACAAGCTGCCGGATTATGCGCAGGTTAAAAAAATCATTGTGGCCACTGCGCCATTTACTACTGCCAATCAAATGCTTACTGACAACGGACGCCTGCGTCGCGAGGCAATCGCCCAGGCTTACACACAGGCGATAGCGGCTATTTACGGGCATCAACCAACCGCTTTGCCACTCACTAATGACACCGCCGGAGCTGTATATGACATTTTTTGATGATCTGCAAAAACAAACTGCAACAGAGCGTGAATATTTATTGTCAGCGCCGCTTATCCAGCGCTGCATAGGTCACGGGCAATTTAGCTTGCAGGAATACATTGCATTTTTAACCGAAGCTTTTCACCACGTTAAACATACAGTGCCTTTACTGATGGCAGTTGGCAGCCGTCTGCCTGCAGAAAAAGAAACATACCGTGAGGCAATTGCTGAATATATTGAAGAAGAGTTGGGGCATCAGGAGTGGATTTTAAATGACCTTGCGGCTTGTGGTGTGGATAAGGAGCGCGTGCGTCATGGTCGCCCCAATGCAGCCACCGAGTTGATGGTGGCCTACGCTTACGACACGGTGATGCGCAATAACCCTATGGCATTTTTTGGCATGGTGCTGGTGTTGGAAGGCACCAGTATTAATTTGGCGACGCAAGCGGCAGATATTATTCAGAAACGCTTGGAGTTACCTAATAAAGCATTTTCGTATTTGCGTTCGCATGGCAGTTTGGATCAGGAGCATATGGTGTTTTTTGCGAAGTTGATGAATGGTTTGACTGAGCAAAAAGATAAGGACGACATAGTGCATGCGGCAAAAATGTTTTTCACCTTATACGGCAATATTTTTCGTTCAATTGATTTTCAGCATCACGCCCAAGCCGCTTGATCAGTGTCGTTATTTATTCGTTAACTGGAGGTAAGGCTTATGAACCTGCATGGCAAAATTGTGCTGTTAACTGGCGCCAGTGGAGGCATAGGTCGCGCTATTGCCCAGCGTTTGGCAACCGAGGGCGCCATTTTGATTTTAGTGGGGCGATCATTGCCGGCGCTACAACAATTGGCGCAGGAGTTGGATCTGCAGGCTAACAACGGTTTTGTACTTGAGGCGGATATTACAACCCATGCCGGGCGCGAAAAAATTCGCACAGCATTGGTAGCCTTGCCACAAGCTGTGGATATATTAATTAACTGTGCCGGCATTAGTTTGTTTGGTTTGTTAACGGACAATGCTCCCGAAGCAATAGAGCAGGTGATTAATACCAATGTCACCGCCAGTATTTTACTAACGCGTTTGGTGCTGCCTTTTTTGCATCAGCAGCAGGCGCGCATATTAACCGTCGGTTCCAGCTTTGGTGGCTTGGGTTATCCCGCATTTGCGGTCTACTGTGCGAGTAAGTTTGCATTGCGTGGGTTCAGTGAAGCGCTGCGCCGTGAACTTGGCGATAGCCACATTCAAGTGGGTTATCTGGCGCCGCGCGCTACTAACACAGCGATTAATAGCCCGGTAATTATGGCGATGAACAAAGCTCTGGGCAATGCAATGGATGAGCCTGACCTGGTTGCCAAGGTCGCGGTGAAAATGTTGCTGGCGGCGCAAATGCGCGATCGCAACATCGGTTGGCCGGAGCGATTGTTTTTGCGTATCAACAGTATTTTTCCACGGATTGTTGATGCGGCGCTGATTAAACACTTGCCCATTATTCGTCGCTACGCCAAAACACAAACTGCGCGACCCGCCGTTACTCCCCCTGACACTGCAACCATTTCAACACGTCTCTCTTGAAGGTGAAATTATGAAAATGCTTAATATTCTTTGCAGCAAATATTATTCAGCCGCAATAACTCTATTGCTGATGGCCTGCGCCGCCGCGCTGACCACCCATGCTTATGCCGATGAAGCCAGTGATATTCACCAGTTACAAACCCGCTGGGCAGAAGTGAAATATGCCACCGCCGAAGCTGAGCAGGAAAAAGCCTTTGCGGCATTAGTGGCGCAGGCTGAAAAATTATCTGCGCAATACCAAAGCGCCCCCAGTTTGATTTGGGAGGGCATAGTGCGCTCCACCTACGCCGGTGCCAAAGGTGGCTTGGGCGCACTGGATCAAGTAAAACAAGCCAAAAAATTATTTGAGCGGGCTATTGCTTTACAGCCCGATGCGCTGCAAGGCTCTGCTTATACCAGCCTGGGCTCGCTGTATTATCAGGTGCCTGGTTGGCCGGTTGGTTTTGGCGATGATAAAAAAGCCAAAGAGATGCTGCTCAAAGGCTTGAGCTATAATCCCGATGGCATAGATGCTAATTATTTTTACGGCGATTATCTGCTCGATCAGAAAAAATATGCAGACGCGGTGGCCGCATTTGAGAAAGCACTCAAAGCACCCGCTCGCCCTGGTCGTGAATCTGCTGATGCCGGGCGCAAAGGTGAAATTGAAGTCGCCCTGAATAAGGCGAAACAACATTTATGACGGATAGATAACTGATTGACGGATAAATAACTGATGCAATTATTGTTGGTAGAGGACGACAGTTTGTTGGCCGAAGGGATTGTCAGCGCGCTAAAACGCGCTGGCTTTGCCGTTAATTGGCTGGCTTCAGGTAAAGCGGCGTGTACATACCTTGTTGCTGAACCGCCGGATATTTTACTGTTGGATTTAGGCCTGCCGGATATGGATGGTCTGGACATATTAAAAATAGTGCGCCAAAAAAAATTGCGCACACAAGTATTAATTCTCACCGCACGCGATAGCACCACCGATAAAGTTGCCGGACTTGATTTGGGCGCCGACGACTATCTCACCAAACCTTTTGCTGTCGATGAATTGCTCGCGCGCCTGCGGGTGTTGGAGCGGCGTTTGGGTAACGCTTCCTCCTCGATAATCAGTTTGCATGAGGTTGCATTGAATACCGCCCAGCATCAGGTAAGTTTGGCCGGCGAGCCATTAAACCTGTCGCGCCGCGAATATATGTTGCTAAAAGCCTTGATGGAAAACATAGGCGTGATCCAAACCCGCGAAAGTTTGGAAGCAAAACTCTATTCCTGGGGCGATGAAGTGGCGAGTAATGCGATTGAAGTGCACATCCACAATTTGCGCAAAAAATTGCCGGGCGATTTTATTCGCACCATTCGCGGCATAGGTTATATGGTGCCTAAACCGTGAAATCCATTCGCCGCTTTTTGGTGATCTTGATGGTTGCCATAGTGACACTGGCCAATTTTGCTGCAGCCCTGCGCGGTTATTTGGCGAGTATGGATGAAGCCGAGCGGTTGTTTAACCAGCGCTTGTTGCAGCAAGTCGATTTATTAAATTACGCGCTGCCCAAGGGCGCTGCTGCTGGCAAGCCTCTGGAGTTTCCGGCGCGCACCATTAATGCAGAATCCTCACTGGAATTTCAATGGCTGGATAATAACGGCGCTCTGCTGGCGCGTTCTGCCGCTATGCCAGATAGTGCGTTGGTGCCGCTGCAAGAAGGTTTTCGCTATTTCAATTTTAATAACTATCGCTGGCATGTATTGGTGATGCCCAGTAGCGACAAACAGAGCTGGTACATTTTGGCGGAGCGCGATGACCAGCGCTATCGCCTGGCGGAATCCATGATCTTGCAAGCGGTATTCCCCATGATTATTGCGCTGCCTTTGCTAGCGTTGATTATGTGGTGGGTCACTGGCATTGGTTTGCGGCCTGTGGCGCACTTGGCCAGCGAGTTGCGCCAGCGTGAAGCAACGGATTTGCGCCCTGTGGCCCAGCAGGATATGCCCGAGGAGCTGACACAATTAACCCAGTCTGCCAACGAATTGCTGCGCCGTCTGGAGGCTTCCTTTGCGCGCGAAAAACGTTTTTCTGGCGATGCCGCCCACGAGCTGCGCACGCCGCTCGCCGCGTTAAAAATCCACTGCGAAAATTTATTGCAGGAATTACAGCCAGTGCCAGAGTCAGTGATTAAATTGCAATTGGGCATAGAGCGCATGAGTTATTTGGTAGAGCAAATTTTATTGCTCAACCGCACTGCGCCGGATCATTTTATGGGGCAGTTTGCGCCGGTCAATTTGACCCGGTTGGCCAAACACTGTGTGGTGGATTACAGCGCTGTACTCGCACAAAAAAATCATCAAATAGAATTTAATGGCGATGAATGTTGGGTGCTGGGCGACGCTGCGGCCCTGGCTTCACTGCTCAATAATTTGTTGGGCAATGCCATTAAATATACGCCGCCAAACGGCATGATTGCAGTGAATACCTGGTTGCGCGGCCGCGATGTGGTATTGGAAGTGATGGATAACGGCCCGGGTATTCCGGTTGAGCAGCAGGCGCGGGTGTTTGATCGTTTTTATCGGCTGGGCGGTGATCGCCACAATTCCCAAACACCGGGTTGTGGTTTGGGGTTGTCGATTGTGCAGCAGGTTGTGGAGTTACATGGCGCGCAGATTGCGCTCACCCAATCGCGTTTTGCGCAGGGCTTATTAGTAATGGTGACTTTTACTGCGCTTGCTGCGCCGCGCCCCGCAATCACCAGCCCGTCTGAATTTAATAAACTTGACCCAAGTGATGCAGGAGAATCCGATGAAAAAAATAATTAGCAGGCTTGGGATCATGGTTGGCTTGGCGTCTGCGTTTATCAGCCCGCTACTGCAGGCGGAGGTGCCCACCTTTACCATCGAAATTCGCGGGCATTTATTTTATCCCTCGGAACTAGTGGTGCCGGCCAATACCAAAATAAAATTGTTGGTACTGAATAAGGATCCAACGCCGGAAGAATTTGAAAGCTACGAACTCAACCGCGAAAAAGTGATTATGGGCGGTGCGCGTGCGACTATTTTTATCGGCCCGCTCAAACCGGGAACTTATCCTTTTTTTGGCGAGTTCAATCCTAAAACCGCACAGGGAATAATTCGGGTGGAGCAATAATATGGTTGATGCCGTTTTGCTTGTACTGCGCGAAGTGCTGGAAGCGGCGCTGATGTTAAGCCTGTTGCTGGCCCTGAGCCGGCAATATCAATTGCCTCTGACCTGGAGCCTGTGGGCGCTGCTGTTGGGTGTTGCCGGTTCCTGGTTGCTGGCAGATAAAGCCTATGAAATTTCAGAGGCGCTGGAGGGAACAGGTCAGGAAATATTAAACGCTGCGCTATATGCCCTGGTGGCGTTGGGTTTTATTTATCTCGCCATATTATTTTTAATTAAAGCTCCGGCATTTTTAATGAACGCATCAGCGCAAACCGATAGTCGGGCACTGCTACGCGCTGTATTGCTGCAGCCGGTATTGGTGGCGATTGTCAGTTTGTCGCTGATGCGCGAAGGTTCAGAGATTTGGATATACCTATCCAGTTTCCAGCAGCAACCCGATGCATTGGCATCTGCTCTCATCGGCGCGGTGATAGGCACAGGAATTGGCATGAGCTTGGGCGCTATTACCTATTATGTGTTGATTTTTATGCGCCCGCGTTTTTTCCTGCCCACGTTTTTAATTGTCAGCACCCTGCTTGCCGGTGGGCTTGCGATGCAGATAGCCAAAGCCCTGTTGCAAATCGGAATGCTGGATTCTGCCGGGCCAGTATGGGACAGCAGTTTTTTGGTGGCCGAACAGACTTGGCTGGGTGAATTACTCTATGCCCTCTTGGGGTACGATGCCCAGCCAACACCAATCCAACTGGTTTTTTACGCTGCGGCTATAGCGCCGATCCTGCTTCTGGCACTCTGGCTTGGCGTGCAAAAAATGAGGCTTGGCGTGCAAAACATGAGGAATAAAAAAAATGCGTAAGGCTGTCTGGTGTGTATTGTTTGTGAGCTTTTTATCGCCCTGGGCCTGCGCGGATATGACTCGTGTTTACCAGCCTTATGTGGAGCAGGGTGAGCGCGAACTGGAATACGGCGCCACCCTGCGCGACCTGGGCGGCGAGGACGTATTTCTGCAGCGTGTGGGTGTGGGCTACGCCTGGAGCGACAAGATTTTTACCGAAGTCTATGTGTTAAATGAATTTGTGGATCATCAGGGCGAAACCCTGAGGGGCTATGAACTGGAAACCAAATGGCAAATCACTGAGCAGGGCGAGTATTGGGCCGACTGGGGGTTGTTACTGGAAGCGGGTAGCGCGCGCGACCTTGATCGACGCGAACTGGCGGTAGCCCTGCTCTGGGCAAAAGAACTGGGCAGCCGCTGGGTGGCCACTGCCAACGCTTTTGTCGAGTACGAATATGGCGATGATGTGGAGGCAGAAGTGGAGACCGCCCTGCGCGCGCAATTCCGCTATCGCTATTCGGCCGCCTTTGAACCGGCGCTGGAGGTCTATCTGGACGATCAGGACTGGGCCGCTGGCCCGGCGCTCATGGGCATCCAAAAACTGGGGGGACGCAAACAGCTGCGCTGGGAGCTTGGGCTATTGCTAGGGCTGGATGCGGAAACCCCGGATACCAACTTGCGCCTTGGCCTGGAGTTCGAGTTCTAACCAATGGCAACCTCTTGGTAATAGTGGATAACAACAAAAACCGGCGCCATTGGCGCCGGTTTTTGTTTACCAGGTGATCTAACTTTTGCGCTAGCTATTTACGGTTGCACCAGCCAGGTATGGGGTTGGTTGTTGTTATTGCCTTCCCCGCGGGTGGCGGTGCTCACGGTGAAGTAGTAACTCAGTGCTGTGCCCGGTGTTACGTTGGGAATGGTCACTTCAAAGTTATTACCTTGCACGCGTGTCATATTGTTCCAGCCGGGGGTAAATACCCATGCCCAGTTCAGGTTTTCAGTGCTATTGAAGGTGATTTTCACACTGCCGTTACTGTAGTTAGCGGTAGTGGTGTAAGCCACGTTGGCACCGTTAGGCATGGTAGCCGTTGCGGTATAGCCATTGCCTGCTACTGAAGATGACGAACTGCTCATCGACGACACCGACGAGCTGGACACACTGGATGGAGTGGATGAACTTGAACCACCCAAGTAGGTCATTGAAGTCCAGCTGTTCTCGCCAGGACCAGGGTAGAACACTTGACCGCTAGCTGGGGTAAAGGTGTAGAAGCGCGCTTCTACCAAGTTGCCTGCCGCATAAGCCGCGCTGCGAGTCACTTGATAGGTATAGGTGCCATCACCGTTGTTGATCTCACCGCCAGCCTGCGCTTGCAAGTCATTCACTACATAGTCTTGCGCACCATTTTTACGGGCAAACAGATGTACCTGTTGTTTGCGCTCATTCAGGCGAATACTGAATTGCATACCACCGTTGGCCAGCGCAGTCATTTTCACCACCCCGATATCAGCCGCCACTGAAGAGCTGCTGGCAGAGGTGGAGCTAGGCGCACTGGTGCTGTCGCTTGAAGCGCTGAGCACAGATGAGCTTGACTGGCTGGAGGCCGAGGAGCCGCCAGGGTAAATCATTGACGTCCAACTGCTTTCTACCGGACCTGGGTAGAAGGTTTGGCCGCTAGCAGGGGTAAAGGTGTAGAAGCGCGCTTCTACCTGATTACCTGCCACATAAGCCGCACTGCGAGTTACTTGATAGGTATAGGTGCCGTCACCGTTGTTGATTTCGCCACCTGCCTGCGCTTGCAAGTCATTGATTACATAGTCTTGCGCACCATTTTTACGGGCAAACAGATGTACTTGTTGCTTGCGCTCATTCAGACGAATGCTGAATTGCATACCACCGTTGGCCAGTGCAGTCATTTTCACCACGCCGATATCGATTGCAACTGAAGAGCTGCTGGACGATACGCTGCTAATACTAGACAGAGAGCTGGATACGCTGGTTGATGAAGAGCTTGGCACGCTCGAAGCACTTGGCACACTGGACGAGGTGCCGCAGTTAGCGGTGCTGAAGGTGTAGCTGTATGGCCCTAAGTCGCGACCTGCGGTATCAAAGTAGGTGAAGCTGAAATTCACCAGGCTGTTGTTGCTCAAACCGGTCACGTCAAAGTATGAGCGACCGTCAGCCAATTTGGGCATGCGATAACCACCAGATTGCATGGGCGAGGTGATGTTGATATCGGCCCATTGCGCTTGGCGATTGAGGGTGATGCGAGCAGCACTGCAGCTGGTCACTTCAACACAGTAAGCGACTTGTGGGTCACAGGGCGGTGGCGTTTCCTCGGTGTCAAACTCCACGCTTGCCGCCGGCGATACTATGCCATTGTTGCGTGCGTAGACGGTTGCGGTGTAACGAGTTGACGCGGTCAAGCCAGTCAGGATGCGTTGAACTGCGCCGCCAGTAGTTGTGATCTCTTGCACCAGTGTGCCAGCTTGACGCAGTTCTACAGAGTAGTCAGCGTTCAGGTAAGCGGCAGGGATAGCGCTCCAGTTCAGTGTTGCACTTTGGTGATCCACATTGCTGGCAGTGAGGTTTTTAACCGCAGGCACCTGTTCCAGATCCAATTCTGTTTCAAACGAAAGGTATCCGGCGCGCCCGCTTAGCCCGTTAAGGGAAGGGGTTACTGTGACAGTGTAGCCAGTGTTGTGAGTTAAACCGGTAATAGCAGCCGAGTTGGTGCTAACCAACTGATTAAACACTTCGTTACCATTGATGTCTTGCACCACTACACGGTATGAAGCATCAGCCCAGTCACCGGTTAATTGATCCCAGCTGGCGCTGGCACCGGTAGTACTAATGTTGTCGACTTGCAAGCCGGTCAGGCGCACTACATTGTCGTCGCCAGTCATGCTGAAGGCGGGCACACTGATGCTTACGCCATCACTAAAGGTGACAGTTTTAGGCGTAGCGGTGGGGTTGTAAGCCACATAGGTGCGGTTGCCATTTTTCTCAAGCACCGCGTAGTGGGCGGTATCTGCTGTTACCCCTTTCGCCGGGCGACCCAATTGACGCAGGTTGAAAATCCAGTGATAGGTGTGGGTTTTGCTGGCACCGGCTTCACTGCGTACTTCATCGTTGGGGTACATAGGTGCAAGCGATGGATCAAACTCGGTTTTGTAGTTGCCCGCAGCATTGAACTTTTGCGCTGCGGCATCCGGGTTTACCAGTGCTTCTGCTTGCCACATCAAGTCATCCCAGAACTTGGTTTTGCGGCGGAAATCGTACTGGGTGTACTCTGCTGGTAAATCGCGGTGCCAGAGTTGGGTGGCAAAAAAGTCGGTGTCTTCCGCAAGGCGATTCACCACCAATTGCACTGAGGGAATGGTGCCGCCAGTGCTGAGTTTGCGATCCATATGGCCCAAATGCAGTGAGGCGCCAGTAATAGGCAGGAAGTTGATGCCGGCAATCATCCGTGGAGCGGCAGAGAACCAGGTGCCGTAGTCTGCTTTGCTGTGCCATACCAAGCCCACCGAGGCGCGATCAAAATCTTTCTTCACGAACTGGCTACCGTTATCCCAGAATACTTCTTTGGGGAATACCGCGTTATCTACGTCAAACCAATACTGGTGAATAGCCTGGATCTCACTGGCGTAGAGGAATATCCCCAGATCGCGAATTGCGGTATCGCCTGTCTCTGAACCCCAGAGCGCCACCGCTTGGGCAAAGTTGATACTTTCGGAAGACGATTCCTGGTTGCCGCCGGCATCCATATTCAAATGGCCGTTAGCCAATGAGTAGCCGTTGTAGATATCGAAGTAGCGCAGGTACTGGAAGCGGGTATCGTTGCGATCCCAGTTGGCTGAGTCTTTGATCAACAGATCAACCATCGGTTTCCATTGTTGTGCCCAGTTGCGGTCATAGCGCGCGATGGTGGCGGCGGCAGAGATCAAATATCCCGCATGGAAGTGGTGGTCATTCAGTTCAGTATCTGAGCCAAAGCTGGCTGGATAGCCGGTCAGAGAATCCCATTCGGCGTTGTAATAGAAGTATTTTTTCTCGTTTTGTTTGCGCAAATTGCGGTAGCAGTCGCTGCGCATGGGTTCAGCCATAGGGTTGCAATGGCTGTTGTTGTAAGCCAGATCTTGCTGCCAATCATCGGCGCTCAACCAGTCTTCCAAGTGAGCTTTCATCCGGCCCAAGAGTGTGGCTGATATATCGCCACGGTTAGTTTGTTCGGCAATGTGCAGCAGCTGCAACATCCAGTTGAGTTCTTTACCATTGTTGTAGGTGTCCAACACATCATCGCGGGTCAAACCATCAGCGCCCCATTGACCGTTTTTGTCTTGATCCAACAAGGTCATTAAGCGCTCTAACTCGGCACCTTGCAGTTTGTTGGGCAAATTAGGCAGCAAACCGGGGTTAGGAATCTTGGTGCTGAAGCTATTGCCCTTAATTACTTTCATTTCACCGCGAGGGGTGGAGTAGGTGTAGACGTAGTCTAAACCTTCGGCGTTAATGTATTGGTGACGATACAGCCCCATCAAGGTTTGATTGATGACAGTCGGGTCAGAGCTTTGCTCGCTGCCAACTTGCTGTGTGGTTATGGTGTAAGTCGAGGTGACTTCAGACGTGGCTTCATCATAGTCATACTCAAAGTGAGTATTGGTCGGCAGGGCATAAGCGTGACGACGGTAGTCCATGATCAGCGCATCCAACTCTTCCACACCAACGCCATCACCCTCGTCATCCTCACGGAAGAAGTCGCCAACCAGGCGCGATACCACCAGGGGTTGGCGAGTACCGGCGATGTGGGTGGGCAATTCGTTTACCGCAGTGCCTGCCGCAATCGCATAGCCTTGCTCGGTGAAACTAATTGGGGCTTTGAAGATATCGTTAATTTCATTGGGCAGAATGGCCACGCTGAAATACTGTTGACCGGCAGGCAGGGTCATGGTGACTTTGCCGTTGCTGGTCAATTCTTTCAGATCAAGGTTGGCCAATGAATAGTCAAACGTGGTACTGGCTGGCGCAAAAATAGAGTAGCCAACACGTACATCACCCAAGTACAGGGCAAGTACACCGTTAGACTCATGAATAATGCGCATACCGTTGAAGTAAGTGAAGCTAACGGTGCTCAGGCCGGTTTTCTGGAAGTGAATGAACGGTGAGCCATTAACCATAGTCACGCGTGCTGACTGGCTGTTTTCATTTGCTCCGGGGTTTTTGAGCAGCACGGTAGCAGCAAAGTCGCTGTAATCGTCCAGTTGAGTTTCATCCGCATCCATACCGTCAAAGCGAATATTCAGTTCGGTGCCGCCCAATGGATCCAGGCGCGGATCGATACGTGCTGGATAAGTGTAAGCGGTGAACTTCGGGTTGCTGGTGGAGGGCAAAACCCGCTTATCGGAATTGGGGTCCTCGTAGCGATAGGGCACTAACAGCGGAATTTGTGCGTAGGTCAGGTTTACCCCGGTATTGGTGAACTTGAGCGTGTAGGGCGAATTGCTCATCCAATGTGAGTAAGGTACGGCATCCACATTGGTTTCGATAATGCCGCCATTTTCATTGCGGATCAGGTTTTTTACCGCATGGGGCCATGCAACCGACGACCAGAATTCATGGGTCGGTGTGGGTTTGCCGGAGTTTTTAAAGCGGTTGGATACCTTGGGGCTAATCTCCTGGCGCGGCACATAAATACCCCACGGCTCGCCGGCGGGCACTGTTTGGTCATAACCTTCGGCGGTGGCGGGTGCCCAGCGATGGGCGGGTTTTTCGGTGGTGTAACTCCCGGCGCCAGCGGGCACTTCACCCGCCTGCACAGCGATGGACGCTGTGAGCAGACCGGGTAAGGCAATGGGCCACACTATTGCGGGCAAAATACTGCCGATCAATCGTCTACAGGATTGCATCTTGTATACCTCGTTATTGATTATTGTGAATGCCGCAAGCGCGGCTCAATTCATCTAACCAAAGTGTGAGGTGTGATGTCGTCCCAGTGGCGGAAGGGTATTCATTGAAACAGTCCCAACAAGAGCCAATGTGCTGGTTGTGACTCTGTCGCGCGCGGGAGAATGAACCGGCGCACACTCAAGCCTTGGCAATACTGTCGGCTTTCTCCAATTGGACTTTCACAATATCGCCGAGGTTGAGTTCAATCCAATCAGCCAGAGCTTCCACCTTTTCACTGATTTGTTCGCCCATAGGCGTCAATAAATATTCCACATGGGGCGGCACGACCGGGTAGGAAATGCGCTCCACAAAACCATCGGCTTCCAGAGTTTGCAGGGTTTGGGCGAGCATTTTTTCGCTGATACCCGTGACCTGCCGGCGTAACGCGCTGAAGCGATGGGTGCCGCCGCGCAGGGCGATCAATAACAGTACCCCCCAGCGGCTGGTGACATGATTGAGTATGGCGCGCGAAGGGCATTTATCGGCCATCACATTGCCGCGCTGCATGACTTCCCGCAGGCTGGTAGGGCAGTTGTCGTTGGTGGGGGGTGAGTCATTTTTCATCATACTTACCTTTTTGTGCGTACTTACTAAAAGTTAGCTTGGCTGCTAGTGTGACAACTTCTTCCATTCAAATAAAGGAGTTCATCATGATTGTTGTTACCGGAGCCTCTGGGCAGTTGGGTCGTTTGGTTGTGACTGACTTGTTAAAAAAACTACCCGCTCGCGAAATTGCACTGGTGGCTCGCTCACCGGAAAAAGTGGCTGATTTTGCCGCCCTGGGGGTGCAGGTGCGTCAGGGCGATTACGACCAGCCGGACACGCTGGTATCTGCATTCAGTGGCGCCGACAAGTTGTTGCTGATTTCCGCCAATGAAGTCGGCCGTCGGTTTGCGCAGCACAGCGCCGCGATTGCGGCGGCAAAACAAGCGGGGGTCGGCCAGTTGGTGTACACCAGCCTGCTGCATGCCGATAGTTCACCCTTGCCGTTGTGTGCAGAGCATGTACAAACCGAAACACTGATTCGCGCTTCGGGTATTCCTTATGTGATTCTGCGCAATGGCTGGTACACCGAAAACTATTTGGCAGGCATAGATTCGGCACTGCAATTAGGTGCGGTGTTTGGCAGCGCTGGCGAGGGGCGAATTGCCTCTGCCGCCCGTGGCGACTATGCCGAAGCTGCCGCGGCAGTGCTTACCCAAGAGCATCACACTGGGCGAGTCTATGAATTGGCAGGCGATGAAAGTTATTCGCTGGCTGAATTTGCCGCCGAAATTGCACTGCACTCCGGCAAAAAGATTGTGTACCAGAATTTACCGGAAGCGGATTTTAAAGCTGCATTAGTTAGCGCAGGTTTACCTCAGTGGCTGGCGACACTCTTGGCCGAATCTGATGTGGGCGCGTCCAAAGGTGGATTGTTTGATAACAGCCATCAGCTCAGTGAATTAATCGGGCGCCCGACGACTTCCTGGAAAACCCAGATCAAAAATCTGGTCGATGTGCAGAATCTTGCGCACTAACCAATTTGGTGGGGAATGATAGTTAGGGCGCCTGTTGGCGCCCTATTGGCAACAGGTTAATTGCAGTAAAACTATTTTGCCTTGGGGGTAGCTGCTTTGACTCTGGTGGAAAAATCACTCACACCCTGTGTAGTGCGCTGCACTTTTTGAATGGTGCCGTCCTCGTTGAAATGCAAATACTCGGCGGCGGAGTAGCGCTGTTTTTTGTGGCAGTCAGACGTTTCGTCTTTTAACCAACGGTGATAGAACAAAATCCATTGGCCTTGGTATTCCACAATGGAGTGATGGTTATTTGCATTGTTTTCTTCCTCCATAATCACACCCCGATATTTCCAGGGGCCCTTGGGTGATTTGGCGGTGTAGTAGGTAAGTACGCGATTATTTTCCGGCATGGTGAAGTAATAAATGCCCTTGCGTTTAAAGATCCAGGGGCCTTCCATTTTGGGCTCGTAGCCGCCCATATCCATTTTGAAGAAATCACCCTTGATACTGCGCATGTCGTCGGCCATTTCCACAACCTGATAGTCGCTGTTCACGCCGTGGAAATATAAATAGGCTTTGCCGTCATCATCGATAAACATGCTCGGGTCGTTGGCGTAGGGGGTGCGCCACAGGGGAGCGTTAATCATGTCTTTGAAGGGGCCGGTGGGCGAGTCGCTCTCGGCTATGCCTATACCCATCCACTTGGTACTTTTTTCCGGGTTTACCCGGTCTTTAAACCCGGTGCCTGCCGGGAAGACCAAATAATATTTGCCGTTTTTATAAACCGCATCGGGCGCCCAGGCGTAATTGTCTGCCCAGCTCACATCCTCCAGGGAAAAAATGGCGCCGTGTGCGGTCCAATTCACCAGATCGGTGGAGGAAAAGGCATGCCAGTCTTTCATGTGGAAATCGGCCTGACACTCTTCATCGTGCGAGGTGTAGAGGTACATTTTTCCGTCGGCCCAAACCCGGCCGGAGGGATCAGCGGTTTTGATGTTGCTACCGAAGTTGAGCGGGTTTTGCGCGCAGGCGGCAAAGGCGCCGAATGTTAAACACAGGGCAGTGGCGGCGTTCAGGAGTTTGTTCATGGTTACTGTTCCGTATCAGTGTATGTCACTGACCGACAACCATGCCGATGGGTTGATGTTCTAATGTCTGGCGCCTTGGCGCCAAACTTATAATGGTTAATTTAACCATAACACGGGCTGGCACTTTTTCCAAACAGTGGAATTCCAAACGCTGGGAAATGTGTTGATGGGTTTAGTTTTGTTAAACCGGCTTTTATCTGCCCAAGGCTGGTGGGATTATCGGGTGAATCGCTGGTGCACTTACTCGACAATGCGGGTGCTTGCTTATGTCTACCCAGTTTTATCACTTGCTAGCCAGCTGGCTGCCACTTAAAGACCAGGCGAATTGGGTGCTGGGTGCGGTCATTGATACTCGCGGTTCGGTGTATCGCAAAGCCGGTGCTTTGATGCTGCTAAGCGATGCGGGCCACCAGTTGGGCATGTTGAGTGGTGGATGCATCGAATCGGATCTGTTGCTGCAAGCGCGCAAGGTGATCGCCCTGGGTAAAACCCGGCGGATTATTTATGACGCCAGTGACGACACCAACATCGCCTGGCGGTTGGGCATAGGCTGTGGCGGTGCGGCGGAAATTCTTTTGCATCCCTGTGATGCGGCCAATGACTTTTTACAATTACCGGCAATTTTTTCCCAGCTGCAATTGCAACACGCCTGTGAATTTGAATTGCAGCTGGATCAACCGCACGCGCGCTTTACCGTTTGTGCGCGCGATTTTTCCCGTCGCCAACACGGCCGTTTACGGCGCAGCCCGGCCGCTCACAGCGGTGCGCAGGGCGATAGCCACATACTTTCCACGCTCATCAACCCACTGCCGCATTTGTTAGTGCTGGGCAGCGGTGCGGATTTAATTCCCCTGTGCCAATTGGCATTGGTATTGGGTTGGCGTGTCACCCTGGCCGATGCGCGTTTGAATGCGGTTAAACGCGCTAACTTCCCCGCGCAGATTGAAGCCTTGAGTGTGGCGGCAGCAGAGCTGGACGATGACTTTTTACAGCAGGTGGATGGGGTGGTTATCGCCCACCACAATTTGCGCTTGGATGCTGACGCGGTAGCGGCATTACAACAACGAAAATTGCCCAGCCCCTATATAGGTTTACTCGGGCCGGCCAAACGCAAAGCCGAAGTGCTGGCCGCCGCCGGGGTTACTGAAGCAGACCTGCGTTACCCCATTGCCGGGCCTATGGGCTTGGCGCTGGGGGGCGATTTGCCTGAGAGCATTGCGCTGTCGGTGCTGGCCGAATGCCATGCCCGGATTTACGGCAGCACCGCTCAACCTTTAGGGTTATTAGCGGCACTCGCTAATCCCCATTTCGACGTTGCATCCATCAACCCAATAACTAGCGAGGTGCGCCATGAATAATTCAACCAACCCACTGGATTGCCTGATATTGGCCGCGGGTAACGCCAGCCGCTTTGGCAGTTGTAAACAGTTGGCAGATTGGAAGGGGCAGCCCTTGTTGGCCGCGACTATTGCTGCGGCGCGCCGATTGAATCCGGCGCGTATTCTGGTGGTGGGCGGTGCTTTTTATCCGCAGTTATTGCAGGCGCTGCCCGCACTGAATGCCACCACAGCTAAAGGCAGCAAAACGCCGGTGGAGTTGCTGGAGTTTCGCGCCTGGAAGTTGGGCTTGGGGCACTCGCTGGCGCACGCGATCAAACATTTGCAAAACAGCAATCCGGTGCTGGTGTTATTGGGTGATCAGCCTCTGGTGAGCGCGCAGGACTTGCAGAATTTGTATCACCACTGGAGCGCCCAGCCGGAGAAAATCGCCTGCGCCAGTTTTGCCAATACCCTGGGAGTGCCTGCAATATTTCCCGCGCAATTCAAAGCGCGGTTGTATGAAAGCCGGGGCGATCGCGGCGCTAAAAATATTTTGCTGCGCTATCGCAACCAGGTGATGCCGGTGGCTATGCCATCTGCCGAGTTTGACGTGGATACGCCCGCCGATCTCTCCCGATATTTAAAAGCGGCGGGCTAAAAAAATAAAAACCACCAAAAGAAAAACAACCGAAAAAACACCAAAAAAATCAAAAGAAAAATACAAAAAACGCGACTCAAAAAAATACCTTGTTAGCCAATTGAATTGATTTTTCCGCCAAGGAGTTACCATGATTTCACTGACGATCAATGGAAAAGAACAGCAGCTGGACATAGACCCTGATACGCCATTGCTCTGGGCATTGCGCGATGAGTTGCAAATGACCGGCACCAAACTCGGCTGTGGTATGGCGCTCTGTGGCGCCTGTACTGTACACATGAATGGCAGCCCGGTGCGCGCTTGCAGCTTGCCTATCTCGGCGGCAGCCGGTGCAAAAATTGACACCATCGATGGCATTAACTCACCGGCATTCCAGGCGGTACAGCAAGCCTGGCGCGAGTTGGATGTGGTTCAGTGCGGCTACTGCCAATCGGGACAAATAATGTCGGCCACCGCCTTATTGCAAGGCAACAAGAATCCGAGCGATGCACAAATCGATGCCGCCATGAGTGGCAACCTGTGCCGCTGTGCCACCTATCACCGTATTCGCGGGGCGATTCATCAAGCCGCTAAAAATCTGGGAGGTAAAGCCTGATGAACTTCCTCAAACGTCACGCGATTTCCGGGCAAACTTCTGCCGGGCAAAAAAACGCCGCAGCGGTGTCACGCCGCGATTTTTTACAGGCTATGGGTTTGGGTGGTGGTTTGTTAATGGGCAGCGGGTTTGTCGCGGCCAGTGCACAGGTTGCTGCGGCCGATAACGCGCCTGCGATGGCAACAGGCGAGACGCCGTTTTTTAATGCCTTTGTAAAAATAGCGCCCGATAACACCGTCACTATATTGGTAAAACACCTGGATATGGGGCAGGGCATAAGCACCGGTTTAACCGCGCTGGTGGCTGAAGAATTGGGCGCGCGCTGGGCGCAAATGGCTTGGGAATATGCACCGGCCGATGCCAGCCAGTACAACAATTTATTTTGGGGGCCGACCCAGGGCACTGGCGGTTCGTCGTCCATCGCCAATTCCTGGATGCAGCTGCGCCAAATGGGCGCCGCCGCGCGCGAAATGCTGGTGGCAGCAGCCGCGGCTGAATGGAAAGTGCCTGCCAGTGACATCAAGGTCAGTGAAGGAGTGCTTTCGCACGGGCAGCGCAAGGCAGAGTTTGGCGTGTTCGCCGCTAAAGCCGCGACCTTGCCGGTGCCGGAAAAGCCATCACTGAAAGACCCTAAAGATTTTCAATTAATTGGCAAAAACATTCCGCGCAAAGACAGCCTTGAAAAAACCAATGGCACGGCCTTGTATACGCAAGATATCCAATTGCCCGGCATGTTGACTGCGCTGGTCGTCTACCCGCCCAAACTCTACGGCAAGGTTAAAAAAGTGGATGCGGCTAAAGCCAAGGCTGCGCCCGGTGTCGTCGCTGTGGTGGAATTTCCGCGCGGTGTTGCAGTCATTGCCGAGAATTTCTGGGCGGCGCAAAAAGCGCGCAAACTGGTGCAGGTAGACTGGGATTTATCTGCCAGTGAAACCCGCAGCAGCAGCGAATTATTTGCTGCCGCGCATAGCCTTGCGGAAAAAACCGGCAGTCCTGTGAAAACCAAAGGCGATGCCGCTGCAGCAATCACCAAGGCCGACAAACTGGTTAGCGCTAAATATGAATTGCCGTACCTGACCCACGCCGCGATTGAACCGATTAACTGTGTGGTGAAAGTCGAAAAAAATAGCTGCGAGCTGTGGTTCGCCTGCCAGATGCCCACGGTGGATCAGCAGGAAGTGGCGGCGGCAACCGGGCTAAAACCCGAGCAGGTAAAAATTAATACCCTCTATGCCGGTGGCAGTTTTGGTCGCCGCGCCTGCCCCAGCGATTATGTGGTGGATGCTGCCAATATCGCCAAACAACTGCCCGGCCGCGCGGTAAAAATGCTCTGGACGCGGGAGGATGAAATCCTCAATGGTCGCTACCGGCCCATGGCTGTGCATCACATCAAAGGTGCGGTATCTGCCGAGGGTAAAGCCATTGCCTGGCAGCATCACGCCGTGGCGCAAGCCATTCTACGCGGCACGCCCTTTGAGGGCATGATTAAGGGGCCGGTGGATGGCACAGTCGCCGAAGGCATAGAAGATATGCACTATGCGATTCCCAATTTGCAGGTGGCGGCTACAGAGTTGCCGGTGAAATTGTCTACCCTCTGGTGGCGCTCGGTGGGCCATTCCGGTAATGCCTTTGTGGTGGAAACGTTTGTAGATCAACTCGCCAAGGCCGCTAACAAAGATCCGGTAGTTTTTCGCCGCGAGCTGCTTGCCAGTGAACCCCGCGCCCTGGGCGTTTTAAATTTGGCGGCGCAAAAAAGTGACTGGAATAAAAAATTACCTGAGGGCGTAAGCCGTGGTATTGCGGTGCACAAATCCTTCGGCACCTGGGTCGCGCAGGTGGCGGAGGTGCGCGTGAATGCCGATAAAAGTTTTAACGTGGAACGTGTGGTCTGCGCCGTGGATTGCGGTGTAGCAGTCACGCCGGATGTCATTCGCGCGCAAATGGAAGGCGGCATAGGCATGGGTTTAAGTGCAGCGCTGGGCGAAGCCATCACGCTAAACAAGGGTGCAGTGGAGCAGAGCAATTTCCACAACTACCCGCTGTTGCGCATCAGCGATATGCCCAAAGTAGAAGTGCATATTGTGCCTTCAGCGGAAATGCCGTCCGGTGTGGGTGAACCCGGTTTGCCTCCCATCGCCGGCGCTGTTGCCAACGCGCTTTTTGCCGCAACCGGAAAACCCTTTACCAAATTGCCCTTGGGCAATAGGGTGTAATTTTTTAAATCGGTGAAATAAAAATGCCGCTGGCGGTTTCTCCAGCGGCATTTTTTTTGGTTAATCTTTTATAAATTATTGGGTGAATTGGTTTTTGTAATCAGTTGCTCGATGCATTAATAAATCATCAGTTAATGGATGCGACCGGACGCAAGTTGGCAGTGATGTCATTGCTGCTGACTTTAGTGCGCGCAATGCTGCTCAAATTTTGCAATTGGTTGATCACATCCTCGGCGAGCCAACTGACAGAAGGGTCGCTGTGATTGCGCAGTTTTTCCACCAGATAAATATGGCTTTGGTTGCCGGTCGCACGCAGCGCTAAAAGCGCATCCAGTTTTACCCCGGTATCTTCATCATCCAGTAGCGGCGCTATAGCGTTCGCGGCATTGGCGTAGCCGGTTTTGGCAAGCTCCACCAAAGCTTGTTGGCGTGTTTGTGCGGACTCGCTGCTGAGCCTGGGTTGCAAGCTGGTGATGTGCTGCTCCAACAAACGATTATCGCCCCGCGCAGACATAATCTGCGCAGCTACACGTTTTAACTCATCGCTCTGTTGTTGCTGGTAGAGCGTATCCAGTTCATGGTCAGGCAAAAGTTCGGTGTTGCTGGCGAGGTAGGCCAGGCTCTGGCTCACCAGTGCCACCGTTTCCACCGAGTTATTGGTTTGCAGCAAATCGCGCACCTTGCTGCTGAAGGGGCGCGGGTCGCGCTCGGAGATGGTGCTTAAATCTTTAATCAGTTGATCGCTATTGGGTTGGTTATCACTGCCCGGATTTTCGGTTGCAGCGCTTGCTAATTCGCCATTGGCGTCAGTGGTCAATCCAGTCGATTTATGTTGTTGCTCACTGCCGGTATTTCCCGCACTCGGGCTGAATGCAAAATCCATCGCATTACTGCGCTGTTGTTTCTGTTGCGCCAATAAAAATTCCAGATGAACAATTTCGTTTTCCAAATTGCGAATGGTTTGTTTGTATGTTTGGGTATCGCTGGTGATTTGTAATGCTGCGTAGGTGATCACCGAACCTGTCAGCGCTGCAAAAACCATGGGAATGGAAAAACGATGGTTTGTTTTCATGGTTAATCCCCTTGTTGTTATTGTTAGTGGTTTATAAATGTATTGTTGATTGTTTATAAATAGATTGTTATCAGCGAAGGGGCAGTGTGCCTGCCCCTTGCATATGATGCTGGCTACCCGATAAAAAAATTACAGGTTACCGTAGCCAATAGCGCCGTTGCAGTGCATCCACTCACTCAAACCGTTGCCACCACCACAGGCACCGTTTTGGTAAACACCGGTGTTGTAAGTTTGCGCTTCAGATTGACGCACGCTGCCGTTCACGCTGATGTAATCCACTTGCACGTCGCGGTTGCCCGAATCGTTAAAGTATTCCACCAATGAACCACCAGATAAGTTGGTAGAAACTGTGTAGTTAGACATAGTGGTAGAGAGCGTCCAGGTTTGCACAGTGGTGTTATTCACTTTCAAACGGATTTGCTCGCCACCGGCAGTGCCACGTGCGCGCACCACAATAGTTTTGTTGCCTGATGGCGCAGAGCTGGAGCTACCGCCACCACTGCTGCCTTCGCTCACAGTAATGTCGGAACTACCGGTGCTTTGATAGCCTTCGGTCGCCAATACTTGATAGTTGTGCGCGCCCAGATTCAAACCTTTGCTCGCCCAGAAATTGGCGTGGTTGGCAAAGGTGATGGTGCCGGAAATGTTGCCAAAACCTTTTTTCGGCGTGCGCACGCTGAAGTATTGATAAAAGGTTTGAGTGCCATCGATAGAGGGCTGTTGGGTGCGCAAGCAGCGGCGTACATTGTAGGTGGCACCATCACTTTGGAAGCTGCCGTAGTCAGTGCCACCGGCGCAGCTGGAAGGGTTGTACGAACCGTAGCTTTCAATTACGTAGTATTCAATCAGCGGGCTGCGGGTCCAACCGTAAAGCGCGAGGTAGGAGTTTTGTGAGTCGTTCACGTTGTAGTTGCCAGAGTAGCTGATGACGCGCGAGCTGCTACCCGGGTTCCAACCTTTACCGCCCACCCAGTTATTGGTGCCGCTATTCCATTGTGAGGTATAGCGTCCGCCGGCTTGCAGGGTCATGCTGGCGCTGCCGGAATCTTTCCAGAAAGTGTAATAAAAACCGTTGTGGGTGCCGGTGGAGTTGGAGCTGAGGGTTTGTGCACTGACCACTGAAGCACAAAGTGCAGCAGCGCCGATTAAACCGCCAAAAAATGTTTTGCCTGTTGTGAATTTCATTATTAGTTTCTCATGTGAGCCGCTCAACCAATACCGCCTATAGAGGAGGAGGGACTGTTGAAGGATTACCTGCCTATTGCAGGCAGATGTTTATCAAACGCCATACGACAGCTGTTATTGTTAAAAACGGCGTGGCGGTTCGATGGGAAATTTATAGTCCTGCGGCTGTGTTGTTGTCAATAAAACAATAAGCATATTGTCATCTAAACCATAATGGTTTTTTTGAGAGATTTTCCTGCGCGCTTCATGCATAAATGTTTTTTTAACTATTGAATAAATTTGTTGGGTATCGCGTCATTTTTTTACCTGCAAACAAGTTTTGGCGAGAAAAAATGGAGCGATAAAATTGCGTTTTATCTGCAAAAAAAATGGCTTTGGCGGGGTAAATAGGGCGGCGAAAAAAAGCCCCGGGGTAAATGCGCTGTACACATTCATCCCGGGGCTTGGTGTTCACTCACCCGCGCGCTTTTATTGGTGTCAAAAGCGCGCGGGTTTCGTCAGGCCTGGCAGCTGGTTGGCTTAGAGACCGGTGATTGTTGAGCTGGCCCAATTGCGATAAACCGAACCGTTGGGGCTTTGGTCTGCACGCAGTTTCAAGCCGATAGTCTGGTACAGCTCGGATTGGGTTTTACCGCCAATATCTACCACACGACCGCCAGTAATACCTGCACCCGCCACCAGCATAGGCACATTGCTATTGCCGTGGGAGTCGGCGTCACCCATGTCGGACACCTGGGTCACAATGGTGGAGCCGAACAGCCCGCGCTCGTTGATTTTGTCCATCAGGTAACGGGTCAGCCCCTGCATATAGACAATATCTTCAGTGTAGGCATTGGGCATATTGCCCTGGTTGTGATGCGATTGGTGCGACTCACGGCCCAGTACATCCAGGAAGTGAGTGTGGGCATCGGTACCAAAGGCGATGGAGGCTGATGCTGTGAGGTTACAGCTGAGTGCCAGAGCGACAATATCCGCGTGCAGTTTTGCGGTGGCGTCAAAACCGCTGGCCGTGGTATTGGACAGCGTAGGACAGGAGCCGCCGGAGTTGCTGCCGCCAGAATCGATGGCAGTTTCAATCTCGCGGATGGCCGTGAAGTGGCTGTCCAATTTGTCTTTTTCATGCTGGCCGAGCTTGGTGCGCAGGCTGCTGATCGCCGAGTAGTGCAGGTCTACAACCGATTTGCGCGGCGCAGTGCCTGAGCCGCCACTGCTACCACTGCCGCCGGAGAAGAGCACATCCAGTGCCGCCTGCGGGCTGGTAATCAGTGGGCGACCGTTAAAACCTTCGCGGCTCAGCGCCGATTCTGCTGTGGTGCCCAGGTTCAGGTATTTCACCGGGTAGTTAGCGCCAATGGTGCGGCCCAGGTTCACATCAAAACTGTCCTCGGACCAGCTGCCGTTGTTAAAGCGATGGAACATAACCCCGTGACCGGCGCCGCTCAGTGAGGCATTGCGCAGCAGGGCGATGCGGCTGTAGTGGGTTTGCAGCGGCGCCGATTGCACTGGCAGGGTGCTACCGGTGGGGAACCAGCGGGTAGGGTGACAACCGCCGCCGTTAAACACCAGGCAGTGTTTGGTCGGCGTACCGGTTTGGGCCTCGGCGGTACGCGCGAGCATGACGCCCGCGAGCATACTGGAGGCCTGGATCAATCCCGCAGCTATACCGGCATGGCTAACGACTTTCAGAAAGTCTCTGCGTTCTTTGTCGAAGCAGTCTTTGTATCTCATGTTATTTACTCCAATTCGTTAACAAGGTGATGTGGGAAGGAGCGCGCCTCAGCGCGCCCACTCCCGCCGGTACATCACAGAATCCAATGCGGGAATTTCTTCCAGCATCGCCCTTGGGCCACGGGTGGTCAGTACATTGGTCAGGTCAGCCACGTCGCAGCGGTAGGCGTTTTCTTCCGCCTTGCTGATGCGTGAGTAGCCTACATCCCTTGTTGAATCGATCAGGAAGATCGAATGGATACCGGTGCTATAGCTGACAAACTGGGTTGCCAGACAGCTTTGCGCCAGGCTGGATACCATTGGGTCTTCCACTATGGTGCGCGCCAGATCTTTGCCGCCATTAACCTGGATAGCGGGTGAGTGAATCACGCGATCCGGGTCGTTGAGGAACTGCAATTGCGGGAAGGGCGAGAAGAAGGTGCCCGCCGCGTTGATGGCGTTGCCTTTCAAATCCACGCTGCGCAGACGGCCCAGGGTGTCGTAGTTCTCCATAGTGCCGCCCAGTGGGTTGATGATTTCGCCGTGACAGTTGGAGCAGCTGGTGCCCGAGGTGATACGGTCGAAGATCATGCGCTGGGTGGTGTGTGGGTTCTCAAAGAACTCCTTGTCACGCGCCGCCAGAGCTTCGCGGTCCAGGCTCACACCTGATGGTGGCTCGGGAATGTCCTGACACATCATGCGGCGGCGCAGCGCCACAGCGCGGGTCACCATGTTGGCATCGGTGGCACTGGCGTAACGGGACATAAAGGCACCCGAGAGCAAGATACCGCCGCGATCGCCCGCTGCGGTGCTAACAAAGCCATCGGCATCGGCACCTGAGGCGTTAAAGGACAGGCCGTAGAGGGTCGCCAAACGCTGGTTCACGTGGGTATAGCTGGGGTTGTAAACCGAAGCGAAGGTAGAGCCGCTGCTGAGCATCGCCTGGGAGAAGTTCTTGCCCAGTTCCAGCTTCATGTCGTTCGCCAGAGTAGCGAAGTTAGCTACGCCAGTTTTCTCTTTGATCTCCAACTGCTCGGTGCCCAGCCAGCGGTTCACAAAGTCACCCAAAAGTACGCGGGTATTGGCAGAGTTAAGCAGCAATGCTGCCTGTTGGCGTACACCGGCAATGGTATTCAAATCGCCACGACCGGCTGCGGCCAACAAGTCCGCGCTGGGGGTAGTGCCGGTAAAGGTGTAGCTCATGAAGGTGGCCATTTCGTAGCCGTCCAGCTTGTAGCCGGCGCCACTGGGGTTACCCAACTCGGAGCGATACAGGAACTGGGGTGATGACAACATCGCCGCCAGCGCGACTTCCATGCCCTGTGCAACAGTGCGACCACCGGTTGTGCCGCGCGCCACACCACGGTAAGCGGTCTGCTCATCGCTGGTTAATGGACGGCGGAAAATACGCGGAGCCAGATCGCTGACCAGTTTGTCAGCACAGGTTGTGCTCGGGCTACAGGCCAGTACCGCATTCCAGCGTGTGGCCACATCAGTCGCTATGCGTTCAGCGGTAGAGATGTAACTGGTGTAGCGGTTTTTATCCACCAGCAGGGTGTTGTTATTGGTGAAGGCACCGGCAATAAAGTCGTCCGGCAGGCGTGAAATCACATCCTGGGTGTAACCCACCAAATCGCGCACTGAGCGTTGGTATTCCTGTTTGGTCAACAAGCGCAGGGTGCGTTGGCCGTAGGGCGACACATCGCTAGGACAGCTGAAGTTGGCGACAGGGTTATCCGGAATACCATCCGCCGGGCGACGCCAGGTCAGGATGTAAGCTTCCAGGTCAGCCGCACACTGGCCGGTACAGGAACCCGGGTCAGTTTGTGGCATCCACATAGCGATAAAGTCACGCAGGCTGCGATCCTGGGTGTCCTGGGTGTGGCGATATACCGAGCGGTTGGGGTTGAGTGGAGAGAAGGCCGGAGTACCGTTGGCGTTTTTCTCACCATCGACACCGTGACAAGCGACACAGCTTTGGCTGGTCCAGAGTGAGGCGCCGCGGGTTACGTCACCAATCAGCTCGCCATTACCGCCTGAGCTGCTGGAGCTGGAACTGCTGGATAGGCTGCTGGCAGAGCTGAGTGAACCGGTGCTACCCACACTGGAGCTGCTGCTGGAGCTTTGGCCATTGCTGTAAACCAGACTGATGCTGTTGCTGGCCAGCGAGGGTACGCTGTCGCGGTAGCCAATGACTTTGTAGTCGTAGCTGCCGTAGGCCGAAAGCAGGTTCTCGGTGAAGCTGGCGCTATTGGCCGGCAGGTTGCTTTGGGTGGTCCAGCGACCATCGGCACCGCGGCGACGAATCAGGAAGCCGGTTTCGGTGCTGCTTACATCGGCCCAGTTCAGGCTGGCATCACCTGTGACCTGGCTGAGGTTACCCATCAAGCTTGCGGGGGCGGCAGGTGCGGCTGGCAGGCTGATCGCGGCGATATTGGTGGGGTTGTCGCGGGTCAGGAACATCTTGAAGTAAACCGGGGTCTTCTCCCCAATCGAACTCAAGTTGGCTACCACACGCAGAGCCTCAACGCCGGCGTTCATTTCAAAATCGACACTGTTAACCACAATCGGGCGGCGCGGCGATACGCTGATGCTGGTATTGCTGTGTTTCACAATCGTGGCATCAAAGGTGATGGCTTTGCTCACCGCGTGCAGGATCAGGTTACCGGTCATGCTTTGCACTTGTATGGCGCCGACAGGCAGAGCGTCCAACGCGGCCAAATCCAGCTGGGTAGTGAAGTGCAATTGAGGTAGGTAGCTGGATTCAAACAGCAGGTTTTGCATACGCGTATTGCGGATATCAAACCCGGTAGAAATGCTCGCCAGTGGAATACTCAAAGTGGCATTGCCGTTGGAGGCTACCGTGCCTTGCAGCTGGTTAAAGGTGAAGGTTTCAGCGGTACTGATATTTTTTACCGCCACAAAGTGGAAGCTGGATTTGCCGGCTTCCAATAGCCAGCGCGCGGCTGTTTGCGGCGCGGTACTGCTGGCACTGCTGGATGACAGGCTGCTGGCCGGTGTGCTGCTGGCGGGGGTACTGCTGGTTGCTGTGCCGCTACAGCTTGCGCCGTTCAGCGTAAACGCCGTAGGTGCCGAGGCTACAGGGTTGTTGATAATAAAACCAAACTGGGCCGTACCATTGGTGGGCAGGTTGCCATTGTAGCCAGCGTTGGACACGCAGACGTTGCTACCGCTGGTGGTCAGGGTGCCGTCCCATAGATTGGCGATAGCTTCGCTGCCTCTTAAAGCCCAGCAGAGTTGCCAGCTGCTTACAGCGGCGCCGTTATTTTTAACGGATACGCCGATTTGCGCCCCATTGCCCCAGCTATTGGCGGTGGTATAGGTCACGTTACACAGGTTTTGGGCCAGTGCGGTGGTTGGCGCTACAAGTGCAAGGGCCAAACCAAATGGGGAGAGCGCGGAGAGTTTGCGTAATTTTTTCATGATAATTTCTCGTAAGCCTCCAGTTAGCGCGCGTCAAACACAAGCGCGAAATCCACGGGGACTGCCGCACTGATGGATGTCAGGTTGACGATAGAGCGCAAAGCCTCCACGCCGGCAGTGAGGTTAAAGTCGCCCGCGCGGGTCAGTACGGGTGCCATGCTCTGCACCAAAATGCGCGAATTGGTCAGGCGCTGTACCGATACCCGGGTAGTGAGCGGAACACTGACACCGTGCAGGTTGAGGGTGGCGGTTATATCGGTTTGGGTGGTCTGCCCCAGGGTCAGGCTGCTGAGCAGGGTTGCGGGTACGGCAACGCTGACAGTGGCGGTGGGGTAGCTGGTTGTTTCAAATAACAAATCGCGCATGCGCTGGTCGCGCAGGGCAACTCCCGAATTGATGCTGTTCAGGTCAATAGTCACGGTTGCAACGCCATTGCTGCCAATTGCACCGGTGAGGCTGGTGAAGTTGTGCACCTCAACGTTGTGAGTGTTTTTAGTGGTCACAAAGTTAAGGTAAGAGGCGCTGCTGTTAAGGTCCCACGCCGCTTGGTTAGCTACCGATGATGGCGTGCTGCTGGCCACCGATGAGGGGGTACTGGACGCCGCAGATGAAGGTGTGCTGGATGCCACTGACGATGGGGCTGAACTGGCTCTGGAGGTCGCCGCCGAAGAAGCTGCTGCGCCACAAACGCTACCAGTTACTTGTGGCACTTCCGGCGCAGCACTGCCCTTGCTGCCCTGGAAGCCAATCTCAACAGTCTGGTTGGGTTGGATGCTGCCATTCCAGCTCAGGTTGGATGCGGAATAAGGATTGGTGCCGCTGTAATTGGCGTTCCAGCTGCTGGTCAGGCGATTGTCACCGCTGTACTGCCAGCTCACATTCCAGCCATTGATCGCACTGGTTCCGCTGTTGGTTATTCTAATCGCGGCGGTAAATCCGTTATTCCACTGGTTGGTGACGACATACTCACAGCCCGCCGAAGCCTTGGCTGAAAGTACAACTGTTGCCAAGCTGAAACCCAGCAGGCAGAGCGATCGTGTAACCCTGCCCCTTGGGCGCGGGGTGATCGCAGAGGCGGTCAAACTACTCATGGTGTTTTCCTCTTGAGTGGATGTCGGGCGAGCCCGGCAATGGGCCCTTAGCCAACAAGCGATGCACAGATCTGTACATCGCTTGTTGGCTAAGGGGTAAGTGATTTGCGCTCTGGCTGTCGCCAAAGCGCAAAAGAAATGGTTGTGATTTCATGTTTTGGATACGCGTTTGGCCATTTGAATGGAATTGCCCAGCCGCATGGAATCGGGCAATTGAATTGCGTCAGTCAGCAGTGGCGGCTCTGGGTGGTGCGTAGCTGGGCGAATTTTTTTCTGTGCGGGTGCAATCGAGCGTTGAGCAGTATCGCGCGGTGCTTGTGGCTGCGCCGGGTGACGAATTACATCCTGAAAAGATTTATGAGCAGGCTCGCGGAAAAAATCCTGCGGAAAAAAACGCAGTGCATGAATTAAAACGCAGCCGCCAACACATGCCGGTATTAACAAACTGAAATACACCGTCATTACAAAGCTGTAATTCACTGTGTAATTCCACGGGCGCGCTATACCCAGATAACACGCAAATAACCAGGACACACTGGACACAACACCCGTTAACACCACCAGTGTTTTTTCAATGTTGCCCAACCCGGAAATTCCGCGGCTGGAAACCACGCGTGGAAAACTGAAATGGTGCAGCGCAATACCGTTTAGCGTGAGAATTCCCACCACGGTAAATTTCGCCCAAAGCTTTTGATTTAACAGGTATTGCTGCGGGTTTTCGGCATAGCCAATCACCACCAGTAATAAACCGGAAACCCATAGCGCTATCAATGCCATTGAAATAGTTTTTGCCGCGCGCTGTAACTCTTCAACAGCTAATTTTGAAAGGCTTTGGCCGCGTGTTTTTGCCAGCGCCAGATCCTGAATTAGCATAATTCCCACGGCTACGCAGGCAGCAATTAAGTGCACATACACAATTAAGGTTTTCATGAGCCAGTCCGCTCTTCTATTGTTGTTTTTTAATTCAATCAAGGTCACTGAATGTGAAAATGATTGCGCTAACGTTGATGTTTTTTAAAAAAGCGGAAACTCCGCTCAAAAAGAACCAAACGATTTTTTAGGGCAATAGAAACCACTGCGTTATGTGCACGCACAAAAACGAAGGTGGCTGGTCGATGATGGTTGTAAAACGAAAGATAAATCGCATCGTTTTACGGGGCATTGCGCGCGTTGAATTGCGCTATCTCTCACGGCTCGGTCAAACTTTTTATTATTTATGTGCAACAACTAATTGACTGTTTTTTTGCTAATCGTTTTATGTTTTTAGTTGTTCATCAATTCGCTGAAGTTGCAGTGGAAAAACGTTTGCAAAAAGCGATATTGATGCGCCCAGTCATGTTGCATTTAAATCATACGAAATATTGTGTGCTAGTCCACTAAAATTTCAGTTCCTCTAGTGCAATTGATCACGAAAAAATTATTTTGTCGCTTAAATCTTTATTTTGGCGCTTTATTCACCATGGTGTTTTTATTGGCTATATGAATTTTTATGTCTGAATTTTTTATTTTTTTGATTCGATTTAAAAAATTCTTAAAACAATCCAGCGTCAATTTGCATCGGGTGGATGGCTTGTATTGATTGGTAAATCACATTTCTGCTGAGAGTCGCAGCTCAAATTTTTACGGAAAAGCTAAAGGGGGCGGTGCGGCGGTTTAAAGGTTGTTGGCAATAATTTCTATAGCTATCAATGTGGTTTGCAATGCGGCTTGACTGGGCGCAGGCTTGCATTTTTTCTGTGTGCATCTAAAAATGGTATTGTTTTGGTGCTATTGATGTTGGGGGTGAATAAATGTTTGAGATCAGCCAGTTACGCTGTTTTGTGGCTGTAGCCGAAGAGCTGCATTTCAGCAGGGCGGCTGAGCGACTGAATATGACCCAACCACCCCTGAGCCGACAAATTCGCTTGCTGGAGCATCATGTCGGTGCGCAATTATTGGAGCGTACCAGTCGCACCGTGCGCCTCACCGCGGCGGGTAAGGCGTTTTTTCCTGATGCCGCGCGCATATTGCGACTGGCGGAGGAGGCCGCTGCGACCGCCCGCCGAAACGCCAAAGGGGATAAGGGTTCGCTATCGATAGGTTTTACTGCCTCCTTTGGTTATCACCTGTTGCCTGCCATGGTGCGCAAACTGCGGGAGTGTGCGCCGGATATATCGCTCACCCTGAAAGAGTTAGTCACTGGCGCCCAGTTGGAGGCTCTGCATTCCGGTGTGTTGGATATAGGTCTGGTGCGTCCACACAACCATGAGGGCGAGTTGGAGACGGTTTTCCTCGCGGGGGAGGCGCTCTATTTGGCCATTCCCAAACAGGATGCCGACCTCTGGCCCGCCGAGCCAACCCTTGCCTGTTTGCAGGACAAACCCTTTCTTATGTATTCGCCCTATGAGGCGCGCTATTTCCACAACCTGCTTTCCGGTTGTTTCCAGCGGGAGGATGTGCTGCCGCAAGTCGTGGAATACGTGGCGCAAATGCACACCATGCTTGCCTTGGTGCAATCCGGTATTGGTGTTGCGCTGATTCCCAAGTCGGCCACCAGCTTGCACTTTGATGACATTTTGCTAAGGCAAATAACCACCACTCCTCCCAAGCCAGTTGAAATGGTCTACAGCTATCGCAAAGACAACAACAACCCGGCGTTGGAAACTTTTCTGACTCAAGTCTTGCCGGCATTTAAAAGCTGACTTGATTCGGCATTACAGTCGCGGGATTGATACAGGGATTAAATCGTTTTAGTTATTCATTGATTTGATTCATCGATTAACAGCGCTCAGAATCAGTCACATCAACCTGTGGTTTGGATCAGTGCTAACAGCAATAAATCCAGATATCGCCAAACCATAAAGCCAATCAGGCTCTGCGCAACTCAACATGAGAGGTGAATATGTCCATTCACAAAATCGCGCCAGCGTTTACCGGCCACATTCGCTCATAGCGAACTTCCCACGCCTCTATTCAGAGGGGTGGGCTTTTTATTTTTTGCGGCAGTAAATTGCTGCGCAAGAAAATTTTTAAAATGCCAAGCAACTAAAAATAGAAAGCATCAAAAAAACGGCAGTGGATAACAGGAATAACTCTAATACCTTATCCAAATTAAAAAAGCAGCGAGGAGTCTCTATGAGTAATTTCACTATCAAACCCTTAGTGCTGGCGATTGCCGCCAGTATATTGCCGGCGGCTGGCTATGCACAGGACACTTCCAACAGTGAATTGGAAGAGGTGATTGTCACCGGTAGTTTTCGTGCGAGTTTGGCGAATGCGCTAAATACCAAACGCAACTCTGCCAATAATGTTGATGCGATTGTGGCGGAAGACATGGGCAAAATGCCCGACTTGAACCTCGCTGAATCTTTGCAGCGTGTGCCCGGTGTTGCAATCACCCGCGAAGGTGGCGAAGGCAGAAACATTACCGTGCGCGGCCTCGGCCCAAGTTTCTCGGCGACCACATTAAATGGGATGGAGGTGCCGTCCAGTACCGGCGGCTTGGATTCTTCCGGCGGGGTAAATCGCGGTCGCTCATTTGACTTCAATGTGTTTGCGTCGGAATTATTTAACAAAATTATTTTGAATAAATCGGCAAAAGGTTCACTGGAAGAGGGTGGGCTTGCCTCTACCGTAGAGCTTTATTCTGCCAAGCCTTTTGATAATCCAGGGCCGCACGCTGTGATCGGTGGCTCTATGGCAGTAGATAATTTAACCGGTGAGGATGATCCGCGTATTGT
The DNA here is from genome assembly GCA_035317345.1 of Cellvibrio fontiphilus. Lineage (GTDB taxonomy): Bacteria > Pseudomonadota > Gammaproteobacteria > Pseudomonadales > Cellvibrionaceae > Cellvibrio > Cellvibrio fontiphilus. Next base: position 427,341 of record JAYKTU010000003.1, on the reverse strand, counting down.
CGCCATGGCGAGTAATACTTTTGCCGATGATAAATTTGGTGTGCTGGTAAGTTTTGCCCAGTCCGAGCGCAATATTCGCCAGGAAGGTTTTGGTACTGTGCGTTATACCTCTGCCTTTGATAACTCCAACAGAAGTTTCGTGGGTAATGACTCTACGGTAGACATCACTGGTACACCCAATCCACTTGCTAACTACCCCGATCTGAATCCTGCAGACCCTAAAGTAAATAATGAAGCGTTGGACTATATGTTGTTCCCACGCCTGCCGCGCATGGACTCTTTTAATACTGATCAGAAACGTACTGGTATTACTGGTTCATTCCAGTTCCGTCCGACCGATCGTATGGAATTCACATTAGATTATTTAAAATCTGATTTGAAAACTGATGTGTCCTCATACAATTTCTTTGCGCAATTCCGCAATACATTTAACTCCATTACCCCTACCAGTGTTGTATTGGACGAGGCGGGGCGTGTTGCCGTTGCTGGCGAATTTACCGGCGTAACGCCGCGCGTTGAAAGTCGTGGTCAATTCAGCGATACCGAATTTGAACAAGTAGTACTCTCCAGCAAATTCGATCTTACTGATAATTTAAAATTGGATCTGATGTTTGGTAACGCAGCTGTAGTTCACGATGAAGAGCAGTATCGCTTCAACCTTGATGCGCTCAATGCGACCTACACTAATCCAGATGCGCCGCGCCGTCAGGCAATTAATGGTTTGAATCCAACTTATTTCTCTTATGATTTCCGCAAAGACGCGGATATCGCTGAAATGAGTTATGGTTTTGATATTAACAACCCGCTGAATTATCACTTCACGGCACCAACGATTCGCAAAGATATTGTTGAACGCGAAAATGATACTTTCCGTGCAGACCTGACTTGGGATCTGGATGAGTCCAGTGTAAAAACCGGGGTAATCTGGAACGAGCGCAATATCACTTCAGAGCGTCACGATCCGACGGCGGGTTCGCTGACTGACCCGGTTGCGCGTGTTGCAACAGGCTCGGGCACAACAACCATTCTTCCTATTACTGCTGCAACCACCAATTTGGTCACCACATTGTCAGCGGTGACTAAAGGCTATGGTGATGCAATTAATCCGCCCGCCGGCTTCCCAACTGATTTTGTAGTGAATGATTTTGCGGCCACTAAAGCAGCCTACAGTGCGGGTTCATTTACCTTAAACCCCAACGATCCATCTACCTTTGATGTAACGGAAAATACTGCAGGTGCCTATGCAGAATACACCCGCAATATGGATCTGGCCGGAATGCCATTAATGGTGAATGCCGGTTTACGTTATGTAGAAACTGAAGTGGAATCACTCGGTGTTGCAGGTGGCGTAGCCTCCAGGCGCAGCAGTGATTATGCTGAGTGGCTGCCCTCGGTTAACGCAACTTTGGAAGTGGTGGATGACTTTTTGGTTCGCCTGAGTGCCAACCGCAATTTAACTCGTCCTAATTTGTCCAGCATGACGGCAACAGTAAACGCAACGCCGATCAACGGTAACATTTCCGTGGGTAACCCCGGGCTTGATCCAATTTTGGCCGATGCTATTGATCTGGGTTTTGAATGGTATTTTGCCGAAGAGTCAGTGGTGGGTATTACGTTCTTCCACAAAGACATCGATAGCTTTATTTTGAGCAGCACTGTCTCTGGTTTGTTGCCAGCTGATTTGAAGGCAATTATTGGCACTGCTTATCCGCAAACTAATCCTGCTTCTCCGTCTTTTGATCCAAACGGTGTGAGCATGAACGACGAGTGGAACATTTCTACGCCGGTTAACGGTGAAGGTGCCAAGTTGGATGGTTATGAAATTTCGTACCAACAACCATTTACTTTTTTGCCTCCTGCTTTTGAAGGCTTTGGTGTTTTTGCCAATTACACTTATGTGGATTCAGAAATTACCTATCCCGGTGATATCAAAGGCCCGTTGAGCGGTTTGTCGGAAAATAGCTACAACTATGGTGTCTATTTTGAGCGCGAACAATTCGGTGCGCGTGTGGTGGTGAATGGTCGCGACGATTACGTTACTGCAATTCCAGGTAGTGATAGAAACTATTCAGAAAATACCAGCGGCCCAACCCGCGTTGATATGTCAGCCTTCTATAACATTACTGACAATATTAAAGTGAATTTGGAAGTGATCAACCTGACCGAAGAAGATGAACGCCTCTACACTACGGGGCCAGTATCTTCTGGTGGCGATCTGAATCTAGTGCGCGAAATCAATAACACCGGTCGTGAAATTAGCTTGGGAATTCGCGCCACCTTTTAAGTCAAGTGGCTTTACGAGCTAATTATCAGGTTAATACTTCGGCAGTAAACTTCCGCACCTTCAGCGCTGCTGTTGGTGCGGTGTTCTCTCGCCACATTTTACTTTTCTGGATTTATTGCCATGAAAAAAATCATCGCTATCACACAGCTTCTGGTTGTGAGCGCAAGCCTTATTTGTTGTACCGTTCAAGCCCAAAATCCTCCCTCTACTGCAACACCACCAACTGCATTGGAGACTGCCGAGCTGATGGCCAAGTCCATTATGCAGCGTCATCCGCAGGCCTGGACTATGCGTGAGTTTAAACAACTCAAAGAACCGGAATGGGGCTACCCCTATTCACTGGTGCTCTACGGTTTTCAAAAACTCTATATGACAACTGGCAACGAAAAATATCTCGCCTACAGCAAACAATTTGTCGATCAATTAATCGATGATAAGGGGAAAATTCACGGTTATGCCATCACCGAATTTAATATCGACTCAATCAACCCGGGTAAATTATTATTTTTACTCTACGAAAAATATCAGGACCCGCGCTATTTAACGGCACTGCAAACCCTGCGTTTGCAATTGCAGTGGCAGCCGCGCACCACTGGTGGCGGCTTCTGGCATAAAAATATTTACCCTTGGCAAATGTGGTTGGATGGCCTGTATATGGGCGCACCTTATTACGCCCAATACGCGCAGCAATTTAATGAGTCCAACAAATCCTTTGATGATATTGCGCACCAATTTTTATTAATTGAAAGCAAAACCCGCGATGTAAAAACCGGCTTGCTTTATCACGCCTGGGATGAAAGCCATCTACAACTGTGGGCCAATAAAGATACCGGCCTATCGCCCCATTTTTGGTCGCGCTCTATGGGTTGGTATGCCATGGCACTGGTGGATACGCTGGATTATTTCCCCGCTCAACACCCCAAGCGCAAAGAATTAATTCGCTTGTTGAATGAATTGGCCGAGGCATTGCTAAAAGTGCAGCATCCCAGTCACCTTTGGTATCAGGTAACCGATCAGGGCGACCGCTACGGAAATTATTTGGAAACCTCGGGTAGTGCTATGTTTGCCTACGCTTTTGCCAAGGGGGTTAATAAAAAATATCTGCCACAAAAGTACCAACAAATTGCTCTCAATATTTTTAATGGCATAGTGCAGGGTCACACTGAATTGGATAAACAAGGTCAGCTGCATTTAAAAAATACCTGTGGCAGCGCTGGGCTGGGTAATGAACCTTATCGCACCGGTACTTTTGAATATTACGTGAGTGAAGCTATTCGTACAGACGACCCTCACGGCTTGGGGCCTTTTATATTGGCTGGTGTTGAAATTGCAGCTTTCCAATGATGGTTGCATCAGCAATTCGCAATTAGTGTTTGTCCTGCACGGCTAAACCTGCGGGCGATAAAAACTAAAGAGAACTCAAAATGAAAATGACAAGAAACCTGTTTGTTGTATTGGTGCAGTGTTTAATGGTTTCACTGGCACACGCGAATACAGATTTTTATAAGCCTTCAGATTGGCAGCAAATGGATGTAATTCTTGCCAAGATCCAATCGCCAAAAATTCCGCAAGTGGATTTCCCCATCACTGCTTTTGGTGTGCCCAAAGATGCAAAAACAGATGCGCGCCCGGCAATTATGCGCGCTATTAATGCGGCCGCCCAAGCAGGTGGTGGGCGTGTAGTTATTCCTCCTGGTACTTGGCTTTCCAATGGGCCGGTGCAATTACAAAGCCGCATTAATCTGCATTTACAAGAGGGGGCCACTTTATTATTTGGCGCACAAACCAAACACTATTTGCCCGTGGTGTTTACCCGTTGGGAAGGCACAGAAATTTACGGATATTCACCGCTGATTTATGCCAACAAAGTGACTGATGTTGCCATTACTGGCAAAGGCAAAATCGATGGCAATGCCAAGAGTGAATTTTTGGGCTGGGCTAAAAAGCAAGCGCCGGATATCGCCAAATTGCGGCAGATGGGGTTTGATGGTGTGCCCCTTGCGCAGCGTCAATTCGGTAAGGGCAGTTATTTGCGCCCCGCGCTGATTCAGCTTGTGAATGCAGAGCGGGTATTGCTTGAGGATTACACTGCTGTGAATTCGCCCTTCTGGGTTAACCATTTGGTGTATACCGATCATGCACAAATGCGCGGTGTAAAAGTGGACAGTATGTTTGCCAATAACGATGGAATTGATATCGACTCTGGCCGTTGGGTAGTGATTGAAAATAACCATTTCAAAACCGGCGATGATTCTATTGTGATTAAATCCGGCCGCGATTTGGATGGCCGTACCATTGCGCGCCCCAGTGAAAATATTGTGGTGAGAAATAATGTGTTAGATGGTGAGGACGGTATAGGTCTGGGCAGTGAAATGTCAGGCGGCATTAAAAATGTGTACTTCACCGACAACAGCTATCTAAAAGGCACTTCAGCCTTTCGTTTAAAGGCTAACCTGGATCGTGGTGGCAGTGTAGAGCATGTGCGCATCCGCAATATGAATATTGGTAGCGCCAAATATTTATTCTGGTTTGATTTAAGTTATGTGGCCGGTTACTTGGGGGGGAACTTTCCCTCGCGCTATCAGGACATAGTGTTTGAAAATATTACTGTTGAAAAAGTCGATAGCTTTTTTATTAGCCATGCACCGGAAGTGCAACCACTGGAGGATGTATTGTTTAAAAACATCAAGGTTAAATCCGCTGGCGAGTTTATGGAATTTACCGGCTTGAAAAATGTGACCTTCAGCGATGTGCAGGTGAATGGTCAAAAGCTGTCGGCGCATTTTGAATAGGCCTTGGTTTTTTGCGATACCGCTTGCGTTTGCTTATTAGTGTAAAGTTCCTGCTGTTGCTCTGGTTGGGCACGGCGGGAATTTTTGCTCAGGCACGCAGTGTTATTTATGTCGCCAATAGTGATTCACATTCGATTTCTGTGTTTGATTTTGATGTTGAAACCAATCGTCTAACGCTGCAACAAACAGTGCCTGTCGGCGGTGCGGTTATGCCTATGGCATTGTCTTCAGGTAAATTGTCTTCCGGTAACCTGCATTGCGGTAAATCGCCTTACGATAAACGTTTGCTTTACGTTGCGACCCGCTCACAGCCTTATCAGCTGCTGGCTTTTTTAATTGATCCCGCCACTGGGTATTTACATCAGCGCGCTGTTGTACCGCTTACAGAAAATATGGCAAATATTTCTCTGGACGCGCGCGGCCGGTTTTTGTTTGCGGTGTCTTATAGCGGGAATAGCCTAAACCTTTATGCGCTCAACAAATACGGTGTACCCTTGGCCGAATCCAGTGTTATTGAACTCGGCCTTCACCCGCATCAGGTGACTGCAGACCCTGCCAATCAATTTCTTTATGTGTCCCTGCTGGGCAGTGATCGTGTGGATTATTTTCGTTTAAATAAAAAGGCGTCTACCATCAAAACACTTGAGCCTGCCCAAACGCCGGCACTGCATACGACACCAGGTTCAGGCCCGCGCCATTTTGTATTTTCTGCCAGCGGGGAATTTTTATATTTGCTCAGTGAGTTGACTGGCAGTTTAGACGTGTATAAACGCAATGCTCGCAGCGGTAAGGCGAATTTATTGCAAAGCCATTTGCTCACCACTGCCAAAAAAGCCTGGGCAGCAGACATACACCTGACAGCTAGTGGGCGCTTTATCTATGCCACCGAGCGCAGCAGCAGTCAGCTGGTGGGCTTTAGTGTCGATCAGTACAGCGGGCGTTTAACGCCTATCGGGAGTTGGACAACTGAACAGCAGCCACGTGCGTTTAATATCTCGCCTGATGGTAAATGGTTAGCGGTGGTTGGCCAGCTATCGCAGCGTATGAGTATTTATGCAATCGACCAACGCAGCGGCCAACTGCGTTTACTCGGTGCACATTCAACCGGCAAGAATCCGGCTTGGGTAGAAATTGTGGATCTCCCTAAACCTTCGCCCTGAGCTATAACAACTGGTGTGTTGAATTTATTCATGCTGAAAGTAAATCAATTTAGTTATCGATTGGTTTGATTCGGTAATAATAAACTCGCAAAATTGACAGTGCGAATTTGTCGCCCGACCAAAAGAAAATTAACAATAAAAAGCCAAGACGTTGAGAGGTAAAAGTCATGGGCAGCGCACCAGTGATTAGCTCCACCAGCAAACTATCGGTGGCATCGCGCACACGCTGGGGAATTTTGGCGATGTTATTTATTGCCACTACCATTAACTATGCGGATCGCGCCACTATTGCCATTGCCGGCCCCGACCTTGCCAAAGACCTTGGTTTAACCTCGCTGCAAATGGGTTATGTATTTTCAGCTTTTGCTTGGTCTTATGTGTTGGCGCAAATTCCCGGTGGTTGGTTGCTGGATAAATTCGGCTCCAAAATTACTTACTTTTTCAGTATTTTTCTCTGGTCTTTATTCACTTTATTTCAAGGTTTTGTTGGATTTTTCTATGGCGCAGCGGCGCTGGTATTATTAATTGTGTTGCGTTTCCTGGTGGGCGCGGCTGAGGCGCCTGCTTTTCCAGGCAACAGCCGTATTACCTCAGCCTGGTTTCCCACTCACGAACGGGGTTTGGCGGCATCCATTTTTAATTCCGCTCAGTATTTCGCCACCGTTGCTTTTGCGCCGCTGATGGGCTGGATGGTGTACAGCTTTGGTTGGCAAAGTATTTTTTATTTTATGGGCGCGCTGGGTATTGTCATTGCTTTTGTTTGGCTCAAGGTAATTTATAGCCCTAAAGAACACCCCGGTGTGAGTTGCAGTGAGCTGGACTATATTGCCAAGGGCGGTGCGCTGGTCGAATTGGATAGCAATCGTCAGCAGCAAACTCCTGCGGTGAATACTCTGGCCTGTATCAAAGAATTATTAAGTTCACGCATGTTACTGGGTGTGTACATTGGCCAATATTGTATTAACGCGCTGACTTATTTTTTCCTCACCTGGTTTCCACTTTATTTAGTGCAAGAGCGCGGCATGAATATTTTGCAGGCCGGTTTTTTAGCATCGCTGCCGGCCATTGCCGGTTTTCTTGGCGGTGTTTCCGGTGGTTGGTTTTCGGATCGATTATTAAAAAAAGGTTATTCACTTACTTTCGCGCGCAAATTGCCTATTGTGGTGGGCATGTTCATGTCCACCTCCATGATCGCCTGTAATTATGTGAATACCGATGCATTGATTATTGCGATCATGTCACTCGCGTTTTTTGGCAAGGGCGTGGGCGCTTTGGGGTGGGCTGTAGTTGCAGACACTTCTCCCAAAGAGGCGGGAGGCCTTTCCGGTGGATTATTTAATACCTTTGGCAATTCCGCAGGCATTGTAACGCCGATAGTGATTGGCTACATAGTGCATAGCACTGGTTCGTTTGCGGGGGCGCTTGCCTATGTCGGCGCCCATGCGGCGCTGGTGATTATCAGTTACCTGTTTATTGTGGGCGATATAAAACGAATCGCCTTAACCAAATGTTTGAATAGCCAGACAACTGAAAAATCATCGCTATAAATTACGCGAAAATGTTTTTTTAAAACCAGCGCTACCTATTGTTATTAGAGGTTTTGCATGACCCAACTGCTTATCAAAATGCATCCGGCGGATAATGTTGCCGTTGTAGTAACTGCTGGCGGATTGCCCGCAGGAACACAAGTGGCTGATGGCTTATTGCTGGTTGAAAATATTCCCCAAGGTCATAAGGTTGCATTGGAAACTATTGCACAGGGTGATGCGATTATTCGCTACAACGTGATTATTGGGCGCGCGAAACAAAAGATTGTTGCAGGTGCCTGGGTGAATGAAAATTTATTGGATATGCCCCCGGCGTTGGGCCTGGAAAATTTACCTATAGCAACGCGTATTGCGGTAGCGGGCGAGCCATTGGAAGGTTACAGCTTTCAAGGCTACCGTAACGCTGATGGCAGCGTAGGCACACGCAATATTTTGGCCATTAGCCAAACTGTGCAGTGTGTTGCCGGTGTAGTGGACTTTGCTGTAAAGCGTATTCGCGAAGAATTGTTGCCCAAATATCCAAACGTAGACGGTGTTGTCGGTTTGGCTCACAGCTATGGTTGTGGTGTTGCGATAGACGCACCCAATGCGCCGATTCCAATTCGCACGCTCAGAAATATTGCGCTCAACCCCAACTTTGGTGGTGAAGTAATGATTGTGAGTTTGGGTTGCGAAAAAATGCAGCCCGCGCGCTTAATGCCGCCGGAAACTATACCTGTCACGCTGGTGGATGGTCCGCAAGTCGTATGCTTGCAGGATGAGCAGCATATTGGTTTTATGAGCATGATCGAGTCGATTATGCAGCAAGCGGAAAGTCATTTGGTTCGCTTGAATAAACGCAAGCGCGAAACCTGTCCGGCATCAGAATTGGTGGTGGGTATGCAATGTGGTGGTAGCGATGCTTTCTCTGGCATCACCGCTAACCCGGCGCTGGGTTTTGCTGCCGATTTATTGGTACGTGCCGGCGCAACCGTCATGTTTTCCGAAAATACTGAAGTGCGCGATGGCATCGATCAATTAACCTCGCGCGCCGCCGATGCCGATGTTGCCCAAGCGATTATTAACGAAATGCAATGGTACGACGATTACCTTGCCGCAGGCATGGTTGACCGCAGTGCTAACACTACGCCGGGTAATAAAAAGGGTGGGCTGTCCAATATTGTTGAAAAAGCCATGGGCTCGATTGTGAAATCGGGTTCATCGCCGATTGTTGGCGTGCTTTCACCGGGCGAACGTTTGCGCGATAAAAAAATTCCTCATGGTTTGGTGTACAACTCCACACCCGCCAGCGATTTTATTTGCGGCACTTTGCAATTGGCTGCGGGTATGAATTTGCATATTTTCACCACAGGACGCGGTACGCCTTACGGCTTGGCCGAGTGCCCGGTAATTAAAGTCGCAACGCGCACCGATCTCGCGCGCCGCTGGCACGATTTGATGGATGTAAACGCCGGCGAAATTGCCGACGGTGAAAAAACTATCGAGCAATTGGGCTGGGAAGTTTTCCAATTAATGTTGGACGTCGCCAGTGGCAAAAAAACCTGGGCAGAGCAGTGGAAATTACACAATGCGTTGGTGTTGTTCAATCCCGCCCCTGTGACCTGATACAAAATCCTACCGATAAACGTACAACACAAAAGACAATAAATTGATTGCCGTTAGTGTTGTGCGTTTTTTTACTTTCTCTTTTCTCTTTTCTCTTTTCTCTTTTCTCTTTTCTCTTTTCTCTTTGCTTTCCTGCGGTATATCAATACAAAAACCGTATTAACCCAGTCAGCAATTAATCTTTACCCTGATAAGTTGGGGTGCAAAAATTTGTTCCTACTATCCATGAGAGGAGCGATGCGTCGTGACCCGTTATTCACCCACAGAATTTGCACAAGTTGTTGGCAGCGGTTTGTTGTCTTTCCCGGTCACTCATTTTAAGGCGAGTGATCACTCCTTTGATGAGGACGCCTATCGCGCTAATTTAAATTGGCTGTTCAAACACGATGCAGCTGCCATGTTTGCCGCAGGTGGTACGGGGGAATTTTTCTCGCTTACCCAGGCAGAAACAAATCGTGTTGTACGTGCAGCGGTGGAAGAAACCAAACATATTCCGGTTATTGCCCCTGCGGGCGGTGGCACTGCAGTTTCTATTGAATATTGTCGGGCGGCGGAAGCAGCGGGTGCGGATGGCATTTTATTATTGCCACCCTATTTGACCGAGGCTTCCAAAGATGGCGTTGCTGCGCATGTAGAGGCGATTTGTAAATCCACCAAACTGGGTGTGATTGTTTACAACCGCGCTAACCAGCGTTTGGATGATGTAGAGCTGGCTCGTTTGGCTGAGCGCTGCCCCAATTTGGTAGGTTATAAAGACGGTATCGGCGATATCGAATTAATGACGCGCATTTATGCGCGTCTGGGCGATCGCCTCACTTACATTGGCGGTTTACCCACTGCAGAAACTTTTGCATTGCCCTATTTGGAAATGGGCGTGACCACTTACTCATCCGCCATTTTTAATTTTGTGCCTGAATTTGCATTGAATTTTTATAAAGCGGTTCGCGCGCGCGATTACGCCAAAGTTTATGCGGCGCTTAATGAGTTTGTATTGCCCTACATTAATATTCGCAACCGCAAACAAGGTTATGCCGTGTCTATTGTAAAAGCGGGTATGAAAGTGGTTGGACGCGATGCCGGCCCGGTGCGCACACCGCTTACCGATTTAACCGAAGCAGAAGTGGCAGAGCTTGCCGCACTGGTTGCGCGCATTAAAAATATTGTTTTTTAATCACTGGTTAATAATGTGTTGCCGGTTTGCTGAAGGGTTGTTGTTATGACGTTAAGCGGAAAATTATTGCTCGGTGCGAAACAAGTCGCAGGGAATAAAGGTGTGCTGCATGCCGTTAACCCTGCCACCGGTCAAACACTTGAACCACCATACACTCTGGGTGATGCTGACGATGTGGCGCGCGCTTGTGAATTGGCCGAGCGGGCGTTTGATGTTTATCGCCAGCAACCTGCTGCAGTGCGTGCGAACTTTTTAAATACTATCGCACGTCAGATTGAAGCGCTCGGTGATGAATTAATTGCCCGCGCTATGGCCGAGACAGGTTTGCCCAAGGCGCGTTTGGAAGGTGAGCGTGCGCGCACCTGTAATCAGTTGCGTTTGTTTGCCGCAACTATTACCTCCGGTGAGCAAAACCGCGTGCGGATCGATCCACGTCAACCTGAACGTACGCCACTGCCGCGCGCAGACTTGCGTCAGCGTCGCATTGCACTTGGCCCGGTGGCGGTATTTGGTGCGAGTAATTTCCCGCTCGCGTTTTCGGTTGCTGGTGGCGATACCGCATCGGCATTGGCGGCGGGTTGCCCGGTGATTGTGAAAGCGCACTCGGCACATCCCGGCACCTCGGAATTGGTAGGGCGGGCAATTCAAAAAGCGGTAGCGGAATGCAATCTGCCGGAGGGTGTTTTCTCGCTGATATTTGGTGCGGGTGCCGAAGTGGGTGCGGCGCTGGTAGCGCATCCGGTTATTCAAGCGGTAGGTTTTACCGGCTCGCGCGCGGGTGGTATTGCACTGCTGCGTATCGCCCAAGCACGTTCACAACCTATCCCGTTTTACGGCGAATTAAGCGCGCTCAACCCGGTATTGTTATTACCGGGGGCACTGGCGGAAAAAGCTGATGATTTGGGGCGGCAATTTGTCGCTTCGCTGACGATGGGGGCAGGGCAATTTTGCACTAATCCCGGTTTGTTGTTGGCGATAGAAAGCCCGGCACTGGATAAGTTTGTGCAATCCGCCAGTCAGTCATTGCAAGCGGCGAACGCGCAAACCATGCTCAGCCCCGGCATTCACAATGCCTATGAGCGCAGTACCGCATGCATCGCCAATAACAGCAAAGTACAAACGCTGGCGCAGGGTGCTGAGGCCGCATCGCCCAATAGTTGTCGCGCAGTTTTATTTGCCACCAGCGCCAGCGCGTTTTTGGCTGACCCCAATTTGCACGAGGAAATGTTTGGTGCAGCATCACTACTGGTGCGCTGCCGCGATGAACAGGAATTGATAAAAGTGGTGAGCCATTTAGACGGGCAATTAACCGCCAGCTTGCAACTCAACGCCGCTGATTTTACCTTTGCACAACAACTGCTGCCGCTCTTGGAGCGCAAGGCCGGACGCATTCTCGCCAACGGCTGGCCGACAGGCGTGGAAGTGTGCAACGCTATGGTTCACGGCGGCCCTTGGCCGGCCACGACTGATGTGCGTACCACGTCAGTCGGCACGGCTGCCCTGGAGCGTTTTTTACGCCCTGTGTGTTACCAGGACTTGCCCTCTGAATTACTGCCCGCTGAACTGCGCGATGAAAATCCATTGCAATGGAAACGCTTGGTAGAGGGTAAGGTGGAGTAAATTCACGCTGCGTTGTGTAATGACAAAAAACCGGGCTTGTAACAGGCCCGGTTTTTTATTGGTCAATTGTAAGTTATAAAAAAGATCTGGATTGTGTGACCGGTGAATTAAAAGCAAGCTTTTACAGGGAGGATGACAACAATAAACTCGCTGGTAATGGCTAGCAAGGAGCGGCAGTTACTCCCAAATTATTCTAGCAAGAACACAAAATGATTTTTTGCAAAAATATGGTGGGCCCAACTGGACTTGAACCAGTGACCTGCCGATTATGAGTCGGATGCTCTAACCAACTGAGCTATAGGCCCCAAGAGGAATAAAAACTGCCAAATGGCAGGGACGCGCATTATAGGCGGAAGTTTAGTGTGTGGCTATAGTTCCTAACTTATTGTATTGCCTAAAAAATAAAACCCGCTGGAGCGGGTTTTATTTTGTGCAGCTTTTGCACCATTAATCATCAAGGAAGCTGCGCAAGTGATCGGAGCGGGAAGGGTGACGCAGTTTGCGCAACGCCTTGGCTTCGATCTGGCGAATACGTTCACGGGTTACATCGAACTGCTTACCTACCTCTTCAAGAGTATGGTCAGTGTGCATGTCGATACCGAAGCGCATGCGCAATACTTTGGCTTCGCGGGCGGTGAGGCCAGCGAGCACTTCGCGGGTGGCTTCCATCAGGCCTTCCATTGTTGCTGACTCCACCGGAGAAATAATGGTGGTGTCCTCAATAAAGTCGCCCAGATGTGAATCTTCATCATCGCCGATCGGTGTCTCCATAGAGATTGGTTCTTTGGCGATCTTAAGTACTTTGCGAACCTTGTCTTCCGGCATTTCCATGCGCTCGCCCAGCTCTTCAGGGGTAGGCTCGCGCCCCATTTCCTGAAGCATCTGGCGCGATACACGGTTGAGCTTGTTGATAGTCTCAATCATGTGTACCGGAATACGAATAGTACGCGCTTGGTCGGCGATAGAGCGGGTGATTGCCTGGCGAATCCACCAGGTGGCGTAAGTTGAGAATTTGTAACCGCGACGGTATTCAAACTTATCCACCGCTTTCATCAAGCCTATGTTGCCTTCCTGAATCAGATCGAGGAATTGCAGGCCGCGGTTGGTGTATTTTTTGGCGATAGAAATAACCAGACGCAGGTTAGCTTCCACCATTTCTTTTTTCGCACGACGCGCACGCGCTTCACCAATCGACATGCGACGGTTTATATCTTTGATGCTGGCGAGGCTCAGGCCGCTTTCCGCTTCAATCTGTGCCAGCTGTTGCTGGGCAGTTTGTACATCGGGCAGAACACGCTCCAGCTTTTCGGGTGCGTCTACCTTTCCTTTTAGCATTTCTGGCAACCAGGCTTCATTGGTCTCGTTGCCGGGGAATTCCTTGATAAAGGTTTTGCGCTGCATTTGGGCTCTGCGGGTGCAAAGATCCATAATATGACGCTCGTGCTTGCGCACGTTATCCAAGGCTTCGCGTGCTTTGGTGTAAATAGGGTCAAACTGGCGCGCGGGTAATTTGAAGAATTTGAACAGGTCGCCCAGCGCAGAGAGTTCTTTCTCGGCTTGTTTGCTGCCGTAACCGTATTTGGCCAAGGCTTTGGCAGTTTTGTCCTGTTGTTTTTGCAATTCTTCGAAGCGTACACGGGCCTCCTCCGGATCCACACCGGAAACCGCTTCTTCTTCGTCTTCCGAGGCGGCCTCTTCCTCTTCGTCATCAGCGGCAGGCTTGGCGCCGGCGGCAGTAGCAACAGGAATTTCTTCTACTTCGGCGAGTGCGGCAGGAATGTCTTCGACCGGATCCAACCAGCCAATAATCACATCCGCCAAGCGGCGTTCTTCTTTGGCGACTAGCGCGTATTCATCAAGTACTTGTTGCACCGCCCCAGGCCAGTAGGCGATGGCATGCATAAGCTCGCGCACACCTTCTTCGATACGCTTGGCAATAACGATTTCACCTTCGCGTGTCAGCAGTTCCACCGTGCCCATTTCACGCATGTACATGCGTACCGGGTCAGTAGTGCGGCCGGTTTCGGTTTCCACAGCTACCAGTGCGGCGGCGGCTTCAGCGGCGGCGATTTCGTCAGCGGCGGCGTCGCCATCGGTCATAAGTAGGGTATCGGCATCGGGTGCCGTTTCGTACACGCGGATACCCATGTCGTTGATCATCTGAATGATGTCTTCGACCTGATCCGGATCAGAGATGTCCTCCGGCAGGTGATCGTTTACCTCGGCATAGGTCAGATAACCCTGCTCTTTACCGCGGGCGATCAGTTCTTTGATACGGGACTGTTGCTGTTGGACGTCTTCAGACATTCGAAACCCTATTAAAACCTGATGTGTGAAATGCAAAGCCCGAAATTATACTCCACTTGCGAGTGTGGATTCTAGGCGACAGTTGCGTGGCGCCCTGTTCTTCGGACAGTTTTGGGGTGAATTGCAGGTATTTGACCGGCTTTTGTGTTTAGTGTTGCAATTTTTTATCCAGAGCAGCGCGCACTAGTTCGTCTCGCTCGGCCTTGCTGAGTTGATTAAAGTCGGTGTTTTTCAACTTGGCCAAGGATTCTTCTGCTTTTTTTTGTGTTTGTTGCAGTCGCAGCTTTTGCATGGCGTGCGTGAATGCCGCTTCGGTGTCGTAATCGGCCTTGGCCGGCTTGTCTTGCCGGGTTTGCGCTAGCGCACTGGCTGCTTGCAATAAATCGTGACCTGCAATGGCTGCCAATCGTTCCGTGTTTTCAGTGCCATAAATACCGCGCCAATAGCCAATTAGATGTGACAAGTTGTAATGAGGGCGTTCGTGTAACACTTTGAGTAACCGCCCGAGCATCTGGCAGTCTTGATCCAGTTCATCACTCAGCCACTCATGGTGATCTGGCTCAAGGCTGGCAAGGTTGGGGTGGGTGAGCAGTAATGCAAGCGCCTTGCGTGCAGGTGGCATCAAATATTTGCTGCGCTTGGTGGCGCCTAGTTCAGGCTGATAGGGGTGGTTTGCCACGCGGCGAGGGCGGGTATCTTCATAAAACTCGTGATAATCCGGTGGCGGTAGCTCTTGCGGGAAATCACTGTAGTCTGTGTCCAGATATTCCGGTGGTCTTGGCAGATGATCCCATTCTGGTGCAATGCTTTTTGGTGTTGCTAATTTGGGTGTAGTGTCTTCTGTTTTTGGTGGGATGGTTGCGGCGGTGAAAAACGGTTCCTTCTCCCCTTTTTCTTGTTCCTGTATCAGCTCTTGCAGCACGTTACGATTAAGTCCGGTGCGGGTAGCCAGGCTTTCAAACATCAGCTCGCGAAATACGCCCTTGGGGAGGCGATCCAGCAGTGGTGCGGCGCGCTTGCTAAAGCTGGCACGACCTTCCATAGTGCGAATATTCAAACCTTCGGCGACAGCATCGAACAGATAGTCCTCAAAAGGCACTGCGAGTTCAATCATGCGTTCAAACTTGTCTGGCCCAATTTGGCGCACCAGGGTGTCCGGGTCTTCGCCTTCTGGCAGGAAGAGAAATTTGACCGTGCGGCCGTCGGTCATTGTGTCGATAGCCGCTTCCAGCGCGCGCTGGGCTGCGCTGCGACCAGCCTTGTCACCATCAAAGCAAAATACCACTTCGTTGGTATATTTGAAGGCGCGATCCAGATGATCTGGCCCGCAGGCGGTGCCGAGCGTGGCAACACCATAGCCTATGCCGAATTGCGCAAGGCTCACGACATCCATATAGCCCTCGACCACCAGCAGGCGAGGTAATTCGCGATAGGCGAGTCGCGCTTCATAGAGCCCGTAGAGCTCTTGTCCCTTGTGGAATACGGGAGTTTCTGGCGAGTTAAGGTACTTGGGTTTGTCATCTCCCAGTACTCGTCCTCCAAAACCTATGACTCGCCCACGGGTATCGCGGATGGGGAACATGATCCGATGGCGAAAGCGGTCGTAGAGTTTCTTTTCCTGCTCTTGATGAATCAGCATGCCACCTTCGATCAACAGGTGTTTGTCTTCATCATTTTGGCCGAGAGCTTTAAGTAGATTGTCCCATCCCGGTGGCGCAAAACCTACGCCATAGGCTTTGGCGGTTTTGCCATCCAGTCCGCGGTTTTTTAAATAGTTCACCGCCAAATGTTTGCTGGGGTGATGGCGCAGCTGCTGCTGATAAAACTCATCTGCCTTCTCCAGCAAGGTATAAATACTGCGCTTTTCCTGCTCGCGTTTGGCTTGTGCTTCGGTCTGGACTTCGCGCGGAACTTCCAGTCCGGTCAGGCGAGCAAGTGACTCAACCGCTTCGGGGAAGCTGAGCCGCTCGTAATCCATGACAAAGCCCAGTGCATTGCCGCTCGCGCCGCAGCCAAAGCAGTAATAAAACTGTTTTTCCGGGCTTACAGTAAAAGAGGGGGTTTTTTCATCGTGAAAGGGGCAGCAGGCGCTGTAATTTTTGCCGGTTTTTCGCAGCTTGACGCGACTATCGACCACATCGACTATGTCGAGGCGGTCGAGCATGTCATCAATAAAGCTCTGGGGGATTAAACCGGCCATGAGGTGCGTCGCTTATGAGCTTGGGGGAGTGACTGGTGACGACTAATTGCTCAGTTTGGTTTTGAGCAGTTTGCTCACATCGCCCATGTCGGCGCGACCTTGGACTTGGGGTTTGATCAGTGCCATGGCTTTGCCCATATCGCGCGCTTCGCTGATGCCTGCATCGGCAATAGCCTTAATCACTATCACTTCAAGCTCGGAAGCGGTGAGGGCGGCGGGCAAAAACTCCTGGATTTGGCCGATTTCATAGGCTTCTTGTTCGGCAAGTTCAGGGCGGTTGGCGTTGCGGTACTGGGTTTCAGAATCGCGACGCTGTTTGACCATTTTGTCCAGCACAGCAAGGACTCGGGCATCATCCAGCTCGATGCGCTCATCAACTTCAATTTTTTTAAATTCAGACAGCACAAGACGCAAAACCGCGACGCGCTCTTTTTCTTTGGCGCGCATCGCGGTTTTCAAGGCATCATTTATGCGGTCTTTTAGCGTTGGTTGACTCATGATTCACCGTTTGGTCAGTAATACAGGAGTGGAACGCACAACTCGTTAGCTGACAGATGCAAACAATACTAACGAGCGCAACCGGTCTAACTAAAGCAATTGCTGCCGATTCATTGCGGCAGCCAACAACTTAGTACAGACGGGTGAACTTTTTGGATTCGCGCTGAACCTTTTTAGCGTGACGCTTAACAGCGGCAGCAGCATCACGTTTACGAATAGTGGTTGGCTTCTCGTAGCATTCGCGAGCGCGAACGTCAGCCAAAATACCTGCTTTTTCACAAGCGCGCTTGAAGCGACGCAGAGCTACATCAAAGGGTTCGTTTTCTTTAATTTTTACTGAAGGCATGCTGTTACCTTTAAAAAGAGTGCTTAAAAATGATGTCTTGCGGATGGCTGCGGGCGTATAAATACCGCGAAGTCCCCGAGGGGTGCGGATTCTATACACTTATGATGGCGGTCGCAACCTTGTCTCATCTTCCTGCTCGGGATTGGGGCGTCGGCTCATTGGTATTGGAGCGCTGGGTTTTCACGAGGCCAGCCATTATGATGGCGACCTGATTTTGGGGGCTGTCTGCCGCCCTGGCTATTTGAGGTTAGTGTTATGCGTGTTCTGGGGTTAGAGACGTCCTGCGATGAGACCGGTGTGGCGGTCTATGACAGCGAGCAAGGCCTGTTAGCGCATACGCTTTACAGTCAAATAGCACTGCATGCGGATTACGGCGGTGTAGTGCCAGAATTGGCTTCGCGCGACCATGTGCGCAAATTATTGCCTTTAGTCAACGAAGTGCTGGCTGCGAGCGGCTCAAAACCGCAGGATATTGATGGTATTGCCTATACATCCGGGCCGGGGCTAATTGGTGCTCTGATGGTCGGTGCTTCTATGGGGCGTGCCTTGGCCTATGCCTGGAAGGTGCCTGCAATCGGTGTGCATCATATGGAAGGGCATTTATTGGCGCCCATGTTGGAAGCCAATCCTCCGGCTTATCCTTTTGTCGCCTTGTTGGTTTCCGGTGGGCATACCCAGTTGGTGAAGGTGGATGCGCTCGGCGAATATGAATTATTAGGCGAATCCATCGACGATGCTGCCGGTGAGGCTTTCGACAAGGCAGCTAAAATGCTCGATCTGGATTATCCCGGTGGGCCGCAAGTTGCTGCACTTGCCGAAAAGGGTGTTGAAGGGCGATTCAAATTTCCGCGTCCTATGGTGGATCGCCCCGGATTGGATTTCAGCTTTAGTGGCCTGAAAACCGCTACGCTTACAACGGTGAACAATCACGCGCAAGACAATGGTTTGCCTGACGATCAAACCTGTGCCGACATAGCGAATGCTTTTCAGGCGGCGGTTGTCGACACATTGATGATTAAATGCAAGCGCGCGCTGGAGCAAACCGGTATGAAAACCCTGGTGATAGCCGGCGGCGTATCGGCCAATAAAAAACTGCGCACCGAATTGGAAATCCAACTCGCTAAAATTGGCGCAAAAGTATTTTATGCCCGTCATGAATTCTGTACCGACAATGGCGCCATGATCGCTTATGCCGGTTGCCAGCGCCTATTGGCAGGTCAGCAGGAGGGCTTGGCGGTCAATGTAAAGGCGCGCTGGCCGCTGAATACACTCTCTTCTCTTTAAAAGAATTTTCCTATGGATATTGTTTACATTCGCGATTTACGCATAGACACCATTATTGGTATTTACGATTGGGAGCGCGAGGTGCGCCAAACCGTGAGTATCGATTTGGAAATGGCGAGCGATATTCGTCAGGCTGCTGCGACCGATGACATTCAGTTTGCACTCAACTACAAAGCAGTCTCCAAGCGCTTGATTGCCTATGTGGAAAATCGCAATGCACTGCTGGTCGAAACCTTGGCGGAAGAGATTGCCCAGTTAATTCAAACTGAATTTTCCGTGCCTTGGTTGCGCTTGCGTTTAAGTAAGCCCGGTGCAGTGCGCGGCGCACGCGATGTGGGTCTGATTATTGAGCGCGGTGAGAAACCGGGGATATTGCCTTTATGACTTCGATTTATTTGAGTTTGGGTAGCAATGTCGAGCGTCATAAACACATAGCTGCGGCATTGGATGCTCTGACAGAAAACTTTGGTGAGCTGATTATTTCCCCGGTGTATGAAAGCAAGTCAATTGGCTTTGATGGCAGTAATTTTTTTAATTTAGTGGTGGGTGTTGAGACGCATTTATCGATTACGGATTTGTCTGAATTGCTAAAGCGAATAGAAGATCACAATGGTCGCAAACGCAGCGGCCCCAAGTTCAGTCCGCGCACACTGGATATTGATATTTTAACTTATGGTGAATTTGTTGGTGTGGAATCAGGCATTGAGTTGCCGCGAGCTGAAATTACTAAAAATGCCTTTGTGTTGTTACCGTTGGCGAATATCGCTCCAGAATTGTTGCACCCACAGTTGCAAAAAACCTATGGCCAGTTATGGCAGGAGTACGACAAAACTTCTCAGTCTTTATGGATAGTTAATTTTGAATGGAACGGTAAGCCAATTTCCATTGCGAGCTAGTCGTATCCTATTAAAACCACTTCTTGTAGGCGATGCTGCCAAAGCTCAGTGCAATAATAAACATGGCACCCAGTGTATAAAAATAACCATTAGGTTCGCGCAGTTCCGGCATATTTTCAAAGTTCATCCCGTAAATACCAGCAATAAAGGTTAAGGGAACAAAAATAGCCGTAATCACAGTCAGTATACGCATGGTATTGTTTAGCTGGTGCGAGCTGATGGACAAATAGCCATTAATCAAATCACCGCATATCTCATAATACATAGTGCACAACCCATGCAAACGTTCGCAGCGTTCAAATAAATCTTGTAGTGCGTGCTCTATATCACCATCTTCTTCGATGAGTTGCTGGGGAATGTCCTTCAAAAGATTAGTGACCAGTTTCTCGTGGTAGCTAAAAATGCGTTTCAGTTTGCGCAAGCGGGCCTGATAAGCAATTAATTCACGCATCACTTCATCATTGGGTCTTTCCTGCATTGAGTCTTCCAGCTCTGTGAGTGAGGGTTCAAATGCAAGGATAGCCTCAAGATAACGCCCTACAGAGAATCGCATAATCCGCGATGCCAATAGGCCCGGGCTCACTAATAAGTTTTCACTCTGGGCATTCTCCCAATAATGATTTACTCCCATAGAGTGGCGCGGGTGACAGCTGATCAAACAGTGCTCTCCGGCAAAGAGCGCAATGGTCATTTGTTGGATGGTTAAATCTTTATTAAATTCGGTGATGCCGCGATATAAAATCAGCGTGTAATTATCAAAGGTTTCCGTTTTGGGCGGGTGTCGAAAGCGTTGCACGTCCTCAATAGCAAGAGGGTGGCAGCCCATGGCTGCTAAAAATGCTTTCTCACTCGCGGGTTCTTCGCCTAAGAGGTCAATCCAAATAAAACCTTTTCCATCGCGCCAGCGAATTACCAGTTCTTCACCGCCAACAATCCATTCGCCTGCCGGCGTTAATAATTGCGCTCTGATCATGGTTGCTCGCTATAACTGTCGATGAGGTAGGGGGTGATTATATGGTGAGTGAACGGCCGCCATCCACTGTTAACACCTGGCCCGTTACATAGGGGGCATCTATCACCAAAAACATAATCGCTTTGGCGATATCCTGTGCTTGTCCGCGCTGTTGTAGTGGAATTTTATTTAGCATTTTTTCTTTGTCATCGTCAGATAATTTACCTTCTTGTTCTGGCCATAGAATAGCGCCGGGCGCAATACCATTCACCCTAACACGCGGTGCCAATTCTTGCGCGAGGCTTTTGGTCAGCATCAGGTTGCCCGCTTTTGCGATGGAATAAATACTGTGACCACGCAGTGGTTTATCAGCATAAATATCGGCGATATTCACTATGCAGCCTGCTGCTGCAGTAAGTGCCGGCGCCAAAGCCTGCGCAAGAAAATAAGGCGCTTTTAAATTTGATCCAATCAAATCATCCCAATCTGCTTCACTTGCCTCGCCAAACTGGGTGGGATAAAAACTGGAAGCATTATTGATAAGCAGGGAAACTCCTTGCCATTTTTCGCTGGCTTGTTTTGCAAGAGCCATCAATTGTACATGGTTATTCAGATCTGCTTTGATGGCTATTGCAGAATCTGCGCGCTGACTATTTAGTTCATTAACAAGCGCAAATGCTTCAGGTTCGGAGTGGTAATAGTGAATGATCAAATTAAAGTTTGTGGCGTGAAGCTGGCGAGCTATTTCGGCACCTATACGTTTCGCTGCGCCGGTAACCAAGGCAACTTTTTGTTGGTTAGGCATAGATTTTTCTCCCCCTGCTGATGAATCCTGGTTGTGAGCTTTGTGTAATGTTATTGTTATTGTTTTGATATGGCTGATGAATCGCTGATTAATGTTTGGTTGTGCCGCTGTTTAAGCGCGGTTAGTTTTTCTATGCGCTGTTTATCCAGTGCTTCTCCAAATGCTGGACCACTCAAACCTTGTGCTTTGACGGCATCTATATCTACTGTTTTTGCGGCGGTTAAACATTGGCGAAAAAAATCGGCTTGTGGATAATCGCGATTTTCAAAGCCTGTACGACCTCGTGCGTCTGCTTCGCAGCACAGTAAAAATTGCTCAAAGCGTTCAGGGCGACGAAATGCATCGGTCGCATGAAGCACTTTTAATACTGTGGCTGGTTTTAACTCCAGTGCGCGGTGACAGTGGGTGTGCCATTGTGCGGCTAACAAGGCGAGTTCTTTGAATTCCTTGGGCGTATTGATGCGTGCACAAAGTTGTTTGACCAATGGTAGGCTGCGGTCTTCATGGGCGATATGGCGCGGCCACTCCTCTTTTGGTGTAGTGGCTTTGCCCAGATCATGCACCAGAGTTGCAAAACGCACGCAGCCATTACCGGCCAGTTTTACCGCTTGTTGCAAGCTCATCAGGGTGTGAATGCCTGTGTCAATTTCAGGGTGATGGATTGCAGTTTGCGGCACGCCAAACAGCGCGTCTATCTCTGGAAATAAACGCTCCAGTGCATTGCAGTTGCGCAATAGTTGGATAAAGATTTCAGGGTTGGGTTCGTCCAGCGCACGCTCGGTTTCCTTCCATATGCGTTCGGCCACTAAATGGTCTGCCTCACCCATGGCCACCATGCTGCGCATTAATTCAAGGGTTTCATTTGAAAGTTTAAAACCTAATTGGTGATAGCGCGCCGCAAAACGTGCAACACGTAAAATACGCACTGGATCCTCTGCAAATGCCGGCGATACATGCCGCAATATTTTTTCGTCGAGATCGCGACGACCATTGTATGGATCAATGATATTGCCCTGCTCATCTTCAGCCATGGCATTGATGGTGAGATCGCGGCGGATAAGGTCCTCTTCCAGTGTAACTTCGGCTCCGCAATAAAAACTGAAACCACCATAACCGCGACCGGTTTTGCGCTCGGTGCGGGCGAGGGCATATTCCTCTTTGGTCTGTGGATGCAAAAATACCGGGAAATCTTTGCCTACCGGCGAATAGCCCAGCTGCTGCATTTGTTCCGGGCTGCTGCCAACTACAACCCAGTCCCGTTCGGTGACTGGTCGCTGCAATAATTTGTCGCGGACGGCGCCGCCAACCAAGTATATTTTCATGAGTGAAATCGCAAAGAATAATTCATGAAAGTATAGGCGATAGCGACCATTAAAAAAAACGTTAAAAATGTCTTGTGGCTGAACAAAAATTAACTTACTCTCCGCCTAGTTACAAAAAACCTTATAACCTTAGATCAATTAATTATGTATCAAATGAACTCCGTCAAACATTGCTGCGCACTGCGACCAACTATTTGGTTTGCGGGCGTCGCTATTTTGCGGAGCGGATTTTGTTGATTAATTGAATAATCGTTATAAACAAAGGCCGCAGCATAAAAACTGCGGCCTTTTTGTTTTCAGGGTTTCAGTTTTTAAAATTTCAGTGAAACAACGCTGACGTTGTGCTGCGGCAATTACCTGCGTGTTGCTCATGGGGCAATAAGGAGTTATGCCGTGGCCGTTTTTTTTGCTTACATTTCCGTGGTGCTTATATGGGCAACCACTCCGCTCGCTATCCAGTGGAGCAGCGATAGCCTCAGCTTTATCGCAGCAGTATGCGCGCGCATGTCGTTGGCTTTTGCGCTGGCAATATTGATTCATGCATTTCTGCGTCAATCACTTGCTGCTTATTGGCAGCAGCGCAACATTTACTTTGCGGCCTCCTTGGGAATTTTCCCGAACATGCCTTTGGTGTATTGGGCAGCACAATTTATTCCATCGGGTTTGGTTGCAGTTATTTTTGCGCTCTCACCTTTTGCTACCGGTGTCATGACACTGCTGCTGTTAAAGCAGAATCCTTTTGGTGTTAAACGTGTGCTGGCACTGTTGATGGCTATTGGTGGGTTGCTGGTAATTTTTTATCAGCAGCTACATTTTGATATGGCGTCAATCTACGGTGTGGTTGGAATTTTATTGTCTTGTTTTCTGTTCAGTTTTAGCAGCGTTTGGGTAAAAAAACTGAGTGCAACCAGTGTTCAACAGGCCTCGCCTTTTCAGCAGGCAACAGGAGCTTTGTTATTTGCGTTGCCTGGTTTAGTGCTGAGTTGGTGGTTGATGGATGGTCATCTGCCGGAACAGGTATCACTGAAGTCAGCCAGTGCAATTGTGTACTTGGCGATTGTTGGCTCGCTTCTTGGTGCAGTGATGTTCTTTTTTATTCTGCAGCGCTTATCGGCTAATGCAGTGTCGCTGATCACCTTGATGACACCAGTGCTAGCCATATTGATTGGCAAGCACTTGGCAGCGGAACAGCTGCCCACAAGTACTTTGGTGGGTGTTGCTCTGGTGCTGACCGGGCTTTTGCTGTATTCGCCATGGGCAGTTCGGAGTTGGTGCGATGGGGTGATTTCTGCATTATTAGCTTCATTGCGCAGGCCGGCTGATGGGCAAAGTGGCGCGCAAATCTTGCTGGAAAACGCGCGTGAGGATACGGCTCGTTATAAATGAGTGTTATTGGTGCGCACACCGCAGAAATGCTCGCGATGTTCGCACTGTTTTGGTGCTGTTGGTTGTTTGAACTATGGTATCCAAACTTGTATTCAATGAGTAACTTTTTGATTTTAATGGAAAAAACAAAATTGGCTTGGTATCTGCAATGGTACGGTCAGGCTAGTGTGAATTATCAATAGCTGCATCAAAAGACATTTTGAAAAGACCATTAAATAGAGGAAGAACTCATGAAAATGAAACAAAAGTTAGTTGCTGGTGCAATCGCTCTTTCTGCAATGGCCGGTTTTTCTGTGCCAGCCGTTCACGCTGCCGAAGTGGCCGCCTCAGTGGGCGCGTCCAGCATGTACTACTGGCGTGGTTTTGATTTGTTGGGTGGCGCTGCACTGATTGGTGACATTAATGTCAGCAGCAACGGTTTCGTTGCTGGATTGTGGACTTCTTCTGGCGATAAAGTTCTTGGCACTGAATACGATATCTATGTTGGCTACTCAGGTAGCGCTGGTGATTTCTCTTATGGTGTGAGTGTTGTTTCTTACAACTACGCCAACCCCACTGGTACATACATGGAAGAGGTGGAAGGAGAAGAAGTAGAAATGACTTATGAGCCTGTGAGCCCTGGCGACTACGTGGAAGTAATTCCATTCATCGGCTATGGCCCATTCAAGGTCACTTATTACGATGCAATTAATGCAGACCACAACTACTTCTCTGAAGATTACAGCTATGCCACCGCTGAGCTGAACTTCGAGAAAGTAAATGTGAAATACGGTCAACACATGGATGATGGTGATGCGACAGCTTCGCACTTGGACGTTACCTACAAATTCAACGACAAACTAAGCTTCACTCTGGGTCAAATCATTGATGACAATGATGGTGCGGCTCCTGATGAGACTAACTTTGTGGTGACTCTGTCTCTGCCAATTATGTAATCCAAAGCGATTTGGGATTTATCAGAAAAGGGTGAGTTTAGGCTCGCCCTTTTTTATTAACTAGATTTTTAAAATAATAATTATATGATTTAATAAAAGATTCTTCATGAGCCCTTATGCTGCTTTGCCAAGTCTGGTTCAATGCGCGCTGGCGGCTCTTCATTTATAAGGAATCTTACATGTCTCGCACTCCTGTTTTGGTCACTGGTGGCGCCGGTTTTATCGGTAGTCACGTCTGTGTGGAACTCATCAGTAGTGGTTATTTGCCCGTGGTGGTGGATAACCTCTGCAACAGCAAGCCCGAAGCGCTTAAGCGCGTGGCAAAAATCGCCGGTGTTGAGCCGGTGTTTTATCAAGTGGACATCAATGATAAAGAGGCTATGCGCGAGGTCTTTGCTGCCCATGCGTTCGCGGCCGTAATGCACTTTGCCGGTTTGAAGGCGGTGGGTGAGTCCAACCAAATCCCCATGAAATACTATCGCTACAATGTGGCCGGCAGTTTGTCGCTCACCGAAGTAATGGAAGAATTTAAGGTGTGGAAGCTGATTTTTAGTTCATCGGCCACTGTGTATGGCGACCCTGTATCTGTGCCCATCAATGAAAGCTTTGCTACCTCGGCGACCAACCCTTATGGGCGTAGCAAGTTGATGGTAGAGGAGATGATGCAGGATATAGCTCGCGCGCCGGGTAGTCAGTGGAATATTTCATTGCTGCGTTACTTCAACCCGGTAGGAGCGCATGAAAGTGGGTTGATTGGCGAAGATCCTGCCGGTATTCCTAACAATTTGCTGCCCTATGTCGCTCAGGTGGCGATTGGCAAACTTAAGGAATTGAGTGTGTTTGGCGATGACTACAATACGGTGGATGGCACCGGTGTGCGCGATTACATCCATGTAGTGGATTTGGCCAAGGGACATGTGGCGGCACTTCAAGGCTTGGATAAATCCGGTGCAGGTTGCCGTGCATATAATCTGGGTACCGGGCGTGGATATTCGGTGTTGGAGATGGTCAAGGCATTTGAAGTGGCGAGTGGTCGCCCTGTTCCATATAAAATTGTGCCGCGCCGCCCGGGCGATATTGCCAGCTGTTATGCCGACCCGGTAAAGGCCAGAACTGAATTGGGTTGGAATGCTGAATTTGATTTGGCGCGCATGATGCAAGATGCGTGGCGCTGGCAGTCGCAAAACCCGAATGGTTATGACAGTTAATGAGTGTTTAGCGCTATATCTAAAAGCCCGCCCTCCAGTGCGGGCTTTTTTATCGGCGACTATTGTGGATTTTTAGGCAAAGTTCGCAATTCCCGTTATAGTTGCGCCCAATTTCAACTGCAGAGGACTTGTCCATGATTCATTTGTTTTGGTTGTTTGTCGGCCTGGTATTGCTAACCGTTGGTGGGGAGGCGCTGGTGCGTGGTGCGCTGGCTGCTGCACGACGGATGGGAGTTTCACCGCTGTTAGCTGGTTTGGTCATTGTTGGTTTCGGTACATCCGCGCCAGAGCTGGTAGTCTCTTTGCAAGCTGCATTGAGTGGATCTCCCGCCATTGCCGTTGGCAACGTGGTGGGTAGTAATATCGCTAACATCCTACTGATTTTAGGTATCAGCGCGGTGATTATGCCGTTGGTTACTCACATCCAATCGTTGCGCCGCGATGGGTTGACCATGTTGTTTGCAACCTTGCTGTTTATGGGGTTGGCTAGTTTTGGTGGTCTGGGGCGCTTGGAGGGGATATTGATGCTAGCTGTGCTCGCGGCCTATTTGGTGTGGGCATATCGCACCGAGCGTGAAGATACTGCCAGCCCCGAGGCGCAGCTGCACAAGGCAGAATCAGAGGAAATTGAAGTTGTTCCCATGAGCATTCCCATGACCATTTTGGCCACCGTGGGTGGTTTGGCAATGCTGATTGTGGGTGCCAACCGCTTTTTGTTGGGCGCTGTTGGCTTGGGTGAGCAGCTGGGGGTTCCCGAGGCGATTATTGGCCTGACCGTCGTTGCGGTAGGCACTTCATTGCCTGAGTTGGCAGTTTCTATCATTGCGGCGATTCGCAAGCATGCCGATGTGGCCGTGGGTAATATTGTCGGCAGCAACATTTTCAACATTCTGTGCATATTGGGTATTTCATCGGTGATCACTCCGCTGCCGATGGAAGGGCGTCTGCTGAGTATCGACCAGTTTGTAATGCTCGGTGCCGCTGTCTTGTTGCTCTTGTTCTTGTTCTTCGGCTTGCGTTTGTCGCGTCTTAAGGGGGCGATTTTGCTTGGTGCCTATGTGACTTACATTGCGGCCATGTTCGGTTTGCAAGGTTAATTCCGCCTGCAAATCCTCCTTCATAAAAACAACAAACCCCGGCTTGTTCCGGGGTTTGTTGTTTTTGTATGGTGCCAATGAGTTAAACCAAATCTTTGTCGGTCGCAAAAGAGAGCGCAAAAGATTTTGGTCCTACATTTACGGCGCCGGTCATGCTCATCATCGAAAGCATGGTTTTGATGTTGTACTGCTTGCAGAATTCGCGGAATTCCACCAGCACCGGTTCGTCTTTAATTTCCTCCAACAAGCCGCCGTAACTCATGGCAACTACATCGCTAGTAAGCCCCTGCTGGATTTGTTTTTTTACATGGGTTAGCAGTTTCTCCAGTGCGCCCAGGAAGCCGCGGCCGGTATCGATTTTGTCGGTGTTGCCGCGATGTAATTGCACTATCGGACGCAGGTTTAGCGCGCTGGCTAATTTAAAGTTGATCCAGGAAATATTGTTGTCGCCTTTGCGCAGGTGGCGGCGTTCGCGCATGTAAGACAAATCATTGGGGATCAAATAGCCGTACACCTGATCGCGCATATTGTCTATTTCGCGGATGGATTTATTGAGCGGCAAATTGTCTACCTGGATGCGTTTAACCAACTCGTAAACCAGTAGCGCGTGACCGGTAAACATGGACATGGAGTCGTATAAACGAATGCGGAAGGGCGCGCGCCCCTCGTTGCGCTCCAACTCGCGAAATTTGGGTTCATTCACCAGCGCCGCTTCGGATACGCGTTTGAATACATCGCTTTTTTTGCTGTTGATGGTGACGACTTGCACCAAGTCGTATTTGGGCAGCAGGCGTTTTTTCAGGATGTCAGTCATGTCGTTGACTGAGAGCGGGTCGGATTGCGCCAGTCCGTACACATCGCGGCTATGGTTTTTGTAAAAGTTGAGCATGGTTTGCGGGTCGCGGTAGTCCAGCTCTTGGCCTTTGGCATGTTTAATGTAAATCGGCAGCACTTCGATATTGTGCTGTTGGATAAATTTGGCCGGTAAATCGCAGGTTGAATCAACGGCTATGCAGGTCCTGGCGGTCATGGTTCTTCTCTCCTCGAAGTCTCTTGTAAATGAAATCTTTGAATAAGATGGTGTCATCCATGGGCAAATGTTGGTGTTCACGTCGCTGTGAATACCTGGCTGATGATGGAGTTAGTATCAGGCTGTGGGGAGTTTTGCGATAGTCGCGAAAATCCACCTGTGTTGTGAGGTTTGGAGGAAGAGTTTGTGCGCTTTGGCTTACAGGCTGTCAGTCTGAAGCGGTAGGAAGGGGGAGATAAGTACTAAAACGGGCGCCACCCAGCGGTGAGCGGCTGATATGTATGTCGCCATCGTAGCTGCGGATGATTTCGGCAGCGACCGCAAGGCCAATGCCTTGGCCGGGCTGGTTGGTATCCAACCGTTGGCCGCGTTCGAGAATGCGCTCGGTCTGGTTCTCCGGCACACCGGGGCCGTCATCTTCAATATCGATACAGAGTTGATGGCCCACCGCGTGAGAGCTCATACGAATTTCACTTCGGCCGTATTTGAATGCATTTTCCAGCAGGTTGCCGAGTAGCTCCATAATGTCCTGTTCGTCGCCGGCAACCAGTGCGTCAGGAGAGAGTTCCAGCGACTGTTTCATCTGTTTGCTGGCATAGACTTTTTGCAGGGCGGCAAACAACCGCTGGGCAATTGGCTCTATACGGGTGCGACGGAAACTGCCCTGCTGTTGGCTGGAAACTGCGCGCTGCAGCTGGTAAGTCACCACCTGACTCATGCGCGCCACCTGTTCGCTGGCGATTTGTTGCAGCTCGCTATCTGACTCCAAACCTTGACCTAACCGGCTTTGAAGCACGGCCAGTGGTGTCTTTAGGCTGTGCGCCAAATCTGCCAGGCTGTTGCGATAGCGTTGGCGCAGTGCTTGTTCCCGCTCTAGCACCTGGTTGAGGTTGTCGACAATTTTTTGTAACTCTTTCGGGTGTTCGCCAGCGATATTGCTGGTGTCACCGCTCTGCATTTTTTTTAGCGCGACCGCAAGTTTGCCCAAGGGGCGCAAGCCCCAGCGCAAAATTACCACCTGCGCGATTAACAGGAAAAAACCCGCCGCGCCGAGCCAGCGCCAAAGTTGCTGGCGATAAGCCTTCAGTTCCGCTTTGAATTCGGTGGCACCATGAATTACCACAAAGTAAAAGGGGGCAGGTTTGCCGCTGGTATCTTCCCAATTCACCGCATAGCTGGCGACGAAATGCTTTTTTTTATCCAGCAATTGCTCGCTGAACACCAGTTGTCCGGGGGAGTCTTTGGTCACCACCTGATCAAAGGCGGGCGGTGCAAGGAGGGCGGCAGAATTGGAGTTCCACACAAGCTTTTCCCTGCCATTGAAGATATAACCGTAAAGGCCGGAATTGGGGTGTTCAAAGTCCGCTTCACTGAGGGTCACCGGCATTTTCAGGCGCTCGAAGCGATTATTTTGCACTTGGGGTTCAGCCACACTGAACAGCAGGTTGATGTGCCCGCGGAGGCGCGCGCGCTCGGCTTCCGTCAGGCTGTTTTCAAACGCGCGATTCAGGAAATAACCAGTCAACCCCAAGAATAAAGGCAATAGCACCGCCGACGCCAATAACAGGCGGGCAGCAATGGATGACAGTCGCGCTTTGAGCTTTGGCAAAACTTACTGGATATCCAGGTTGAAGCGATAGCCCAGACCGCGTTGCGTGCTGATCAGGTTGAGGCTGCCGTCTGGATCCAGCTTTTTGCGCAAGCGCCCCACAAATACTTCAATCACATTGCTGTCGCGATCATAGTCCTGGGCGTAGAGGTGCTCGGTGAGCTCGCTTTTGGAGATATTCTTGCCGGCATGCAGTGCAAGGTAGGTGAGGGTGTTGTATTCAAAACTGGTCAGTTCCACTTCTGTGTCATCGCGGTGCACTCGCTTGGCACTGGTATCTATGGTGATGGGGCCGTAGCGCAGCACGGATGAGGCGTGGCCGCTCGCCCGGCGCAACAGGGCGTGAATGCGTGCACGCAACTCCTCCGGATGAAAGGGTTTGGTGAGGTAGTCGTCGGCGCCAGCCTCCAGTCCCTGCACCTTGTCTTGCCAGTTGCCGCGTGCGGTGAGGATGAGAATAGGAAAGTTGCGCGATTTACTGCGCAGCTCGCGGATTAGCTGGGTGCCGTCAAGCAGTGGAAGCCCCAAGTCGATAATCGCCAGATCATAGTCATATTCGGTGCCCAGAAATAAACCTTCGCGGCCATCAGCGGCGCTGTCACAGGCGTATTTTTCTGTAGCCATCAGGGCGAGAATCTGCTCGCGCAGGGGCTTTTCATCTTCGACGATTAATATGCGCATGGTGATCCTGACCTTACTGTTGAATGATTTGGGTTAATGATTGAGCAGCTGACCGGTTTGGCCGTCCACATTAATAATGCGCATACGGCCGTCGTTGAGCACTTTAACGCCGTAAATAACACCGGATTCACTGCGCAGGCTGTTAACGCTCATTATCTGGCCACCTACCTTGGCGCGCACCAGCGACGCCGCCTGGGCGGGCGATAATCTGGGTGGAGTGGTTTCATCGTCCGTGCTGGCGCTATCAATCAATTGATTGCCCGGTGCACTGGAGGTTAACCCCATGTCGCCGTCTAGCAGGGAGTCATCGGCGAGCAGGTTTGGTGAACTGAGCAGCCCCACAATGGTCAGGCTGAGCAGCAATAGGGCGCGCGATGCGGCGCATATACGGCGGCGGAAGGTCATTGACTGCGACATAACAAATTCCAACTGGGAAATACCACCATCTCAATATCGCCGCTGCAGGGGTAAAGGTCAATCAGACCTTGCCCTGCCCACGTTTTATCAGTAACGCTCTCTAACGTGCACTATGCGGTCGCTGGGATGATGGCGGGTATTGGTAGTATAAACCCGGCCATCGTAGCGATAGGTGACATCATAGCCCACCAGTTCACGTTGATACTCGGTGCGGTAGCGAGTGGTGCACACCTCGCGATCTTCATAACTGGTGACGCGACGGCTGCCGCCTGCGACATTGTTGCCAATGGCTGCACCAATCAGGCCGCCGGCTGCTGTGGCGTGGCCGTTGCGACCAACTTCATGACCTATGGCTGCGCCAATCAAACCACCGACTACGGTACCTTCAAAGGAGTCGCCTCCACCTCGGCGCTCGGTGTAAGCCACGGTTTCCACATGGCATGAATCAACCGGCACCCGCACGGCTACTTCGCGATACACCGGTGTGCTGCGCACAACACGGGCGTAATCCTCGCGGTATTCCACGTAGCGTTCGTGTTTATGGTAATGCTTGTAATGATGTTTGTGCTTGCCGTCGGCGAAAACGTTGTTAGCCAGCAACAAACTGATGCTGGCCAGCGCGCTGATTGCTAACAATTTTTTCATGGTATTGCTCCTCGTGAGGGGGCTTTAAAAGCCGGTAGGCGTAAATGATTTTTCAGGTTCAGCCAGGCTCGCGGCTGTTGACTGCTTGGGCTCAGACTAGTCCTTATAAGCTGAATCAAAACTGAAATTTTTTGGGGGTTTTATGGCTTTGCGCCTGCTCCTGTGCACTTGATCGCAAATCTATGCGCTCAGGTAAAAACACAAATAAAGCTGCAAGCTGCGCCAACTTTGGGCGGCAGTCAGGTTATAATCGCGGCCATTTTTTCTGAATTGCCCGCAACAGGTTGTTTCATGTCTGAATTAAACGTCAAAGAATACATGGCTGGAGTTGGTCGCAAGGCGCGTGCAGCCTCGCGCATTATTGCTGCAGCACCTACCGCAGTGAAAAACGCGGCGCTTTTGGCCATCGCCTCCGAATTGGACAAATCCCGCATTACACTGGTTGCTGAAAACCAAAAAGATCTGGCTGCCGGTAAAGCCAATGGTTTGGATGCGGCGATGCTGGATCGCCTTGCAGTTAAGCCAGCAGCAATCGACAGCATGATTGAAGGCCTGCGGCAGGTCGCCTCACTTGCCGATCCTTGCGGTGAGATTACCGGTATGAGTTATCGCCCTAGCGGCATTCAGGTGGGCAAAATGCGTGTGCCGCTCGGCGTGGTGGGCATTATTTATGAGTCTCGCCCCAACGTGACCATCGATGCCGCCAGCCTCTGTTTAAAATCCGGCAATGCCGCAATTCTGCGCGGTGGCAGCGAGGCAATTCACTCCAACCGCGCTATCGCCAATTGTTTGCAGGCAGGCTTAAAGGCCGCTGGCTTGCCGGCCGATGTGGTGCAGGTCATTGAAACCACTGACCGCGCGGCAGTGGGCGAGCTGATCACCATGCCGCAATTTGTGGATGTGATTGTGCCTCGCGGCGGTAAGGGGTTGATCGAACGCATCAGCAGCGATGCCAAAGTGCCGGTGATCAAACACCTTGATGGCATTTGCCATGTCTATATCGACGATAAAGCCGATTTGGAAAAAGCCTTCACTGTTGCGATGAACGCCAAAACCCATCGCTACGGTGTGTGCAATGCCATGGAAACCTTGCTGGTCCATGAAGCCGTGGCGGCGGAGATTTTGCCGCGTTTGGCCCAGGCTTATGGTGAAAAAGGCGTGGAGCTGCGCGGCGATGAAAAAACCCGCGCGATCATTGCGGCTAATCTGGCAACCGAAGAGGACTGGGCGACCGAATATTTGGCACCTATTCTATCGATCAAGCTGGTTGGCGGTTTGGATGAGGCAATGGCGCATATCAACCAATACAGCTCCCAGCACACGGATTCCATCATCACCGAAGACTATACCCGCGCACGCCGTTTTATTACCGAAGTGGATTCCGCTTCGGTGATGGTGAATGCCTCCACCCGGTTTGCCGATGGCTTTGAGTATGGTCTGGGTGCGGAAATTGGCATTTCTACCGACAAAATCCACGCTCGCGGCCCTGTGGGTCTGGAAGGTTTGACCTCGCAAAAATGGGTTGTGTTTGGCGATGGGCATATTCGGGTGTAAGTCTCCATGCGTCCCAGCATAGGGCTCTTTGGCGGTACGTTTGACCCGGTGCATATTGGCCATTTGCGTCTTGCGCTGGAATTAAAGCAACAGCTGAAGCTCGATCAAATGCACCTGCTGCCGTGCTACTTGCCGCCGCACCGTGCAACCCCGGGGGCAAGTGCTTTGCAGCGAGTAACCATGTTGGAGTTGGCGCTGCAGGATTGCCGCGAGTTGCAGTTGGATACCCGCGAGCTGAAACGCGATACACCTTCCTACACAGTGGATACCCTGGCTGGGTTGAGAGCAGAAACCGGCCCCGATACCAGCTTGGTGCTGTGTATGGGGATGGATAGCCTCTGCAAGCTGGACACCTGGCACAACTGGCAGCAGCTGATTCGTCTGGCGCATCTGGTAGTGGTGGAGCGTCCGGGTTATGAGTTGCCGCAAATTGGCCCTGTGGCAGACTTGGTGCGTCGACACAGCGCTGAACCGGCGATGGTGCGCTCAGCAGCAGCTGGCGCTTTGGTGATATGCGCACCGCGCGCCTTGGCAATTTCCGCCACGGATATTCGCGCGCAGCTGCAGGCAGGGCTATCACCACAATTTTTGTTGCCGGATGCGGTGTTGAATTACATCCATGCACAGCAGTTGTATTGCTAATTTAAAATTTTTTAAACACTTTATAGGTAACTGAATGTCAGATTTAAACCAAGCGATCATTGAAGCCCTGGAAAACCTCAAGGGTAAAGACATAGTGACGCTCGATGTACATGAACTCACCGATGTAATGGATACCCTGATTATTGCCAGCGGTACTTCCAGCCGTCATACCCGCTCATTAGCTGAAAACCTGGTAGAAGAAACCAAAAAAGCCGGCTTCCGCGCCTTGGGTGTTGAAGGCTTGGATGCGGGTGACTGGGTATTAGTGGACTATGGCGATACTGTCGTTCACGTCATGCAGCAGGAAACCCGCGACTATTACGAGTTGGAAAAACTCTGGTCGATGAAACCCGCTAACCGCGTTTAAGTGCGGTCGGGTTAACAGCCAATGCGCATTCGTATTATTGCCGTAGGCACAAAAATGCCTGACTGGGTAGAGCAGGGTTACGCCGAGTACGCCAAGCGTATGCCGCGCGACGTAACAGTAGAGATGCTTGAGCTGCCACTCGCCCAGCGCGGCAAAAACACCGACATTGCGACCGCCATGGCCAAAGAAGGCGAGCTGATGTTGGCGGCGATTGAAAAGGGCGGCAAAGGGGAACAGGTGATCGCCCTGGATGTCAAAGGCAAGCCCTGGTCTACCGAGCAGTTGGCGGAGAACCTGGCTGGCTGGAAAATGAGCGGCTTCAATTACTGTTTGCTGATTGGCGGTCCCGATGGTTTGGCACCCGAGTGTCTGGCTCTGGCCTCGGTAAAATGGTCGCTGTCGCCGCTGACGCTGCCCCATCCGCTGGTGCGCATTGTGGTGATTGAACAGCTGTATCGCGCCTGCAGTATTCTGCAAAACCACCCTTACCACAAATAAACTGGCGGCTTGCCGCTGTGATGGCAGCTCCCTATCTGTAACCTTTTGATGAAACCCTGGCCCCGGAATGCAAGAAGAGCAACAGTTTAAAGATTACCAGCGCGAGGCAAAATTGTTCCGCAATCGCATTCTGGTGATGGCTGGCTTTATGCTGATTCTGGCGTCTACTGTGGTTTACCGCTATTACGATCTGCAAATCGTCAATCACGAAGAATACGCCACCCAATCCGAGCGCAATCGCGTGCATGTCCAGCCGGTTCCACCCACGCGCGGGCTTATTTTTGATCGCAATGGTGAGTTACTGGCCGACAACAAACCCAGCTTTACCCTCTATGTCATCAGTAACAATCAGGCTGAGTTGGACATCACCCTGGATTTGCTGAAAACCTTGATCGATATAACCCCGGTGGATCTGGAAAAGTTTTACAAAGCCAAAAAACAGCGCCGCCACGCGCTTGACCCTGTGCCCCTGCGTTATCGTCTGACCGAAGAAGAGATTGCACGTGTTGCAGTGAACCAGCATTTGCTGGAAGGGGTGGAGGTAAACGCCGAGTTGGTGCGCAACTATCCATACCGCGATCTTTTTGCCCATGTGATTGGTTATACGGGGCGTATTAGCGAAAAAGAAGTTGGCGCGTTTACACCTGAGCAAGTGCAGCGTTATTCAGGCACTCACTCGATTGGCAAAAATGGCATAGAGCGTAGTTATGAGGATGTCTTGCTTGGGCAGGTAGGTAGCCAGAATGTGGAGACTAATGCGCGCGGACGGGTGATGCGGGTATTGGATCGTATCGACCCCAAACAGGGGAGCGACTTGCACCTGTATTTGGATGCCCGTTTACAGGAGACTGCGACCGCTGTCATGCGCGGCCGGCGCGGCGCTGTAGTGGCGATAGATGTAAAAACGGGTGGTGTGCTGGCCGCCGTCAGCTATCCCAGTTTCGATCCCAATTTGTTTGTAACCGGTATTAGCGTGCCCAATTACCGTGCGCTCAATCAAGACATAGATACCCCGCTGTTTAACCGCTTTCTCCAGGCCCAGTACCCGCCCGGTTCAACGGTAAAACCGGTGATGGGGCTGGCCGGTTTGTATCACGGCTTCACCGACGTCAATCGCGCGATTGCCGACCGCGGCTTCTACACCCTGCCCGGCAGTTCGCGCATCTATCGCGACTGGATTCTGGCCAAGACCGGCGGTGGCCACGGCATGGTTAACCTCAAATCCGCGATTGCCGAGTCCTGTAATACCTATTTTTGGGATCTGGGTGTGCGCATGGGAATCGATCACATGAGCAAGTTCGGCTCCCATTTTGGTCTGGGTATGTTGACCGGTATCGATATCCCGAGCGAGCGCAAGGGCGTCTGGCCATCGCGCGAATGGAAACGCGGCGCCAAAGGGCAGGCTTGGTATCCGGGGGACACAGTAAATATGTCCGTGGGCCAGGGCTTCGTGCTGATGACGCCCATCCAACTGGCGGTTATGACCGCTACCATCGCCAATCGAGGTGTGCGCTACCGGCCGCAGTTTGTCCGGCAGATCGGTGATCAACCGCTGGCGCCGATTGTGGAGAGCCAATTGGAAACCAAATCTGAATATTGGGATGCAATTTATGAGGGCATGGCAGAGGTAATGCACGGTGCCCGCGGTACGGCGCGGCGAGTATCGGAGCGTGCCGAATATCGTATGGCCGGTAAGTCGGGTACCGCCCAGGCGGTAGGTATTGCGCAAAATGCCAAATACAACTCGGCACTACTCAAGGAGCGCCACCGCGATCACGCATTGTTTATTGCCTTTGCGCCAGTTGAGGCGCCTCAAATTGCGGTCGCGGTGATGCTGGAAAATGCTGAGGGCGGCTCCAGTCAGGCAGCGCCTGTTGCACGCGCCATGATGGATGCGCACCTGTTGGGTTATTACCTGGGGCAGGATGAGTTTGTGCCACCCCTGGGCTTTCACCCCGCTGCAATTATCAAGCGCGCCAATAACTATATTGCCGAACGCAAGGCCGCCCGCGAGGCGCAGGCCGCTGCCCAGAGTTCAGCATCGGTATCCTCTGCAGCGGCGGTAGGTAACTGATATGAGTCGTCAGGACTTTTTACGTCGAATGCCGGAAGCTGCCAGTGCTTTTAGCCGGCGCGCGCGGTTGGCGGAGCGATTGCACATCGACTTTTTTTTGCTGGCACTGTTAATGGCGCTGACGGTGATTGGTTTGTTAGTGCTCTACAGCGCCAGCGGTCACAACTTGCTGAGCGTTGAAAAGCAGGCCACTTTTTTTGCAATCGCCTATGTCACCATGTTTACCGTGGCGCAAATTCCAGTGGATTTCATGCGGCGTATGGCGCCTTTTGCCTATGTAGGTGGTGTGATTTTGCTGGTGGCTGTCACCATCTTCGGTAACGTGGCTATGGGCGCGCAACGCTGGCTGCAGATCGGGGGCTTCCGCTTTCAGCCCTCAGAGATCATGAAGCTCGCCCTGCCAATCGCGATTGCCGCGTATTTGAGCGGGCGCTTTTTGCCGCCGCGTTTTAAGCACGTAGTGGCAGTGCTCGGGCTGATCGGGGTGCCTACCGCGTTAATTATTGAGCAGCCTGATCTGGGTACCTCAATCCTGGTGGCCACCTCCGGCATTATGGTGCTGTTTTTTAGCGGTCTGTTGTGGCGCTACATCGCAGCGGCGGTGGTCATTTTTCTCGCCAGCCTCTGGCCTATTTGGCATTTTATGATGCACGACTACCAGCGCCAGCGGGTGTTGACCATGCTCGACCCAACCCAGGATCCGCTCGGTACTGGCTGGAATATTATCCAGTCCAAAACCGCTATTGGTTCCGGTGGGTTGTCTGGTAAAGGTTGGATGGAAGGTACCCAGTCGCGCCTGGACTTTCTACCCGAGGGGCACACCGATTTTATTATCGCGGTGATGTCGGAGGAATTTGGGCTGCTCGGGGTGCTATTGCTGCTAACTATTTATGCCATGGTGATTATTCGCGGTTTGATGATTGCAGTGAACTCCCAAAATACCTTTGGTCGCCTGCTGGCGGCGAGTATCAGCTCCACCTTTTTTGTGTATGTCTTTGTCAATATGGGTATGGTGTCCGGCATGCTTCCGGTTGTGGGGGTGCCCTTGCCGCTGATTAGTCAGGGTGGTACTGCCATTGTGGCGCTGTTTGCCGGTTTCGGCATTTTGATGGCTATCTCAACCGAGAAAAAACGGGTGATGACACCACAAGGCTGAGGTTAATCCTGATGCCGTTAATTCAATATCGAGGTTTTATCTTGTCTTTTATCCACGGTTTTTTCAAAAGCTGCCTGTTCAATAAAACACTGCCATTGATCCTGGGAGTGGCAATAACTGCGCCTGCTGT
The DNA here is from genome assembly GCA_035317345.1 of Cellvibrio fontiphilus. Lineage (GTDB taxonomy): Bacteria > Pseudomonadota > Gammaproteobacteria > Pseudomonadales > Cellvibrionaceae > Cellvibrio > Cellvibrio fontiphilus. The sequence goes on along the minus strand of JAYKTU010000003.1, from coordinate 389,123 downwards.
TGCCGATTACAGCAAGCATCCACTGGCGCCGGCGTTTATCGATGAAATGGTGCAACAGCACGGTTTTACCGCCAGTGAAGTGGAGTCGATCCTGCGCAGTGCCGAGAAGCGCCAACCGATTCTGGATGCGATTGCACGGCCAGCGGAAAAATCCAAGACCTGGAAAGAATACCGCCCTATTTTTATTGTGCCCATGCGCATTACCAATGGCCTTGCATTTTGGCAGGAGCATCGCGCCGCCCTGGAAGCGGCGGAGCGGCAATACGGTGTGCCCGCTGAAATTATCGTGGCGATTATTGGTGTAGAAACTAATTACGGTCGCAATATGGGCAGTTGGAAAGTCATCGATGCACTCACCACACTGGCGTTTGATTATCCTCCGCGCGCACCTTTTTTTCGCTCGGAGTTGGTGAATTATTTCATCCTTACGCGCGAGCAAAAACACAACCCTCTCGAATTTAAAGGCTCTTATGCTGGCGCTATGGGATTCGGACAATTCATGCCGTCCAGCTATCGCAATTTTGCGGTAGATTTCAGTGGTGATGGCTTTACCGATATCTGGAATAACCCAACCGATGCCATAGGCAGTGTCGCCAACTATTTCAAAAAACATGGTTGGCAAAGTGGTAAAGCGGTAGTAGTGCCGGCCCGGTTGTCGCAAGCGCGCGCACAAGTAATAGCTAACGATGCCTTTAATAAAGTAGTGCCACCGGCATTAACTCTGGGCGAATGGAAAAAAATCGGTGTGGTGCCTGTTACTAAAGCCAGTAAAAAATTGCCGGCAATCGCGATTGAATTTGATGGTGTAAACGGTTTGGAATATTGGTTTGGTCTGCAAAACTTTTACACCATTACGCGCTATAACCGCAGCCCTATGTATGCCATGGCAGTCTACGATTTGAGTCTTGAATTAAGAAGGGCGATGAATAAATCCATTAGTAACACGGCGGGGATAAACTAATGATTCGGGTGGTGCAGGCAATCGCATTTATTCGCAAGTGCCAGGTTGGTTTGCTGGTGTTATCGCTGTTACTCGCGGCTTGTTCATCACCTCAAAAAGCGCCGACAGGAAAAGCCAAGCCACCCCACAATCCTAACGAAGGCCGCTATGCCCATGAAAAAGATTTTGGTCCCGATGAGGATATAGATTTATCCCATGTGCCCGATGCGGTGCCGCGCTATGAAGTGCGCACTATCGCCGGTAACAAAAATCCCTACACGGTGTTAGGTAAAACCTATCATCTGATTAAAGATGAAAGCGCTTACAAGGAGCGCGGTTACGCTTCATGGTACGGGAAAAAATTTAATGGTTATCACACTTCAAATGGCGAACTTTACGATATGTACGCCATGACCGGCGCGCATAAAACCCTGCCGATTCCGTCGTATGTGCGAGTGAAAAATTTGGATAACGGCAAGAGCGTGGTAGTGCGTATTAATGATCGCGGCCCCTTTCATGAAGGGCGCATTATCGATTTGAGTTATGCCGCGGCACAGCGCATTGGTATTCATAAAACAGGCACCGGGCGCGTAGAAGTGGAAATTGCCTTGCCCAACGATGCGCCGCCTATTCCTTTGCGCGCCGGCAAAACACCAGCCTCGCCGAATGACTCTGCGCTGCCTCCTGGAACTTATTTGCAAGTGGGAGCTTTTGCGCAAAAAACGGCAGCTAAACAATTTGCTGCAAATATAGGTACTAAATTAACTTACCCGCTGACCATTCAATCTGCACAGTCCCCCAAAGAAATTCACCGTGTGCGTGTGGGGCCATTCACTAACGCTAAATCCTTACAAGATGCGCGCGATCAGTTAGCACGCATAAAAATATTTGAAGCTCACGTGGTTTATCAATAATTCCTCAATCAAATTCAGGTTTGATTCACTGCGCTGCATTACTGTTACAATTCGCCATTATTTTATGTTTCTTGTTTTACAGAGTCTTAGCTCATGATGATTAAACAATTTGTTGCCAGTATTTTTCTCGCCAGTGCAGGCCTTGCGTTTGCGCAGCAGCCCAGCGCTCCGGTTCCCTCTGCGACTTTGCCTACACCAGTGCCTGGCCAGGTTGTGCAGCAGCAACCACAGGCTATTCCTGCGGCGCCGCAATTAGCGGCAACCGGGTATATTTTGGTGGATGCCACCACCGGCTCGATTGTGGCCGAATACAACTCGGCGCAGCGTTTACCTCCTGCAAGCCTCACCAAAATGATGTCCAGTTATCTGGTGGTGGATGAAATTGAGAAAGGCCGCATTAGCGAGGATTCGCTGGTAAACATCAGCGTCAAAGCCTGGAAAATGGGCGGCTCGCGTATGTACGTAAAAGAGGGCACCCAGGTGCCGGTAATCGATTTGCTGCGCGGTGTAATTATCCAATCCGGCAATGACGCCACTGTAGCTCTGGCTGAATATGTGTCCGGTAATGAAGATGCATTTGTGGACCTGATGAACCAGACTGCTGCTCGTCTCGGTATGGTTGATACTCACTTCGAAAACTCTTCCGGCTGGCCTGCAGAAGGCCATTTGACGACAGCAAAAGATCTGGCGGTATTGGCGCGCGCCATTATCAACGATCACCCAACCCACTACCCATTGCATGCGGAAAAATATTTCACCTACAACAATATTCGCCAGCCCAATCGCAACACTCTGTTGTTTCGCGATGAGGCTGTGGATGGTTTAAAAACCGGTCATACCGAAGAGGCGGGTTATTGTCTGGTGGCCTCTGCAAAACGTGACAATACCCGTTTTATTGCTGTTGTGATGGGCACTGCGAGCGAGAGTGCACGCGCGGCTGAAACAGAAAAACTCCTGGCTTATGGCTTCCGTTATTTCCAAACCACGTCGCTCTATCAGGCTGGCCAGCAAGTTGGCACTTCCCGTGTATGGGCGGGCAAGGCCGAAGAGGTGAGTTTGGCGATTCCCAAAGATATAGTGCTGACCCTGCCCAAAGGGCGCGAGCAGTTACTGCAAGCCAAGATGCATGTTAATGAAGTCATTAAAGCTCCTATTGCAGTCGGGCAAGAGTTGGGCAACCTCACCGTAGAGCTGGACGGTCAGCTGCTGGTAAACACCCCGATAGTGGCAGTTAATGCGGTAGAAGAGGCGGGCTTTTTTGCTCGTTTGTTAGACAGCTTGAAATTATTCTTCCGCAATTTGTTCAGTTAAGCGCGCGGTTGACCTGGCAGCGCAGTCGGCCGGCTGCGCTGCTGGACTTGTCTGGTGGCGCCTCTTTTCTTTTCTTAGCGATTCTTCTCTTTTACCCTCCCGCTGGTAGTGATCTAATAAAGTCATATTTATTTGAATGAACGTTGTCCAGTCAATAATTGGCCAAGGCAACCCTGCATACGTATTCATCTTGCTCCGCTCTCCTGCCTAAAACTACTCTGAGTTGGACGAGATAAAAACAATAACCCTCTCTAAAAGCTGTAAACATCATGAGCAATCCCTGTCTGGCGCTATTAAATAGTGTGTTGGCAGTGCGTTTAAATCCGGCTTCACTGGAGTTTGTAAGGCGCACTCAGGAACAAATTTCCACGGGCGTCACGGATGATCGTTTTACCCAGCTAATCTCTCTGGCGAGCCGCCATATACCGCGGCAACCGCTTGAACCCGGCAGCGAAGACATAAGCGCGGCGGCACAATTAATCCCCGGATGGAATCCCAAAATCTGGAGCTTGCTGGAAACCGTTCGCATTAGTTTTGTCTTGGCGCGTCGCGATCTGGCTGCCGCCGATTTTGCTGATCGGTTTAATCAATGGTTTCGTTTTGCTGATGAGGGCGAAACCTGCGCTTATTATCGTGCGCTTTGCCTTTTGCCTGAACCTAAACAACATCTGTGGCGTGCAGCGGAAGGTTGCCGCACTAATATGCGTTCGGTTTTCGCGGCAGTCGCCTGCGATTCGCCTTATCCCTTTTTGTATTTTGACGATATCGCCTGGAATCAAATGCTGCTCAAAGCCCTGTTTGTTGGTGAGCCGCTGGCGAATATTTACGGTGCCGATAAGCGCCACAACGCAGATTTACAGGCTATGGTAAAAGACTACGTGGATGAGCGCCGCAGTGCCGGGCGCGATATTCCTGCTGATGTGCAACTGCTGTTGGCTTGATGACCTATTGGCCGGGTGACGTTTTGTACTTTTCTGTCAGTGCGACAGCTTATCACTGGAAACTATTATGAAATTTTTTGATCCGCATATTCACATGTGTAGCCGCACCACTGACGACTACGAAGCCATGGCCGCGGCGGGTATTCGCGCAGTTATTGAACCCGCGTTTTGGTTGGGGCAACCGCGCACCAACATAGGCTCGTTTATTGATTACTACGCGAGCTTGATTGGTTGGGAGCGTTTTCGCGCCTCGCAATTTGGTATCGCCCACTACTGTGCGATTGGATTAAATTCCAAAGAGGCCAATAACGAAGGTTTAGCGCGCGAAGTGTTGGAAATTTTGCCGCAATTTATTTTAAAAGAAGGTGTGGTGGCGATTGGTGAAATTGGCTATGACGAAATGACCCCCGCCGAAGAGCACGCCTATCAAGCGCAATTAAAAATGGCAGTGGATTACGACATGGTGGTAATGGTGCACTCGCCTCATCGCGATAAAAAACGCGGCGTTTTGCGCTCTATGGATGTCGCGCGTGAAATCGGCGTGCCTATGCATAAATTAATTATCGACCACAACAACGAAGAAACCGTGCGCGATGTATTGGATTACGGCGCTTGGGCGGCGTTCACTATTTACCCCAACACCAAGATGGGTTCTGCGCGTATGGTGGAAATTGTGCGCGAATATGGCCCTGAGCGAATTATCGTGGACAGCTCCGCCGACTGGGGTGTCAGTGACCCACTGTCGGTGCCGAAAACAGCGCAATTAATGCTCGAGCGCGGTATAGATCCCGCCGCTGTGGAATTAACTACCTGGAGCAATGCCATTGCCGCCTATGCCCAGTCTGGTCAAATTGATGTGGAGGCATTGCAGCGCGCGCCAGTGATTGACCAGCGTCAGTCCTACAGCGATAACTCAGTTTTGCGCGGCCAAAAACCCCGCGTTGATGAACCCGTACCCAATTAATATTCGCAGTAAAAAAGATGTCGCAGATTATCCAGCGTTTTAGCGTCAGTTATGAATTTCCGGTGAATTTTACCCACCACACCTTTGCGGTGGAAAATCCCGTGTTGTGCGATATTTTGCAGCGCGCCGGCAATAAAGAGCACAAACTCTTCCCCGTGATTGACGCGGATGTATTAAAAAATCACCCGCATATTTTGGAAGAGTTGGAGGAGTATGCGCGCTGCCACAGCGACACCATCAATTTGATTTTGCCGGCGTTAATTGTACGCAGCGGGGAAGTGTGCAAAAACGATCCGCAAGAAGTGCAGGAATTTTATCGCCTGACGCAGGACTACAAGATTGACCGCCACAGTTTTGTGTTGGTGATTGGCGGCGGTTCGGTGTTGGATGCTATGGGGTATGCGGCGGCTACCGCGCATCGCGGTATTCGTTTGATCCGCATGCCCACCACTGTGCTGGGGCAAAATGATGCAGGCATAGGTGTGAAAAATGCGGTGAATTTTTTAGGTCGCAAAAATTATTTGGGTACTTTTGTGCCACCCTACGCAGTGATTAATGATTTTGCGTTTTTGCAAACCCTGCCCAAACGCGACCAGCGTGCGGGTATTGCCGAGGCGGTAAAAGTCGCGCTGATTAAAGACGCCGAATTTTTTAATTGGCTGTTTGATAATCGCCATTTGCTGGCGGAGTTTGATGAGCAGGCCGTGGCCTACATGATTCGCCGCTGTGCTGAATTGCATTTGCATCATATCGCCACCAGTGGTGATCCCTTCGAATATGGCAGCGCGCGACCGCTGGATTTTGGCCACTGGTCGGCGCATCGTTTGGAGGAGTTATCCCATCACGATTTGCGTCACGGTGAAGCGGTTGCTATTGGCATCGCCTTGGACTCCCTGTATTCGGCGCAGATGGGTTTTATCAGTGCAGCGGTGCAACAGAAAATTTTCACCACCTTGCAAGATTTGGGTTTTGCCTTAAGTCACAGCGCATTTATCCAGCTGGATATTCACAAAGCCCTGCAGGATTTTCGCGAACATTTAGGTGGCGAATTGTGCATCACCCTGTTGACCGGTGAAGGTCAGGCTGCGCAATTTAATGAGATTGATGAAGCCGTTATGCAGCGCAGTATCAACACTTTGCTACGCGATTTTCCCGCCCACTAACCATGCGCCAGCTTACCTATTGCAGCAATATTCACCCCGGCGAATCCTGGCAGCATGTGCTGGATAATCTTGAATCCCACGGTTTGAGTGTAAAACAACAGTTTTCACCACATCGCGCTTTCCCTCTGGGGCTGCGTATTGCCCAGCAAGCCAGTGTGGAATTGGATGAGCAAAAAATTGCGCAATTCCGCAATTGGTGCGAACAACACAATTGTTATTTGCTCACCATTAATGGTTTTCCCTATGGCACCTTTCACGATGCGCCGGTAAAAGCCGCTGTCTATGAACCTGATTGGCGCACCCAGGAGCGCGTCAGTTACACCCGACGGCTAGGCGATTTGGCCGTGGCATTGGCTACACATACCAGCACCATTTCAATTTCCACTGTGCCCATCGCGTTTAAAGAGGGTTTTGAAGACAGTGATTGGCCTGTGGTGCGCGCGAATTTGCTCTCGGTGTTGGAGCATTTGCAGGCGCTGCATCAACGCAGCGGTATTCTGGTGCGTTTAGCGCTGGAGCCTGAGCCTTGCTGCGTGCTGGAAACCACAGAGGAAACGATTGAGTTTTTTGCGCGCATGAATTTTCCCGCGCATTTACAAAACTACATCGGTATTTGTTTTGACTGCTGTCATCAAGCAGTGGAATTTGAAAGTGCAGCCGACGTGTTTGCGCGCTTGCATGCTGCCAATATCATCATTGCCAAAGTGCAAGTTTCCAGTGCGCTGCGCGCCCAAGGCGAAGAAATTGCGCAGCTGATCCAGTTTAACGAGCCGGTGTATTTACATCAGGCGGTGGCAAAAAATACCAGCGGATTAAAGCGCTTTAGTGATTTGCCACAATTACAAGCGGCGCTTGATGCCGGCGAACAATTCAGTGAGTGTCGCGTACATTTTCATGTGCCGATATTTATCGACCATTTAGGCGCCTGCGGCACTACTCAATTTTTCCTGCGGGATTTTTTACCGCTGCTGGATAAGTCCATCCCGCTGGAAGTAGAAACCTACAGCTTTAAAAACCTGCCTGCGCATTTGCGCGATTACCCGCTGGATGTTTCTATTGCGCGCGAATTGCAGTGGCTAAATCATTTGCTAGAGCAAAATAATTAAGGGTGTTTATGCAACGGACGTTGGTTATCAATGTGGTGGGTTTAACGCGCAAGTTAATTGGCGAGCACACACCCAACTTACAAAAGTTGCTGGGCAACAGTGTGGATATCAAACCCATGGTGCCCGCCGTGACCTGTGCTGTGCAAGCGACATACCTTACCGGTAAAACCCCCAGTGAACATGGGATAGTCGCCAACGGCTGGTACTTTCGCGATTTGAATGAGGTTTGGTTGTGGCGGCAGAGCAACCGTTTGATTCAGGCGCCGAAAATTTGGGACATGGCGCGCGCTAAAGATTCATCTTTCACCTGTGCCAATACATTTTGGTGGTACGCCATGGCCACGGGTGCGGATTACACCCTCACCCCGCGCCCACTCTATTGCGCCGATGGTGTTAAGTTACCGGATTGCTATACCTGCCCGCTGGAATGGCGCGAAGAGTTAACAAAGGAATTGGGTCCATTTCCGCTGTTTCAATTTTGGGGGCCGGCGACTTCCATTAAATCCAGCGCGTGGATTGCCGATGCCGCCATAAAGGTTGAATTAAAAAAATCCCCCAGCTTGCAATTAGTCTATCTGCCACATTTGGATTACTGTCTGCAAAAAGTCGGCCCCCAGGGTGATGTCAGTAAAGACCTGCAAGAAGTGGATGGGTTGGTGGGCAAGTTGCTCGACTTTTTTACCGCGCGCAATTGCCGCGTGATTGTGTTATCGGAATACGGTATTGGCGCGGTGGACACACCCGTGCACCCCAATCGTATTTTGCGCGAAGCGAATCTCCTCGCTGTAAAAACCGATTTGGGACGCGAGTATTTGGAAACTGCAACCAGTAAAGCCTTTGCGGTGGCTGACCATCAAATCGCCCATGTCTATATTCAAGACGCACAATTAATTCCTGTTGTTAAACAATTATTTGAACAGCAACCGGGTATAGCGCAGGTGTTGGATGCGGAGGGTAAACGCGAATCAGGCTTGGATCATGAGCGCTCGGGCGAACTGGTGTTGCTCGCTGAACCTAATGCCTGGTTTACCTATTATTATTGGCTGGACGACAACAAAGCGCCGGATTTTGCACCCACAGTAGAGATTCATCGCAAACCCGGTTATGACCCCTGCGAATTATTTTTTAATCCTGAATTGCGTTTCCCTATGCTGCGCATGGTGGGCAAGGTGCTGCGCAAAAAATTGGGATTCCGCTATTTAATGGATGTGATTTCCATGCGGCCGGAGCAGGTTAAGGGTTCACATGGTTTGGCGTTGGCCGGTGCCGACTCCACGCCGATTTTTATGTCCACTGAAGCCAGCTTGGTTCCCGCTGAACCCATCGCCGCCACTGAAGTATGCGAGTTGATGCTGCGTCATGTGTTTGATTAATGTGTTTGATTAATGTGTTTGATTATTTTCTTTGATTAATTGTTTTTTACGCTGGAATTTTCCATGAACATAAAACCGCTGCTGGCACTTTGCCGCGTGAGCAATTTACCTACCGTGTGGATGAACGTGCTGACGGCGATGGTGTTGATTCAACAACTGCGCCCGGAGGCGATTGAGTGGCATTGGTTTCCGCTGCTGTCACTGGCGCTCTCGGCATTTTATTGCGGTGGCATGGTGTTAAATGATTTGTGTGATTACCAGTGGGACAAACAGCATCAGCCCTATCGCCCCCTGGTTGTGGGCAGTGTGAGTGTAAAAGCCGCCGTGATGATTGCCTGCCTGCTATTTGCGCTGGGTTTTTTCATCATCGCGCTTGCCCCTTTTGCCCAGGCCGGTGTAATCGCGGCGCTCGCTTTATTTTTCACTATTGCGCTCTACGATTGGGTGCATAAAAAAACCGCGGCCAGCATTGCGATTATGGGTTTGGCACGTGCGCTGGTATTTGTGGTGGTGCTCATGGCCTTAACTGCAGACTGGTTGCTGTGGGTAGTGGTGGCTGCCGGGGTGCAATTTATTTACACCTTGTCGTTAACGCTGGTGGCGCGCTACGAGCATATTCGCGGTAAACCTTATACCGGCCCGGTGATTCCCCGCATGATTGCGGGTATGGCACTGGTGGATGGCCTATTGCTTTCCATTCTTGTTTCGCCCGTGTGGCTATTGGCGGGCGCAGCTATGATGCTGTTAACGCGCTTTGGTCAGCGCTATGTGCGCGGTGATTAAGTGGATTACTTTTCTGTTTTTTGGGGGGCATAACAGCGGTTTTTTGTGCCGCTGTTACGCGATGTAACTCTTTGCTCTTGCCCGTGTTTTAATTTCCCTGCCGATTTTCCTGCATACGTATTCATATTGCCTCCACCTCTGTGACAAAACTATTCTGCACTGGCGATGATTATGTTTTTAACCATTCCGTGTTAGCGCAATCATCCGCACTCAAACACAATTAAAGAAAAATTAAACAATAAAGAAGTTCGGGCAAGTTTCACCCTGCGTTGGTTCTGCGTTACTGCGGTTCAGCGCCTTACAAAATACTCTTACGTTACAAAAGACTATGGATCCGGTACGCAACAGTCGCGGGGTTTACTGTGGCTGGGTAGCGGCATACTTTTGCTTAATGCTTTCCTGATGTGAATTGCGCGCTTAAAAAGCAAGCGAAATACCATCGATTAATTGCATCAATCAATTGCATGGAGTTTGGGCGATAGCTCCGCCCCTGCGTTTTTTTAAATAAAAACCAATTCACATAACAATAAATATTTTCAGGTGCCAGCGTTTCGCTGTTGGTTATCTGATTACTGGTAGGAAGATACTATGCGTAAGTTATCAGCCTGTTTTGCAGCAAAAGGGTGGCTAACTCTTTTGTTAAGTGTGATTGCTTTAGCCTATTCCCACGCGAGTTTTGCGCAGTGGAATAATGCTTACTTTCGCGGTACGCCCAATAATTGGTCGGCGACCGCTATGACCAAGAACACGGCGACAGGCCTGTGGGAAACCCGACAAAATTTTGCCGGCACCAATGCGCGCTTCAAAGTTAGCCGCTATACGGATAACTGGAACGAAGCTTATCCCGCGCAGGATTTTTTAATTGCGACACTGGGCGATTATCACATCGCTTTCAACGACACCAGCAAAGCGATTTCAGCGGTCAGGTTGTCTGCCAGTGTTGCGGCGACCAGTATCTGCTTTAGCAACCCCAATAATTTTGCCAACCCCACTATTTATTTTTGGGCGCCCACGCCCAGCGGTGCGGTGACCAATTTACCCGCCTGGCCCGGTCGCCCCATGACCAGGGTGGGCAATTATTTTTGTTACGACCTTGCCAGCCATTTGGTAAATGGTGTTTTGCCAACATCGCTCAGTATTATTTTCAGCAACAACGGCGCTAACCAAACCGCAAACCTGAATTTTAATGGTTCAGGTGCCGGCGCTGGTTGTTATGAAAATGCGGTGTGGAAAAGTTTGCCGCAGTGCGGATTTTATCTAACCAGCGCCGCGTCATCCTCAAGTGTGAGTTCGGCAATTGCATCCAGTATTGCAACAAGTGTTGCTTCGAGTGTGGCCTCATCGGTGGCGCAAACTATTAGCGCCAACTCAATTTGTTTTAATAATCCGGCGAATTACGCCAACCCCTCCATTTATTTTTGGAACCCAATTCCTGATGGGTCCCTGAGCCCTTTGCCCGCTTGGCCTGGTAAGAGTATGACCAAGCGTGGCGTTTTTTATTGTTACGACTTTAGCGCTGACTTGGTAAACGGCGTGATGCCAACATCGCTGGATATTATTTTCAATAACACCGGTGCGCCACAAAGCGCTAATTTGAAATTTACTGGCCCTGGCTGTTATGAAAATACGCTGTGGAAAACCCTGGCGCAGTGTGGTTTTAGCACGGTAGCGGCGTCTTCATCGGCAACTGTGTCCAGCAGTGTTGCGCCCAGCTCTTCAAGTGCGCCATCCAGTGTTGCGCCCAGCTCCTCGGTGGCAAGTTCCTCGGTGGCAAGTTCGTCAGCAGTGGCATCCAGTGTCGCCGCTACTAGCACCACTGTGTATTTCAAAAATACCGCCAACTGGGCGAGCGTAAACCTGCACTTTTTTAATGCGGTTCCCGCGCGTACTGGCAGTGTGTGGCCGGGTGTTGTCATGCAGCGTTTGAGTGCCGGTTCCAACCTGTTTAGTTATCAGTTCACCGGCTCGCTCACGTCTGCCGGCATGGTATTTAGTGCAAACGGCAACCCTAAAACCGGCGATTTGAATTTTGTCGCCCCCAACACCTGTTATGACTTTGGCACCACCTCCTGGAAAACGCCGGCGGCCTGTGGTGTACCAACACCATTGGTCGCCAATGCCGGTGTGGATCGCAAAGCCAACCAGAATACCCGTCAGGCGCTTTCCGCCGCGGCCTCAACCGGTGATTACACCACCGCCAGCTGGACCAGTACTGCATGGACCGGTGCGCTGGTGGGCAAGCAAGTGGTAACCCCGGTGCTTGCAACCACCGGCAGCTTCACTGTGACCCTGACCCTGACCGCCGCCAATGGCACTACGGCCACCGATACCATGGTGATTAACGTGGTTGCCGCCACTCAGGGCTTGCCCGAGCGCCCACAACTGGCCGCACCCTTGGGCTTTCCTATTAGTGGCACTGTGAGCAGCGGCAAATACCGTTTTGTAAACGCCTTCCCGGCGCTGGAGTCCTACTTCTTTTCACCGGTAATGGTGACTAACGATGGCCTGAATGATCTGGTGTACGTGGTGGATAAAGAAGGTGCCATCTACGCTTTCCCCAACAAGGAATCGGTAGTAGCGAGCGAAGTGCGCAAGCTGTTGGATATCAAAGCCACAGTGCTCAACAACAACGAATCCGGCATGCTCAGCATGGCCTTTGACCCCAACTATGCCAGCAACGGTTTTATTTACATCTATTACATTTTTGGTGAGACGGATAACTTCTACCCGCGCACCGATGGCATTGTGGGCGGCAAAACCGGCGATGCGATTATCGAGCGCTGGACAGTGGATAACCCTGCCAACCCCACTTCTGCCGGCTCCAAGGTAGAGCTGCTACGTATCCCGCAACTGGGTGAAGACCACAAGGGTGGCATGATGCAATTCCACCCCACCGAGGGCTACCTCTACGTGGGCATAGGCGAGGGCGGTTATGGCCACAGCGCCTTCCCGCAAAACCCGCTGCCAAGCGATCCCTACCAGCGCCGCCACAATAACAGCGCGCAGGATCCAACCACCTTGCGCGGCAAGTTTATCCGCATCCAGCCACTGGCTACGCCGGTGAATGGCAAGTACTACAGCGTACCGGCAGACAACCCCTTTGTGGGGCAGGCTGGCTATTTGCCAGAGATCTGGTCCATGGGGCATCGCAACCCCTGGCGTTGGGCCTTTGATACAGATGCACCCTACACCCTGTGGGAAACTGAAATCGGGCAGGACACTGATCTGGCCTATGAAGAAGTGAACATCATCACCAAAGGCCAAAACTATGGCTGGCCGGTGTGTGAAGGCACGCGTAACCGCGGTGCGCTGGGCGGTGCGGCAGGTAAAAACTGCCTGACCGATTATGTGCCGCCGCGCGAGGGTTATGGCCGTACCTCCGGGGTGTCGATCATTGGTGGTTTTGTCTATCGCGGCACCCAATTGCCGGCGCTCAATGGCAGCTTTATTTTTGGCGATTACGTCACCAAGCGTCTCTGGTCAGTCAGCAATGACGGTCAGGCGAAAAAGCTGATCAGCGAAGCCTTCCCCTATTACATCTCATCCATTGGTAAGGATTTGCAGAAAAACCTGCTGATCTCCAGCCACGGCCGCGAGCTGGGTGGGCCATCCAGCATTTTTAAAATGGTGGATGATGATGTGGCCACCGCCCAGATTCCTGCCAAGCTCTCGGCAACTGGCCTGTTTGCCGACCTGACCAACCAGATTCCGGCACAGGGGGTTATTGAGTACTCACTCAACAGTGGTGGCTGGTTCGATGGCGGCAAGATGCGTCACTTCATTGCTCTGCCCAACAATACCAGCGTCGGATTTGACCCCACTGCACTCTGGTCATTGCCGGTCGGCTCGGTGGTGGTAAAACACCTTGCCGTTGCGACCGCTACCAATGCGAACAAGCCTTTTACTACCTCGGTGTTATTCCGTCAGGAAACCGGCTGGCAGGCGGCTAACTACTACTGGAACAGCGCCGGCACTGATGCCGACCTGGTCACCGAATCCGCTGTGGTGCCTGACGGTGGTTCAGTGAACGTAACCCGTAAAGTGGAAACTGGCAGTACCTGTGGCGGTTGTCATAAAAATACCGAAGGCCAGTTAACACCCTTGGCGCTAAGCAGCCGTCAGCTCAATGGCAGCTTCAATTATCAGGGTGTTAATGCCAACCAACTGACGGTGCTCAATAGCATTGGCCTGTTCAGCAGCGCTATTGGCAATGCCAGCAGCTACGCACACTTCGCCGCGCCAACGGATAGCAGCGCCAGCCTGACCGAGCGCGCCAAAGCCTATCTGGATGTGAACTGCGCCCACTGTCACGCCGGCACTTCTGGCGGTATGGATCTGCGTTTTGATACCGCGCTGGAATCCATGCGGGTGGTGAGCCAAAACAACCGCGTGATTCCGGGGATTCCGGCCAACAGCAATATCTACAAATACCAGACCGGCTCCGGTATGCGTATGCCCTTTGGTTCTACCGTGACTAACCCGCAAGCCGAAGCCCTGTTCCGCAACTGGATCAATGCGCTGGGGGTGGATGTAGTACAAACCGGCGTGGCCCTGAGTGCGACCAAAACCAGCGCCGAGGTTAATGAAGTCATCGGCCTGAGCTTGGCGATGGTGTACAGCAACAGCACCCAGCTGCCCGCCGTGGGCGAGGTAAGCTGGAGCTCAAGCAACCCGGCGATTATCTCCACCGCGGGCAAAACCGGTGCATCTATCAACCTGACCGCACTGGCCACTGGCACAGTGACCATCACCGCCAGCAGTGAAGGCTTTAGCAATAGCATCACCCTGGAGGTGGTGCCGCCCTCTAACCCTATCACTGCACTCACTATTGTGGGGCGCGCCAACCTGCGCTTACTGGCCGGCGAAACCCATCAGTTGGCATTGGTAGCAACAGCGGCCAATGGCCCGCAGGGCATGACCTCGCGGGTGGTGTGGACGAGCAGCAACCCACAGGTGGCTAATGTCTCCGCCGCCGGTTTGGTCACTGCAGGTACAACTGCCGGCGCCGCAACCATCAGTGCGCTTTATGGCGATTTGACCACCAGCTACACAGTCACTGGTTTGGGGCAGGGGCAGTATGTTTATGTGAAAAAACCGGCTACCTGGGGCACAGTTTCAGCCTACGTCTGGACCAACCAAAATGGCGTGGAAACCGCGCGCACTGGCCCTTGGCCGGGTGCTGCACTCACTGAGGCAGCCAGTACCTACGGCGCCGGTTGGTTGCGCTTGGTGATCCCCGCCAGTTGGGCGAATAGCACTGGCGCCACCAATCTGATTTTCAGCAATGCCGGCGCCAACCAAACTGCCAACCTCACCGTGACCCAAGCGCAGCCGCGCTGGTACGACAACGCATGGCTAGCGGCTGAACCGGCCGCAGCAGCGGTGGAAACCGGCACCCAAATTCAGGTGGGTAATGGCACCGCAAGTATCGGCGCCAGTGGCAACCTGAGCGGCAAGCTGTTTGTTCCGGGCACCCTGCTGGACATCAAAGCCAACCCCGCCGGCCCAGGTATGCAGTTTGTACACTGGGAGGGCACAGGCGCTGCTTACCTGCTGGATGCCACCCAACCCGATACCAAAATGGTGGTTGGCAATGCGCTGTCGCTGACCTTGCTCGCGGTATTTGATGCCGTGACCGACCAGCATGAAGTGGCGCGCGGCCATTACCAAAGTCAGGGCTGTGTGGCCTGTCACGGTAGCGACGGTTTGAGCGGTACTTACAAGCTCAGCAATCAAGCCTTGGCTAGCCGCTACAGCCTGCAGCAGTTGGCTGATTACATCGCCACCAACATGCCGAAAGACACTGGCGGCACCAGCCTTGGCACCTGTACCGGCAGCTGTGCTACCAGTATCGCCTCCATGATTCTGGCGGACGCCATACTGCCACCGGCCGGTGTGTGTGATGCCGAAAGCCTTGAGGATGTGATCCCGCAAGACCGCAGCTTCCGCTTGCTGTCGGCGTTGGAATACAACAACTCAGTGCGCGATTTGTTGGGCCTGACCAGCAACATCGACGTTACCAGTGGGCGCATCCCGGCGGATCTGGCGGTTAACGGCTTTAAAACCAACGCCAATGCCGTGTTCACCAACGACTATGCCAAGGGGTATGTGCTGGCCGCAGAAGCGGCAGCGGCACTGGTTACTAACCTCTACAGCCTCACGCCCGGCTGCAGCAACGCGACCTGTTTTGTGCAGAACTTTGGCAAGCGCGCCTTCCGTCGCCCACTGAGTTCAACCGAGGTGACCAAACTGGTCGCGCTGCACACGGCGCAAGGCGACTTGGCATTGCTCACGGCGATTTTGTCCTCGCCCGCCATGCTCTATCGCTCGGAAGTTGGGGTGCCCAAGGGCAATTACTACGAGCTGACCGACTATGAAGTTGCAGCGCTGCTGTCCTACACCTACTGGGCAACCACACCGGATGCGAGTCTCATGGCCGCTGCCGATGCCGGGCAGTTGAGCACACCGGAGCAAATCGCCACCCGCGTGCGCACCATGCTGCAAGACCCCAAAGCGCAGATCGCCTTTGAGCGGTTTATTACCGGCTGGTTGGATTTGGATAAAGAGATCAAAACCACCGCCATCAGCAGTAGCCTCAAGGCGGACATGAAGGCTGAGACCATCGAGTTTGTGAAGCGCACAGTGTTCGGCGGCGGCAACTACAAAGACCTGCTCACCGCCAACTACAGCTATATGACCCAGCAGATGGCCAGCCACTATGGTCTGACCTGGCCGGGCGGCAGCGGTGTGCAGCGGGTGGATTACAGCGGCGTCAATGCCGAGCGCCGTGGGGTATTGGGGCATGCCGGTATTCTGGCCATCCAATCCGCATCAGAGAAAACCCATCCGGTGAAGCGCGGGCTGTTTGTGCGCCGCAATCTGCTGTGTCAGGACTTCCCGCCACCGCCGGTCGGCGCGGAGCTGAAACCGCAGGAAGATCCAAGCCTCACAGTGCGTGAGCGCTTTGAAAACGCGCACTTACAGCAGGGCTGTGAGTCCTGTCACCAGTACATCGACGGCATAGGTTTTGGTTTGGAAAACTACAACGCGCTCGGCTTGTATGTCACCACTGAAACCACCGACAACGGTCTGGTAAAAGCCATCAACTCACTGGGTGAAATTGGCAGCTTGAATTCAGCGGAGACTTATTTGTCCGAATCTGAACCCGTGACCATGTATCACGGCATGGATGAACTAACCGAGCTGCTCGCCCAAAGCCCGAACGCTCAAGCCTGTTATGCGCGCCAGTGGTATCGCTATGCGCGCGGCCAGCGCGAAGAGGCAAGCGATAGCTGTACCTTGCAAGTCTTTGGACGTGATTTCAAAACTGCCAGCAACGCCAACCTGTTGGACTTGATGGTGGAATTCACCCAAACCAAAAACTACATTTTGCGCAAATAATTGCCGAGGACATCCGCATGAATATCTTAAAAAATAAAATGCAACGTCGCGATTTCCTCCGCACCCTTGCGAAGGCCGGTTTAACCACCGCGTTCACCAGCCAGTTTATGTTGTCGGCCAATGTGTTTGCGCAAACCGGCGGTGCCAAGCGTTTTGTGATGGTGTTTTACCCTAACGGTTGCGTGCGCGATAAATGGCATTCTTACAATGTCGGTGCATTGGGTAGTGGCAGTTTTGGCACCAGCCCGCTGCAACATTTAAATAACCACATCAACAAAGTGGTCGCGTTCAAAAATTTAAGTTACGTCGGTCACGGCGGCAGCTCCGGTCACCCGGAAGCGTGCCGTGCAGTATTTTCCGGGGGGGTGGATCGCGCGCCTTCTTTTGATGTGGCAATAGGTGAAGCGCTCGGTGGGCGCCTCACCAAAAACATGCACGTGGGGGTTTGGTCAAGCCGTGCGATTGGCTCTGAATATCTACCATTTACTGACAAAAACGGTGTAAAGATCCAGGTGCCCGATAACCCCCAGCAGGTATATGACAACCTGCTTGCGGATGTAGTAGGCAGCAGCAGTGGCACACCCGACCCGGACGCGGAGCGCCGCAAAAAAGTATTGGAAAGCCTGCATGAAAATTTGGATTTACTGCAAGCCAATACGCTCAATGTGCAGCAGCAGGGTAAGTTGCTCAGTCACGAGGAGGCTTTGAATTATTATCAAAGCACACTTACCAGCACCTTGGATTTGGGTAATGGCACTGGTTTTAGCCGCCCCACAATTGGTATGACCGGTGTGAATGACGATGCGGAGTTAATTGCCAAAGCGCAAATGCGCAACATCGCCATGGCCTTCCAGGCCGACATTACCCGCACCGCCAGCTTCCAATTTATGGGCGCGCAGGATGAATCCTTAAAATTAAATTTCCCCAGCATCCGCCCTTACATGGGTGAGTTTGGTTCGGGTGATCGCTTGAACTGGAACGAAACCCGCAGTCATGTCAGCTCGCACAATGAATCGTCGTTATTTGATTCACAAACTCGCTGGTACAACATGATGGTCGCCTACCTGATGGATGAACTCGCCGCGCGCCCCGATGCGGCCTACGGCGGCTCACTGCTGGATAACACCTTAATACTGGTGATGTCAGAAGTCGGCGGCGGCAACCACCAACAAGAAAACCCCGGTATTTATGTCGCGGGCGGCGCCGGCGGTGCCATCCAAAACGGCAGAGCCATAGATGCAATGAATATCGGCATGTCCAATCTGTATCTGGATATCGCCAAAGCTTTTGGCTTGAACTGGAGTCGCTACGGCAATAGTTATGGCGGGATTAGCGGATTTTTGCGGTAAGTTTTAAGGCAGTTAAAAACCTGTCCGCCGGTAACGGCGGATAGGTTCATAGATCAACGTTTGCTAACGCGCGCCTGAATATTTTGTTAAACAACAACTATGTTAAGCAGCTAACTGGATAACAGGATTTACATAGTTTTATCTACAAAATCCCCGCGCCCTTAATCTCCCAATACGCATTTGCTACCCGCACTGCTAATTCATTGGCGGTACAGTCTATGGCATAGATGCCGGAGGCGGTGAGTTGTTGGTGGCTTTCGTGGCGTTGGTGGATGAATTGTTGCACACCAGCGTAGTGCAGTGCATCGTCAAAGCCGCGGACGGGGATGTCAGCGAGTTGGTCGAGGATTTGTTCGCGAATATTGACCACCATCACTAAATGGCGTTTTTTTAGCAAGTTTACGGCCAGCAATAATTCGTGATTATCTTCGTCGCGGGAATTGGTGACTAAAATAATTAGCGAGCGTTTGGGTTGCAGGATGCTGAGTTTTTCAGCGGCGGTAATGTAATCCGCAGTGGCCTGACTTGGCTGTAAGTCGTAAATTCCATTAAGCAGATTTTTAATGCGCTCTACGCCTTTTTGCGGTGGAATCCAACGGTGTTTTTGGCTGCCCTCGCTGCCAAAACTGAGCAGGCTGATATTGTCGCCCTGGCGCAGAGCGATATAACTCACCAGCAGCATGGCGTTAAGGGCGTGATCAAAATGATTCAGTTCGTCATCTTTGGCGCGCATGCGGCGGCCGCTGTCAATCATCAATACAATTTGTTGGTCGCGCTCGTCCTGATAATCCCGCGCCATTAATTTTTGGCGGCGCGCGGTGGCTTTCCAATCCAATTGGCGCAAGCTGTCGCCATCGCGGTAATCGCGCAATTGATGAAATTCCATGCCTTCACCACGGCGCTGGCGTTTTTTTATGCCCATTTGGCTGGTGTGATTTTCGGTCGCGAGAATACTGTAGTTGGCGATAGCAACAAAATCCGGATAGACCTTTATTGGTGTGACAACTCCGGCCCAATAGCGAATTGCCCATAATCCCAAAGGGCTGGAAAATTCTATGTGCGCCGGATTAATTTCGGTGGCGCCGCGCATCAGCGGGCGCAATTGATATTCCGTGCGGCTGTGATGCTGGGGTTGCAATGCAATTTGTAGCGGTAAGTTTTGGTAGTCGGCGCTATTGGGGACACCATCAAATACTTTTATGCGAGTCGCTTGATGAAAGCCGTGTTTAATGCGCAGGGTTACTGTTGCCCATTTATCAACCGCGAGGTTGCCTGCTATTTCGCGGCTAATTTCTACCGGTGGTAGGCGGCGCGATAAAATAAAATCCAGCAGCGCGATAACTATCAGCCCGCCAAATAATGTCGCGGGTAAATAATTAGCCAGCCCCAGATTAAAGTAGCTTTTGCTGAAGGCGTTGATAAAAATCGCCGCACCCAATAGCGCAAAGGCGGTGATTAATATTGAGCTGGGAATCCATTTTCTGCGCATAAATTAATCCCGCGGTGCGTCAACCTGCAGCAAAATATTATTCAATATCCGCTCAGCCGCTATGCCTTCAATCGCCAGTTCCGGCGATAACAAAATGCGGTGGCGCAAAGCTGGAATAAACATTTTTTTTACATCGTCCGGTGTGACAAACGCATTATTATTTAACAGTGCATAAGCGCGAGCGGCGGCGAGCAATGCAATGCAAGCGCGTGGGCCGGCGCCGCGCGCTATGCCTGCCCAGCTGCGGGTTGCACGCACCAGTTTTACTACATACTGCAGAATTTTTTCGTCTACTGTAATTTGCTCTGCAATTTTTTGCAGGCTTAATACATGGGCCGGTTTTAACAGGGTGCGAATATGCTCCAGGCCAAATCCGCCCTGGGCTTGGCAGCTAACCTGACGCAGCATCAGTTGCTCGTCGCTCTCGCTGGGGTAATCAATAATTACTTTGAGCATAAAGCGATCCAGCTCCGCTTCAGGCAGCGGGTAAGTGCCTTCCTGTTCAACCGGGTTTTGCGTCGCCAATACCATAAAAGGCTCACCGGTTTTAAAGGATTCACCTTCGATTGTAATCTGCCCTTCTTGCATAACTTCCAATAGCGCTGCCTGGGTTTTTGCCGGCGCGCGGTTAATTTCATCGGCAAGCAATAAATTGGTAAACGCCGGGCCTTTGCGAATTTCAAATTCCTGTTTGGCCATATTAAACATGGCGTGACCGGTGACATCGCTGGGCATTAAATCCGGGGTGAATTGCACACGCGAAAATTGTCCACCAAAACATTTGGCAAGGCTGCGCACTAACAGGGTTTTGCCCAAGCCGGGAACACCTTCAATTAATACATGGCCGCGTGCGATAAGCGCAATCAGCACTTGCTCGATAACTGCATCCTGACCAATTAAAACCCGTTTAATTTCCTGCAGTAAGTTATTGGCCAGGTTGCTCGCTTGCTGTAAACGTTGCTGGGTATTGTCATCACCAGTGCTGGTGGTTTTCTCACTGGTATTATTCAGCTCAAATGATTCGGTCATAGTTGCTTCCTGATGGTTTGCAAGTGGGCTATGGCGTTAGCAAAGTCCTGTGGGGTGTGCAGATTATCGGCATAAAGTGCGCGCTGGATTGCCTCGCGGTTAATGCCGGTTAATTCCTGTAAAAAAATCAGTTGTTCTTGCTGGTCTGCCGCAAAAACTTGCGGGTGATGTTGCAGTCGATGAATGATTTGCTGGCGCAATAAAGTGAGCAGTTGGGGATGTTGCCGATGGCGCCAGAGCAGCATGGCACTGGCATAAATATGCTCCGCCAAACTACGGCGTGCGTTTTCGGTTGCACTAAACACCGGGCCAAAACGCTGGCTCTTGGCCCACAGCCAAAGCACGAGTGCAATCAGTACAGCGAGCACACCGTAGGATGCATTGCGCCAAATAATACTGGTCAGTGAGGGTGCATCCTGATTGGTTAAAAACCAAACGCGGCCATTGTGATTGGCCAGGCGCCAGAGTGCATAGGCGTGATCATGGCAATCGATATGCTGGTTAGTCCAAATACGGGTATCGCTGGTGATGGTTATGCCGCCAGCACCCACATCAAAATAGAGCATGTGCGAAGTGTTATCGGTATTTTCTTCATTGGTGTCTATTTCATTTTCATTATCAGTGGCGTCATCGCTGTCATCGTAAAATGTAAACGGATCATGGCGACTAAAATCAAAGGCGAGCGGCTTGGGTTCACCGGCAAACTCAACGGTGGTTACTTCTTGGTCAAGGTTGCAGCGATAGTAATTCTCCGGTTTTTTTTCTGCGTTATTTTTTTCTGAATTATTTTTTTCAGTTGTTTGCTGTGTTTTGTTGTTCCCGGTTTTTAACAGGGGATCATTTTGCTGATCGTCTGCTTGATCGTCTGCTTGATCGTCTGCTTGATCGTCTGCTTGATCGTCTGCTTGATCGTCTGCTTGATCGTCTGCTTGATCGTCTGCCTTACCGCTCTCATCTGTTTCGCCATCCTGTTTATCTTTTTTATCAAACACATCAAACAGTTTTTCTGCAAAATCGTTGTCTGTATCTACTGCGGGTGTCACACCAAAATCGCGCAGCAGTAAATCTTCCTGATTGGTGTGGGCGCCAATATAGGGGTTTTGTGTCGAAACAATCAGCGTGCCGCCATTTTCAACCCACTTATAAAGCCGGTCATACCTGTCCTGATTAAGCGTTTTATTGGCATTAACCAACACTATAGTGTCGTCAGGTGTTAGTGCTATGTCGCGCCAGCGGTGGTTTTCCAATAAGCTGAGACTTTTAATACTGATTGCACTGACGCCTTGGCGTCGCAGAAAAATTTCTGCAGCGAGAAAATCATTCTGTTTGGCTTCGGTGGAATAGCCGTGGTCGATTTCTTTTTCTTCCCAGCGAAAACTGTTGTAAGCCCAATAACCCGAACCGGCGAGCACAACTGCAGCAAAAAGAATCAGTAGAATTATTTGGCGAAGGGGCAGGTTTTTCATTTTTCACCTGCCACATTGTTAGCTGTTTGGTTGCTCAGCCAACAGCTGTTCCACTCCTTGCAGAGCTGTTCCGCAAGGGCCAATGGTGGCAATTGATGCCCATAGGCCAGCTGCTGCCAGTGGCGGGTAAGGGAGGTGAAATAATTAATTTGTGTTGATTTGTTGCCTGGTATTTTAGTGATATCCAGTGTCCCGCCAAAAAGCTCGACCATGAGTTGCACGCATTCACCTTCAGTGTGGCCTTCGTGAATATCAACGCCCCGATGAATCAATTGGAACAAGCTGGCGCGATAAAGTAAGGCCAGTGCCGCGCGGCTATCGCCTTGCGCTAATAACTGCAGCGCGCTGTGGCTAATATTCTCGGGAAGCGATTCGCGGGTCACTTCCATGCCAAACAGGGTTTGCGGAATAACCCTGGGGGCCTTGGGCGGAGCAATGCGCACATACTGTGCGGCAAGCCAGTGGCGATAGCGGTACACCAGCAATCCGATCAACAATAAAACGGCACACCAAAGTGCAATTTCCAGTGCTGAAGCCGCGTAGCCAAAACCGCGAAAATCTTCCCAGTCTTTAAAAAAGTCCCCAAATTTTTCATCCAGATATTTTGTCAGCCAGTTTTCTTTTTCTTCCGGCTCTATATAAGTCAGGCGACGTTTTATTTCTTTACGACTAAATTCGCTGCCTTGCATGACGTTATTAATTGCGTCATGGGCCTCTTCTCTGGTCAGATCCCGATATTCGCCGAGCGGTGGTTCGACAAATGTCGGGGCGGTGTTTTTTTCGCTGCTATCGGCAGTATCCATTACCGGAAGCGATTCATCGGCGTAACTGGTATTTGGTATTGTGACCGCAAGGCTGCCGCAGAGTATCAGCGCCACTAGTGTGGAAAGCAGCGGTGCACTTGAGTGATTGTTTTTGCGTTTTTCGGCTATGCGACGAAAGGCAATATCTATATCCCAGGCCTCCAGTTTTATGCGGCGATTTAAATAGAGTGCAAATCCACAGGCCACATAAAATGGTGCGGTTAACCCCAGCGCGAGATACCAAAGCGCGAGTTGAAGGTACTTGAGTTGCGCTGTTTGTTGATTAAAAAATAGATTGGCCCATTCGATTTCTATTTCGCTGGGAATCATTGACCAGAGCAAACTGATCATGCCCAGCGCGAGATAAATTTCCAGCTGTAAACCGATAAAACTTAACCAGCCGGCGGGGGCGGAATCCTCTCTGTGCAACAGGGAAATACGCGCTTGACGTCGCGCGCCGGCCAAACCTTCCAGCTGTACTACGGGCAAATCCATCGCGCGCGTGGGGCTAAACCGGCGCAGCGTGAGGCTCATAAAAATTTGTTGCATGGCGAGCCGTGGAAATTGTTGCAAGGTGCTGTGGGTGCTGGGTAGCTCATTAAAAACGGCGCGACTCAGAATATGCAATAAAGGGCGCTCATACAGTGGTTTAAACCACCAGAGCACTAAAAAAGCAGCCCAAAAATAATTGGCCGGCATACACAGTGCCAACGCAAAAAAAGGCGCGCTCGCTAGCAGCCAGACTTTCATCATGGGCAGCCACCAACGCTTGGCCATCAGCAGGCCAAGGTCAACCGCCTCCCATGCGGAACGCGGGCGAATTTCCAGGGTCACCTGATCCAGATTCATGAACGTTTCCCTTCTGCTGCGGAATCCATATGTGCATCCAGGTTGCGACCACTAAATACCAAATAGGCGATTACGAGTGTCCATAAGAAGCCACCCACCCAATACTTTTGCCAGGGCAACAAAATGTTATTGGATGACCAAAAAGCCTCAATAAACGCGGCGATAAGCAACATAAGAATAACGCCGTACATCAGCTGTATGGCGATTTTACTTGCGCGTTTTAAGGATTCGGTGCGGGTGAGGTTGCCCGGTGCGAGCAGTGAGTAGCCCAGTAGCAGCCCGGCAGCGCCAGAGATACAAATCGCCGTTAATTCAAAGCTGCCGTGTCCAATCACAAAACTAAAAAACGTCTGGGTAAATTCCGCATTGGTTAAATGGCCGGCTACGGCGCCCATTAATAAACCGTTGTAGACGAGGAAAAAAATCGAGCCGACCCCAAATAAAATACCCGATGCAAAAGTGCGGAAGCTCACTCCAATATTGTTGCGAATGTAAAAACCGAACATCTGCACATTGGTTTCCGATTCGCGCGCGCTGCCTAGTGTACGGTTTTGTGGGTCATACATTTCCTCAAAGCTGCTGACCTGTTCTGGCGAAGTGACGGTGTAAACCAAATCCGGTTGCCACAGAATTGCCAAATACAACATTACCCCCGGCAAGTAGAGCAGGGCAGTTGCCCACCAAATGTAGCGCTGTTGTTCACGCACCAGGCGGGGGAAACCGGCGACCACAAAGCGAATCAGTTGCTGCCAGAATGGCTGCTTGCGGCAGTAAAGTTGCTGGTGACCGCGCACCACCAAATCGCCCAGGTGATCCACCAAATGGCTTGAATAGTGACGATCTTTCGCCAAGGCATGTAAGTGACACAGGCGGCGATAACGGCTGGCAAAATCGCTCAGTTCAGCGGCCGACAGGCTGCGTTTGGGGTGTTCCAAGGCGAGGATTTGCTGTTCCAGCAGTTCCCACAAAGGTTGGTAGGTTTGTTCGAATTGTCCTTGTTTCATTGTGGTTCTTCACTGCGTCAGGATTTGCCCACCAGGGTGTTGGCGATTTGTTTGATATGAGTAACTGGCTCTTTTGCACCCAGCACCGGCGCTAATAAAGCCGCGAGTTCTGCCTGCCGCTCGGCCGATAAAAACTGGCTGCGTTCAGCAAAGGCGAGCAGGGCGCGCTGTTCGTCGGTTGAGAAATCGGTGGGTACCGGGCGCTGGCCGCGCACGTCAAAATCCACAGGTTGTTTTTTGGGGGTGTCGTAAATCACCATGCTGCCCGCTGCTAAATCGCCCAGGCGTTTGAATTGGCGATTACATAGGCTGGCGATAATGCCGGTGAGGTAAAACATCGGCAGGAAATCGGCCACGCGCAGCAGATTGCGCAGCAGCGAGGGGCCAAAGGTAATGGGAGTGCCATCGTCATTCACTACCCGGATGCCCAACATTTTTTTGCCCGGTGTGCGGCCATTGCGCATCACTTCAAAGTACACCGAGTAAAACCATTCAAGGACAAAAACCAGAATCAGTGCTATGCCGCTGCCCATTTTCCCAAAAATGGAGAAGATCAGAAAAACCACAAAGATGATGGTGCCGCGAAACAGCAGGTCGATAATTTGCGCCAGGCTGCGCGCCATAAAGCCCGCGGGAGTCAGGGGTAAAAGTGCACCTTCCGGTGTTTCTATGGCGTTGCGGGTGTCGAGTAACACAGCGGGGGTGTCAGCGGGTGAATGCACAGCTGGCGATCCTTTTTACTTGTCCTTTGGTCTGCGGATGGGGCTAATACCCAGGCAGTGTTGACGCCTCAGTTATTCTTTTTGGGCGCTTATGGTTGTCGCGAGCATAACGGATAAGCCTATGTCTGAACAGCCAAAAGCGCGGTTAAGCGCTTGAGAAAGGCGATTTTGCCCCCATTCAGGGGCTATAATCCGCGCCAGTTTTCCAGTTACGCATTTTTATTGCCTGGGTTATTTGTTTATCACCACAGATCGCGAGCGATCTGCCAACGTCGGGAAGTTTTATGTCTGACCAACAACCCCCCAAAATTGAGTTCCCCTGCGAGAACTACCCCATCAAGGTACTTGGAGAAGCGGGGCCTGAGTTGCATACCTATGTGGTGGAGATTATGGAGCGTCATGCGCCAGGGTTTGACCAGACCCGTATCAGCATCAAGGAGAGCAGTAAGGGGCGCTATCACTCTTTAACGGTATGGATCACCGCTACCGGCGTTGAGCAGCTCACGGCGATCCATGAAGATCTGCGTATTAATCGCAGCATTAAAATGGTGATGTAACTTGGCGGCACCCGCGATTTTGGAGGTTATCAACCTCGGCCAGCAGGATTACCAAACTAGCTGGCAAGCCATGACCGACTTTACCAACCAGCGCACGCCTGACACGCCCGATCAACTCTGGTTGGTGGAGCACCCGCCGGTATTTACCCAAGGTCAGGCGGGCAAGGCGGAGCATGTGTTATTCCCCGGCGATATTCCGGTGGTGCAGACGGATCGCGGCGGGCAGGTGACCTACCACGGCCCCGGTCAGTTGGTGGCTTATCCGCTGCTGGATTTGCGTCGCCTTAATATAGGGGTACGCGAGCTGGTCACGCGTATCGAGCAAACTATTGTTGCCACCCTGGCGTATTACGGTGTTGAGTCGGCGGCCAAGGCGGATGCGCCGGGGGTTTATGTCAATGGCGATAAAATCGCCTCCCTTGGCCTGCGGGTGCGCCGTGGCTGCAGTTTTCATGGCTTGGCGTTAAATGTGGATATGGACTTGGCGCCCTTCCAGCGCATCAACCCCTGTGGTTACCAAGGCTTGGCCATGACCCAAATGCGCGATTTATTGCCTAACCCGCCTGCACTGGAGCAGGTGCAAACCCAACTGGTCGCGGAATTTGCGCGGAAATTGGGTTATGAAACCTGTACAATGCGCGCCACCTAATTTCTTGAATTTACTTCATCGGTAGTTGTGGGGCAGGAATACCCTTGTGAGACTGTCTGCGACATGGATGTCGAAGACAAGCCCCCATGGATGGGTTCACGGCGTGTCTCACAAGGGTATTCCTGACTCGCAACGAGCTAGTGGCACCATCGCCAACAAAACGAGATTCCTATGTCAGATCTTCCACCCGTATCGACTTTTGTTCCCGAACTACAACCCGTCAAACGCACCGAGCGTTACAAACAGGGCGAAAAGCTGCGCGATGCCGACAAGGTAGAGCGAATTCCGGTCAAGGTGATTGCCAGCGACCGCGAGGAAATGCCGCGTAAACCCGATTGGATTCGTGTGCGTATTCCTGCGTCGCCAGAGGTGGATCGCATTAAATCCATCCTGCGTAAAAACAAACTCTCCTCGGTGTGCGAAGAGGCCAACTGCCCCAACCTGGGTGAATGTTTCAGCGGCGGCACCGCGACCTTTATGATCATGGGCGACATCTGTACCCGTCGCTGCCCCTTCTGCGATGTTGGCCACGGCAAACCCAATCCATTGGATGTGGATGAGCCGCGCAAACTGGCGGAAGCTATCGCCGAAATGCGCCTTAAATACGTGGTAATCACCTCGGTCGACCGCGACGACTTGCGCGATGGCGGTGCACAACATTTTGCCGATTGCATCCGCGAAGCGCGCGCCCTAAGTCCGAACTTACAAGTAGAAGTTTTGGTGCCCGATTTCCGTGGTCGTATGGAGATAGCGCTGGATATTTTGGAAAAAGAAGCGCCCGACGTGTTCAACCACAACATGGAAACCGTCTCGCGTTTATACCGTCAGGCGCGCCCCGGTGCGCATTACGAATGGTCGCTGCAATTGCTCAAGCAATACAAAGCGCGCCGCCCTGATGTATTGACCAAATCCGGTTTGATGGTGGGCTTGGGTGAAACCAAAGAAGAAATTATTGAAGTGATGCAACACATGCGCGAGCACGACATCGACATGCTCACCATTGGCCAATATTTACAGCCCTCCAAAGACCATTTGCCCGTTGAGCGTTTTGTGCACCCTGACGAATTTGCCGAGTACACCAAACTCGCAGAGGAAATGGGCTTCAAGCACGCGGCCTGTGGCCCACTGGTGCGCTCGTCTTATCATGCCGACAAACAAGCACATGGCGAAGATGTGAAATGGTTTGGTGAAACCAAAACCAGTTAATACTTCCCTGTTGCCGGTGTTTAAAAAACTCCCGCTGGCCGGGAGTTTTTTGTCTCTGCCGGTTGTCCCCATTTAATCCTGCTGTGTCGCGGACGACACGGCGTTATTTTCTCGCTTCGAGTGATGATAGTGAAATTATCGGCGATCAAAAAAGATCTGAGCATCAATATTTGCGTTCTGGAATCCAAGCCGGAATTTTTTGCCCAGGTCGCCCAGTGGCACCATCAGGAATGTGAACGTCAGGGTTTGAAATCCAGTTTAGCCCTGCGTCAACAGCGTCTGGTTATGCACGTGCGTGACAATAACATTCCCAAAACCCTCATCGCCTTGCAAAACAATCAGTTGGTCGGTTGTGTGAGTTTGGTGGATTACACCTATCGCAGCAGCGAGCGTATGCCCAAAGTGACTACTGAATCACCCGTGTGGCTGAGCAATTTATTTGTGCAGGAAAATTATCGCGAGCAGGGCATAGGCAATCAATTAATCGATGCCGCAAAACACTACGCGCAGAGTTTAGGGCTGGACGAACTCTGGCTCTCCGCCACCGATTACACCGACTACTATCAAAAGCGCCGTTGGGAAATTGTGCGTCGCACTAAATTAGGTGGGCGGCAGGTGAATGTGATGCGGGTGGTGCTCTAAACCCCACCCTGACCCTCCCCATGGAAAGGGGAGGGAATTGGTAATGCGTTGAAATAAAAAATCAATGTAATTTCAAACGCGGCCTCAACCAGCGATTCAATCTTCCGCCGAGCATGATTAATCCTGTGCGAATTAAACCGTGAATGGCAATTTGGTGCATGCGGTAGAGCGAGATATACACCACGCGCGCGAGGCGGCCTTCAATAAACATACTGCCTTTGCTCAGGTTGCCCATTAAGTTGCCCACGGTGGAATAGCTTGCTAAAGAAATGAGCGAGCCGTGGTCAGTGTATTTATAAGCTTGCAAAGGTTTTTGGTTGAGCAGCGCAACAATATTTTTGTAGCAAGTGCTGGCCATTTGATGCGCGGATTGCGCACGCGGTGGCACGCGGCTGCCATCGGGGTTGGTGAATTGGGCGCAGTCACCAATCGCAAAAATATTCGCATCGCGCGTGGTTTGTAAAAATTCATTCACATGCAATTGATTGATGCGATTGGTCTCAAGCCCGGCAATGTTGGCCATAAATTCCGGCACTTTAATACCCGCCGCCCACACCATAATATCCGCGGCAATTAATTGGCCATCTTTGGTGTGTAAGCCTTCATTAGAGGCGGAGGTGATCATGGTGTTGAGTTTGACATCCACGCCTATTTTTACCAGCTCGCTGTGCGCGGCGCCGGAGATGCGTTCAGGCAGTGCAGGCAAAATACGCGGGCCGGCTTCAATCAGCGTGACATGCAGGTGCTCGTTAGATACCGCATTAAAACCGTAATTGTGAATTTCATGCACGGCATGATGCAATTCGGCAGAGAGTTCTACGCCGGTTGCGCCCGCGCCCACAATTGCAATTCGCACATTGTCGTCTTCACCGGTGACACGCTGGATGCGCAAAAATTTATTGAGTAATTTGGTGTGAAATTTGTGGGCCTGGGTTGGGCTGTCCAGAAATAAACAATGATCTTTTACGCCAGCAGTGTTGAAGTCATTGGATACGGAACCCAGTGCAATCACCAAATAATCGTAGGGAATTCGGGTGGAGGGCAAAAATTCCACGCCTTCTTCATCCTGCATAGGCGCAAGAACGACTTCGCGCTTTTCGCGATCCAAATCCACCATAGTGCCTACGCGAAAGAAAAAATGGTGCGCGTTGGCGTGGCCGCGATAGCTCACTGCATCGACATCTTCATCCATAGTGCCTACCGCAATTTCGTGCAGTAATGGCTTCCATAAATGCGTAGTGTTGCGGTCGATTAGTGTAACTTCCGCTTTGTTTTTGCGGCCGAGCTTATTGCCCAATTTAGTCGCCAGTTCCAGCCCGCCAGCGCCACCGCCAACAATAACAATGCGTGGTTTGTGTGTTTGCATACCAAGTCCTGCATCTCAAGTTAAAAAACAGAGAGCTATTACAGCTCTACCCAGCGACCTTCGGCGGCGCTCACAAATACCGAGTCGATTACACGCATGTTATTGATAGCGTCACTCAAGGGGGTGGGCACGGGTTGCTGGTTAATTATGCTGAGTGCAAAAGCATCCACCATTTCGCGATAGTGATCGCTGGGCGGGACAATAATCGTTTCGCTTTCGCCGTTGTTTTTGATATGAATTTCAGTAGCGCCTTCGGTGGTCGGATTAAATGGGACGGGCAATAAAATGCTGCCGTTTTCGCCGTAGGCCTCCATAAATTGTTGCGCTTCCACTTTGGTTGAGGCGGTAAAGGTTGCGCTGCCAACGTCAAATTCCAGCACACCGGAAACCAAACAATCTACTTCGTAATTTTCATAAGGTGTGATGTGGCCCACTACCTGACTTGGTTCGGCATTAAACAACCAGCGCGACAGTGAAATGCAGTAGCAACCTATATCCATTAATGCACCACCGCCCATATCCGCATTATTGCGAATATTTTGCGACTCGCGATTGTTGTAGGAAAAATGCGAATGCAAGCTTAACAAGTTACCAATGCGCCCTGAGTCGATCAGATTTTTTGCAATTTTCCAGCGCGGGTGAAAGCGATACATAAAGGCTTCCATGGCTTTTAACTGCGGATAGGCTTTGGCTGCGTCCAGCAGGCGCTGGGCATCATCTGCATTAAGCCCAAGGGGTTTTTCGCAGAGAATATGTTTGCCTGCTTGCAGGGCTTTGATCGACCAATCTACGTGCATGTGATTGGGCAGTGGGTTGTAAATCGCATCAATGTCCGGATCAGCCAATAATTCTTCATAGCTGCCGTAGGCGCGGGCAATACCCAATTCATCGGCAACTTTGCGCGCGCTCTGCTCATCGCGCGAACAAATGGCGACCACTTCATTGTGGGTAGAATTTTGCAGCGAAGGAATAACTTTGGTGCGGCCAATTTTGGCAGTGCTAAGCACGCCCCAACGGATTTTTGCAGCGTGTGCTGAAGTAGTAGACATAGGCTGTTCCTTGATGCGGCCGGGCGGCCGAGGCAAATAATCGTGCGGAAAATATGTGGCCAGTGTAGCCCAAGCGCGGCTCAAAGCGTGAGCCGCGCGGGAAATCGCAAGGCAAAAATTACGCGTTTAAAACACCTATTACCAAGGTAAAAGCTCACCATTGGAATGCCAGAAGCTGCCGCTATTTTCCAGCGTCAGCCCAGCAATCCGCTGGTTCAGGCGCTGGGCAGATTCAGTTGCAGAAATATCGCCACCAAAATTCACCATCGCGGTTTGCACATAACCCGGATGCAAAATCGCCACGGCTATACCGCGCGGTTTCAAGTCGCGCGCCAGGGACATAGCAGCGGCATTAAGCGCCGCTTTGGACATGCGATAGCCGTAATAACCGCCAGAGGTATTGTCGGCAATGGAACCCATGCGGCTGGTGATAAACGCAATTTTGGCGCCGCGCGCTAAATTGCCTAACAGTGCCTCGGTCACGCGCAGGGGCGCTTCAGCATTCACCAGGAATTGCTGTTGCACTGAGTCGTAATCGATATTGCCGAGCTGTTCGTGCTGGAAAATACCGGCGTTGTTAATTAATAAATCGATAGATTTGCCGCTGAGCTGCTGTGCAAGCTTCGCGAGCGCCTGACTATCGGTGACATCCACGCCACTAATAACTTGGGCGCCTGAGGCATCAAGCTCGGCAGAGCTGGAGCGGCACAAGGCTAATACCTGCCAGCCTTGAGCCAGATAGGTTTGTGTTAAAGCAAGGCCAATACCGCGATTGGCGCCGGTAATTACTGCTGTTTTCATGGGATAACTCCATCAGTCAGACGTTTATGTCACTGGCTATAAGCCTATTAATCTCAATCATCTAGTCGCGATTCATACCTGGTAGCAGCAGCGCAACCATACCAATCAGGGGTAAAAACGCGCACCAATTGAACATGTTTTCAATCGAGCTAGCATCGGCAAAAGCGCCGAGGCCGGCCGCCGCAATACCGCTGATGCCAAACATCAAACCAAAAAATACGCCGGAGATCATGCCGATTTTGCTGGGCACCAATTCCTGTGCGAGCACCACAATTGCGGAAAAAGCCGATGACAGCACCAAACCAATTACCACCGACAACACCGCAGTCCAGAATAAATTGCAGTAGGGGAATAGCAGGGTAAAAGGCGCGGCACCAAGGATGGAAATCCAGATCACCGCTTTGCGCCCCACCTTGTCGCCAATTGGCCCGCCAGCAAATGTACCCAGGGCGACTGCCGCTAAAAATAAAAACAATAATAATTGCGCATCGGCAACGGAGGTGGCGAATTTTTCCATTAAATAAAACGTGTAATAGTTGGTAAAAGCCGCCATGTAGATGTATTTGGAAAATACCAACAGTGCCAGCAGGCTAAGTGCTGTAATCACCTGGTTGCGACTCAGGTGTGCAAAGTGCGAATTTTTTTTACCGCTTTTAAGCGATGCGCCCGAGCGAATAACCCAACGGCTTACACTGAATAATACGGTCACACCCAAAATGGCAAACAGGGTAAACCAGCCGATAGCGCCCTGGCCTTGCGGAATAATAATTGCTGCCGCGAGCAGCGGGCCAAAGGCAGAGCCAGCATTACCGCCCACTTGAAAGAAGGACTGGGCAAAACCAAAACGCCCGCCGGATGCCATACGTGCAACCCTTGAGGCTTCCGGGTGAAAGGTTGAAGAGCCCAAGCCAATAATCGCCGAGGCAATAACCAGCCAGAGAAAGCTGTTGGCCAGCGCCAGCATCACCAATCCCACCAGAGTAAATAACATGCCCATAGGCAACAGATAGGGTTTGGGGTGTTTATCGGTATAGAGGCCAATTGCCGGTTGGAACAGCGATGCAGTCATCTGGAAGGCGAGGGTGATCAGGCCAATTTGGGTAAAGCTCAGCGCGTAATTGGTTTTGAGCAGTGGGTAAATCGACGGCAAAATCGCCTGGATCAGGTCGTTTAACAGGTGCACAAAACTGACGGCACCTATCACCGGCACAAAGGTTTTGGTGTGATTAAAACTCACGATGATTGGTTCGGGCTGATTCATATAATCGCTAACTCGGGGTTAGGCCGCAGCGGGGTTGTTACAACAGAAAAACTGCAGCAAAAAAGTGCGCGAGTATAAAAAAAACAAGCAGCCAAGCCTAATCAAGAAAGGTTATTTAGCGGTGCTCAAACCTGGGGAATCAGTTTTTCAAAATCACACTGTGAGAGCGCTTCAAAGGCTGGGCGGGCAAAATAATAACCCTGGAATAATTCAATGCCCATGTCGTAGAGCAGCGAAAACTCGTTGTAACTTTCAATGCCTTCGGCAATCACCTGCATATTCAATTCGCGACAGACTTGCATAATGCCGCGCACAATAATTTGGCTGGAGCGACGCTGGTCTATGTTGCGAATCAGCGCCATATCCAACTTCATTAAATCGGTTTGGATTTCAGCAAGCAAATTCAAGCCCGAGTAACCCGCGCCAAAATCGTCGATTGCCGTTCTAAAACCACGCTGACGATAGTACTCAACAATGTTGCGTACATGCGCCAAATCATCCACTTTTT
Source organism: Cellvibrio fontiphilus (assembly GCA_035317345.1). Lineage (GTDB taxonomy): Bacteria > Pseudomonadota > Gammaproteobacteria > Pseudomonadales > Cellvibrionaceae > Cellvibrio > Cellvibrio fontiphilus. Next base: position 355,477 of record JAYKTU010000003.1, on the reverse strand, counting down.
CACTCTCGGTGATTTCAAAAATAATTTGCTCGATGGGGAAATTGTATTTTTCTGCCGCCGCCAGCGTGGCGCGAATACACAGCTCCGGGCGATAGACCGCATTAGGCATAAAGTTAATGCTGAGCAGGGATTGCATACCCAAGTGCGCTGCCAGTTGAATCGCTTTGGTGCGGCAAGCTTGATCAAATTTATACAGATTTGTCTCATTGACCTGTGCAAATATTGTCGCTGCACCTTCATTGTTTGGCCCGCGCACCAGCGCCTCATGGGCAAATATGTTTTTATCCCGTGCGTTCACAATAGGCTGGAACGCCATAGTAAAATCAAAGCCGAGTGCTTCGTCGTTTTTGCATTGGTCGCAGCCTGTTGGGCGACATTGTCGATCTGTTGTCATAATATTTTTAATGTTCTGCTTGTTTGTTTGTCTTGAGTAAAGCAACCGCTTCGCAGACTTTTTGGGCGCCGGTCTTAATGGCCTCTATTACTGCTACGGCATTGTTGACCAAGCGATTACCGTCTTCTGCCTGGGTGCGTGCCAGTTCCATACCTTTCATAACCTCTTCGGTAAGTGAACTATTGCGTCGCACAACCTCCTCAATTTCAAGGGTTGAGCTGCTGGTACGGGCGGCAAGGTTGCGTACTTCATCAGCCACTACCGCAAAGCCACGGCCATTTTCACCCGCGCGGGCGGCCTCGATTGCCGCGTTCAATGCCAATAGATTGGTCTGATCCGCAATACTGCGGATTGTATTAACCATAGCAGAGATTTTTTTGGACTCATCGAGTAATTGCCCGATCAGTTCGGATGAGTGGCTCACTTCGCCAGCAATAGCCTGGGAGCTGGTCGCGGTTCGATCCAGCAGTAATTCGCCCTCCTCGGCGATTTGCATGGTTTCTTGCGAGGTCTGGTAGGCGATTTGGCTGGTGTGATACACCTTTTCCGCGTATTGGATACGCTCGGTAATATCGCTGGCAAACTTGATGATTTTTATCACCTTGCCGTTTTCAAAAATGGGGTTGTAAGTTGCCTCCAGCCAAATGGTTCGGCCAGATTTGGTGCGCCGTTCAAACTTGCCCTGCTTGAAATTACCTGCCGCAAGTTCTTGCCAAAAATGCGGGTTGTGCCGATAGAACTCCTCGTCACAAAAACGACGGTGATGCTGCCCCTTCACCTCGTGCAGTTGATAGCCCATTGCATCCAGAAAATTCTGGTTGGCGGTGATCACCTGGCCTTCGGGGGTAAATTCAATCACTGCCAGCGCTTTGTGCAGCGCGGTAATAATCGCCTCATTGTTTTTGCTGCTAATCACTTGCTCGGTAATATCTTTGGCAATTTTAAATACGCGGGTTACCTTTCCTTGTTCTATCACTGGGAAATAAGTGGCCTCCAGCCAGATGGCGCTGCCATCTTTGGTGTAGCGTAAGTAGGTTCCTTTGTTGGCTTTGCCGGCATTGAGATCGCGCCAGAAATTGCTGTACTCAGGTGACTCGCGCGTCTGTTGATCGCAAAAAATGCGGTGATGCTGGCCTTGAATTTCATGCAGTTGATAACCAACGGCCGCGAGAAACATCGCATTGGCGGTAATAATTTCACCTCTGGGGGTGAATTGAATGACCGGGATGTTTTCACACATGGCCTTTAGCATGGCATCGGTAGATGTTTGCGCCTGTTGTAATTCCAGCAATTGCTTCTTAAGTGACGCATTGAACAGCATGGATAACCTCTTGGAACCATTTGGGTGTTGTGGCTATGCGGTAGTCCGCAGGAGAGAAAGTCCATCTAAAGCGTTGGGGGTTGAATCGGAGCAGCTGAAGCGCTAACCGGCGGCCAACAGCGCTTACTGACTCATAGTATAGGTGACTTTTTGGTGCTGGCCACTGATCTAAAAGGGGGCAGGTGGGGAGGTGAGTGTGGGTGAGGGCGCAAAAGCAAAAAGCCCGGCGTTATTTGGCGCCGGGCTTTTGAAACAATCTGTCGGAAGTCGCTGTGTCCTTCTGTTACACAGAAAGGCAACCTATTTAGGTCTTGCGCGCACCAAGAGTTGTTGCAGGGCGATGAAACAGAAGAGCAGCAGGCCAATCACGATCTTTGTCCACCAGCTGCTTAAGGTGCCATCAAACGAAATGTAGGTTTGCACTACGCCCATGATGAGTACACCAATCAGGGTGCCGAACATATAGCCGTAACCGCCAGTGAGCAGGGTGCCGCCAATCACCACAGCGGCAATTGCATCCAGCTCCACACCCACCGCCGCAAGTGAATAACCGGAGAAGGTGTAGAAGGAATAGACAATGCCTGACAGAGTCGCGAGGAACGCGCTGATGGCATAAATGCGAATGGTCGTGTGTGCCAGCGGAATACCCATGAGTGCAGCGGAATTCATATCGCCACCAATGGCGTAAACGCGGCCACCAAAACGGGTGTAGTGGGCCACAATAATGGCAGCGATTAATACCGCGACCGCAATCAGGGTAGAGGTTCCCACCCAGGCATCGCCCGGCAACATAAAACCAAATTCTGCGACCTGGTTGTAAAACTCGTGTTCAATGGGGATGGACTCTTCGCTGATTACACTTGCCAGACCGCGCGCAAAAAACATTCCTGCGAGTGTGACAATAAACGGCTGCATTTTGTAATAGTGAATAATTGCACCCATAATCGCGCCGAATGCGGTGCCGCCTACTAATACAATGGGAAACACCACCAGCGGATGCATGTTGTATTTGCTAATCAACACACTGCACACCACGCCGGTAAGCGCAATAACCGCGCCGACCGACAAATCAATACCGCCCGATAAAATCACAAAGGTCATGCCCACGGCGGCAATAATTAAAAAGGCGTTGTCGCTCAGTAAATTAAAAAATACGCGCGAGCTGCCAAATCCTTCAAATTGCGCGGAACCTATGCCAAACAGCACAAAAAATAAAACGCAGGTAACGGCAAGGGGAATAAATTTAGGATTAAGCACGGTTAATCTCCTTGTTGTTTTTCTTAAAGAAGTTCAACTGACTTAATTGTTGCTGGAAGCGCGGCGATTGCATGAGCAACACCAAAATGATGGCGCTGGCTTTAATCAGCAAATTAAATTTGGGTTCAATGCCGCTCAGAATAATAGTTACTGTGAGGGTTTGAATAATCAGCGCGCCTATCACCGCGAGGAAAATGGAAAAGCGCCCGCCCATGAGTGATGCACCGCCAATCACCACGGCGAGAATCGCGTCCAGCTCCAACCATAAACCGGCGTTGTTCGCATCGGAGCCGCGAATGTCAGCGGCGGCAATCATGCCGGCCAATGCAGCACACAAACCGGCAACCACATAGACGGATAATTTAATCGCCTTGGCGTTCAGGCCCATGTAATGGCTGGCGGAAGGGTTGGCGCCCACGGCTTCAATATACAAACCCAATGCAGTGCGACGAGTCAGTAATTGCACCAACGCAAAAGTAATAATCACCAGCACCACCGGAAAGGGCAAGCCGAGGAAACTGCCAGTGCCTAAAAACGCAAATCCGCTGTGATCAAAGGTGACGATTTGTCCTTCGTTAATTAACTGTGCAATACCGCGCCCACCCACCATTAAAATCAAAGTGGCAACAATAGGCTGGATGCTCATATAGCCCACGAGAAAACCATTCACGATTCCCGCAATTAAACCGGCAATTAAACCTGCGCCGATAATCAGTGCGAGGTTGTCCACACCCTTGGTGATGTAATAAGCGCTGACTGCACCGGCGATAGCCATAATGGAGCCGACCGATAAATCCACACCAGCGGTGGCAATTACCAATGACATGCCAATGGCCAGGAGTGCGACTGGCGCGGCGCGGTTAAGCACATCAATCAAGCTGCCGTAAAAGCGGCCATCTTTAAATTCAATCGTAAAAAATTCCGGTGCAATGATGGCGTTAACCAGCATTAGTACCAGCAAACCGGCACAGGGCCATAAATAGCGGCGCAGGTTTTGGTTCTTGGTAAAATTCATAACAGCCTCTATCAATTAATTCGACGCAATGGCCTGCATAATGCGTTGCGGGTTGATGTCATCGCCTTGCAGTTCCGCCACTTTTTTACGGTCGCGTAGCACTACCACTTTATTGCTGAAGGCCACCAGCTCTTCCAATTCGGAGGAGGCCACCACCAGTGACAAACCATCGGCGCAGAGTTTGCGAATCAGGCGAATAATTTCCGCGTGAGCGCCAATATCAATACCGCGGGTCGGCTCATCCAGAATTAACAAGCGCGGGTTGGCCGCAAGCCAGCGCGCGAGGATCACTTTTTGCTGGTTGCCGCCACTTAATTGTTCGATGGGTTTTTCAATATCCGAGGTGGCAATGCTCAATTCTTTTACATAGCGATTGGCGATGTCTTCCTGCTCTTTGCGCGAAATAAATTTCCACCAACCCTGTTTGATCTGGCGGGCGAGAATCATATTTTCGCGAATGGAAAGCTGGCCCAGAATACCGTCGTGTTTGCGGTCTTCCGGGCAGAGGCCCATGCCGGCAATAATCGCTTCGCGCGGTGCAGAAAAATTCACCGGCTTGCCGTCAAACAATAATTCGCCGCTATTTCTTTTGTCGATGGCAAATAACAAGCGGCAGAGTTCGGTGCGGCCGGAGCCGAGCAGACCCGCAAGGCCGACTACTTCGCCTTTGCCGACGGTTAAATCCAGGGGCGATAAATTGGTGTTGTGGCCCAGGGCTTTTAATTCCACTAGTGGTTCGCTGCTGCTGGCACTGCTTTGCGGTTTGTGTTCACCCAGCGCTGCCAATTCTTTGCCGAGCATATGACCAATCAGTTCAGGGCGTGAAAGTGTTGCGGCCTCAAATTCACCGACCAGTTCAGCGCTGCGCAAAATAGTGATGCGGTCGCACACCGCATAAACCTGATCCAGAAAGTGGGTGACAAATACAATACCAATGCCTTTGCTGCGCAGGTCGCGCATGATGCGAAAGAGCGATTGCACTTCGTCAGCATCCAAACTGGCGGTGGGTTCGTCCAGAATTAATACCTTGGCTGACATATCCACACCGCGTGCAATCGCAATTAGTTGTTGCACCGCGATTGAATAGCTGGAGAGCGGTTGGGTTACGTCTATATCCAGGTCGTAGCCCTTTAATAATTCTGCGGCATCGCGATTCACTTTGCCCCAGTTAATTAAACCGAAGCGGCGCGGCTCGCGACCCAAATAAATATTTTGCGCCACGGTTAAATTGGGCAACAAATTTACTTCCTGATACACAGTGCTGACACCCAGAGCCTGGGCATCGCCAGTGTTGCTTGGGAATATGGGTTTTCCATCCAACAAAATATCGCCGCCATCGCGTTGGTAAACACCGGTCATGACTTTAATCAGGGTAGATTTGCCCGCGCCATTTTCACCGAGCAGCGCATGGATCTCCCCTGCGCGCAGGGTGAAATCCACACCTTTCAGTGCGTGTACACTCGGGAATTTCTTATGGATTCCCTTGAGTTGTAAAACTGGATTTGTGTTCATAGTTAATTAACACTGTAGTTATGATCACTTTTTGCGATCAACAATTAAGAACGTGTTTGTGCCACTAGAAGCATCGGAAGCTGGCTGCAGGCTCGTGAGACACGCCGTGAATCCGTCCCTGGAGGCTAAGCGTCGACATCCATGTCTCCGATTGTCTCACGAGCCCGCAGCCAGCTTCTTCGGCAGTTTCAGCAACATTAATTTGAAAAATTATTTAGCGCCGCGTTTAGCCAATTCTGCTGCAGCATTGTCTTGGGTATATACCGCACCACCCATACGAATCCATTTTTCAAAATCTTTTTTGCCAGCGCGTGCTTGGTCAATTACATCAAATGCCGGGCCACCGAGGTGCGGGCTGAGTTCTACCGAAACGTTAATTTCACCGGCCACAATCGCTTTGAGCGCGTCATCTACGGCATCTACCGATACGATCAAAATATCCTTACCGGGTTGCAAGCCGGCTTCTTTTACGGCTTGAATCGCACCCAGTGCCATTTCATCGTTGTGTGCCCAAATTGCACAAATATTTTTACCGCCACCTTCGGCTTTAAGCATGGTCTCCATTACTTCCTTACCTTTGGCGCGGGTAAATTCAGCAGTTTGGCTGCGCACAATTTTGGTTTCAGGAAATTTGGCGATGGTGTCATTAAAGCCTTTCATACGACCAATTGCCGCACTTGAACCGACAGTGCCTTGCAGTTCCAGAATGTTGCACTTGCCCTGGGTTTTTTCAGTCAGCCAGTTGGCGGCACGTTGGCCTTCCACTTCAAAGTCGGGTGCAATGCGGGTGAGGTAAAGTGATTGATCGGTGACGGATACGTTGCGGTCCAGAATCACCACTGGAATACGCGCACGTTTGGCTTCCATCAACACTGGTTGCCAACCGGTTTCCACTACTGGCGCAATTAAAATTGCATCTACCCGCTGGGCGATAAAACTGCGCACCGCTTTAATCTGGTTTTCCTGTTTTTGTTGTGCATCAGAAAATTTTAAGGTGATGCCACGTTTTTCCGCTTCGGCTTTTACCGATTCCGAAAAACTGGTGCGCCAGCCAGATTCAGAACCCACTTGCGCAAAACCCACGGTTAAGGCGTTGGCGGTAGCGCTAATGCCAATGGCGGCAGCGAGGGTCAGGGTTTTAAAAATCGTTTTCATAGTGGTTCCTCGTATCGTTAAAGTTATAAATAAAAATTAAATCCAGCCGCCATCCACAATAAAATGTTGTGCGGTACACATACGGCTGTCGTCCGATGCCAGAAATAACGCCATAGCGCTAATGTCTTCCGGCATTACCGATTTTTTTAAACACTGGTTTTCCAAAATATTACGCGCGGTTTTTTCTTGCGTGAGCATCGCCACCTGGCGATCCGTCATCACCCAACCGGGCACCAGGGTATTTACACGAATATTGTCGCCGCCCATGTCGCGCGCCAAACCGCGGGTTAAACCTTCAATCGCTGCTTTGGAGCTGGTGTAACCGGGCATACCGCCCTGGGTGGCGTACCAACTCATGGAGCCTAAATTAATAATGGAGCCGCCGCCTAACTCCAGCATTTGCGGGTAGACCGCTTGCGCGGCAAAAAAATGGTGGCGTAAATTCACTGCCAAGCGCTCGTTCCAGTAATCCACAGTGACATTGCGAAAGTCGTGGCGCGTATCGTTGGCGGCGTTATTAATCAACACATTTATGGCGCCCACATCGCTGTAAATTTGTTTAATGGTGGCTTGCAGCTTGGGAATGTTCAGCAGGTTGCAGCGATAGTAGCGCGGCGGTGTGCTGCTGGTGTGTTGCTGTGGAGTGCGACTCAGTTGCTCCACCAATTTGTGCGCATCTTCATCGCGGATATCGATAAAACACACCTGCGCGCCCTGTTTACAAAACGCCTCCACCAAATTGGCGCCAATACCGGAAGCGCCGCCAGTGATAAGCACCACTTTATATTTCAGGCTGGGATATTGGTTGGTGATAGTCATCGCGTTGCCTGGGCTATTTAATGTGAGTGACCGGGCACGGCAGCGCCGCGACAACCCACTAAAAAATCAAAGTCGCAACCTTCATCGGCTTGCATCACATGTTCTATGTAAAGCTGCAGGTAGCCACCGGTTTTGCGTTGGATTTTTTGCGCGCGCAACTGTTCAAGGCGCGCGGCAATTTCCACATCGCTCACTTCCAAATGCAGTGAGCCGTTTTCCGCATCCAGTGCAATCCAGTCGCCATCTTCCACCGCGGCGAGTGGGCCAAATTCTTGCGCTTCGGGCGCAACGTGCAATACCACTGTGCCAAACGCCGTGCCACTCATGCGTGCGTCGGAAATACGCAGCATATCGGTTACGCCCTGTTTCAATAATTTGGGCGGTAAACCCATATTGCCCACTTCCGGCATACCGGGGTAACCCTTGGGGCCGCAGTTTTTCAACACCATCACGCTATTGGCATCTACATCCAGCGTCTCATCCAGAATGCGTTCTTTGTAGTGATCAAAGCTTTCAAAAACGATGGCGCGACCGCGATGTTTCATTAATTGCGGCGATGCGGCACTGGGTTTTAACACCGCACCGCGTGGCGCCAGATTGCCGCGCAAAATGCAAATGCCACCGTTATCGCACAATGGGTTAGTGATTGGGCGAATAACATCATCGTTGTAGCAGGGCGCATTTTGGTTGTTTTCCCACAGGGTTTTACCGTTGGCGGTAAGGCAATCCTTGTGCAGTAAATTGGCATCACCCAGTCGTTTTAACACGGCCGGTAAACCCCCAGCGTAATAAAAGTCTTCCATCAAATACTGGCCGGAAGGCTGCAGATTTACCAAGGTGGGTACTTGGTGGCCGTAGCTGTGCCAGTCGTCCAGCACCAAGGGAATATTTAACCGTGCGGCGATGGCTTTTAAATGAATGACCGCGTTGGTGGAGCCACCAATAGCCGCGTTAGTGCGAATGGCGTTCACCACACTTTCGCGCGTGATCAGTTTGGAGAGGCACAAATCTTCATTCACCATTTCCACTATGCGCATGCCCGAGGCGTAGGCGAGGGTTTTACGGCGCGAGTCCACGGCGGGAATCGCGGCGTTTTGCGGTAGCGATAGCCCGAGCGACTCCACCATGCAGGCCATAGTGCTGGCGGTGCCCATGGTGTTGCAGGTGCCGGTGGAGCGGGACATATCCGCTTCGGCATCCATAAATTCTTGCAGCGAAATCCTGCCGGCTTGGTAGTCCTCACTCATACGCCAGACCAGGGTGCCTGAGCCGACATCCTTACCCTTGTGTTTGCCGTTGAGCATAGGCCCGCCGGTAACAACAATGGCGGGCAGGTCGCAACTGGCAGCGCCCATCACCAGCGCGGGGGTGGTTTTGTCGCAGCCGACTAATAACACCACGCCATCGATAGGGTTGCCGCGAATCGCTTCTTCTACATCCATCGCAGCCAAATTGCGGGTGAGCATGGCACTGGGGCGCAGGTTGGATTCGCCGTTGGAAAATACCGGGAACTCCACGGGCACACCGCCGGCTTCCAGAATGCCGCGGCGCACACTTTCGGCCAGGTCGCGAAAGCTGCTATTGCAGGGGGTGAGTTCAGACCAGGTATTGCAAATGCCAATAATTGGTTTGCCCTGGAAGTGATGCTCGGGAATACCCTGATTCTTCATCCAGCTGCGATACATAAAGCCATTTTTATCTTGCGTACCGAACCATTGCGCGCTGCGCAGGGCTTTGCTGGCCGATCTGTTGTTATTGTCTTGGCTCATAAAGGCTACTTCGCTAATCCGCCGCGCCAGTGGAATCCGTCTCTTTGCACAGTGCCGATTCACATACAGGTTAAAGAGGCATTGAGAACAGATGATTATTATTAATGTATTACAATATAAGTTTTTGGCATCCTTACCTGCAATCCAAAAGGCGCGAATTTACGAACAATAACTACCAGGTGCTTATTGGTGTTCGTAAGTCAGACAATCTCCACTGCGCCGCTTTGTTGCAAGTGCCCGCAACCGGGTGAAAATCTTCAAAGTAAAAAAATGAAAGGGATGCTTGATTTAATTGTATTATAATATCAATATAAATCAACCCCTCGTGTGGTGCGGCTGTTAATCCAGCCTTGAGTTACCGGGGCGGTGGGCCGCTGCTCCGGGCGGCGGTCACAATAAACAGAAAAATACACGCGAGAGGAATTCTTATGCGTTCATTACTCAAGCCTTTGGTGGTTGCGGCAGCAAGTTGCTGTGCAGCGCTCACCCAGGCCGCCAACCCTATATTCACCGACGTATTTACTGCTGACCCCGCTGCCCTGGTGCACGAGGGTAGGGTTTACCTCTACACCGGGCACGATGAAGCCAAAGACAATACCAAGTTCTTTGAAATGCATGACTGGCTGGTGTACTCCACTGACGATATGGTCAATTGGGAAGCGCATGGCCCGCTGTTAAAAGTCAAGGATTTCAAATGGGCCAAGGGCGATGCCTGGGCCAGCCAGGTAATTGAGCGCGATGGCAAGTTCTACTGGTATATCACCGCGCGCCACAATGACACCAAACCCGGTTTTGCCATAGGCGTGGCAGTGGGCGAGAGTCCGCTTGGGCCTTTTAAAGATGCGCGCGGCACCGCACTTATCACTAACGATATGACCACTGCCACCAAAAACGACTGGGACGATATCGACCCCTCAGTGTGGATTGATGATGACGGCCAGGCTTATTTGTTCTGGGGCAATACCAAGGCCTATTACGCCAAGCTCAAGAAAAATATGATCGAGCTGGACGGCCCGATTATGGAGATTAAAGGTCTGCCCGAATTTACCGAGGCGATCTGGATTCATAAACATCAGGGCAACTTCTACCTGTCCTACGCCATGGGGTTCCCGGAGAAAATCGCTTACGCCATGAGCAAAAGCATCCACGGCCCTTGGGAATACAAAGGCATACTGAACGAGGTGGCGGGTAATACCCCAACTAACCATCAGTCCATCATCACCTTTAACGACAAGCACTACTTTATTTACCACACCGGCGCCGGTCGCCCGGATGGTGGTCAGTTCCGTCGCTCGGTAAGCATTGATGAGATGTTTTATAACCCTGACGGCACTATCAAGCGCATCATCATGACCAGTGAAGGTGTTAGCGCAAACAAAGCGGTAAAACCGGCGAAAAAATAAGTATCGCTACGGCTTCCAGCCCCATCAAACCAATTGACAGGGGCTGGTCTTGCTGAGATTATATTGTCATACAATATTAATATCCTTTGATGCGGCAATAGCCCATCAAAAACAGTACAAACAATAGGTGAAGTTATGACGTCCTACGCCTTGGGGCTGGATTACGGTTCTGATTCGGTTAGAGCCCTGTTGGTAGATGCCCTGACCGGCAAAGAAGTGGCAAGCAACGTGGTCTATTACCCGCGTTGGAAAAAAGGCTTGTTCTGTGTGCCTGCCAAAGACCAGTTCCGCCAGCACCCGCTGGACTATCTGGAGAGTCTGGAGCAAGTAGTGCAAGGCCTGTGGGACAAAGCGCCCGCCGGTGCTGCCGCCCAGGTGGTAGGTATAGGTTTTGATACCACCGGTTCCACCCCCGTGGCGGTGGACAGCGAGGGGGTTGCCCTCGCGCTGAAGCCCGAGTTTGCTGAAAACCCCAATGCAATGTTTGTGCTCTGGAAAGACCACACCGCGGTGAAAGAAGCGCAGGAAATTACTGCTGCTGCTAACACCTCCACCGAGAATTACCTGAAGTACGAAGGTGGTATTTATTCGTCGGAATGGTTCTGGGCCAAAACCCTGCATGTACTGCGGGAAGACGCCGCCGTCGCCAAAGCTGCCTACCTTTGGGTAGAGCACTGCGACTGGATGTCTGCCGTACTCACCGGCACCACCCATCCATCCAAATTGCGTATGGGCCGCTGCGCCACCGGCCACAAATTAATGTGGCACGAAAGCTGGGGCGGTTATCCACCCAATGATTTTTTTGTTGGCATAGACCCGCTGCTGGATGGCTTGCGCGACAAGTTGCCCGCTGAGACGTTTACCTCTGATCAAACCTGCGGCCAGTTGATTGGCGAATGGGCCGAGCGCTTGGGGCTGCCAGTTGGCACACCGGTAAGTTTTAGTGCGTTCGATTGTCACATGGGCGCAGTGGCGGCCAACGTAAAACCCGGTGTGCTCACCAAAATTATGGGCACTTCAACCTGTGATATTACCGTCGCTACCTACGCAGACATTGGCGATAAATGCATCGCCGGTATTTGTGGCCAGGTTGATGGCTCTGTCACCCCCGGTTTTGTCGGTTTGGAAGCAGGCCAGTCAGCCTTTGGCGATTTGTATGCCTGGTTCCGCAATCTGGTGAATTGGCCGGTACAAAATCTGTTGGCCAATTCATCGCTGTTGGATGAAGCAAACAAACAAAAGCTCGCGGAAGAAATTGAAAACAACACCATCGTTGCCCTGAGTAAAGCGGCCAGCGAAATTGCGATTGGTGAAAGCGGCATTACCGCACTGGATTGGGTAAACGGTCGCCGCACGCCGGATGCCGACCAAACCGTTGCTATGGCAATCGCCGGTTTAAAAATGGGCAGCAGCGCGCCGCATATTTTCCGTGCCCTGGTTGAAGCCACAGCTTACGGCGCACGCGCGATTATCGAACGCTTTAAACAAGAAGGTGTGGCGATTAATTCCGTAGTGGCGATTGGCGGTATTTCCAAAAAATCCGATTTTGTCATGCAAACCTGCGCCGATGTATGGAACTGCCCGATTGAAGTATTGGAGAGTGAACAGAGCTGTGCTTTAGGTGCAGCAATTTTTGCGGCTGTTGTCGGCGGCGTATACCCAAGCGTTGAAGCTGCGCAAAAAGTCATGGCATCCAGCGTATGCAAAACCTATCAGCCCAATGCACAAGCGGCGGTAGTTTATGAAGGTTTGTATCAACAATATTTAAAACTCGCTGCTTTTGAAAATACTCGCGCAGGAGGTAAAGCCTGATGAGCTACACCGAATTAAAACGCGAAGTATTTGAAGCCAACATGGAATTAAACCGCCGTAACCTGGTGGTCTACACCTGGGGCAATGTATCGCAAATTGATCGCGCCAAAGGTGTGATTGCGATCAAACCCAGCGGCGTGGCCTATGAAGTCATGACGGTGGATGACATAGTGGTTGTGGATTTGGAAAATAAAATCGTGGAGGGCAAGATGCGCCCGTCTTCCGATACCAAAACCCACACCCATTTGTATCGCCATTTTGAAACTATTGGCGGAGTGACTCACACCCATTCCACTTACGCCACTGCCTGGGCGCAAACCCAACAAGCCATTCCCTGTTATGGCACCACCCACGCGGATTACGCCTACGGCGAAATTCCCTGTACTGCGGTGATGAGTGACGCGCAAATCGAGCGCGATTACGAAGAGGAAACCGGCGTACAAATTACTGATTGTTTTAAAGATCGCAGCCCGATTGAAGTGCCCATGGTGATAGTGGCCGGTCACGCGCCATTTACCTGGGGTAAAAACGGTGCCGATGCGGTTTATCACGCGGTGATTCTGGAGGAAATTGCGCGCATGGCTTATTTGACCAAAACCCTGCAGCAAAATACACCGCCATTAAAACAGGGCATTGTGGACAAACACTACTTACGCAAACACGGAAAAAATGCCTATTACGGGCAAAAATAAACTTTTATGTAGGTTGGGTCGGGCCGCGTAGGCAGCCATGCCCAACAAAAAAATTGAAATCACAAAAAATTGAAAATATTTCCTGAGGAAAACAGCATGAAAATTTATGGCGACAAAGAAGTTTGGTTGGTTACCGGCTCGCAACATTTGTACGGTCCCGGTGTGTTAAAACAAGTTGCAGAGAACAGCCAGAAAATTGCAGCAGGTTTAACCGAGTCCAACAATATTTCTATCAAAATTGTTGCGCAAGAAACGGTGAAATCACCCGCAGAAATTTTGGCAGTTTGCCAAGCGGCTAACAGCAACCCAAATTGTGTTGGTCTGATTTTGTGGATGCACACCTTCAGCCCCGCAAAAATGTGGATTGCCGGTTTAACAGCGCTGAGCAAGCCTTACATGCACCTGCATACCCAGTTCAACGCCGAGCTGCCGTTTGCAGAAATCAATATGCACTTTATGAACCTCAACCAGTCGGCACACGGTGACCGCGAATTTGGTCACGTGAGCACCCGTTTGCGTCAAGAGCGCAAAGTCGTTGTTGGTCACTGGGCAACTGAGTCTGTGCAAAAACAAATCGACAGCTGGTGCCGCGTGGCTATGGGTTGGTACGCCAGCCAGAATTTAAAAGTCGCCCGTTTTGGCGACAACATGCGTCAAGTGGCGGTAACTGACGGCGATAAAGTTGCTGCACAAATTAAATTTGGTTACGAAGTTCACGCCTACGGTCTGGGCGATTTGCAAAAAGTGGTAGATGCGGTGACCGACGAACAAGTTGCTGCACAAATTGAAGTCTACAAAAAAGAATACGATGTAAACCCGGCGATTTTTGACGATGCGCATCAATTCCAAATGCTGAAAAACGAAGCGCGTTTGGAGCTGGGCATGCTCAAGTTTTTAACCGACGGCGGTTTTGGTGCATTTACTAACTGCTTCGAAAACCTGACCGGTTTAACCAACCTGCCAGGCCTGGCTACCCAGCGTTTAATGGCAGCTGGTTTTGGTTACGGCGGTGAAGGCGATTGGAAAACTGCGGCCATGGTGCACATCTGCAAAGTGATGTCTAAAGGCCGCGAAGGTGGATCATCCTTTATGGAAGACTACACCTATCATTTCGGTGCGGTTGATCAGGTGTTGGGCGCGCACATGCTGGAAGTTTGCCCAAGCATTGCTGCAGCAAAACCAAAACTGGAAGTGCATTTGCACACCATTGGTTGCCGCAACGACATCGCACGTTTGATTTTCACCGGCAAAGCTGGCCCTGCACTGTGTATTTCACTGATCGATATCGGCACTCGTTTCCGTGTAATTATTAACGAAGTGGATACCGTAAACCCACCACAAGAATTGCCTAACCTGCCAGTGGCCAAAGCCCTGTGGGAGCCACGCCCCAATTTGGAAATTTCGGCGGCTGCCTGGATTCAAGCCGGTGGTGCACACCACAGTGCATACACCCAGGGTGTAACGGCTGACGAAATTGTGGATTACGCGGAAATGGCGGGCATCGAAGCGTTGGTGATTGGTGCTGATACCACCGTGCGCAATTTCAAAACCGAATTGCGCCACAACGCAGCTTACTATCATTTAAAAGATGGTGTTTAAGCACCTGACAGACGGTGTTTAAGTAGCAGTTATTTTAAGGGCGCAATTTCTTGCGCCCTTAAAATAAAAATGTGCTCTAATTTCTGCCTCAACGGCAAACAAGAGAGCAAACGATGTACGACCAATATACTGCGCTGATTTTTGATATGGACGGCACCCTGGTAGACAGCGGCCAACTCCATGAGCATGCATGGACTGCGACACTGAACAAATACGGCATTCCCATTGATCGCCCCTTTATGCGGTCACTGGCTGGTGTGCCCACCAAGGGAACAATTGAAATCCTGCTGGAAAAATTTGGTATTACCGCCAGTGCCAGTTTGGATGAAATGAACGATTTCAAAGAACAAGTAGTGCACGACTCCATGCACCTCTATGTAAAACCGACGGCATTGATTGAAGTCGCCCAGCGCTATCACGGCAAAAAGCCCATGGCGATTGGCACTGGCGCCTACACCGAGGAAGCCAAAAAAATTCTGGCACTCTGCGGTTTGGACAAATACATAGACGCCGTAGTGGGTGCCGATCAGGTACAAAACCCCAAACCGGCCCCTGATACTTTTTTGCGCTGTGCTGAGTTGCTGGGCGTAGATCCGAAAAAATGTGTGGTATTTGAAGACTCCAAGCTCGGGCTGCAGGCAGCAGCAAGTGCTGGCATGGTGGGTATCGATGTGTTGTTGGTACACGCTGTGGAAAATGATTATTTTTTGTAATTAAGTAGGTTGGAAGAGCGCAGCGACTTCCGACAGTTTTTCCAAACAAGCTTCATGTTGGAAGTCGCTGCGCTCTTCCAACCTACGCATGTATTTCCGCTTTTTTCCTCACGCAGTAAAAATCATAAGACGAGAAAAATAATGCAAACACAACCAGAGTTACAAAAGTTATCCGTAACCGAAAAGATCGGTTTCGGCGCAGGGGATATGGCGTTAAACGTTGTTATTTCCTCTATGATGTTAATCATCACTTTTTATTACACCGATATTTTCGGCTTAAGCCCTATGGACATGGGCATTTTATTTTTCACTGTTAAAGTCGTTGGTGCCGTGTCTGATTTAGTGATGGGCCAAATCACCGACCGCTTTACTTTTTTACAAGGTCGCTATCGCCCTTGGTTACTATGGTTGGCCGTTCCCTACGCGGTCAGCGTGTTTTTTGTCTTTACCACACCCAACTGGGAATACGACGCTAAATTAATTTGGGCTTATTCCACCTACATAATGATGACCTTGATCACCTCGGGTGTGGGTATTCCCTATATTTCATTGCCCAGCGCACTCACCAGTGACCCTAAAGAAAAATTATCGGCCAATGGCTACCGTTTATTCCTTGCCAAAATTGGCGCATTTATGGTGGCCGCTGTGGTTCCGGTGGTGTCGGGTATGTGGGAAGACAAAGCGTTGGGTTATCAAATTGCTATGGCGATTATGTCGTTTATCGGCGCCGTGATGTTTTTGTTTTGTTATTTCAAAACCACCGAACGTGTAACCCATGTTGTTGAGCCGCAACCTTTGTGGGCGCAGTTTGTGCAACTGTTAAAAAATGACCAATGGTTAATTTTAGTGGCGGTGTGTATCACCGGCACCATCGGTTATGTGATTCGCGGTTCGGTCGCTATTTATTATGCCAAATATTATTTGGGGGGCGATGATGCACTGGTATCAGCTTTTATTTCTACCGGTGTTGTTGCTGCTATTTTGGCGATGATTGCGTCCACCTGGATTACCAAAGTTTATTGCAAAATTAATTTGTTCCGTTACACCCAGTTATTGGTTGCGCTATTAAGCCTCGCCATTTATTTCATGGTTGGTCGCGATGACGTAGTGCTGGCGTTTGTATTGTATTTCCTGCTGTCCTTTGTAGTTGACTTACATGCCCCGGTATTCTGGTCGATTATTTCCGAAACGATTGATTATGGCCAGGTAAAAAATGGCAAGCGCGTGTCCGGTTTTGCTTACGGTGGAATTTCGGTAGGGCAGAAAGCGGGCATGGGTATCGCCGGGTTAATGGTAGGTTGGTTGCTTACCTATTTTGAATATGTTCCCAATCAAGCGCAGTCCGATTTTTCCATGATGGGCATAGCCTTGATGCTGTCGATTATTCCGGGCGTTTTTCACGGTTTAATGGGGTTGCTGATGTTTATGTATCGCATCAATGACCGCTATTACGCCGAATTAAAGCGCACCATGATTGTGAAAGGTTATATCGCACAGCATTAAAGCCGCTGTGCATAAAACAAAAAAATGTTTGGAGAGAATCTGTGAGCGAATTATTAAAACCCCTAATCCCCCAGCGCGCCGACCCGTTTATTTATAAACACACCGACGGCTATTATTATTTCACTGCATCAGTGCCAGCTTACGACCGCATTGAATTGCGTCGCGCCAAGACTATTGCCGAATTAGCAACAGCACCAACTGTGGATGCCTGGCACAAGCCCGACACTGGCCCTTACAGCGAATTGCTTTGGGCACCGGAAATTCATTTCAATAAAGATCCTGAATCCGGTGAATCAGCCTGGTATGTGTATTTTGCCGCAGCGCCCAGCCGCGAAATTAAATTCGATTTGTTCCAGCACCGTATGTATTGCGTGCGCAACAAAAACGCCAACCCGCTTGAAGGCGAATGGGAATTTATGGGGCAAATCGACAGCGGTATAGATACCTTCTGTTTGGATGCCACCACCTTTACCCACAATGGCGTACTTTATTATTTGTGGGCACAAAAGGATGTAAACATTCGCGGCAATTCCAATTTGTATATCGCCCCAATGAAAACGCCCTGGCAATTGGCGGGTGAGCCGGTGCTATTGAGCAAGCCGGAATTTGAATGGGAAATTCGCGGCTTCTGGGTAAATGAAGGCCCGTCGATTTTAAAACGCAATGGCAAAATTTTTATCAGCTACTCCGCCAGCGCCACCGACGAAAACTATGCAATGGGTTTGTTGTGGGCCGATGAGAATGCGGATTTATTGAATCCAGCCTCCTGGACCAAATCCAAAGAGCCAGTGCTCTGTTCGGATATCCCCAATAAAATTTTTGGCCCTGGCCACAACAGCTTCACCTACGGCGAAGACGGCGACACAGTGATGCTCGTTTACCATGCGCGCACCTACACCGAAATCGAAGGTGACCCACTCTGGAACCCGGATCGCCACACCTTTGTAAAACCGCTGAAGTGGGACGACAAAGGCATGCCGGTGTTTGGTAAGCCATCGATGATTGATTAAAACTTTTCTTAATCTGAATCTTGAAAGCCTCGAGGTTAACCGCCTCGGGGCTTTTTATTGCTTGGGATTTCGCTAACGACTGTTTTTATAACTGTTTATTGGTGAGAGTAATTTTGTTGATGAGCATCGCAATTTTACCTTTACGCCTCGCATCGACTGTGCGAATATTGAGTGATGGTAATATTGTATGACATATGTTTGCGCAATAATTGCCAAAACAATATTCGCCCGGAGATATCTCCTTTACTGACCTTTCGGGTCGATTCCGGGAATACGATAAATAAGTAATAAAAATACGAGAGAGGTTTATCCCCATGAAGCTCAAAAGCCTTGCGCTAGCCATGAGTGGCCTGCTGATTTTAGCGGGTTGCGGTGGCGGCGGTGACAACGAAAAATCCTATGCCAGTGTTCCCGCATCCCCCGAGCCAGTGTATGCAAAGCCTTCTGTTGCCAGCGGTCTGCCGTTGACGGCCGAGGGTGCAGTCGCCTGGGCTGATATAGGTGTGCATGACCCATCAGTGGTGAAGGCTGGTAGTGATTACTACATTTTTGGTTCCCATTTAGCGGCTGCGAAATCCAGCGATTTGATCAATTGGGAATATATTTCTGTGTTGTCGGCGAATGACCGCGTGGACGAAAGCCCGCTGTTTAACACCTATTCGACCGAAATTTCCGAAGGCATCGCCTGGAGCGATGGTTTCAAAGGTAATTGGGCTGCCAATGTGATTAAGGCGCCCAATGGCAAATATTGGTTCTACTACAACCATTGCGCACAGGTAGAGGCAGACAATGGCGGTTGCTGGAACCGCTCTTACCTTGGCTTGGCAGAAGCTGACGCCATTACCGGCCCCTATGCGGATAAAGGCGTATTCCTGCGTAGCGGTTATCGCAATGCCGGTGAATTCACCAGCTTCCCGCTGGATGACGGTCAAACTACCTGGAATGGTGCCGTTGACCCCAACGTCATCGACCCGACGGCGTTTTATGACAAAGCCGGCGGTATGTGGATGGTTTACGGCTCTTACTCCGGTGGTATTTTTGTGCTGGAAATGGACAGTGCTACAGGTAAACCCAAGGCTGGCCAGGGTTACGGTACGCATTTGGTGGGCGGTGATTTCCGCGCTATCGAAGGGGCTTTTGTGATGTACAGCCCGATAGCCGATTACTACTACCTGTTCTATTCTGTAGCGGGTTTTGCGGCTAACGATGGTTACAACATCCGCATTGCGCGCTCCAAATCGCCAAAAGGCCCATACCTTGATCCAGCGGGTAACGATATAGCCGATGGTGCTGGTCTGGAAGTGGGCGGCAAGCTGTTGGGCGGCTTTGAATTCACTCAGGTATTGGGTGAGGTTGCTCCCTCATGGGGTTACCAAGCGCCTGGCCACAACTCGGCGTATTACGATGAGGCGACCAAGCGTCACCTGTTAGTAACCCACACCCGTTTCCCATCTACTGCAACCAGCTATCCGGGCAACATAGAGGCGCACGCCGTGCGCACCCATGAAATGTTTGTGAACCAGGAAGGCTGGTTGGTAGTGTCGCCACAGCGTTATGTTCCGCTCAATGGCAATAATGTGGTTGATGTTGCAGAGGTGCCGGGACACTACAAGTTTGTGAATCAAGGCAAAGGCGTTAATAAAGCGGCGATTAAGTCCGGTCACATCACCCTGCATGAAAACCGCAGCGTTAGTGGTAGCGACAAGGGCTCCTGGATGATTATGGGCGATGATTCCATCAAGCTGGTATTGGATTCAGGAACCTATTTTGGTGTGCTCAAGTGGCAGTGGGATAACGGCATCAAAGAATTGGTTCCTGTGTTCTCCGCAATGGCGCGCGATGGTGCGTCGGTGTTTGGAACCCGCACTGACCGTTTGGCAGCAACCTCAGCGGCATTAACTACAGTGGCTGCCGCGTTGGATATCAAAACCGAATTGACCCTGGCGGATGAAGGTTATTCCCTGCCGACAGTGGGTAAAAGCGGCACCAAAATTGACTGGGTGAGTAGCAATGAATACTACATTGACTCAAAAGGTAATGTATTTATTCCCACCCCTGATTTGGGCGACCAAACCGTAACCCTCACGGCGAACCTCTCGCTGGGCGGTCAAGTCACCACCAAATCCTTTACTGTGAAGGTGAAAGCTCGCCCTGCATTTAAAAACGCAGTCGCTCATTATCGTTTTGAAAACGCATTGACCGATTCAATGGGTAACTATGCAGCCGCAAAAACCACTGATAATAATTTGTTCAATGTTGATGCCACCACTCCGACTTTTGCAGCGGGTTACACCGGCGGTCAGGCTTACGATTTCAACGGTGCCAATGGTGTGCGCTTGCCGGATGACATTATTAAATCCAGTGAATACACCGTGTCTTTCTGGATGAAGGCTGAAAATCTCACCACGCATACTCCGGCCTTTTTTATGGCGACTGATTTTGATCACTGGTCAAGCTACATCCCAGGTAACGCATGGTTTACTTCGAGTTCATTAATCTGGAGTAACTACATGGGCAACTGGAATCAAGTGGTTCACTCTGCAACAGCCCCGCTTAATCAGTGGCAGCACGTCGCCATCACCTATGGTAACGGCATGATGAATTTGTACATCGACGGCGCGTTTGTTGGTGCAATGCCGCGCGATGATATTTTCAAAGACGGCGGCTTGTATGCACTGGGCGTTAACTTCGGTTGGGATCTGCCATTCGTTGGGCAAATCGATGACTTGATTGTCTACGACTACGCGTTGAGCACATTGGATATCAACGGTGCGGCAATTAATAACCTGACCGACCCATCACAATTCGCAGGTTTTGTAAAAGATGCGTTGGAACTGGGGGATATGTCAGCAGTGCGTGAAAACTTTGAACTGCTGCGGGTAGGCCCGTTTGTTTCAGGTATTAGCTGGACTTCAAGCGATGAAAAATATCTGAAGCCCACCAACGGTGTTGCCGTTGTTACGCAACCTACTGCGGATGAAGGTGACAAAACCGTGACCTTGACGGCGCATATCAATTACCAGGGTTTTACTGATACCAAAGAATTCCAGGTCACTGTGAAATCACTGGCGCCGGCTGAATACAGTTTCGAAAACAGCTTGGTATCACTGAACGATGTTGCACCAGCAGGCACGGTCGCGGGTGACCGTATCTTCAATACCGGTGGAGCCATCAGTTATATAGAGGGTGTTAAAGGTCAGGCTGTGAATTTGAACGGTACATCCGGTATTCGCTTGCCCGACAACTTGATCACCACCAGTAGCTACACCATTTCCCTGTGGTTAAAACCAACAGCGTTTACGGATTACACCACCGCATTTTTTGGCGGTGCCAACCCCAACTACTGGTTGAGTCTGGTTCCGTCCATGGCGGGCACCGCAAAAACCCGTGTATGGGCAAATGGCCCGTCGTTCTATGACAACGCGGAGTTGGCTAACCGAATTCCTGCCGGCCAGTGGACCCACATAGTGATTATGGTGGACGGTGAAAATAACAACACCATCAAGCTTTATGTAAACGGCGCACTGCAAAGCGAAGCCACCGATTTCCGTCGGGTGATGACGGTAGCGGGTGATACCAACGAATTTGCGCTGGGCGTGAACTATTGGGATACCCCATTCAACGGTGCAATTGATGAGCTGAAAGTATTCACCGGCACCATCAGCGCTGAACGCATTAACTCTCTGTATCAGGAAGGTTCATCTGCACAGTAATGGGCAGGCGCGAGGGGGCAGGTGCCCCTTGCGGTTGAAACTTTCTGATTGAGTTAATGCCTTCGTCATTAACTCAAAATTTAAAAAATTTTGGAGTTTAAAAAAATGTATAAGAAGACACTTTTAGCCACTGCGGTCGTTGCCGCGATGATGGCCCAATACACCACTGCCCAAGAGCAAGCGCAGGACGAACAAATTGAAGAGGTTACCGTCACTGGGATTCGCAGCAGTTTGACCAAAGCTCTGGATATCAAACGCGACAACACCCAAATTGTTGATGCCATTGTTGCCGAAGATATTGGTAAGTTCCCCGACAATAACGTAGTAGAAGCATTGCAGCGTGTAACTGGTGTGCAAACTACTGGCCGTGGCGGTGGTGAAGTCACAGGCATTTCGATTCGCGGTCTGACTGACGTGCACACCTCGGTAAACGGGCGCGATGTATTTACCGGCGCGGGTCGCGATGTGGCCATTTGGGATATCCCTGCCAGCTTGCTCAGCAGTGTGAATGTTTACAAAACCCGCTCTGCTGATCGCACCGAGCGTGGTATTGCCGGTTCTATCGATGTTAAAACCAACCGTCCGTTTATGTTTGACGGCGAGAAGGTGGTCTTGGCAGGACGTGGTATTTATAGCGACCAACCGGATGAAATTGATCCCAATATCAGTGCGCTCTACAGCAACCGCTGGGAACTTGAAGGTGGGGGTGAATTTGGAGCTCTGGTCAATATAGGCTACGCGGAAACCCATTATCGCGACGACACTATGACTGCCGGTGCGGTGTTCCCTTTCTTCTCGGCGACCCCCGCATCCAATTACGCGCCTTACCAGATGATCCCTAATACCTCCAGCGGAAATCCCGTATGGCAGGCTGGTTTGGAGTCTGGTATCCCTTACACCTCAGGCTCAACATTGAATGTTGACGGTGAAACTGTCGATTATCTGTTGATGCGCGATGCGGTATTTGGCACTTCGTTTTCAGGTTTCCGCAAGCGCCCGGCGGCCAGTTTCTCGCTGCAATGGGCACCAAATGATGCTTGGGAGTTTCTTGCCGAAGGTTTCTACACTGGCTATCGCAATACCCAACAAAACGCCATGTGGTTCACCAACACGCTCGAGCATCAAAATGGCAACATCGATATCCCGCTCGTTTATGACGGCACCAATGTTGTTAAGGAGCACCAGGGGCGCGACAACGGCGGCTTCCAGAGCGGTGATTACGCAGATGGTAAAACCGACAGCTACCTCTGGGCACTGGGCGCCAAGTGGAACCCCAATGAAAAGCTGACAGTGAACTCGGAACTGGTGTTGCAAGATAGTGAATACACCAACAATTTCTTTGCGATGCGATTTGACCGCACGGCCTATGGTTTGGATGTGGATTACAACAACCGTGATGGTGTGCCTTCGGTCGAATTCTGGGACAACCCTGCAACAGCCATTGACGAGTCGGATATAAGTGCGGTCGGCAACTGGCGTGCCGGCACGGTTTACGACAATGGCGGTAGCAGCACAGGTGATTCTGCTGCTTACACATTGGATGCCGACTGGCAGGTGGATGGCAGTATTATCGACAGCATTAAAGTTGGTGGGCGGTATCAGATCCGCGGTGCCGAGACTATGTCGCGCGATCAAAATGCAGGCATTGCCAACACCAGTGTCACCCAGTTGATGCAATTGTTGAGCGCGGCGGGTGCAGCGGGCGATGGCTCGGGCATTGTTTATACCGTTAACGACTATTTTGATGGCCGAGCCAATATCTTCGATAGCTATATCACCGCCAATGGCTATTACATGCTGCAAAACAAAGAGGCCGTGCGCAGTGTTTACAGTTTGGAGGCAAATCCGGCGCTGGAGAAAAATTTCAGTGTTGATGAAGATGCCGCCGCACTCTATGTCACCACCAAATTTCATTTAACCGAAAGCTTGAGTGGTGAGTTTGGTCTGCGCGCAGTGGATTACCAACAAGATCTGGAATTCTGGCAGGACGGTGAGTTGGTTCCCGGTACTTCCTCCGCTTCCGAAGTGTTGCCAAGCCTGGTGCTCAACTGGAACATTACCGATGAGTTGGTGGGCCGCACTGCCTATACCGAAACCCTGCGTATGCCAGAGTACGGTGCACTCAACCCCTACCAAACCTGGCAGGACCCGTTAACCAGCACGCCTTACGGCACTGGTAGTGGTGGAAACCCCGAGCTTAAACCGACCTATTCCAAAAACTTCGATATGTCGTTGGAGTGGTATTTTGCCGAGGGCAGCTCACTTTACGGTGCGCTATTCAAGCGTGAAATCGATGGTCTGGTGATCAATGGTAAGAAGACTGTGGTGCGTGAAGGTGATGACGGCATTACCCGTCCTTACGTATTGAACGCGCCGGTCAATGCCGCAGATGGTGAGCTGTCAGGTGTTGAAGTCGGTCTGGTTTACTTCCCGGACAACCTGCCTGCCGCATTGGATGGCTTGGGTATGCAGGCGAGCTACACCATGTTGGATTCGGAGCAGTTGAATCCCGAATTTGCTGTGGATGGCAGTATTAGCGGCTACAACAAGTCCAAAATGAGTGGAGTTTCTGACTCGTCTTACAGCCTGGTTCTGGCTTACGAGAAAGAGGACTTTGGTGCACGTTTGTCTTATGTATGGCGCGAGAAGTTCTATCAGGGTAACGAGGCGTCAATCTTCGCTAACCCAATCCAGTTCTGGAGTCGCCCTGAACAGGATCTATCATTCCAGTTGAGCTACGATGTGACTGAAGAGCTGTCGGTTACCTTCGATGGCACCAACCTGTTGGATGATGTTTACCAAAACTACTACGGTGAAGGTAACCAGAACCTGTTTAACTTTGGTAACGGTATCTATTCGAAAACCTATGCGATTGGTGTGCGTTACTCCTTCTAAGTACAGAGTCTCAACCTAAAAACCAAAAAGCCGGCGCAATGCTGGCTTTTTGGTTTTTAGGCACTGATTTTCATGCTTGAAAGGTAAAAAACCTGATTATTTTAATTCCTTGGTGCTTCACAGGAGCTTTATCGCCACTGAACAAATAACTGGACTACTGTTAATATTTATATATAATAATACAAATGGTGGCGTTGAAATGATTGGTTCACGTCCCCGTGCTTATTGTTGTGAGTCTTTATCCCTTTGTCGTTGGATGGTGTTAACTGTATTGATAACACCGCTTGTTGCGCCGCTAGTACTTGTATTAGCGGCTTTTTTTTACCCGTTAAAAAATTTTTGGCTATAACAATAAGGATAGATTTATCAGATAGGTGCGTTTTTTATGATATTTATGGCAAAAGTCGCCCTTTTTTAGTGTTTTTATTGTTTTTTGCGATAAGGAATTCTCCGTAAATAGCAATTTGCGATATTGGCCTATACTTGAGTTTCGTGTTTTTGCCAGGCACAGGCTGTTTGTCCTGGCCAGATCACAGCGACATAACAAAAATTATCTGGAGAGCTTGGTGTGAATAATTTATCGCTCAAAATGAAAATCCTCCTCAGCGTCACGCTCAGCTGTATAGCGGCAGTAGTGGCCACGGCAATAGTGACTGCCCAGTCGGGCATAGAAACCGCACGCGAAACTATTATCAAGGACACCCAAACTCTGGCCCAGGTTTTGGGTGAGGCCAGTGTGGGCGCCATTACCTTTGACGACTCAGCAACCGTATCTGCATCGCTCAATGCCTTGAAACTCAGCCCACGTGTGCAGTCAGCCGCTATTTACAGCGGTGGTAAGGCCTTTGCCTGGTATGTGCAGGGCGCCAGCGAAACCGAGGCCAAAAGCCGTATCGCCAGTCAGGTACCACCTGTGGGTATGAGTGAGGACAAAGGCCGCCTCACCATTACCGAAGCCATTACATCTGAGGGGCAAACCCTGGCTTACATCTCCATGGTGATCGATATGGCTGAGGTGCAAACCATAGTGGCACAGGCCTTTAATCGCTCATTGGTAGTGGTGGTTGTGCTCAGCCTGCTGGCGCTGGCGGCTGCCTATGCCGTGCAAAAAAGTATCGTGGGGCCAATCAATAATATTGTGGATGCGCTGCGTAATATTTCTGAGGGGGAGGGCGATCTTACCCGTCGTTTGCCGGTTTCCGGGCGCGATGAAATCGCTGAATTGGCCAGTTGTTTTAACCGCTTTGTCGAGCGTCTGCAGGGCATCATCGGCAACGTAATCCAAACTGCGGCCAGCGTGCGCCAGGACGCCCAGTTGCTCTCGACAACCGCGCGCGAAAATGAATTGGCGATCCAGCACCAGCAGGCAGAAATCCAGCAAATAGTCGCCGCAATCCGCGAGATGGCCGCGGTGGTAGATAACGTCAGCCAGAGCGTGAATGAAACCGCCAACCAATCCCAGCAAGCGGATTCCGCCGCTGCCTCGGGTAAACAAACTGTGTCGCTGACCATGGGCCAAATCCAATCGCTCTCCAGCGATATCAAAACCGCAGCGGGCGTGATCGACCAGTTGCAGCAGGAGACCCAAAGCATAGGTTCGGTGTTGGATGTTATTCGCGGTATTGCGGAGCAAACCAACTTGCTCGCTTTAAACGCAGCGATTGAAGCGGCGCGTGCCGGTGAGCAGGGCCGGGGCTTTGCGGTGGTGGCGGATGAAGTGCGCACATTGGCGTCGCGCACCCAAACATCTACTACCGAAATTCGCGAAATGATCGAGCGCCTGCAGTCCGGCTCTCACAAAGCGGTGGAAATGATGTCGGCCGGTAACGCCCAGGCTGGCGCCTCGGTTGAACAGGCGGGGCAGGCCAGTAAATCGCTGGAAAATATCACCGCGATTGTGAGTGTGATTCGCGACCGCACCAACCAGATTGCCGCCGCCTCAGAGCAACAGAGTGCAGCCACTCGCCAGATCGAAAAGAACGTACAGCGCATTTCCAATGTGGCTATTGAGTCTGCCCAAAGCTCCAGCCGTATTTGCAATAACACCGAACACTTGGCCGCTGCGGCTGATCAGCTTTCCGAGCTGGTAAGCCGATTCCGCGTTTAACCATTGTTGATAAAAAAGTGAGATAGAAAATGAAAAACTACATCGCAGCCCTGACACTCTTAACCGCCATCAGCCAGGGCGCATTTGCTTGCAGCAAACCCGCCACCAAACCGGAGTTTCCGGATCCGGCAACGGCAGTAAGTGCGCAAATGGTGAAAACTAACAATGAAGTAAAGGCTTATGTAAAAGCCATGCAAGACTATTTGGGATGCGCGGGTTTGAGCCGCGCGGCAGAGAAAAAAGAACTGGATGATTTAAAAGCCTACGCAGAAAGTTTTAACGAGATTATTCGTGCTTACAAAGCAAAAGGAGGTTGAGTTAAATTTAACCCCCCCGTACCCCCCCCTTGAGAAGGGGGGGCTGGGGGGGTTAAATTATCCCTTAACAAGGGGGCTGGGGGGGGTTAAATTATCCCTTAATAAGGGGGCTGGGGGGGTAAATCACCAAAACCTTACATAAATCGCCGCAGTAATACCCACAATCACCAGCGTATGAATCACATCCCACTTATCTATCCCTGCGCGAATTTCAGCGCGCTGTTCGGCAGAAATCGAACCGTAGGTTAAGCCCTGTAATTGTTCATCGCTCGCGACTTTGGTGAACAAACTCACTGCAATCACCAGCACACAAATCACAATAAATAACAGTGAACAGTAATAGAGCCAGTTCATGGCGACCAGGCTGTAAAGCAGGCCATCCGGATCCAGTTGGTCTTTAAAAATGGTCAGCACCAAGCGCAACATGCCCAGTACAAAACCGCTCACCAAACCAATCAAACCCGCTGCCGGTGTTATGCGTTTGGAAAATACGCCAAGCAAAAATACCACCGCAATGCCGGGCGCAATCAGCGCTTGTACCAATTGCAAATATTCGTAGAGCACATCGGACACAATTTGCATCACCGGAATCCACACAATGCCGAGCAATACGACGGCGATAGTTGCTTGGCGCCCTACGCTTAACAGCTTTGCCTCGCTCGCATCGGGTTTGAATTTTTTATAGAAATCGATAGTGAATAAAGTGGCGGAAGAATTAAACAGCGATGCCAGTGAGCTCATAAGTGCAGCGAGCAAACCGGCAATCACAATACCTTTAATACCGGAAGGTAAAAGTTCCGACACCAATGCTGCAAAGGCTTGGTCAGCACTATCAATTTGGATTTGGCCTTGCTGGTGCAAGGCGTAAGCAATCATGCCGGGGAAAAGGAAAATAAATACCGGCAATAATTTCAAATAACCCGCAAAAATTGTCCCGCGGCGCGCCGCTTGAATGCCTTTGGCGGAGAGCACACGCTGCACAATATATTGGTCAGTACACCAATACCAAAAACCGATAATAAAGGAGCCAAAAATCACACCGGGCCAGGGAAAGTCAGGGTCGCTCGCGGAGCGAATCAAATGCATCTTTTCGCCGTTAATGCGCTCCAGTTCGGCAAAGCCGCCCACCTTGTCCAAGCCAACCACCAGAATCACCAGAGAGCCGATAATCAACACCGGCGTTTGCAACACCGAGGTCCACATAATCGCTTTCATGCCCCCCAGTACAGTGTAAATACCGGTGACAACGACCAGCCCAACGGCGGCGATCCAGAAAAAATCTATACCCCAAATACTCTCAATACCCAGCACGGTTTTAAGCACCACACCGCCGGCGTACACCGTGACCGAGACTTTGGTGAGCACATAACTTACCAAAGAAATAAACGACAAAAAGGTGCGTGAACTGGAGGAGTAACGGCGCTCCATATACTCGGGCATGGTGTACACCTTGCTGCTCCAGTAGAAGGGCGCAAACAGCCAGCCGAGTAACAAAATAATCCAGGATTGTAACTCCCAGTGCGCCATCGCCATGCCCGATTGCATGCCCGCACCGGAAAGCCCCACCAAGTGCTCTGAGCCAATGTTAGAGGCAAAAATAGACGAGCCAATCACCAGCCAACCGGCATTGCGGCCCGCTAAAAAATAGTCCGAGGTGTCAGCCTCTTTTTCGCGCAGTGAGCGCACAACCACGCCCACCAGCAGCAGCATAAAGCCCGCCAGCACAGCCCAATCGAGTGTGGAAAAGTGAATCATGGGGTTACCTTTGAGTTCAGGTCACTAGTTATTGTTGAGGTCTTGGCTGTAGCCGGTTTGATATGGGTCAGACTCAGGTAAGCCAATAATATTGTAATATAAAAAATCCGTTAAATAACCATGAACAACTTGTATCCAAGGCAGTTTGTGATAGCGCCTGTCTTTTTCATTTTCACCGCTAATTTCCCGCAGAAAAAACCGGTTTAAACCTCACCAAGTGCTACTTTTAGTAATACTCCAAGCGTTTTATAGAGAAAAACCTTTTCATTTGTTGACGTTAAATAGCTCAAAGCATAGTATTTTAATTGTCTTACAATATGCCTAATAAATCGGCGATGCCATTTGAGACTCCTCTCAGGGGAGCCGCTCAGCGACGAGTTGGCATCAAGACAGAATTTCAGGAACAGCGTTTTTTAATAATAACAATCGCCCCGGCCGGTGCAGGCCAAAGGGCGATTGATCTCGGGAGAAAGTCATGTTCAAGAAAAAAACACTCAGTTTATCCATCGCCATGGTTGCAGCCCTGGGCTCATCCTATGTGGCTGTCGCGCAAGAAGACCAACTTGAAGAAGTGGTTGTTACCGGTATTCGCGGAAGTTTGTCCCAAGCTCTGGATGTGAAGCGCGATAAAACCCAAATCGTTGATGCGATTGTGGCGGAAGATATTGGTAAATTCCCAGACAACAACGTAATTGAAGCGATGCAACGTATCACCGGTGTGCAGGTTACTAACCGCGGCTCAGGTGAGGTTTCTGGTATTTCGATTCGCGGTTTAACCGACATTAATACCACCGTGAATGGTCGCAATATTTTCACCGCATCGGGTTTGGCTGTTGCGCTGCAAGATATTCCCGCAAGTCTGATCAAGCAGGTAGACGTGTATAAAACTCGTTCAGCCTCGCAGATTGAGAACGGCATCGCTGGCTCTGTTGATGTAAAAACCCAGCGCCCCTTTGATTTTGACAGCAGTAAAGTGGTGGTTGCTACACGAGCAATCAATCAAGAACAATCAGATGAAATTGACCCCAACATCAGTGCTTTGGCTAGTAATCGCTGGGATACCAGCGGCGGTGAATTTGGAGCATTGGTAAACCTCTCGTTTGCCGAGACAAATTATCGTGACCAAAGTGTAACGCCCGGTGCGATGGTGCCGTTTGCAACGGATGATCCCGTGGCCCCGTTCACTAATTACGAGCGAATTTTCCTTGGTAAAGGTGGTGTTGCAGAAAACCCCATCTGGACTCCGGGTTTATTGAATGGCCTTCCCAGTGCCGCTGGATCGACTCTGGATGTAAATGGCGAGCCAATGGAATACTTGCTTGGCCGCGATGCCATTTTTGCAAGCGACTTTACCGGTAAGCGTGAACGCACTGCGGCAAATGTTTCTTTCCAGTATGCACCTAACGATACTTCCGAATATTTATTCGAAGCTTTCTATAACGGTTATCGCAACGAATCTTTCAACTCATTGTTGTTTTCGTTTGCTGACTGGTGGGGCTCATACGTAAATAACCCGGCTGCTGCAAATCTTGAGGTTTTCCCGGGCACCAACATTGTTAAATCCCGCAGCGTATCCAACCAGTATATGTTTACCAGTGGCGATTTCGGCACCGGTAAAACTGACAGCTATGTTTATGCATTAGGTGGTAGCTGGGATATAGGTAGCAACCTGAAAGTTAAATCTGAATTGGTATACCAAGACAGTGAATTCAGCACTACTTTTGCCGGTATGCGTTTTGACAAAGTGGGTTATCAATTGGATGTGGATTTCAACGCAGGTGGCGGCTTGCCCGCTTACAGCTTCCCGGATAATCCAGCTACTGCCGGTGTAGATGAAAGCGACCTGACTGATTTGGTTGCCTGGAACAGTGCACAATTTTATGACTCTGGCACTCGTAGCAATGGCGATGCAACTACCTTCACTACCGATGCAACCTACACTACCGATTTCAGCGTTTTCGCCGCATTTGATTTTGGTGTGCGTGTAGACAATCGCACTGCATCAGAAGCAGCCAGAAGACAGGGCGCAAAAAATAATGCAATCACTCAATACGATAGTTACAACATTATTGATGGTGCATATAACGGCGCTATAGCCATCGAGTCCATTGATGGTATTGCTTCCATTAATAAAGGTTTCTTTGACGGTGAGGCCGATGTTCCTACAACATGGGCAGCAGCAAACGGTCACTACTTGACCCGTAATATCGGTGAAATGAGAGGTCTGTACGGATTAACGGAATTGCCTCTGATTAACGGTTTTGATATCGAAGAATTGACTACTTCGGCGTATGTCACTGCCAAACTTGAATCTGAATTAGCTGGCAAACAAATCGATGGTGAAGTGGGGTTACGTTACACCGGCTCTGAAACCGATATGGTATTCACTGACATTAACAAAGAGTTGTTGAATCCAACGCTTGATAACAGTTCTTCAGCTACTGCCGACACCTCCAAAGTGTTGCCAAGTGTGATGATTCGTTATCACTGGACAGATAATTTGTTGTCGCGTATTGCGTACACCGAAACTTTGCGTCGCCCTGCATTTGGTCAATTAAATGCGAATATTACTTACAACGAAGATGTAACTAATATCGGTTATGGTACTGCAGGTGGTGGAAATCCCGATTTGAAACCAACTGAATCACAAAACTATGACTTCTCTTTGGAGTGGTACTTTGCTGATAGCAGTTCTTTGTACGGAACTTTGTTCAAGCGTGAAATTGAAGGTTTTGTTATTGATTTCCGCCGTCAAGTTCAAGCTCCAAAACCTGACGGTAGCGGTATTGGAACCTACGTTCTGAGCCAGCCATTCAACGCCTCTAATGGTGAGTTGAGCGGTCTTGAAGTTGGTGCTGTATGGTTCCCGGAAAACCTGCCATCTGTGTTGGACGGTTTTGGTGTGCAAGCTAGCTATACAGCCTTGGAGTCTTCGCAAACCACACCTGTGACCAATGCAGCAGGTGAAATTATCGAAACCAAGAAAACTGATTTGTTTGGTGTTTCGGATGAGTCTTACAGTGTTGTATTGGCTTACGACAACTACGACGTAGGTGTGCGTTTGTCCTATGCATGGCGCAGTGAGTTCCTGAACAACTACGAAGCAGCTTTGTTTGCAAACCCATTGGAGGTTTGGAGAAAACCAGAATCCAGTTTGGATCTGCAAGTTAGTTATCAGGTGAATGACAACCTTTCATTAACACTGGATGGCACCAACCTGACAGAAGAAATTTATCAAAGTTATTACGGTGAAAATGGCTCAACTACCAATAACTTTGGTTCAGCGCTGTTCAGTCGTACTTTTGCAATTGGTGCTCGTCTGACTTTCTAAGCCAAACGATATCAATTCAAACCTCACCAGAATCATCCCCCCGGTTCTGGTATCCAAGTCCCGCCCTTGTGGCGGGACTTTTTTATGATCAATGCCGTAAATTTCCCCCAAATATTTATTTGATTTTTCAGCAATTACCTATGAAAAGTTTGGTTAAATCCATGATTTGATACCAAATTAATTTTATATTCCGTCTCTCAATGGGAATATTTTTTTGGAGCATATGTTATGAAGTTGGTTAGTTCACTGGGTTTTGTAAGCCTTGGTTTTTATCTGTCGATAATGTCTGCTTCCGCCCTTGAACTAGCGCCCACCCGCGATGTGCAATTGTTGGATAGCCCCTTCCTGCAAGCGCAAAACACTAATAAAGAATATTTGCTGGCGTTTGATACGGAAAAAATGTTGGCGCCGTTTCGCCGTGAAGCGGGTTTGCCGTTTAAGGAAACCTATGGCAATTGGGAATCCACCGGGTTGGATGGCCATATGGGTGGGCATTACGTCACGGCGCTTGCTCTGCTTTATGCAGCAACTCAGGATAAGCTGGTGCTGGAGCGATTGAATTATGTGATTACTGAATTAAAAAAATGTCAGGACAAACTCGGCAGTGGGTACATCGGCGGTATTCCTGACAGCAATAAAATGTGGAGCGAAATTGCACGCGGAGATATTCGCGCCGACAACTTCTCTACCAACGAGCGCTGGGTGCCTTGGTACAACCTGCACAAAATCTACGCTGGCCTGCGCGATGCCTATTTGTATGCCGGTAATGAAGATGCAAAAAAAATGTTGGTGCGTTTGTCGGATTGGACAATCGAGCTCACTAAAAATTTATCGCCCGAACAAATGCAAACCATGTTGCGCACCGAACACGGAGGCATGAATGAAGTATTTGTGGATGTTGCAAACATTACCGGCGAGAAAAAATATCTGGCGCTTGCCAACGCTTTTTCCCATCAGGCCATTTTGCAGCCTTTGCAAAAACAGCAGGATCAATTAACCGGTCTGCACGCCAACACCCAAATCCCCAAAATCATCGGCTTTAAAAAAGTGGCCGACGCAACGCACAACGAAAGCTGGCACAAAGCGGCTGAATTTTTTTGGCAAACAGTGGTGGATAAACGCACTGTCGCTATTGGCGGCAATAGCGTGAAAGAGCACTTCCATGACAGCCATGATTTCACGGCGATGATTGAAGATGTGGAAGGGCCGGAAACCTGTAATACCTACAATATGCTCAAGCTTACACAGTTGTTGTACCTGTCATCCGCCGATAAGGGGGCGCATAATCCCACAATGAAATATGTGGATTATTACGAGCGCGCAGTTTACAACCACATTTTATCTTCCCAGCACCCACAGACTGGCGGCTTGGTATATTTCACCTCCATGCGCCCTAATCACTACCGCACCTATTCACAGGTTCACCATGCCATGTGGTGCTGTGTAGGCTCTGGTATTGAAAGCCATTCCAAATACGCGGAATTTATTTATGCGCGTGATATGGATAAAAAGCTGCCGGAAATTTTTGTGAATTTATTTATTCCGTCTCGCCTGCAGTGGGCAGAGCAGGGCATTGCACTCACTCAAAACACCCAATTCCCCGATACGGAAAAGACCGAATTTATTATTGAAAGCAGCAAGCGTTTCCGTTTGCAGCTGCGCTACCCCCAGTGGGTGGAAAAGGGCGCATTGCAACTGCGCGTAAATGGCAAGGCGATAAAAGTAAAACAACAGCCGGGTGAATTTATTGCACTGGAGCGCCGCTGGAAAAAAGGCGACAAGGTGGAGCTGGTGCTGCCGATGAAACCGCGTTTGGAACAATTGCCGGATGGTTCCAACTATTATGCGGTGCTCCACGGCCCGATTGTGCTGGCATTAAAATCCCAGCCATTTTTGACTGAAAAAATTAGCTATTTTGCGGATGATTCACGCATGGGGCATATCGCCTCTGGTCAGGTGTGCCCATTGGAGGCGGCGCCGTTTTTGTTAGGTAATAGCGATGAATTTATCCAGCAATTAAAACCGGTGGCGGGTAAACCACTCACCTTTAATGCCAGTGGTTTAATCAATGGCCAGAATTTGCAGCAGATCGAATTAGTGCCGTTTTTCCGTGTGCATGAATCGCGTTACGCACTCTATTTACCCTACAGCACGGCGGAGGATCTGGAAAATTCCCGCATTAAGGCTGGTGCCGAAGAAAAAGCGCGCCTGGAATTACAAGCCAAAACCATCGATCAGGTTGCCCCCGGCGAACAGCAACCCGAGTCAGACCATTTTTACAAAGGCGAGCAAGCTGAAGCCGGTTTGTATAACGGCCGCCACTGGCGCCACAGCCGTGCCTGGTTTAGTTATGAATTGAACGATAAAGATCAGGAAGCCAAAACCCTGCAAATTACCTATGCAGGTATCGACTCCGGTCGTAAGTTTGAAATCCAATTAAACGGTGTAGTGATTGCAAGGGTGGAATCCACCGGTAACGAGCAAGAATTTTTCACCGTGGATTATTCAATCCCTGCCGATTTGGTGAAAAAAGCCAAAGGCAAATACACCCTGAAATTTGTCGCGGCACCGGGTTCCATTGCCGGTGGTATTTATGGGGTGAGGTTGCTGCGTTAAGCCTTGTTATGAATTTGCTCAAGGATCCAACAGGGGCGCGCGTATTTCAATAATGCGCGGCAGTGCTTGTTTGAAGGCGGCGACCAGTTGTGGGTCGAAGTGTTTGCCGGATTCGTTTTGGATGTAGTTCACTGTGGCTTCGATGGTCCAGGGTTCTTTGTAGGGGCGCTTGCTGGTGAGGGCGTCGAACACATCGGCGAGGGCGATAATGCGCGCTTCGATGGGAATGGCTTCGCCCACCAGCCCTTGGGGGTAACCGCTGCCGTCCCATTTTTCATGATGGCTGAGGGCGACCCTGCGCGCCATTTGCAGCAGGCTGGAGCTGTCGTCGCCAATAATTTCGGCGCCGATGCGCGCGTGCTGTTTCATCACTTCCCATTCATCCGGTGTGAGTTTTCCGGGTTTGCACAAAATCGCATCGGGAATGCCCATTTTGCCTACGTCGTGCATGGGGGCGGCGTTGAATAACTCTTCGGCATCGGCGCTGCCCATACCGGCTGCGATGGCAATTTCGCGCGCAAAGTGGCTCATGCGAATCACGTGCAGGCCAGTTTCGTTGTCCTTGTATTCGGCGGCGCGCCCGAGGCGCTGGATAATTTGCAGGCGGGTGTCGCGCAGGGTTTGTGCACTCACCAGCGAGAGTTGGGCTTTTACCCGCGCGAGCACAATTGGCGCACTCACCGGTTTGGCGATGTAGTCCACACAGCCTGCTGCAAAACCCTGGGTTTCATCGCTGTCGTCGGCCAGTGCGGTGACAAAAATCACCGGAATATCGCGTGTTGCGGGTTGCTGTTTTAGCCGCTGGCAGGTCTCCAGTCCGGTCAAGCCGGGCATCATAATATCCAGCAGGATCAGATCCGGCGCTTCAGTTTGCGCAAGGCTCAACGCCTTTTCGCCATCGCGGGCAAAGAGTAATTGGTAGTCCTGCTGCAGTATCTGGCGCAGCACCTGCAAATTCAGGGGTTCATCATCCACAACCAACAATTTGGGGCGGCTATCACGCATATTCATAGAAGAGTCTCGCCGTTTTTTTCACCGGGTTTGTCACTGCGTCCAAAGGTTTTCCTAAGCTGTTACTGGTCACTGGCGGTGACCCAGGGGGCGCTGCTGATCCACTCCTGCAGCAGCAGGGCGGCTGCATCAAAATCGAACATATCCAGCGCGCTGTTGAGTTTTGCCAGTTCGGTGGCGGGCATCAGTTGCTGCAATTGCGCGAGACTTTCCTCCTCGATGCTGGAGTGTTTGCAGGCTTGCGCCAGGCGATGCAGCAGCTCGGCAGGCACCGCGTGAGTGGCGGTGGCCCCGGTTTCTGGCGTGGGCAGCTGTTTTTTAACCCAGATCTCTGCCTCTGCCATCGCCCGGTTAATGGCGGCAATACAGTCGGTTAATGCGGCGCTGTCAGCGGCGTTAATTCGCTCCAGATCACGCAATTGTGCGGCGACTTGCACCAGGCCGAGGTTAGCCGCCACACCTTTCAATCGGTGTGCCTGGGCAGGTAAGTCATGTTGATCGGGTTGCAGAGGGGCTTGCTGGTAGTCAGCGCAAAAGCGGCTTATCGCCAGATATAACTTGTGTTCGTCGCCCCAACGGGCTGTGGCGCCGTGCAGATCAATCGTGCTGGTTGCGCCGGGTAAATAGCCACCAGCCTGTGTGTTAGCCGCTGGATTGGCCGGTGCCAGAGCCAGTTGCAGCTGCAGGCAGCGGGCGATTTCGCGGTAAAGCTCGGTTTTCTCAATAGGTTTGGAGGCAAAGCCGTCCATGCCGGCTTTTTCCGCTTCCTCGCGGTCGCGCAGCAATACACTGGCGGTCAAGGCGATAATGGGGATGGGTTTGCGCTGCTGCAACCGCTCCCACTCGCGGATGATTTTAGTGGCTTGCAGGCCATCCACCTCGGGCATTTGGATGTCCATCAAAATCAGGTCTATGGCTTTTTCCTGATACTGGGCCCAGGCCTCCAGCCCATTGTTGGCGCAGTGCACCTGATGGCCATCGCGGGTTAAGAGTAGCTCCAGGACTTCCAGATTTTGCGGTACATCGTCCGCGACCAAAATGCGCAGCGGGGGGAGCGTGGCGGCGCTGGTTGCCGTGGGTAGCAGGCAGGCGTCTACGGCCTCCAGTGGCAGCAACACCTCAAAACAGCTGCCCTCACCCAAGCGGCTGGTCAGGTTAATACTGCCGCCCATCAATTCCACCAGTTGGCGCGCAATGGTAGTGCCCAAACCTGTGCCTCCGAAGCGGCGCGCCATAGAGGCGTCAGCCTGGGTGAAGGGCGTGAATATCTGCTCAATCCGGTCGGCCGCAATACCTATGCCGGTATCGCTGATCTGGATGCGCAGTAGTTTGTCGGACTCGCTCAGGCCCAGGCGAACCTCGCCCTGTGCGGTGAACTTCAGGGCGTTGCCCAATAAGTTGACCAGAATCTGGCGCAGGCGCAGCTCGTCGCCCAGAACCAGATCGCGTACCTGGGTGGGGTAGTCCAGGTGTAACGCCAGCCCTTTTTTGTCGGCCTGTAGCTGGAACTCCGCCAGTATTTGCTGGCAGAGGTTGCGCAGCGAGAAGGCTTGGAGTTCCAGTTCCAGCGCGCCGCGCTCGAGTTTGGCGGTATCCAGAATGTCGTTGAGTAATCCCAGCAGCGAGCGAGCCGATTGACGCAGTGTATGTAGCTGTTTTTGCTGACTGGGGTTGAGCGGCGAGTCCAGCAGGAGTTCGGCAAAGCCGATAATCGCATTCATGGGGGTGCGAATTTCATGGCTCATATTGGCGAGGAACATGCCTTTGGCGACCGCGGCCTGTTCAGCGTGCTCTTTGGCGATGCGTAAATCCTGCTCCATCGCTTTGCGATCCGACAGGTCAATGGCGAGTTTAAACACCTTCCAGGGTTTGCCATCCACATCCAGAATCGGGTTGTAGGCAGCCTGAATCCACACCCGGCGGCCATCTATCCCCACCCGGCAGTATTCGCCGCTTTGAAACTCACCCGCCTGCAGCTTGCGCCAAAACTCGCGATATCCGGCGCTGCTTACCTCTTCCGGGGTGCAGAGTTTACTGTGATGTTTGCCCAGTAACTCGGCTTTGATGTAGCCGGTAAGTTGCAGGAACTTGTCGTTAATCGCGATGATATTGCCATCCATATCAAATTCAGCCACCGCCAGTGCCTTGCCGATTGCCTGAACCACGCCCTCAAATTCATTGGCGCGGCGGCGGGATTCGGTGACATCAATAATCACCCCGTCGATCCAATTAGGGGTATCGCCTTCGCTGTATACGTAACTGCCGGTTTCCGATACCCAGCGCTCACTGCCATCGCGGTGGGTGAGGCGATAATCGATATGGTAGGAGCGGCGTTCGCGCAATGCCGTTTCCATATGTTGGGTAATGCCAGGCATGTCTTCCGGATGAACCAGTTGCCCCAGAGCAATGCGGCCTGCCATGAATTCCGCTGCCGGCCAGCCGGTCATGCGCTCTACCGCATCGCTGATAAACAGGGTACACCAGGGTGGGGCAAACTCGGTGCGAAAGGCGATTCCGGGCATATTGCCAATCAAGGTGCGGTACTGCTGCTCCTGCTCGCGCAAGCGCAACTGTCCATCCTGCATCTGCGCATACAGCTGGCGATAGCGCAGGATCATGTTGCCTGCCAGAGCCAGCATACTGAGTGCCAGTGTGATAGCGGTGATAATACTGGCGAGGAATATCTGGCTATTGGTGGTATCTGCAGCCGGCTCAGGTATGTCAGTTGTGGAGTCCAGCGGGGCGATGAACAGCGCCGCCTCCATCCCCACGTAATGCATACCGGCAATCGCCAAGCCCATGACAGAACTGGCTAGCAGGCTTTTGTGAAAACCGGTCAGCCAGGTTTGCCCGCGCAGACCAAAGCGAATCCAAAGCGCCAGTATTGCTAACAGAACGGCAACCAGAATAGATGCCGCAAACCAGCGCGGATCGTATTTAAGTGTGGCCTCCATGTGCATAGCGGCCATGCCCGAATAGTGCATGGTGCCTATTCCCGCGCCTACCAACAGCCCACCTATCACCAACTGCCGACGGCTGATGTGCTCGGCCGACAACATATACAGTGCCACCCAGGAGGCAAATACCGAAGGCACCATGGAGGCCAGCGTACCCAGCGGGTCGTAGTGCACATGGCTGCCAATGCTAAACGCGAGCATGCCAATAAAGTGCATAGACCAAATCCCGCCGCCCAGTGCCAGTGAGCCGGTCAGCAGAGCAATTTGGGCGTGAATAGATTTGGGGGCGCGACGGGTCATGGCCGCAATTTGCAGCCCTATGTAGGAGGAGCCAATCGCGATTAATACCGAAAGGCCGACCAACCAGAGGTTGTAACTACCCTGCAACAAGCTGGCCGGGTTAGGGTTGAGCACAAACAGGTCGAGCAACAAGGGTTTCAACATGGAGGGCGCTAAGAGTGAGGGTAACTATATGGTCTTTAAAGCCTAGTTGACGGGTGTCTGGTCGTCTAATGACTCCTTTTGCTTTTTTGCCAGGGCCAGCGCGAGCAGGGTGATTGCCAGCGGTATAAAGGATATCCAGAGCAGGGTGGTCCACCCGTAAGCACCCAAAATCCCACCGGATAAAAACGATCCCAGTGCCATCACGCCAAAAATCAGAAAATCATTCAGCGATTGCACCCGGTTTTTCTCCTCGGGCCGGTGACATTCCAGTACCCAGGCCGAGGCGCCCAGAAAACCGAAGTTCCAGCCAATACCCAGCAGGATCAGCATCCACCAAAAATGCGCCACATCCATACCACCCAGGCCCACTGCAGCGGAGATGGCGGTGAGTACCAGCCCCAGCGCAGTAATACGCGCTGCACCGTAGCGGGCGATGAGGGAGCCGGTAAAAAAGCTGGGCGCATACATGGCAATTACATGCCACTGCACGCCCAAATTGGTATGGGTGTGGGAGTGGCCTTCCATATGCATTGCGAGCGGCGCGGCGGTCATCAGGAAGTTCATTAACAGGTAAGTCACAGCGCCACAGATAACCGCCGCGATAAAGCGGGGCTGGCGCGCTACGACCCACAGCGGCCTGCCGCCGGCTATTTCAGCGGCCGTTGGTTTGGGCAGGCGCACCCCGAGTAGTACCAGCGCGGAGAGCGCCGCCGCAATCGCTTGCGCAAGAAAAGTCGCCACGTAAATCTGCGCCGGCCAGAGGTGCATAGTCCAGGTCACCAGTTGGGGGCCGACAACCCCTGCCGCGACACCGCCCGCCATTACCAGCGATAGCGCTTTGGCCTTGCGCTCGGCTGGCACTGCGTCGGCAGCGGCAAAGCGGAACGACAGCACTACGGCAGCGTAAATACCGCCAAAAAAAGTCGCTGCGCAAAATAGCCAAAACCAGCCGAGTAACAGCGCCACCATAGCCACCAAACCGGCAATCACACCTGCCGCCGCGCCCACCAAAAAACTGGCGCGCCGCCCGTATAAGCGGGCAATACGCCCTACCGGCAGAATACACACCGCCATGCCCACTACAAAAATTGAAATAGGCAGGGTCGCCAGCAGTGGGCTAGGCGCCAACATGCTGCCCACAATCGCGCCGGTGGCGTACACCACAACTGCATTCGCGCCGGCCAAAGCCTGGGCAATGACCAGGCGCCAGAGGTTGTTATCTGTAATTAATCTCATCGCCCACCGCGCATTTTTGCCACTGCAGGTGTGGCTAATGAATGTTGAGTGGGGATTCTCGCCTATTCCTTTGCCAAAAAGGGAATTGCCGGAATACTTTTTCACCTTGCCTTAAAAACAAAACCCCTCGCTTTGCGGGCGAGGGGTTTCGCTTCGAACCTCAAGTTGACTATTGCGCTAGCGCTTTTTGAACCGCACCGCCGTGCCGCCTCCCGGTTTTAAATCCAGCGCCAAGGTGCTTTTTGCAGTTACATTCATGCGTTTGATTTCATAGGACTCGGGGTTGGTTTCCCAGTCGGCGTCTTTGCCGTCGCGGTAGATTTGGGCTTCGTAGTGCGCTTTGGGGTCGAGGAAGTCCAGTTTTACCTCAAGTTGGCGCGCGTCCTGATTGGTGATGGCGCCCAAATACCAGTCGGGGCTGTGTTTGTCCTGCCGTGCAATCACCAGGTAGTCGCCAATGTCGCCCTGCAGCGCGCGGCTTTGTTTCCAGTCGGTGGGAACATCGTCGATGAACTGGAAGGCGGGGTGACCGGTATAGTTTTCCGGTAAATCCGCCACCATTTGCAGCGGGCTATAGAGCACCACATAGAGCGCCAATTGGTTGGCCAGGGTGGAAGGCACGCGGTTGTAGGGGCGATGTTTTTTGTAGTCGAAGTTGAAGATGCCGGGGGTGAAATCTATCGGGCCGGATAGGCCGCGCGTGAAGGGGATGATGGTGGTGTGGTCGGGCATATTGCCAGTGTCAGGGCTGCCGCCGTTGTACTCCATGCCGCGTACACATTCGCGCGTCATCAGGTTGGGGTAGGTGCGGCGCAGGCCGGTATCAGTCACGGTTTCGTGGGCATTCACCATTACTTTATGGCGCGCGGCGGTATCCACTACCCGCTGGAAGTGGTTGACCATGTATTGGCCGTGGTGCCATTGGTCGCCGTCAATGCGTGTGCCGACGTAGCCCATTTTCACGCTTTGGATGTCGAGTTTTTCATAGTAGCCAAAGGCGGCATCCATCTGCTGTTCGTAGTAGGTCACACCGGCGGCGGTCTCGTGATGGCCGATAATTTCCACGCCTTTTTCGCGGGCGTAACGGGTAACTTCTTCCAAATCCAGACCGACGACAGGCTCATCAAAAATAAAGGTCGGTGTGCGTTTCCACCATTCACCTTCCCAGCCTTTGTTCCAGCCTTCGATAAGTACACCGCTAATATCGTGCTGGGCTGCAAAGTCGATATATTCCTTGGCGCGCGCGGTAGTGGCACCCTGTTTGGGGCCGGGGCTCCAGTCCTTCTCGCCAATATGCATCTCCCACCAAATGCCCATGTACTTGCCCGGTTTAATGTAGCTTCCGGGCTTAATGTAG
Organism: Cellvibrio fontiphilus; assembly: GCA_035317345.1. Lineage (GTDB taxonomy): Bacteria > Pseudomonadota > Gammaproteobacteria > Pseudomonadales > Cellvibrionaceae > Cellvibrio > Cellvibrio fontiphilus. The sequence goes on along the minus strand of JAYKTU010000003.1, from coordinate 313,764 downwards.
CTGCCGGGTTTAATGTAGCTGTTGTCGCTCTTGAGTGTTTCAGGTTTGGGCGGTTCGTTCAGGTTCAAGGTCAGGTAGGAGTTGAGCAAGTCGATGGCTTTGGGCGCGATTTGAAGAGTGCGCCAAGGGGATTGCATGGGCGCGGCAGTGCGCACCTTGTCGCCATTAGGCCAAGGCACTAAATCCACCTTCAGGGTTTTGGTGTTATCGCCCACCATGCGCAGGGTCATGCTGGCGTAGTTCACCAGCGCTGCCTCATGGATCGCCAGCGCATAGTGCCGCGCTTCCAGGGTAATGGGGGTGAAGGCGACATCCACCGAGCTAAGGGCGGATTTCAAATATTGGTATTCCGGCCCCCAGTCGCGATAGGCCGGCAGCCACCAGGTATGGCTGTTTTCCGCCAGCACAAATTCGGTCAGCTCATCTTCAATGACAAACGCTTTCAAGTGAGGTTGCGCGGGGATTTCATAGCGCAGCCCAATACCGTCGTTGAAGGCGCGGAATACCAAGTTTATCTGCCGTGGTTTAGTGCCGCTTTCCGCCAATTCCACCCGCAATTCACGGTAGTGTTCGTTAATGGTTTGCTGTTCGCCCCAGGGCTGTTGCCAGTCCTGATTAAACTCCCGCTCCCCGGTTTGCGCTACCTTCAGGTCTGACCCCAGCGCCGTTTGTCCCTTGATTTTCAGCCCGAGGCGCGAAGGCATAACCACTGGTCGCCCGGCATAGGTGACGGCGTAAAACAGCCCCTCGGCTTTTACCTCCAGTTGCAGCTCAAGCTGTTTATCGGGCGATTGCAAGCTGTAGCGGGCAGTCTGTTTGGCCGTCTCAGCCTTGCCCACGTCGGCCAGGAGTAGCAGAGTGAAGCCCAAAACGATAGCAATGTAGCTGTTTTGCATTAGCGGTGTCCTCGCGGCAGGGGCGGGTGATAACAAGCATTTTTATACTAGTAGGGATTTGCGAACCCTTTTAATTAAACCAATGTTATTTAGTTGCTGCAAGCAGCTTTTGGTGGCGGGAGTATGTTTTGCAACCGGTTGTATGGTTATTGTTATAAAAACAATCTAAGATGCCAAATTAAGGTTTTGGATTTATCCCATTGAATTTGCTCCAGAAGCGACTGCCATGACACCAGAACAACCGATAAAAAAGTCTGCGCTCAAAATGACCGACCTGGCGCGTATGGCCGGGGTGTCCAAATCCACCGTTTCCCGCGCCCTGCAAAACAGCGAGCTGGTAAACCTGGAGACGCGCGAAAAAATCCAGGCGCTGGCCAAAGAGCACAACTATCGCCTGAATACCCAGGCGCGCAATTTCAGGCTCAAAGAATCCTTCACTATTGGTGTGGTGATTCCCTCTGCTGAAAACGCCCGCTGGCAAGTCACCGACCCTTTCTTTCTGGAGCTGCTGGGTTCCATTTCGTTTCACCTTATTGAGCAGGGCCATGAAATGCTGCTCTCGGGTTTGAGCCTGCATGCGGTTGCCAGTGGTGATGACGGCCTCAGGAAAATCAACTGTGATGGTTTGATTGTGGCTGGTCAGGCGGATTGCCATGAGGATCTCAATCGCATTGCCGATGGCCAAACCCCCATGGTGGTCTGGGGGGCTCAAATGCCTGACCAGCGCTACTGCACCGTGGGTGGGGATAACCGTCGCGGCGGTGAATTAGCCACGCGCCATTTGCTGGAGCGCGGTTGCAAACGCATCGCCATTATTGGCGATTGGGCAACTCCCGAAGGGCTGTGGCGCTATGAAGGTTATCATCAGGTGCTGGCTGAGGCTGGTATAGCTCCTGAGCCGGCACTGGAGGTGATGCTTGATAGTGCGCGCGACAGTCATCGCCAGGCTGTGCTACGCCTGCTAGCCAGTGGCTACACGTTTGATGGCCTGTTCTGTTTGAGTGATGCCATCGCTATGGCGGCAATCAACGCGCTCAACGAACATGGTATGACGGTACCCGGTGATGTCGCCGTGGTGGGTTATGACGATATCTCTCTGGCACGTTACTACACGCCGTCGATTACCACTGTGTATCAAGATCGCGAACTTGGCGGACGTTGGCTGGTAGATAAACTCCTGCGCCTGATTGACGGTGAGCGTGTGGAATCGGCGATGTTGCCCACCGAGATCATTCTGCGCAATAGCAGCCAGCGTTAACCGCTGGTCAGCTGTTGTCCCGCGTTATTCGCGCTGCTTTGCCTGAATCCGATTTGCCCCCATTTGCAAATCACCTCAATCCCATTCGTCGCTTTCCCTATTTTCCGGGACCCTCATCGAGGCGCAGGGTCAGTTGCACTGGTCAGGCAGTGGTTTGCGACAAAAAATGCCACCGTTGCAACCAAAATGAGCTCATTCAGCCAGTTAATAACACTTCTCAAATGCCAATTAATGCAACCACTGTTATTTTTGTCGCCTAATGCAACCGGTTGTTTCTTTGGGTAGCAACGATTTTTTCTACTTGGTGTTCAAATTGTAACCTTCGGTAGCAACACTAAAAATTAACTGAACTTTTTTTGATTTCGGCTTCAGTTGTTCTACATTACAACCGGTTGCAAAGCATTTTTGCGGCCAATAAAAACACATCGGGAGAGAGACATGAAACACAGTACATTGTTCAAGCCTGCCATTTTGTCGCTAGCAGTTGCAGCGGCCACCAGTGGATCGGGCGTGGTTTTGGCTCAGGAGCAAACCAATCAGGCATCCTCTGACGTAGAAGAGGTGATGGTGACCGGTATCCGTGCGAGCTTGATGCGCGCCCAGTCCATGAAAATGGAAAACACCTCCATTTCCGAGGCCCTGGCAGCTGAAGATATTGGTAAGTTGCCAGATTCTTCGATTGCAGAATCTCTGGCACGTTTGCCCGGCTTGGCCGGTGAGCGTAAAGGCGGCCGTGTAAGTGGTATTTCGGTGCGCGGTTTTAAAGAAGACTTCGTGGGTACCACCCTGAATGGCCGTGAGCTATTGGGTATTGGTGATAACCGCGGTGCTGAATACGACCTGTATCCGTCAGAAATTATGTCTGGCGCGGTGATTTACAAATCCTCCGAAGCCAAATTAACCACCACTGGCATCGGCGGTACAGTTGACCTGCGCACTGCACGTCCGCTGGATGTGTCTCCTACCGTGACCTTCAACGGCTCTTATGAAATGGCGTCCCAGGGTTCAGATAACCCCGAATTTGACGATGACGGCAACCGCTACGCGGTAGGCTTCTCACAAAAGTTCGCCGATGACACCATCGGTTTGGCCATGGCTTACGCCTCTACTGAATCACCCACCAACCAGCGCAAATACGGCGTCTGGGGCTATGAGAAAAATCAGGCCAGCGACCGTTATGTGCCTTCAGGTTTGGACATCATGGCTATTTCCTCAGTGTTGGAACGCGACACTGTATCGGCAATCTTCCAATACCGTCCGAACGATGATCTGGACATTGTGGTTGATGCTCTGGATATCGACTACAGCGACTACGGCGTAATCCGCGGTTTTATCGAGCCCTTCTCGGTAGGTAGCGTTACTGCCGGTGCGGGTGAGTTTGATGCGACCGGTACTCAAGTCAACGCCAACCCGGTGTTGCGTACTGACCCCAAAGAAATCCTCGGCGACCTGCAAACTGTGGGTGTAAACCTCAAGTACAAACTGAACGATGTTTGGTCTGTGCATTTGGATGTGGCTGACAGCGAATCCAGCAAAACCGACACCCGTGGTGAAAGTTATGCCGGTTTGGGCCGTTCAGGTTCCTTGACCAACGCTCAACTGGGTTCACGTACCTTTGAAATGAGTCAGGGCGGCGTATTCTTTACCGGTATCTCCGGTATGGACTTCAGCGACTTCGACAGCATCAAGCTGACTGGCCCACAAGGTTGGGGTGGTTCTCTGGCGGCCGAGGCGGATGTGTTTGCCTCTAACGTCCCCAAAGCTGCTGGCGGTGGTGTTTACAACTACGAAAACGCGCAGGACGGCTTCCTCAACTCTGGTCGTTTTAGCGAAGAGCTGACCACTGTGAAGTTTGAAGTTGCGGCTGAGCTGGACACCAGCTTCCTGACCGGCGTTACTCTGGGCGCCTATTTCAGCGACCGTGAAAAATCCAAAATCAACGATGGTTTCTTTGCTACCTCGCCAACCTATCCCTATGGCAATGGCACCGGTGTAGTGGACGAAGTTATCCCTGAAAAATACCGCTATGGTTTGGCTGACCTGAGCTGGGCCGGTTTGGGCATGGTTGTCGCCTATGATGGTCTGGCTCCCTACAAAGATGGCTACTACTACCAGACTTCAGCGGCGACTCTGGAGCCGGATCGTTTGGGTGATAGCTACGTTGTTACTGAAGAAGTAACAACCCTCTATGTACAGGGCGATTTCAACACTGAGGTTGGCGGCATCAATGTGTTTGGTAATGCCGGTGTCCAAGTAGTTGATACCGACCAAAACTCTACTGGTTACATTGGTCTGGTGGATGAAACCTTCACTGTGGATCCTTCCCGTACTGCTGAAGGTGGCGCCAGCTACACCAAAGTGTTGCCCAGCTTGAACGTTAGCGCTGAAGTGGCTGAATCGCAGTTTGTGCGTTTTGGTGCATCCAAATCCATCAGCCGTGCACGTATCGACCAGATGAAAGCCTCTGGCTTTGTGAAGTACGACCAGAACATCGATATCCTGTTGTCTACCGATTACGAAGTAGATACTCCCTGGTCCAAATTCCAGGGTGCTCCCACTTTGCGTCCATTGGAATCCAACAACTTTGATCTGGCCTACGAAAAATACTTTGCAGAAGACGGTTATGTTTCTGTGACTTATTTCTACAAAGATCTGGTGAACTGGACTCGTGAAGGCCAAACCGTTATCGATTTCACTAACGATGCAACCAATGGCGGCGCTAATTACTACATCCCGGCGTTCCACAACAAAACTGTACAAACCGATGGTACCTACGGCCCGAACGATGTGTTCCTGACCGCTGGTACTGTAGTAGCACCTGCACAATTCCAAGGTTACTCCTCATCCTTTGAAGACGGTTTGAAAGGTAATGTGGACGGTTGGGAATTGACTGCGAACGTTCCGCTGAATCTGGTAAGCGATATGTTGGACGGCTTCGGTTTTGCGGCGTCCAGCTCATTTATCGATGCCAAGTTGGATGACGGCTCTGCAATCCCTGGCCAATCTGACGAAGTTCACTCCTTGACAGTTTACTATTCAATGGGTGGTTTTGAAGTGCGCGTAGCGGGCACTGATCGCAGTGACTTTGCTACTTACCAGCGCGGTGGCAGTAACAAAATTGAAAACGCCAACCGCAATGGTGTGCAGTTGATCGACGCCCAAATCAGTTACGACTTCTCTGAGTCAGATATTGAATACTTGCACGGGTTGCGTGTTTCCTTGCAGGGCACCAACCTGACAGATGAAGACGAAGAAGATGTAAACGATCAAGGCATTGTCAGTGCACGTCGTGAGTTTGGTCCAACCTACATGATGAACGTAAACTACTCCTTCTAATCCATGTGGTAGTGAGTTTATTGCTGTAGTTAGTACAAAAACCTCACAGAGCAATCTGTGAGGTTTTTTTCTGCCTGCTTAAATAACTGCGCAAAAAAAACCATCGTATATAAATGAATAAAATAGCTTGGCGTAAAAATGTTAATTCGTTTTAAAAGCAGCTATCTTAAACAACGCAAATACCCATAAAATCAATGAATACACCGGCACAACCCTGATTAAGGATCTGTGAAGCCAATGAATAATCCCATCAAAAAAATTGTTATTGCCGGTGGTGGTACCGCAGGCTGGATGAGTGCGGCGCTGTTGAAAAAAGTGTTGCAACAGCGGGTGGAAATTGAACTGGTTGAGTCGGAAGAAATTGGCATTATTGGTGTTGGTGAAGCGACTATTCCGCCCATCCAAACCTTTAATTCTGTATTGGGTTTGAACGAGCCTGAATTCCTGCGCGAAACTAATGCCACCATCAAAATGGCAATTCGTTTTGATAATTGGAAGCAGCAGGGAGATAGTTACTATCATACTTTTGGTGCACCAGGAACTACGATTGGTTTTAGTCCTTTCCAGCACGCCTGGTTGCGTGGTCAGCGCCTGGGTTTGAATAAATCCATATGGGAATACGATTTAAATTACCTCTGCTGTGAGGCAGGAGTATTTGGCAAATTCGATACAAAAGATGCATTTTATCAAGTGCCCTATGCCTACCATTTTGATTCGGCACTCTACGGCCGCTACCTGCGCAAACTCAGTGAGCAAGCCGGCGTAAAACGCACCGAAGGGAAAATCAGTTCGGTTAAGCTGAATCCGGATTCGGGTTTTGTGGAATCACTGCGCATGGAAAACGGCAGTGAAATCAGCGGCGATATTTTTATTGATTGCAGCGGTATGCGCGGCCTGTTAATTCACGGGGCGCTGCAAACGGGTTATGAAGATTGGAGCCATTGGCTGCCATCGGATCGCGCCCTGGCGGTGCCCTCCGAACGTTTTGAAAAAACCTTGCCTTACACCCGCTCTATTGCGCACAAAGTGGGTTGGCAGTGGCGCATTCCGCTCACCCATCGCAATGGCAACGGTTTGGTATATAGCTCGCAATATTTAAGTGATGATGAAGCGTGCAATATTTTGCTAAACAATCTGGATTCCACCGCGCTCGCTGAACCCAAACCGATTAAATTTAAAACCGGCCGCACCCTACAGCAGTGGCATAAAAATGTGATTGCAGTGGGCCTGTCCAGCGGATTTTTGGAGCCGCTGGAATCCACCAGTATTCATTTAATCCAATCGGCCATAGTGCGCCTGATGAAACATTTTCCCAACGCCGGCATTAGCCAGGCGCAGGTGGATGAATACAATCGCGATTCAAAACACGAATACGAAACCGTGCGCGATTTTATTATTTTGCATTACCACCTCACCGAGCGCGACGACAGCGAATTCTGGCGTTACCTGCGCAATATGCCTATTCCGGATCGCCTTGCACACAAAATGGCGCTCTTCCGTGAAACCGGCACGGTGATGAATGACCCTGGCGATATTTTTCTGGATTCATCCTGGCTGCAAGTTATGATGGGGCAGGGCATTCTGCCGCGCGATTATCACCCCAGTGCGGATATTCCGGCCGCCAGTGAATTGCAGCAAATGCTTGCGCGTATCGCCACGGCCAAACGCAAACCTCTGGAACAATTGCCCAGTCACGATGTGTTTTTACAACAATATACCGGAGTGAAAAAAAGTGGATAAACCACTGCGCGTTGTGATTTTAGGTGGCGGCACCGCAGGCTGGATGGCCGCTAATTTATTTGCCAAACACTGGGCTCCGGCGCAGGTGCAAATTACCCTGATGGAGTCGCCGGAAATTCCAATCATTGGTGTAGGCGAGGGCTCAACGCCTTCACTAAAACGTTTTTTCCAAACACTGGAATTGCCCGAACAGGAATGGATGCCGCAGTGCCATGCTACTTATAAAGCCAATATCCGTTTTGTGAATTGGAGCCCTGCATCCGGTATTGATGATTATTCCCATCCGTTTTATTCCCAGCCGGATGTATTTAACGAGCGCCATTTTTTTACCAATTGCCGCACACGCCGTTTGGGCTTGGATGTGATCACCGATCCGGAAAAATTTTTTATCAACGGTGAATTAGCGCGGCAGGGTAAAGTGCCTTTGGCACCCAAACACTTTCCTTTCCAAATGGAATACGGTTACCACTTTGATTCGCAATTACTTGGTCGATATCTGGCAGGAGTGGCGAGCAGCCGCGGGGTAATCCATCACCAGGCAAAACTCGCGGAAGTTTTGCGCAATGATCGCGGCGAAATTACTGCCCTGCAAACGGATGCGGGCGATTTAATTGCCGGCGATTTTTTTGTGGACTGTACGGGGTTTGCATCCTTGCTTATGCAGAAAGCGCTTGCTGTACCGTTTAATTCCTACCAGCATCAATTATTTAATGACAGTGCAGTAGTTATGCCTACGGCTGCTATTGCCAGCCCGCCTGTGGAAACTCGCTCCACGGCGTTAAGTGCCGGCTGGTGCTGGCAAATTCCGCTTACCCATCGCACCGGAAATGGCTATGTGTATAGCAGCCAATTTATCAGTGCTGATCAAGCCGAAGCAGAATTTCGCGCGCACATAGGTATGAGCGATGCAGCGCAAGAATGTCGCCATTTAAAAATGCGAGTGGGGCAACTGGCACAACACTGGTCGCATAATTGTATCGGGCTGGGTTTATCACAGGGTTTTATTGAGCCACTGGAAGCGACCGCTTTGCATTTGGTGCAGTTGACTATCGAGGCCTTCATGGATGCACTGGATCAACACCAATTTACTAGTGCTGGTCGCGCTGAATTTAATCGCACAGTGAATAATCATTTTGAAGGTGTGCGCGATTACATCATCGCCCACTACAAATTAAATACCCGCGGTGTGAACAATGTGCAGGCTAGTGATTACTGGCGCGCTAACCGTGAAAACAAACAATTGCCTGAGTCGTTGCTGCAAATTCTGGATGTGTGGTATCGCTGCGGCGATTTGGATGCTGAACTAGCCCAGCGCAAAATAAAACCCGCCTTCAACTCCGCCTCCTGGCACTGCCTCCTCGCCGGCTACGGTGCCTTTCCTCCTCTCGCCGCCAACCAACCCGGCCAACACAAGGGCGACCTTTATTACGAGGGCAAGGTTAAGGATTTTGTTGAAGGTTGCGCGCTGAATTTTCCGCTGCAGGTGGAGGTTTTGAAGTAGCTGGCGCCATCCCAAAGTACGTCATATTCCTTTCTGGCAAATTAACACTAAAAACCCCTTTCATTAAAAACCATAAATTATAAGATAATAATAAATTATTATTGATAGTTGTTTTCGCCCGTGACACACTGATCCAGCTATAAAAATAAAGCTTTTATATCGTTTTGCCCAAAAACCTCCATTTTTGTACAGATAACAGTCTTTTGATTTTCTGGCGATTTATTCGCTAGCAGGTTTCTGTGCGCCCGGTTTTTGGATTTGTCTGACATAACAGCCTAATAATCATAAGTTGAGTGGAGAGAATCGATGAAATTAATGCGACCCCAATCCCGGCGTTTGGCGGCTTTACTGGCTTCGGCCTGTGCGCTGGGCAGTTTGTTGACTGGTATGACCGCCCAGGCCCAGCTGGCGCCGGTAACAGCCCCCAGTTTTTTAAACGCTTCAGTGCACGACCCTTCGGTAATTCGTGTAAACAGCGATTACTACGTTTTTGGTTCCCATTTGGCCGCAGCAAAATCGCCGGATTTGCTCAAGTGGACCTCCATCGCCGATGGCGTTAGCCCGCAAAACCCGCTGTTTACCAATGTGGTTACTGAACTGGCAGAGACCTTTAGTTGGGCGGAGAGCAATACGCTCTGGGCGGCGGATGTTATCCAGCTAGCCGACGGCAAATTTTATATGTACTACAACGCCTGCCGCGGCGATGCACCCCGCTCGGCAATGGGGCTGGCCGTGGCCGATTCAGTGGAGGGGCCTTATGTGGACAAGGGGATTTTCCTGAAGTCCGGTATGTGGGGCCTGCCCAGTGAAGACGGCACTATTTATGACGCGCGCAAACACCCCAATGCGGTAGACCCGGATACTTTCTATGATGCCCAAGGTAATTTGTGGATGATTTACGGCTCCTATTCCGGCGGGATTTTTATCCTCAAACTGGACCCGCAAACCGGTAAGCCACTGCCTAACCAGGGTTATGGCAAACATTTAATAGGCGGCAATCACAGCCGCATTGAAGGCGCTTACGTGCTCTACAGCCCGCACACCAATTACTACTACATGTTCACGTCCTTTGGTGGCTTGGATGCTGTGGGCGGTTACAACATGCGTGTCGCGCGCGCCACCGCACCGGACGGCCCCTATTACGATGCCCAGGGCAATAACATGGCATCGGTGAAATCCAACCCGGCGTTACCCATTTTTGATGATGCGAGCATCGCGCCCTTTGGTGTAAAAATCATGGGCAATTTTTTGTTCGAGCGTAAGTTGGGTGAGGTGGGTACAGGTATAGGCACAGGTTATGTATCGCCCGGCCATAACTCCGCTTATTACGATGCGGCGAGCGGAAAATATTTTTTAATTTTCCACAGCCGTTTCCCCGCGCGTGGCGAAGCGCATGAAATTCGTGTGCATCAAATGTTTATGAATGCCGATGGCTGGCCAGTGGTTGCACCTTATCGCTACGCCAACGAATCACTCAGCACAGTGCGTCGCGATTTTGTGGTGGGTGAATATTTATTGGTAAATCACGCCAAGGATATTTCCGCCAGCATTAAAAAATCCCAGTACATCAGCCTGAATACCAATGGCACAGTAACCGGTGCTGCGAGCGGTAGCTGGTTGCTGGTGGGCGATAATCAGGTAGAAATTAATTTAACCGGTGCGCCAACGTTCAGAGGTGTGTTGGTAAACCAGTGGGATGAAACTGCAAAAACCTACACGCTGACTTTCTCCGCCTTATCCAACCAGGGCGTAGCGATTTACGGTAGCAAATTATTGAAACGTACTGATTTGCAAATCGTGAATGCCATTAAAGCGGAATTGACTTTGGGCGATACCTCGGCCGTGACTAACAACATCAGCCTGCCCACCGAGGGCGCGCGCAACGCCAGTATCAGTTGGGCATCTTCCAACCCGGCCGTTGTGAGCAACAGTGGTGTGGTAACTCGCCCGGAATACGGTGCGGGTGATGCAATGGTCACGCTCACTGCCAGTATTAAAAAAGGCACAACAATCGCCACCAAAAGTTTTGTGGTAGTGGTGCGTGAAAAATCCATGGGCGGTTTAATTGCGCACTATGCCTTTGATAATAATTTGGCTGATTCCACTGGTGTTTTAGCGGCTGGCAATGTGAGCGGTGCGCGCATCGATTGGTTGGGCGGCAACCTCAGTTATACCACTGGCGTAAAAGGTTCAGCGGCAGTGTTTGATGGTAATACCGGTGTGCGTTTACCCAACGGAATTATCAGCAGCAATAAATACACCGTATCGCTCTGGTTAAAACCCACCGAACTCACTGCCTTTACCACCACCTTTTTTGGTGCGCGCACAGGTGATGCCTGGATCAGTTTGCTGCCTATGGGGCACGGTTGGGTGAATGGCAACACCATGCTCTGGTCAGGCACTGTCTGGTATGACGCGGGCCTGGGAATGAATATTCCGGTTAACCAATGGTCGCACCTGGCTTTTAGTGTGAATAACGGCGCAGTGAATGTATATGTTAATGGTGTGAAGAAATTCAGCGGCGTGAATTTCCCCAATATTTTCACCAACGCCAATGGCATTTTTTCGCTCGGTGTTAACTGGTGGGATATTCCCTACAAAGGTGCAATGGACGATTTGCGTATTTATGAAACCAGCCTGAGCGATGCCCAAATTCAAAGCCTGTCGTTCTAATCGTTGAATACTAATAAAACCTGGGTGATAAGGCCGCGCTGCGGTTTATTACCCGCGTTTCCCATTAAAAAGGTAAATACATAATGAGCAACAAATTCAAAACAATCATCGCCAGTTTAGTGCTGGTATTTATGGCGCAATCGGCCAGCGCTGCCGTTATCGATTTTGATGATCTGGGCGATGAATCTTTCGCGCAAATTAGCGATGGTTACGCGGGTTTCAACTGGAATGTGATTGGTGCATTGGCTGGTGACGATTACCCTGGCACAGGGTTGGATGCGGCGGTAGTCTCCGGTAGCAATCTTGCATTTAACGCTTACGGCGCCTGGTCATCAATTGATTTGGCCGGTGCGGGCAGTTTTGATTTTATCGGTGCCTGGTTCGGTTCATATTTTTTTGAACAAGAATTGGCATTTGAGGGCTGGTTGGATGGAGTACTGGTCTACGCAACACAGGTTAGTTTCGTAATCACGCCCAATGGCCCTAATTGGATTCAGTTGGATTGGGCCGGTATAGATCAGCTGTTGATTTATAACAGTCTGGCTGACTGGGGCGTTAGTTGGGGCATGGACGATTTCACCGTAGAAATCCATCGCCCGGCGAGTGTGCCTGAGGCATCGGGCTTGGTATTGCTGCTAATGGGGGCTTTGGGCGTAGGTATGTTGCGCCGCCGCGCATAATTGATCGATTAACTTTTTCAGTGTTAATTAAGAAGTTATAAATTTTAGTTTCCTAAAAACGCCAGCCGGATAAACCTGCGCTGGCGTTTTTATTTGTGGCGAATCTCCCGTTGTTTTCGGCAGCAATCGCTGCTGTCCTGTCTATACTCTTTTTATTCATACCTTGCCAGTTGGTGTAAAACCCAGTGGTCGCTAATGTATAAATTTATAGTCGGGAAGACACTATGAATCCTGTTAAAGAAATAAATCCAGCAAGCGAAAGCAAAAAATGTTTAACCCGTATCCTTGGTGCTATCGATTTATCGTCGCTCACTAAAACTGATCACAAAGTATTTTTATCCCGCCTGGAGCAACATTTTCCCACTTTGTTTGAATTGTTGTTGCAGGTTTATGACAAACACTACGATTTGCACTATCACCTGCAGCAACTGGTACAAACTCTCGCCAGTAATTTTGCCCAGCGCAAAGCGCGCCTGAAAAAGAGAGACAAACAGCGCCTTGCTGATCCACTGTGGCATAAATCCGAGCAGATGTTGGGCATGGCCTGTTATGTAGATTTAATGGCCGGAAACCTGAATGGGCTGCTGGATAAAATCCCCTACTTTAAAGAGTTGGGTCTTACCTATTTGCATTTGATGCCGCTGTACAAATCACCGGAAGGTGATAGCGATGGCGGCTATGCGGTATCCGATTATCGCTGTGTGAATCCTGCCTTGGGCACTACCAAAGATCTGCAACGACTTGCGGATGCCTTAAGCGACGAAGGTATCAGTCTGGTGTTGGATTTTGTGTTTAACCACACCGCAGATGATCACGCTTGGGCCAAGGCCGCACGTGCGGGCGATAGTGAATATCAGGATTATTATTTGATGTTTGATGATCGCCGTATGCCCGATCAATACGATAGAAGCCTGCGCGAAATTTTCCCCAGTGTGCGCCGTGGCAGTTTCAGTTATTTACCCGATATCGACAAATGGGTATGGACAACTTTTAACAATTTTCAGTGGGATTTAAATTACGGTAACCCGGCGGTGTTCCGCGCAATTGTGGATGAAATGTTATTCCTCGCCAATTTGGGGTGCGACTCTTTGCGGTTGGATGCGCTGGCATTTATCTGGAAGGATTTGGGTACTGTCTGTGAAAATCGCCCCAAAGCCCATGCGCTGATCAAAGCGTTTAATAGCTGTTTACAAATTGTGGCACCGGCGGTGGTATTTAAATCCGAAGCCATTGTGCACCCGGACGAGGTGGTCAAATACATTGCGCCCAATGAATGCCAGCTTTCTTACAACCCATTATTGATGGCACTCTTGTGGAATAGTCTGGCCACGCAAAAAACGCGTTTGATTACCCAAAGTCTGAGTCACCGTTTTGAAATAAATCCGCACTGCAGCTGGGTTAATTATGTGCGCTGCCACGATGACATTGGTTGGACATTTGATGACGGTGATGCCGCGCATTTGGGCATTAATGGTTACAACCACCGATTATTTTTAAACCAGTTTTACACTGGCCGTTTTGAAGGTTCTTTTGCGCTGGGCTTGGGCTTTCAGGAAAACCCCGAAAATGGCGATTGCCGGGTATGCGGCTCACTCGCATCGCTCGCTGGTTTGCAGCAAGCACTGGAGCGCAACTCGTCGGACTTAATTGCCCTGGCTATTAAACGTATTTTGTTATTAAACAGCGTCATTTTAAGTATTGGCGGTGTGCCTTTACTTTATGCAGGTGATGAACTGGCGATGCTCAATGATTACAGTTTTCAGGCTGACCCGCACAAAGTGCACGATGCCCGCTGGGTAAATCGCCCGCTTATTACCCAAGAGGCATTGAGCCTCGCGCACCAGACCGGTACGCCACAATATGCAGTAAATGTAGGCCTGCGTAAAATGATTGCTGCGCGTAAAAAACATGCTGTGTTTGGCAGCGCCAGCACACAAATTTTGCGCACCGGTAATGATCACTGTTTTGCGTATTTACGCTTGGCAGAAAATGGTGAGCGCTTATTAGCGGTCTGTAATTTCAGTGCGCTGGAGCAAGCTATGAGCGCCGACATTTTGCATAACCTATTACCCGCGCGCGAGGTGACAGATTTAATCGAGCACAAACCATTTGTCATCGATTTCAGCAAGCCTATTAAGCTCGGCGCTTATCAGGTCATTTGGTTGTATTTGAAAGTGTAATTAAAGCTAATTTTTTGACTGGTTCATCTGCCGCCGCTGCAACAAATCCGCGATAGGATCGGCAGAATTTAATTGCGCATCAATCAAATCAGCTTGGGCGCGGGTCTGGTGCAGTAGCGACATTAATAAACGCACTTCATCGTACATATCGCCATGGGTTTCATTACATAAACGTCGGCCCATTTCCTGCGCTAAACGCATCAACTCCGCTAGTTCCCGCGCTGTTTCCCCCTGTTCCTCCCGCAGCCACTTTGCATGACTTGCGGAATCCTGATTAGGTTTGCCCGGTTTCATAAATACCCCCACTGAAATTTCTAATCCTTCACAGCTTAAAAGACTAGACCTTTCAGCAGGGGTAAACAAAGAGTTAAAACTAATAACCAGAGGGGATTAGGGTTAAAAAGTTATTAACTTTGTCGCGCAGGGGTTATTTAACCCGCTTACTCTGATAAGTATCCAACTCTTTCGGGTCAACCATGGGCCAGCCTTCTTTGTCCCAGCTGATGTTCATGATCTTGAGTTTTTGTAAATATTTATCGGCCGTTTCATAGGCGTGTAGCACTAAATAATCTTTACCGTCCCATGAATAGGCGCTGTTGTGGCCGAGGCCGACCCAGTTTTTATTGCCGAGTAATAACAAGCTGCCGCCGCCTTGGTTCATGTCGCGGCCAGCGCGGTCAAGGTAGGGGCCGGTGACATTTTTGGAGCGGCCTACGGCGAGGTGATAGGTGGATTCGCCGCGTTTACAGCAGAGGCCCCAGCTTACAAATAAATAGTAGTAATCACCTTTGCGCAGAATAAATGGCGCTTCAATTTCACCGGGGCCGGCGTTAACGTCGGTGCCGGCAGGAACCTGATCGCGGCGCGCTATGCTGTGCCACTCTTGTGGTTCGGCGGGGCGGGTGAGGTCGCTGTTTAATTTAAAAATTTTTAAACCGCTCCAGAAAGAGCCAAAACTCATCCAGGCTTGGCCTTGTTCATCAAAAATTACTGCGGGGTCGATTGCGTTCCAGTTGTCGCGGTTGGGCACCGATTCAATCACTATGCCTTTATCTTCCCAGCGGTAGTCGGGCGATTTGGGGTCCAGGGTTTTATTGACTGTCACACCAATTGCCGAGGTGTTTTTGCCAAAGGCGGATACCGAGTAATACAAATAAAACTGGTTGTTGTGTTCGATCACATCGGGCGCCCAGAGGTGACCGTCAAAGCTTGGCGATACCGATTTGGCCCAAGTGGGTTGGTCGGCAAAGGCGCGGTCAGAGAAGGTCCAATTAACCTTGTCCTTGGAGCTATAGATGGTGATGCCGGGGCCAGTGCTGAATAGGTAAAAAGTATCTCCTTCGCGTGCCATGGCCGGGTCGTGCACATCCAGTTGTTTGGCATGGGCACTGGTGGCTCCCAGAAGCAGGGCGGCCGTGGCCAATATTAGGGATGCAGTTCGACGCAGGCCTGTTCTGGTGCGGGTAAGGGTATTGAGGGGGCTTGTGTTTACCATAGTTAACTCTCTTATTGGTCGATTTTCTCTCAATATGTAATATAATATTATTCCATCAAGAATAACAGTTAACCGGTGTAAAGGCCGGGAAGAGGAGAAACCCATGAAATTTATCGCCAATCCATTTTCGTCCTTTCTAGCGATTTCACAGCAATTATCTGCATTTGCCGGTTTGCGCCTCGCCGGTTTAGCCTTGGGTAGCTGTTTGTTGGCTGCCTGTGGTGAATCCAAGGCGCCCACAACAGCCGGTGCCGAAAGTGCCGGTACATCATCCGTTGCAGTCGAAGCTGCGCCAACGAGTGAGGCGGCAGTTGATGATGTGCCTGTCGCATTGGTGCCGCAACGCGCTGACCCACAAATCCATCGCACCCAAGACGGTCATTATTATTTCATTGCGACAGCGCCGAACTTTGATCGCATCCAACTGCGCAGCGCGAGTTCACTGCAAGGTATAGCCACAGCAGAAGAAGTGACTGTATGGGAGAAGCGAGAATCCGGCCCTATGAGTGAAAACATTTGGGCACCGGAAATTCATCGTTTTAATAACACCTGGTACATCTATTTTGCGGCGGGTGAAAAGGGTGTGGGCGGTAGCATTCGCATGTATGTTCTTGCCAATGAATCCGCTGACCCAATGCAGGGTGAATGGAAAGAATTGGGGTTGGTGAAAACCGCGCGCGATTCTTTCTCGCTCGATGCGACTGTATTTGAACACAAAGGCCAGCGCTATTTGGTGTGGGCGCAGCGCGACCCTGAGGGCACCATGAATTCTGCCCTTTATATCGCGACACTGGATTCACCAACCCAGGTAGGTGAGCTGGAAGTGGAAATTACTCGCCCGACATTGGATTGGGAAATTCAAGGTTACAAGGTTAATGAAGGTGCGGCGGTAATTATTCGCAATGGCAAAATTTTTATCAGTTACTCCGCGAGCGCCACCGACCATCGCTACGCCGTGGGTTTGGTTTGGGCCGATGTAGATGCGAACTTGCTGGATAAAAATTCCTGGCAAAAATCACCCACACCGATTTTTTTCACTAACGAAAAATTAAAACGTTTTGGCCCAGGTCATAACAGTTTTACGCTGGCAGATGATGGTAAAACCGATGTGCTGGTATATCATGCGCGCGATTACATGGCGCTTCAGGGGTCGCCTTTGTCTGACCCTAATCGCCACACCTATGTTCGCCCGCTGGAGTGGACTGCAGAAGGCTTTCCTGATTTCGGTCAGGATAAACCTGATGCGCCCCTGCCAACAAACCCTGCGCCCTGAGCGCAGGGGGTTGAATCCCAACGCGCTACGCGTAACACATCCACCACTGAAACAATTAACAAGTCTGCAACTGCAGTTAAGACAGCACCTATGACAACATCCATTACAACTACAGAAAATACATCGGCAAAAAATGCAATTAGCCAAAAATTATTTGGCACTACGCCCGCAGGCGAAGCGGTTAATGAATTTACGCTTACCAATAATCTGGGTAGTCAAATTAAAATTATCACACTGGGTGGCATCATTACCGAGTGGCATATGCGCGATAAAAAAGGCGCTCTGGCCGATGTGGTATTAGGTTTTGATTCGCTTGATCCCTATTTAAACGTCGGCCCTTATTTTGGTGCGATTATTGGTCGTGTGGGCAACCGCATTGCCAACGCACAATTTACGCTGGATGGCGAGACTTATAAATTAGCAGCTAACAATGGCACCAATAACCTGCACGGTGGCCCTCAGGGTTTTGATAAAAAAGTGTGGAGTGCAAACACTGCACAGGACGCCAATGGCCCGATTCTGAAATTACATTTATTAAGTGAAGATGGCGACCAGGGTTTCCCCGGTAATTTGAGTGTGACTGTCACTTATCAATTCACCCACAGCGATGAATTGATTGTGGATTACTTCGCCACTACCGACAAAGCTACACCGGTAAACCTCACCCAACACAGTTATTTTAATTTAGCGGGTATTGGTACTGACTCGGGTGCAACTATTCTCAATCACACAGCGCAAATCTTTGCTGATCACATTAACGCAGTAAACCAAGCGGCAATTCCGGTAGGCGAACCCATGCCGGTTGCGGGAACGCCATTTGATTTCCGCACGCCACGCTTAATTGGTGAATTAATTAATGCGGATCACGAACAAATCAAAAATGGCTTTGGTTACGATCACAACTTTTTGATCAATCAAAAAACCTACAAAGAATTAACTCTGGCGGCGCGCGTTGAAGAGGAAACTTCCGGTCGTGTACTAGAGGTCTTCACTGAAGAGCCTGGCGTACAGTTTTATTCCGGTAATTTTTTGGATGGTTCATTGACTGGTAAGGGCGTTACTTACCAAAAACGCAGCGGTTTTTGTTTGGAACCACAGCACGCCCCCGATTCAATTAACCAAGCACAATTTCCATCGATTGTGTTGCGCCCGGGTGAGGAATATAAAACACGAACTATTTTTAAATTGTCGGTGAATTAGTTTTATAAATATCATGATCAAAAAAAGCCCCGCCTTTCGTTCAAAAGGCGGGGCTTTTTTTTGCGAAAAACAGCTACATGCCAAGTCGCGGCAAGTAGTCGTCTGGGAGAATGGATGATTCGGGTGCTGCTAATGGTAACGAAGTATGTACAGGCAAAGCCGTTCGTTACCTGAACAGTCATATGCTGTTACCTGTTTACCCTGAGAGTGTAAAGACAGTCTAAATGGCTTGGCCTGAAAGCTTGTTTATGGGTAAAATCGAATTGTCTTATAATATTAAGACAGTACCATTCATAACCCTGCTAACAATAACGAACAGGTGATCACTATGTACAAGCAACTACTGGCCGGTGTCGGCCTTTGGCTTTGCAGCTTGGCGGCTTCGGCCATTACGCTCTCTGGATTAACGAATTCCCATGATCCGGGTGCGATTATTAAGGATGGTAATACCTATTTTCACTTCACCACGGGTACCGGTATTTGGTACTCCACGTCGACCAACTTAACCACCTGGACGGGTGGCCCGGCGCCGGTATTTACCACTTACCCCAGCTGGATTTATAACAAGATCCCTAACTTCAGCGGTTCATTCTGGGCGCCGGATGCGATCCACATGAACGGTTACTACTACCTTTATTACTCGGTATCCACCTTCGGCACCTCGGTATCGGCCATTGGTGTGGCGCGCAGTGCATCGCTCACATCGCCCAGCTGGCAAGACCTGGGGGTGGTGGTGGAGTCCTGGGGTGGCAGCGGCGAAATCAATGCGATTGATCCGGCGCTCTACCGCGACCATGACGGTAAGGTGTACATGAGTTATGGCTCATTTTTTGGCGGGATAGGCCTTGCTGAAATTAACCAGAGCACCGGCAAATTAAATGGCAGTGTGACCAAAATTTACGGCGGCAATCACGCGGATATTGAAGCACCCTACATTTCACGCAATGGCGATTACTATTATTTGTTTATCAATCGCGGCGCTTGTTGTCGCGGCTCAGACAGCACTTATTACGTGCAAGTCGCTCGCTCCACATCCATTTACGGCCCTTACACCGATGTGCGGACTTTATTGCCGAATGTAGATGGAAAATACAAAGGCCCAGGTCACATTGGCTTGTTAAAACAAGACGGCTGTAACTACACCTCCATTCACTATTACGACCTGAACGATAACGGCAATGCCAAGCTGGACATTTTAAAAATGACTTACAGCAATGGCTGGCCAACGCTCACGCGTAATTTTTCTGTCGCCAGTTGTGGTGGCGTGAGTGATGGTTTGTATCGCATTACCGCGCGTCACAGCAATAAAGATCTGCTGCCCGCTGCAAAATCCTCCGCCAACGGTGCGATGATCCAGCAGGAAACCTGGAACTCTTATCGCGCCCAACAGTGGTACGTGATTAACCAGGGCACGGGTTATTACAGCCTGATTAACGCGGCGAGTTTGAAAAGTTTGGACGTGTACAACAATTCCACCGCTGCGGGCGCCAATATCGCCCAGTGGGATTACTGGGGTGGTGCAGGGCAGAAGTGGAGCCTGACGAATAGCAGCGGCTATTACACCATCCGTTCGCAGTTGAGTAATTTACCGCTCGACGTGTTGAATTTAAGCACGGCAAATGGTGCACAAATTATTCAGTGGAATGCCACTGGCGCCACCAATCAACAATTCAGTTTAACCCGTTTGAAATAAACCCCGGGTTGGAAGAGCGCAGCGACTTCCGACTAAATTGAAGTAACACCTTCCGGCAATTTTAATTAATTGCCGGAAGATTTTTTTATGGTTGTCGGAAGGCGCTGCGCTTTTCCAACCTACACCATATAAATGGAGAGTTTTGATGAAAAAAATAACCAGTGTTTTGTTTGTGATGGGCGTGAGTGTGTTGGGTGCCGCCTGCAGTCAAAAAGCGCCAGAAACCCTTACCAGTCCCGACAACAACCTTAGTGTTAAGGTATTTGTTACCGAGCAAAATACACTGGCTTATTCAGTGGATCGCGCGGCGCAGCCGGTGATTTTGCCATCAGATTTAGGTTTGCAATTAAGCACTGCCGATTTCACCCAGGGCGTTACTATTGAATCGCGTTCAGTCATCACTCCAGTAAGTGATGATTACACTATGCAGGTGGGTAAAAAAAGTAAGGTCGCCTATCGTGCCAATGAACAAACATTTTCTATTTTAAATGCGCAGCAACAAAAACTCATACTGACTTTTCGCGTATCAGACGACGGTGTTGCGTTTCATTATGCGGTGAAGGATTCCGCTATCGCCAGCAAAGAATTTGTGAAAGAAACCACCAGTTTTCAACTGCCGGAAATGGCGCGCGCCTGGTTGCAACCTATGGCGGTGTCGCAAACCGGTTGGAGCAATACCAATCCTTCCTATGAAGAACATTACCAAATGGATATTCCGGTAGGCACAGATTCCACCCTCGGGGCGGGCTGGGCTTTTCCGGCGTTGTTTAATACCGGTAATACCTGGGTATTGGTATCAGAAGCGGGCGTGAATCGCGACTGGCATGCCTCGCGTTTGCATCATGAATCACCCAAGGGCGAATACACACTGGCAACACCACAAGCGCCGGAAATTTATATTGCACCCAACGGCGAAAAAGGTGCACTGCTTGCCAATAGCCGCGGCGATTTAATTTCCCCCTGGCGTATTCTCGCAATAGGCGATTTGCCGCGCATTATGGAATCCACCCTGGGCACCGATCTCGCCGAGCCTGCCATTGCGCTAGATAAAAATATTATCCAGCCCGGTCATTCATCCTGGAGTTGGGCAATTTTAAAAGATGATTTCACTACCTTTGATGTGCAGAAAAAATTCATCGACTACGCCGCTGAAATGCACTGGGATTACACCCTGATTGATGCCGATTGGGATAAAAAAATCGGCATGGAAAAATTGAAAGAATTAGTTGAGTACGCTGCGCAAAAAAATATTGGCATCCTTGTCTGGTACAACTCATCGGGCAGCTGGAACGAAACACCCTATAGCCCCAAAAGCGAATTACTTACACACGAACAGCGCCAGGCGGTATTTGCGCAGTTGAAAGCCATTGGTGTAAAGGGTTTGAAAATCGATTTTTTTGCTGGTGATGGGCAATCCATGATGGCCTATTACCACGACATCATGACCGATGCTGCCGCACATGGTTTGTTGCTTAACTTTCACGGCGCCACCCTGCCGCGCGGTTGGCAGCGCACTTATCCCAACTTAATGACCATGGAATCCATTAAGGGTTTTGAGTTCACCACCTTTACCCAAGCGGATCAGGACCCGGTAGCGGCGCATGTGGTTATGTCGCTTTTTGCGCGCAATGTGTTTGACCCAATGGATTACACGCCCATGGCTTTTGGTGATATCCCGAATATTAAACGTGTGACAGAGAATTCATTTGAGTTAGCCGAAGCGGTGCTCATGATTTCCGGTATTCAACACTTTGCAGAAATTCCCGAAGGTATGGCGACTGCACCGGACTATGTAAAAGCATTTTTGCAAGAATTACCGCGCGCGTGGGATGAGGTGAAATTTATTGACGGCTACCCGGGAAAGTACGCCGTAATTGCCCGTCGCGCTGGCGATGTTTGGTATGTCGCGGGTATTAATGCGGAAAAAGAAAATAAAACCCTGAATCTGGATTTAGGTTTTATCGGCGACAAAATAGGCACGCTGATTGTCAGTGGTGCAGGCGAGCGCGATTTTATGCAGCAGGATGTTGATAGCAAAACACCACAGGCTATTAGTCTGCGCCCCAGTGCCGGTTTTGTGATGGTATTTAAATAAATTTTGGCATACGACCAAAAAATCAAAAATCAAAAATCAAAAATCAAAAATCAAAAATCAAAAATCAAAAATCAAAAATCAAAAATCAAAAATTAAAAATGTAAATGTGAGAGAGGTACCATGAAAAAATTATTATCCCTATTGTTATTGCCCGCGGTATTAATCGGCTGCGGTAAAGAGGCAGAGGTGCCCGCTGAAAAAA
The DNA here is from genome assembly GCA_035317345.1 of Cellvibrio fontiphilus. GTDB lineage: Bacteria > Pseudomonadota > Gammaproteobacteria > Pseudomonadales > Cellvibrionaceae > Cellvibrio > Cellvibrio fontiphilus. The sequence goes on along the minus strand of JAYKTU010000003.1, from coordinate 291,542 downwards.
GCGCGGCACCCGGAGCGCAAACGTCGGTTGCAAGTCAACCGGCTAATGGCCCCACAGCCCAGCAAATGGTTAATAGTTTTATTAACCCGATTTTCCCCAACGGCGCAGACCCTTGGTTGGAATATTTTGAAGGCAATTATTATTTAACCACCACCACTTGGACATCGCAGTTGGTGATGCGCAAATCGCCCACACTCGCTGGCCTTGCTTCAGCAACGCCGATTAATATCTGGTCAGAGAGTGATTTGGGTCGCTGCTGTAATTTTTGGGCGTTTGAATTTCATCGCCTGAATACCCCTAAAGGGCCGCGCTGGTACGTTATGTACACATCGGGCATTGCTGAAAATTTTGATCGCCAACATTTAAGTGTGATTGAAAGCCACGGCGATGACCCGCTCGGCCCCTATACCTATAAAGGTTCGCCCATGCCGGATATTTGGAATATCGACGGCAATTATTTTGAGCACAAGGGCCAATTGTATTTGCTCTGGTCACAGTGGGTGGGCGATGAGCAAACCATTTGGATTTCCAAAATGAGCAACCCCTGGACGGTAGAAGGCGAGCGCGTAAAAATTATTCGCCCCGAATACGACTGGGAATTTTCTGGCATGAAAGTGAATGAAGGCCCGGAAATCTTAAAGCGCAATGGCAAAACCTACATGGTTTATTCCGCGAGTTTTTGTAATACCCCGGATTACAAATTGGGCTTGGTGGAATTAGTTGGTGATGATCCGTTAAAAGTAGAGTCCTGGCATAAATTTGATAAGCCGGTATTCAGCAAGGCCAATGGCGTATATGGCCCCGGCCACAACGGTTTCTTTAAATCCCCCGATGGCACCGAGGACTGGATTATTTACCACGGTAACGCCAGCGAATTGGAAGGTTGCACCAGCACTCGCTCAGTGCGCGCACAAAAATTTACCTGGAATGAAGATGGCACCCCAAATTTTGGCGAGCCTGTTGCTGCCGGTGTGCCTGTGGCATCTCCCTCCGGTGAAAACGGCCCGCTCGTCACTAAAGTGCAAGCCACTCAAATATCTCTGGTAAGCAAAGCGGATAACACCTGTGTGGTTGCCGATAACAGCGGAAAAATTTCCGCGGCGAGCTGCGCGGATGCCGTGAGCAATAATTCCAGTTCGATCTGGAACCTGGACTACACCACCAACGGCAATTATCGTTTGGTAACACCAAGCGGGTTATTCCTCACCGCCGGCGGCGAGCAGTGCGCGATTACCGATGCAGGGTTGAGCAGTGTACCTTGGCACAACCAACTCTGCCAGCAATGGCAAATTAAACCTTATATTAAAGGTTGGGTTGCACTGGTAAATGCACAAACCCAGGAAGAGTTACGCTTTGCAGATTGCAAAGAGACCGCGCCAAAAGAAGTGCAAAAATCAGTTGAGGATATTCCACAATTTATCGAGCCAAAATCTGCTTGTGCACAATGGGCATTACAACCACAAGGTGAAAATGCCATCACCAGTATTCAAAGCGGTAAAGCTATTAGCGTGCAGAATAAAGCGGATGCAGCAGTTGCGGCTGGTGACAATATTGCGCAACAGGAATGGTTAAATAAAACTAACCAACGCTGGAAGTTTGCCGCCGCAGAGGAAGGTTATTTTTATATCCAGTCCAGCGTGAATAACCAGCAATGTATTGCTGTTGCAAACAAATCTATTGTTCCGGGTACTAATATCGAGCTGGCAAGTTGCGGAGAGGATTACACCCAATGGCAACTAGAGTTTGTAGCTGACGGCACCGTAAAACTCGCCAACCGTAAAAGTACACTGGTAATCGATTTAGCTCACGGCGGCGTGGCAGACTTCACTAACTTCGCCCAAGCCCAATGGCTAAACAGCAACGGACAGCGCTTCCAAATTAAACCCGTACAATAATATTTCCCACATAGGGTGGGTGCCGCACAAACGGCATCCACCATTTTCCATCATCACCGCGAGTGCATGTATCCAGCCCCCCTCCCTGTTTTAATTAGCTGCACTAATCCTGATAACCTGCTCGTGCCGCATATCACCTTCTTGTTTATCTGCTCCCAAGATTAATATTTTTAAAAACAGTAGGTTATCTGTAGTAAAAAATATCGCATAAAGCAATAACCGAGGCAGCATCCATGCTCGCGCCGGTTTTTTAATAATTGATATATACAAGCAGCTCGCCAAGTGATTGAATCAGCAGTATCTTTTTGAGTAAAAGGTGCCCGCCATAAAAAGATATGCGGCTGGGTGATATACGGCTTGAGCCGTTTAATAAACTGTTAGCATGAAATAACGGAGAAATTTGTGCATTCATCAAGCTCTGATGTACAGCAACTAGCAGAACCTTTCATGCTTCAAGCTCTAAATCAAAAACTTGGTTTAAACTTAAAACCAGCTCAAGTCCTTCTCAATGACGGAATCAAGGTTCAACTAGACGGCTTGGATGAGGAGCATAAAGTTGTATGTGAAATTTATGCTCGCATAGGAGAATTAAAAGGTTCTCAACCTGACAAATTGGCATCAGATATTCTGAAAATGCATTTTTATGAAATTTATAAAGGTTGTAAAGTTAGAAAAATACTTTGTTTTTCTAACGGAGCCGCAGCACGTAAATTGGCAGGTCGCTCTTGGCTTGCAGGTGCAGCTAAAGCCCTAAATGTTGAAATACAAATTATCGATCTGCCAAGTGAAATTTGTTCGCAAGTTATAGAAGCACAAAATCGGCAAATAATGGTTAACGGCATATAATGCTAACAAGGCGCAGCAACACGCCGCTGCGCGGCTGGACAGTTTGTAAGTCGCGCTTTTGTGGTTTTGCTGCGCAAAATTATTCCACAGTGCGCAACTTACAAACTGCCGTTGTGCTTAAGGTTAGAGAAAATATGACCCATAACGATGACCCTGAAAAAGAATTGATTGAAAGTTCAGTTCGTTATTTGGAGGAAACAGTTGATCTATTTAAGTCCGCTAGCAAGCCAAAAATGGAATCTTGGATTGCGAATGAATTTTTATCAAACCTAGGGGTTTCTTTCTCTGAGGCAGAATTAATTAGTTCTGCAAAGGAGCCGCCCGACATAGTTTTTAGAGAAGCCTCTTTTGAAATAAAAAGGAAATATGATAGAGAGCCGGATGGAGAGTTTAAAAAGCTATTGAAAAAAGCAAGATCCGCAGAAAAAGCGGGAGATTTATTCGAAGTTTATTCACCAACTGACATTACTTACACTGAAATATCTCAATTAATCGAATGTGAAATTGAAAAGCCTTCAGAAAAGTACTCTTCTGAAGTGAAGCAACAAATTGATCTTCTTTTCTACATTGAGCTTTTTCATTCTCGTCCATATGTTAAAACTCCATTGCAAAGCTCAAAAAAAATAGCGGAGTCAGGGTTTAGGTCAGTATCATTTGTTGTCGGCCCGTTAAGCGGCGTTCTTTATGTTACAAAAGAGGCTCCTGAATTTCTTTATTCAGGAGGGGTTCGTGTTGTTCGGAGAAAAAGTGATCCATAAATTCTCTAACAAGCGACTGTGGTAGAAAATCAATACCTGAAACGCAAATCTAGTTAGCTTGCCACTCGCAATTATTTCGCGCCATGGCATTTAGAATTGTCATCATTTTTGCATGCAGGCTGCAAGCGCAACCTTCTTGTGCTTACCCTGCTCGACGAGCTTTTTATAAAATTTCTTCATCACCGGATTGCACTGAATATGGCCGTTGATACCGAATTTTTTAGTACGTAATGCATTTCTTGAATAAGAAGAATTGAAAATCGGAAAACACTTAGGCAAAGTTGGCTAATAAATTGTTAATCAATTGGCTGTGGATGAATTCTGGGGGTATCGGGTTTTTCTACTGCTTTTTTATGGAAACCCAAGGAAATAGAATGACCAAAGAGAATTTAGCTTGGCTACTAATTAGATTTATCGGGGTAATACTGATAATTTTTTCCTTGTATTTCATTTATCAGTTAGCAATACATTTGTTGGTTCACATTTCAATTGAACCGTCCGTTACTATAGGTGCTGATGGAGCTAAAACCATACACCTTCAAAATATTAACTGGACGCCATTAACTAACGGTATTTTCTGCATAGCTTCTTCTATATATTTTCTCAGGCGTGGTAGTTTTGTGCATAAATTGCTACTAAATAATGTATAGAAGACGCAGTCCTCGGTGTTGCGGTTCGTTCTTCACCGGCAACCTACAGTAGTGCTGATGCTAATTTCCTTGCCGAGAGCCGCCGCTTGGCGGCTTATTTCTTGAGGCTCGCCCTGTAAAATTAAAAATATTTGATGGCAAAAACCTGCTTTTCATAAAAGGCAGGTTTCACCCGCGCGCCAAACATTTAATCGCTACTGCCGCTGCCGAGGCTCTATTCTCCACGCCCAATTTCTTGAATTATCTTCCTGATGTGAATTCACTATGCAAAGCAGTTGCTTGGGTATTGGGCGTGCTGAGGCTTACATGATTTATTTTGCGACTGAAAAGCTAATAGTCTAATGTGATTCATGGGAAAGTCTGGCTGAAGTTGGCTTTGTCCTCGTTTCATTTGAGTCGGGCATTGGCATGAATTAAGCAGGGCTAATTGTCTTTAAGGTATGGGTTGAACACTGTGAGGTTTCTTGGGATGGCGAGCAAAGTGCTGGATCACTCTGGTGTAGTTAAGATGGTGAGCCTTCGGTGGCGCAATTTTATTACAGCATTTTTATGCCTCTTATCGGTGATGGGAACTACTGTTGTTTCAGTAGCTGATACTGGTGAGGGGGATTTGGTTGGGCGGCGCCTCGTGTCTGTGACTGTGAAATTTGATAATTCACAGCAACAAAATTCTGCATATAAAAATGCTGTACTAAAAGCATTTGGTATATACCCCGGTGGTCATTATGACGCGAGTTTAAGTGCCCTCATGTTGAACAAAGTGAAGCGCTTGAATTTCGTTAAAAGCGCTAGTTATACCCCAAGGCTTGCTGCGAATGGTCAGGTTGAATTGGTGCTTGACATCATTATTACCGATAAAGTCAGCCAGCTTTCGAATAAGCCAATAGGTGTTTTAGTCGATGGCAATTTGAGCGAATTTCCAACCTTTTATGCAGACGATAAGACAATACTGCAAGGTAAGCTGGAAAATAAATCCATGGTTTTTTCAAATTCCAACGCTTTTTTTGGCCGTCCTGATGTACTGACGGCCGGTAATCCCTTGGCGCTTTCTCCATCTGGCGAAAGCAGCTCACCCGACACTTGGTTGGAGTCCAGTGTAGAAGCTGGTACTTATGGTTTACATGCTTTTAATGAAAGGATTTCCGGATTTGTCGGTGCGACTTTTATAGCTTCAGGTTCCTGGGGGCCTGAGCTTTTTACCGATGAAACGCGCGCACATCTAGATGTTGAAGATGCATATTTAGGTTTCACAGGAAATAGCACGACAGAACAAGGAGGCTTGCGACAGATCAATGTGCTCGTTGGGCGAAAAGCCTTTCAAGTCGATAACGGTATGATTTTGCGGTTGGGATCAGCGAATGGCGGTGAACGAGCAGCGTTGCAGTCAAACCCTCGTAATGCAGCCGACCAGCTGTTGCTGATGCAGTTGATTCACGATGAACATAAGTTGGAACTGTTTCAATTTGATCCTGACGAACTTGAAGAGCTTGATTCAAGGACTGTTATTCGCGGAATTAATTACGAGAGTCGCGTTGCATCTGATTTCAGAGTCGGGGCGATGTATTTGTGGGTGCCAGAATCCAATTTTTCTTACTTTACCGAGACGGCTGTTTTGTCCCGTGATGGACTTGAATTAGCAGACCTACGTTTTGCCTACGACCCACCAACAAATCAATCAGGTTTTTACGCACAGGCGGAATTGGCTCGTCAGTCGCACCAAGACTTTGATATGAAAGCCTATGCAGGGTACATGGAAGTTGGTTATCGATTTTCCGGTCTGGTGTGGCGCCCTGCTGTTAGTTACCGTTACTCGCGCTTTACCGGAGATAAACCTGACACTTCAAGCTTTGAGCGTTGGGATCCATTATTTGCTGGCGGCGCGGGTGATGAATGGGTACAAGGACTCAATCAATACAAAGTGGTACAAACTTCCAATGTTATTGGTCATCGAATTATGGGGCGGCTAAATATTTCTCCACAGTTGGAGTTGACTCCGCAGCTATGGTTTTTTATGGCGGACAATCCTAATAATCTGGGCGGTGCGCAGGCATTATCTGTGCTTTCTTCCAGAGATCTGGGCAGGGAAATAAATCTGACGGCAAGATATATATCCTCGGCCAGTTTGATTTTTGTATTTTCAGCTGCCTATACCAAACCTGGGGAGGCTGTTAGAGATGCATTGAACGATGACTATAGCGATTGGATTAGCGCTAGTGCACTTGTTATCGCACGTTTTTGAAGTGGCAGGAATAAGTTGAATAAAACCGATTTAGTAAGAAGTGATGTGAAAGCGATTTGTTTTGCGTTGGCTGTTAATTAAATAGGTAGGCAACATTAACCGGGAGAGTGTTATGGAACGTCGTGATTTGCTTAAATTCAGTGCCTTGGTTGCTTCTGCATCTGTGGCAGCCAGTGGTTTTGCTCAAGTGCCAACGGCACCCAAACCGTCTGTCGGTATCAAGGATATCAAGCCAACACCGGAGGATACTTTCGTTCCAAACCGGTTTAAGGGAAAGACAATTTTGATAACGGGCTGCGCACGAGGAATGGGCGCGGCGTTGGCGGTCAGGGCTGCTCGTGAGGGCGCGAATGTGGTGGGCGTAGATTGGATAGAAGATTTAGGAAAACAAACAATTAAGGGGATTGTTGACTCCGGTGGGCAGGCTGTTTTTTTACATGGTGACGTGAGTAAAACTCAGCTGTGTGAGCAGATGGTAGCCCTGGCGGTGAAACGTTTTGGTCGACTTGATGCGGCGGTGAATAATGCGGGTGTTATGGATGGTGTTTACTCGGGCGATCCTATTGATTACAAGAAACAAAAATCCTTAGTGTTTGCGCCAATACACCAAGCAACCGATGAATATTGGGACAATGTATTTCGCAGTAATGCTACTGGTGTTTTTCGTAGTATGCGCGCTGAATTAAACCAAATGATTTTGCAGGGAAATGGTGGGGCTATAGTAAATGTTGGTTCTATCGCTGGATTGACAGGTTTATCGGGTAACCCAGCGTATGTGGCTAGTAAACATGCAGTAAATGGTTTAACACGGAACGCAGCGATAGATTACGCGCCTTACGGTATTCGTGTTAACTCCGTTAATATGGCCGCAACCGATACTCCCATGGTGGCGCGTGCCGGTGCTTTGGTGAAGGAAGCAATGAAAGAAGCCGGGCCAAAAATGGGGAGTATCAAAACCCAGAGCATTTTAGCTTATGCTGACAAAAATAATCGCTCGGCTACTGTTTGGGAGCAGGTATCGATGATGTTATTTCTGTTATCTGATGAGGCATCGAATTTCACCGGCGCTACTTTTGCGACTGACGGAGGTTGGACCAGTTACTAACAGGAATGATAATTCCGATGTGGGCTTCCAGAGCCCACTTATTTTAAATCATGTGTCAGTTTTCAAAATTCGCCGAGCGAAAATTGTTTGCAGCTGGCCAATAATTTACTCATCAGTTTACTCACCCGCGCGCCAAACATTTAATCGCTACTGCCGCTGCCGAGGTTCTATTTTCCACGCCCAGTTTTTTAAATATCTGCTCTAAATGTTTATTCACTGTGCGTGGGCTCATTTCTAAAATCTGGCCGATTTCGCGGTTGGTTTTGCCGTTGGCGATCCATAAGAGTACATCGGCTTCGCGGCCGGTGACGGCGAATTGTTGTTTGAGGGATTGGGTGTCGTCAGCTGGTTTGTGGGCTGGTGTCAGGCGCAGCAGGTATTCTTTGCCGTCGATTAAATTCAACATTTCTACCGAGAGTTCCTGCTGTAGTTGCTGCAGGCTGAGTTGCCGGCCAGTTTCGGGTTTATGGCTTAACCAATCGCGCAGCTGTTGCGAAATAGCAGGGGTGAGGGCGATGGAATCGCGTGTGGCGCCAGAGGTATCCAGCAATTGATACACCTGGGGGGTGGCCCACACCAAATTGCCTTGCGCATTGATCGTAAATAAATATTGACCGGCGGTATCCAGTGCGGCGCGTGCGCTTTGGGTGATGCGCGCATTGGCTAAATGCACTTGCATACGCGCGATTAATTCGTCGGCCTTAATCGGTTTGGTAATGTAATCCACGCCGCCAGCACCCAAGCCCATTACTATGTGTTCGGTATCGCTTAAGCCGGTCATAAAAATAATGGGTACGTCAGCGAGCTGCGGGTTTTGTTTCAACCGCTTGCAGGTTTCAAAGCCATCCATATTGGGCATAACAGCATCGAGTAAAATAATATCCGGGCGAATATTTTGGGTAATGGTGAGTGCTTGTGTGCCTTCCAGTGCAACCAGTACGGTAAATTTTGCATCCTCCAAAACATCGTTCAGCATATGAATGCTGTCGATGGAATCATCTACTACCAGTACGACATTGCTGTTGTTCATCATGCCTTGCTCCGCTTAGTGAGTTAACTCACCGGAAAGTTGCTCATCAATCATTTCAATGACTTTCTCAAATTGGAATTGCGCACTCAGGCGCTGCAATTCCGTCAGCCAATCAGTTGCTTCACCCGCGCATTCGCGCGTGAGTTGTACCAGCGCTTCCAGCAACCCCTTTTTGTGGCCAATTGCAGCCAATTGTTTTAGGTGTTGCAATTTTTCCTGTGTGATTGTTATGCGGTTATTGGTTTGGGTGTTGAAGGGGAGTTTGTCGCTAGTGATCAAGTTGCTGCGCATTGGTTCTGTATTACTGCTGCTGTTATTGCCGTTGCTTTGCTCATAGCACCAGGTGAGATTGAGCAGGTTGCCCAAATGATCCAGTAACAGTGGTAGGCGCACGGGTTTGATCACATAGGCATTGTGCGGTGCCTGCTCAGGAGTGTCGCTGTGGGATTTACCTTCACTGGCATCGGCCGACACCATGATGATCGGGCCGCTAAATGCCTGCGCGCGCAATTGTTCTGCCAATTGCCAACCGCTCATGCCCGGCATGGATACGTCCAGCATAATTAAATCCGGCTGTTGGCCTTGTGCCATTTGCTGTTGCAAATAGCCAGCAACGTCCAGTGGGTTGTCCATATCGGTTAATTCAAAGCCCAGCGGTGCGAGCATGGCGCGCATGAGTTGACGATGGCTCGCATCGTCATCCACCAAGAGTAGTTTGCGCATGCGACCGCGATAGCCATAAATAGTTTGCACCGGTGGGCTGGTAATTTCGCGCTGTGGGTTGGCAATACTTGCCAGCATTAAACTCGCTTTGAATTGGCTGCCTTCACCCAGTTTGCTGGTTACTGCAATATCTCCGCCCATAATTTCACACAGCAGGCGGGTAATTGTTAAACCCAAACCGGTGCCTGTTGCGGTGGAGCCGGGGCGATGTACTCGCTCAAAAGGGCGGAAAATGCGTTCAATATTTTCTGCTGCAATGCCTTCGCCGGTATCAGTCACCGTAAATTCGGCAACCTGGCTGCGATAGCGCAGTTTAAAAATGACCTTGCCTTTGTGGGTATATTTCACCGCGTTGGAAAGTAAATTAATCAGAATCTGACGGAGCCGCTTTTCATCGGTGCGTACCAATTCGGGCAGGTGGTCTGTGCATTGGTAAATAAACTCCAGCCCTTTGGCTTCTGCTTGCAGGCGAAACATGTGCACCAGTTGTTCAATTAATTGCGCAAGGCGAACCTGATCGCGGTGTAAATCCAATCGCCCGGCTTCTATTTTGGAAATATCCAACAGGCCTTCAATTAAATCGGCAAGGTGCTCACCGCTGCGGCGAATCACCGCTAAGGCTTCTTTGCGATTGGCGGGAATGTCTGTAGCTTTTTCCAGCAGTTGTGCGTAACCCAATACCGCATTTAACGGTGAGCGCAACTCGTGACTGATACCGGTGAGGTAACGGCTTTTGGCGAGGTTGGCGGCTTCGGCTTGCTCTTTGGCCGTTTGCAGTGCACGGTCAGTGCGTTCGTGGGCTTCAATTTCCTCCATTAATAAACGGGTTTGTCGCTGTGATTCCTCCTGTGCAACCACCCGGCTTTCATGGGCCAATACAAACAGCCAACTCACTACACCGGTAATAATCACCAGCAGAAAAAATACTTTCCAGAGTGTTGCTTCCAGCAGTGCAGCGGTTTCCGGTGCATCGATGGGTGTTTGAAAATAAATTAATGATAATAGAATCGCCGAGAGGCCATTAATAATCGCCACCAAAATAATAAAGTGGCCCAGGCGCGAATTAATATTGGCATTTACCGATGCAGGTAAAAAATAAGAAAAAAACTGGCGCAATTGTTGGGTGTAATTTGCTTCAGGTTTGCAGTAATCGTTACAGCGTGCATCCAATGAACAACAGAGCGAACAAATATCACCGGCATAAGCGGGGCAGTGGGTCATATCCTCCCGTTCAAATTTGTGTTCACAAATACAGCAAGACGCGGTGGCATCTTCCCGATTTTTTATCGTCAGCGGGGAATAATTAATAGTGCTCTTGCTGGCTGTTGCCGCATCACCCGCGTTAAAAACCGGCCGCGCCAGGTAGTAGCGACTGCCTGTCATAAGTGCAATTACCGGCACACAGATAAGTGCCAGTAACAAGGCGATAAAATGTGATAGTGCCTGGGCAATATCGCCCAGCACACCGGCGTGGCAAATAATTCCCACCAGGGATGCCAGCACCATTGCACCAACCCCGACAGGGTTGATGTCGTACAAATGGGCGCGTTTGAATTCGATATGTTTTGGGCTCAGCCCGAGGGGTTTATTAATAATTAAATCCGCTACCAACGCGCCCAGCCAAGCCACAGCCACTATTCCGTAAAAGCCCAGGGTTTGTTCCAGTGCGCGATAAACGCCCAGTTCCATGAGCAGCAGTGCAATGGCGACATTAAATACCAGCCACACAACGCGACCGGGATGACTGTGGGTTAAGCGCGAAAAAAAATTAGACCAGGCGATGGAGCCGGCATAAGCGTTAGTGACGTTAATTTTTAATTGGCTGAGAATTACAAAAATACCGGCCACCGCCAATGCGACTTCCGGTGAGCTGGCGATGTAAGAGAATGCCACCATATACATACGCGTCGGGTCGGCGGCTTCTTCGCTGTTGATACCGTGGTTGAGTGCCAATACTGCAAGAAAAGATCCGGCGAGGATTTTAATTGCACCAATCACAATCCAGCCCGGGCCGCCGGCAATTAATGCGGCCCACCAGCGCCAGCGGGTTTGCGGTTTGGGTTCGGGGAGAAATCGCAAAAAATCTACCTGTTCACCAATTTGTGCGATCAGCGAAAATATCACTGCGGATGCCGCGCCAAACAATAAAATATTGACGCCGTCGGGTGCTGTGGTTTCCGCAGCGTTTAACCCATTAAATGCAGTCCAGCTCTCCACCGCACTGGCGTCGGCATAAATAATAAACACGAACGGTAGTAGCTGTAGCAGCACCCATAGCGGCTGGGTCCACAATTGAAAGCGACTGATAAAGGTAATGCCGTGGGTGACCAGTGGGATAATAACTACCGAGCTAATTAAATAGCCCCAGGCGAGTGGAATGCCAAATAATAAATCCAGGGCCATGGCCATAATGGCCGCTTCCAGTGCGAAAAAAATAAAGGTGAAGGAAGCGTAAATCAGCGAGGTGATGGTGGAGCCTATATAACCAAAACCGGCGCCACGGGTGAGCAAATCTATATCCACACCGTATTTTGCGGCGTAGTAGCTGATAGGAATGGCGGTGAGAAAAATAATCGCGCTCACAGCGAGAATGGCGGCGACGGCGTTATTAAATCCATAGTGCAAGGTAATTGCACCGCCTATGGCCTCCAGTGCGAGAAACGAAATCGCTCCTAACGCCGTAGTAGCCACCCTCGCGGCCGACCATCTGCGCGCACTTTTAGCGGTGAAGCGCAGCGCGTAATCCTCCAGGGTTTGGTTGGCCACCCACTGGTTGTAATTGCGCCGCACACGAAATATATGTTGTTTGGCTGTCATAGTGTCGCTGCCATTTTTAATTGCTGCGCTTTGGGTATCTGCTCTGCTTTATTTTCATGCAAGCCATTAACTGGCTGTCGTATTTTGGTGCATACCTGCGCCCTGACTTTTTTATAGTGCTGTTCTGGTCAGTATTTTCGATGGTTTTGCCCGGACACCATCGCTTTCTTCTATTGCTTTCAATTGCTGTACCAACTCGCCTTTTTTGCCACTGCGTTAAATGACGTAGTGGCCTGTGTCATTTATCGAATGGTGATTGCTCCTCCCCGGACTTACATTGAGCCACGTAGAGATTGCTCCCGCTTCAGGGCAATGTCTCGGTGGAAGACCAACTCAGTGGATTCAAAACTTTTTTGCGCATTGTTTTTACAACCGCTCTGTGAACCGAAAACGTTTAACGATTTTGTTTAACTTTTTGGCTTGTTTAACTTATTAGCTAGTTTAACTATCTGAGGAATGACCATGACTACGACCTTGCCATCAACCGCGCCGGTAAAAAGCGCGCGTTCAAAACCCTGGAAAAAATGTTTATTAACCCTTGCTGCTTCGCTGGCGTTTAGCGGTGCACAGGCGGAAGTGAATACCACTGGCCTTGCAGTGACTGATACCACCGTGAAAGTGGGTATATTGCACTCAGTTACCGGCACTATGGCGATTAGTGAAACTGGCTCGGTGCAAGCAGAAAAATTGGCAATTGAGCAGATCAACGCTATGGGTGGTGTGCTCGGTCGCAAGATTGAATACATTCAGGAAGACGGGGCCAGTGATTGGCCAACCTTTGCTGAAAAATCCAAAAAATTATTGGTGAACGATAAAGTGGCGGCAGTATTTGGCTGCTGGACTTCTGCTTCGCGCAAAGCGGTACTACCGATTTTTGAACAGTACAACGGCATGTTGTATTACCCCACCTTTTATGAAGGTTTGGAGCAATCGCCCAACGTGATCTACACCGGTCAGGAAGCAACCCAACAAATTATTGCGGGCATTGATTGGGTAACCAAAACCAAGGGCGCCAAATCGTTTTACCTCTTGGGTTCAGATTACATTTGGCCACGCACTTCTAACAAAATTGCGCGCAAGCATATTGAAAAATTGGGCTTGAGTGTAGTGGGTGAAGAATATTATCCACTGGGTCACACCCAATTTAACTCGGTCATAAACAAAATCAAACTCAAAAAGCCGGATGTTATTTACGCGATTGTAGTAGGTGGTTCTAACGTGGCCTTCTATAAACAATTAAAAGCGGCCGGTATTGATATGACCAAAGAAAAACCACTGGTGCTCACCATTTCGGTAACTGAAGATGAAATCCTCGGTATTGGTGGCGAGAACATGCAAGGCGCTTACGCCGCGATGAAATACTTCCAAAGCTTGCCGAACGACAACAACAAAAAATTTGTTGCTGACTTTAAAGCCAAGTGGGGCAAAGACACAGTGATTGGCGACGTAACCCAGGCAGCGTACCTCGGCCCCTGGTTGTGGAAAGCGGCAGTGGAAAAAGCGGGTTCGTTTGATATCGATAAAGTGCGCGCTGCATCACCCGGTATTGAGTTAACCACCGCGCCGGAAGGCTACGTGAAAATTCACCCCAATCATCACCTCTGGTCTAAAACCCGAATCGGTCATGCGCGCGCCGATGGTCAATACGATGTGGTATTTGAAACCGCCGAGTTGATCGAACCAGATCCGTTCCCGAAAGGTTATCAATAAAACCAGGTACAACCAGCCTTCGGGCTGGTTGTTTTTCCTCGATCCAAGCAGTTAACCAAGAAGTTTTTATTCGAGATGAGGTGCAGCTATGTTTGCTGAATACAGTAGCTCGGAATTATTGTCGATCTTTGCCATGCAAGGTGTAGCAGGATTGATTTTATTTTCGGTGTTTGTGCTCATGGCCCTCGGGCTTGCCATTATTTTTGGGCAGATGGGCGTGATTAACATGGCGCACGGCGAGTTCATGATTCTCGGTGCCTATGTCACTTATTTAACGTCCAATGTTTTCTCTACTTATTTACCGGATTTTTTCAGCATTTATTTTATCCTCGCGATGATCCTCGCGTTTATCGCCGCTGCTGCACTGGGGGCGCTAGTGGAGTGGTCGATGATCCGGCATTTATATAATCGACCACTGGATACATTGCTCGCCACTTGGGGGCTAAGTTTAATTCTGCAACAACTGTATCGCACTGTATTTGGTGCGCGCGAAGTAGGCGTGACCCTGCCGGATTGGTTAATGGGTTCTTATCAGCTTACCGAAACAATTGAATTACCGATAAATGGTTTGTTTGTGATGTGTTTGGCCTTGGGCATTTCGCTCGCGGTTGCACTGTTAATGTATCGCTCACGCTGGGGCACACAGGTGCGTGCCGTAGTACAAAATCGCCCGATGGCAGGTGCTGTTGGTATTAATACCGCGAAAGTGGATCGCATTACCTTTGCATTGGGTTGCGGTATTGCCGGTGTGGCGGGCAGCGCCTTTACCATGATTGGTTCTACTGGCCCAACCTCTGGCCAGCTTTATATTGTGGACACTTTCCTTGTTGTCGTCTTTGGCGGCGCCTCCAGTTTGCTCGGCACTATCGCCTCGGCATTCAGTATTTCCCAAGCGCAATCCACGATGGAATTTTTTATGAGCGGTTCCATGTCCAAAGTATTAACACTCTTGTTTGTAGTGGTAATTCTGATGTTGCGCCCACAAGGTTTATTCACTCTCAAAGTGCGTCGCTAACAGGAGTCGATGATTATGTCTTCCATGCTATCGAGTCAGTCAATGGCGTCCTTCTTACCCAAAAAAGAGATGCTGGGTTTTGTAGTACTTGCGTTTATTTTAGTGGTGGTGTTGCCGCTGAGTCTGGATATTTTCCGCCTCAATTTAGTGGGCAAATATTTAACCTATGCCTTTGTTGCGGTAGGGCTGGTGCTCTGCTGGGGTTACGGCGGCATTTTAAGTTTGGGGCAGGGGGTATTTTTTGGATTGGGCGGCTACGCCATGGCGATGTTTTTAAAGCTGGAGGCCTCTGATCCAGAAAGTACCAAAATCCAATCCACGCCCGGTATTCCTGATTTTATGGATTGGAACCAACTGACCGAGCTGCCGTTTTTCTGGCAGCCCTTCCACAGTTTTGGTTTTACTTTGCTGGCCATTATCGTACTGCCCAGTCTGCTCGGTTACATCATTGGTGTTGCCATGTTTAAACGCCGGGTTGGTGGTGTTTATTTTGCGATTATTACCCAAGCGATTGCAGCGATTCTCACTATTTTAATTATTGGTCAGCAGGGTTATACCGGTGGCGTTAACGGTATGACTGATTTGCGCACCTTGCACGGTTGGGATATTCGCACCGACAACGCCAAATATGTATTTTATTTCCTTTGTGTATTTATGCTGTTTGTGTGTTTGTTTATCGCGCAATTTATTCGCAAAAGTAAATTGGGCCGTTTATTGGTGGCCATGCGCGATAAAGAAGATCGGGTGCGCTTTTCCGGCTACGACGTTTCCAACTTTAAAATATTTGTTTTTTGTGTCGGCGCGGTGTTTGCTGCAATTGGCGGTGCGCTTTTTACCTTGCAAGTAGGTTTTATGTCGCCAACCCTGGTAGGTATAGTGCCTTCCATTGAGATGGTAATTTTCTGTGCGGTAGGTGGGCGACTCTCCATTATTGGTGCGGTGTATGGTGCACTGGTGGTGAACTTTGCTAAAACGTCTTTCTCGGAAAGTTTCCCGGAGCTGTGGTTGTTTGCCATGGGCGGTTTATTTATCGCCGTGGTAATGGCATTTCCCAACGGTTTGGCAGGGTTATACAACACCTATGCCGCACCCAAGGTGGATGCATTAATGGATAAACTTTTTGCCAAAAAAGCACTGCCGCTGGTCTCTGTTGAAGCGCAAAAGGCTGATACGCAACACGCGCCGATTAAAAACACCGAAATAAAGAAATCAGCTGCGGATTCCCAAACTATGCCACAAGGAGCACTCCATGAGTAATACAGACTTTGTATTGGCGGTGGAGGGGCTCACCGTATCCTTTGACGGCTTTAAAGCGGTAAATGATTTGAGTTTTTATGTGGATGAAAATGAAATCCGCGTAATTATTGGCCCCAATGGTGCGGGTAAAACCACGGTGCTGGATTTGATTTGTGGTCGCACCAAAGCTACTGAAGGCTCTATTAAATTCCGCAATAAAGAACTCACAAAAATGAAAGAGCACGACATAGTGAAAGCCGGTGTCGGACGAAAATTTCAAACCCCATCGATTTATGGTGATTTAACTGTATTTGAAAATTTGGAGATTTCATTTCCACGTGGGCGTTCGGTGTTTGGCGCACTAGTGTTTAAACGCGATGAAGAAGTGGTAAACAAAGTCCATGAAATTGCCAATATGATTTTTTTAGGCGATCAGTTGGATCGGCAGGCTGAATTACTAAGCCACGGGCAAAAACAGTGGTTGGAAATTGGCATGTTGTTAATGCAAGACCCGGACTTGCTAATGCTGGATGAACCTGTGGCCGGTATGTCGGTGGGCGAACGGCAGCAAACGGCTGAATTGCTGCGCAGTATTATCAAAGACCGCTCGGTCATTGTAATTGAACATGATATGCAATTTGTGGCGCAGATTGCCGACAAGGTAACCGTACTGCATCAGGGCAAAATCCTGGCCGAAGGTTCGGTGGATAAAGTGAAGAATGACCCAAAAGTGATTGAAGTCTATTTGGGGCATTAATCACGGCGTGGCAATAACAGCAAATCCGACGGAGTAAATACTTATGTTATCTGTAGCCGATTACCGGGTCAGTTATGGCCAAAGTGAAGTGTTACACGGTTTGAATTTTGAAGTTAAACCGCGCGAAATTGTAGCAGTCATGGGGCGCAACGGCATGGGTAAAACCACGCTGATGAAATCCTTAATGGGTGTTATTCCCAGCAGTAGCGGCAGCGTAAAATTGGACGGTAAAGAAGTCAGCCAATTAAAAAGTTATCAGCGTGTCGCCAGTGGTTTTGGTTTTGTACCCCAGGGTCGAATGATTTTTTCCAGCATGACGGTGAAAGAAAATATCGAAACAGGTTTAACCACTACTAAACGCCGCTCGGTGCCACGCGAACTTTATGACATGTTTCCAGTGCTGCTTGAAATGCGCAACCGGCGCGGCGGTAATTTATCGGGCGGCCAGCAACAACAATTAGCGATTGCGCGCGCATTAGCCAGCGACCCCAAAATGTTATTTCTGGATGAACCGACCGAGGGAATCCAGCCCTCTATTATTCGCGAGATGGGCCGCACGTTAAAAATGATTCGCGACCAGCGTGGTTTATCTATCGTGGTATCGGAACAAGTATTAAGTTTTGCACTGGATATTGCCGACCGCATTTTGGTGATTGAAAAGGGGCAAATTGTTCATGAAGAACTGCGTGCAACGGTGAATGAAGCCAAGGTCGCCGCTTATTTATCGGTGTAAACCTCATTCAGCAAAAGTTTCCTGCCAGCGTTTGCTAGTCTCGGGCAATCGCTGGCTTTTTTATCAGGTCTATTTTTTTCTTATCAATCCTCTCTATCTGCCGGAGGCTCCATATTGGGGTGGTCGGGCATGTGTTCCGGTTTGCAGGCGAGCGCACTTGAATCGGTAAATCGCGGCGGAAGTGCACAGACACCATTGATCATCTCATCATTGCGCCCGGCAAATGCACAGACATCATTTTCGTTCAGACCTTTACAGGCCAGCAGCGCTGCCTCTGGTGGACCGGGGTGACTTTGCTCGCGCTGTTGATGGTCTTCGCGCAGTGGTCGCTGTTGGTCAGCGGCGTATACCGGATGGGCAAAACTCTGCAGTAATACCCCGATAACGCCGATCATTTTTAAGAGTTTAATAATCATATTAAATTGCCTCGCAGTGGTGAATTGTCATCAAGTGATAGTGAGACGCAACAACTGCAAAGGTGTTCGCAGCAAACATCAGGAATCACAGTGTTTGCACAATCGGGTTTTTAGCCGCACTTACGGCAGGCATTTTTTGCAGACTTCTGGTAAACCCCGTATATTGTTGAATAGACGGCAATGCGGCTACAGCGATTCAATACCGATAATAAATTCTTATAATTAGAGAGAAGATCAACCGTGGATAAACTCGTGTTAAGTTTTAATGACGTTCCAGTCATTCTGATTATTTTTCAGTCTTTTTTGTTTGCCATACTGCTATTGGTGGCAAGGATTGGCAAACGACAGGCCAATATTTTCCTCGCTTTTTTTCTCATGGCGCTGGGGTTGGATGCGCTGGATGCGATGATCTATTGGAGCCCCAGTATTAAACATGTTTACCTTTCCGGACATGTACATATTTTTTATTGTTTGAAATTTAGCGTTTACCTCGCGGCACCCACACTCTATTTCTACGTCAAATCACTTTTATATGCCGATTATGTTTTTTCTCGCAAAGATTTATTGCATTTCATTCCACTTGCTCTCTTTCCGGTATTAATTGCCGCACTTTATTTGAGTTTGGGCGACGAGGGGCGCGAGTTGGGCATCACCCAATTTGGGCTGCTTTACAGCAACCCGATTTATCAAGTGCATTTGTGGGTGCGCAATATTTTGTACGTGGGGTACGGTGTGGCTTGTCTACTGTTGCTGGTGCGCTACAAAGAAGAGCTGAAACAGCGCTATTCCAATATTGAAAACATTGATATGTTCTGGCTCACCATGCTGGTGGGCGGCTTCCTGATGATCTGGTTTTGGGTATTTATCTCCTACCTGATTACCCTGTTCAGTTCCTCCATGTGGTTGGGTAATGTGATAGGTATATCCGGCAATGTATTCAACGCGATTTTTGTGAATGCGCTGGTGGTTTACAGCATGGCGCATGTCACTATTGGATACACGCTGGCTCCCGCTGAAGAAAAGGTGGAGCCGGGCGAACATAAAGAGGTCGATAATATTGACCCGGGCATTATGGAAAAACTCAATCACTTGATGCTGGAGCGCGAGTTATTTTTGGACCCTGATCTCACCCTGGAGCAATTGGCGGAGATTACCGGTATTTCTGCGCGCAAAATTTCATCGGCCATTAATCGCACGGGCAAACAAAACTTTTTTGATTACATCAATAATTTCCGGGTGAAAAAAGCCGCGGATATTCTGACCAATAGCAATGCCAAACTGTCTATGTTGGATGTGATGGCGGATGCGGGTTTCAACAGTAAATCTACCTTTTATCGCGCCTTTAAAAAAATCACCAACATGACTCCCACCGAGTATCAGGAGCAGGCAGGCAAGCCACAGTCTTGATCTGTTTTTCCCTGTGTAGTCCATACGTCAAATAGCGTAGTCAGCCGCGCTATTTGTCGTATTGTTGCTGCTCCCCCGCAATTGGATACTGACCCTGTCCCGTGACAATTCTTTGTCCCACTTAAAGGAGTCAGCACCATGGCCGAAACCATTATCAAAATAGATTTAAGCAAATCCCCCTACGAAAACGAAATGATCCACAACCGTTGGCACCCGGATATTCCCATGGTGAAAACGGTCAAGCCGGGCGACGATTTTATTATTGAATGTTACGACTGGACTGGCGGCCAAATTAAAAACGACGACTGCGCCGATGATGTGCGCGATGTGGATTTGTCGCAGGTGCATTTCCTCTCTGGCCCTGTGGGTGTGGAGGGCGCTGAGCCGGGTGATTTGCTGGTAGTGGATATTCTGGATATTGGCGCTTTTCAGGAGAGCCTATGGGGTTTTAATGGCTTTTTCTCCAAACAAAACGGCGGCGGTTTTTTAACGGAGCATTTTCCGGAAGCACAAAAATCCATTTGGGATATTAACGGTATGTTTACCAAATCCCGCCATGTGCCCAACGTGGAATTTGCGGGGCTGATTCACCCGGGTTTGATTGGCTGTTTACCCTCCAGAGAAATGTTGATGGAGTGGAACAAGCGCGAAAAAGAACTCTACGATACCGAGCCGGATCGCGTGCCTGCGCTTGCGACTCTGCCTTATGCCGATACTGCCCACATGGGCAAAATGGCTCCCGATGCCGCCAAAATCGCTGCGGCTGAAGGTGCGCGCACTGTGCCACCGCGCGAGCACGGTGGTAACTGCGACATTAAAGATTTATCGCGCGGCTCCAAAATTTATTTTCCCGTTTATGTAAAAGGCGGCGGGCTTTCGGTAGGTGATTTGCACTTTAGTCAGGGCGATGGCGAAATCACTTTTTGTGGTGCGATTGAAATGGCTGGTTGGATTCATTTGCGGGTGAATTTGATTAAAGACGGTATGGCCAAATACGGCATTAAAAACCCGATTTTCAAACCCAGCCCGATTGCGCCCAAGTATGACGACTATTTGATTTTTGAAGGCATCTCGGTGGATGAATATGGCGAGCAGCATTATCTGGATGTGCACGTTGCCTATCGCCAGGCCTGTTTAAACGCGATTAATTATTTAACCAAGTTTGGTTACAGCAAAGCGCAGGCCTATTCGATCTTGGGTTGTGCGCCGGTGCAGGGGCATATCTCTGGCGTGGTGGATATTCCCAACGCTTGCGCCACCCTCTGGCTGCCAACAGATATTTTTGATTTTGATGTGAACCCATCCGCCGAAGGCCCGACCAAAAAAGTATCGCCGGGCATGGATGTGCCTTTGTCGAAAGATAAATAATTCAAACCCCCTCCCAGCCTCCCCCTTAAAAAGAGGGGAGGGGCTTAAGGTTCCCTCCCCTTGTGAAGGGGAGGGTTAGGGTGGGGTTAACAGGGGTTCAATCAAATAATCGGAGATTTGCTATGCCTGTTTACGATTACAAATGTGCCGAGCACGGTTTGTTTTATGAATTAGCGGCTAGGGATGAATCCAGCCAGCCCAAAGCCTGCCCGCGCTGCAACAAACTCTGCGCGCGGGTGATTATGGTGGCGCCGGAATTTCTGGATATGAAACAAGAAAATCGCATGGCTCATGCGCGCAATGAGCAGGCAGTGCACAGCCCGGTGTTATCTACGCCGGAGTATCGCGCCGAGCAACAGGCGCGCCGCGAGCACAAACATGGCAGGGGTTGCGGTTGTGGCGATAAACCGATTCGCAAATCCAACCTGCTCTACACCGCCGAGGGCAATAAAATGTTCCCGTCCATGCGCCCCTGGATGATTAGCCACTGACGACTAGCGGGCTATGGCCTGGCTGCGCAGTGTGTCTATGTAATCGTTGAGTGTGCCAAAGAGATCCAGTAGCAATTCGGGAGCCTGCATACATTTAGCGGTTCCCATAATTCCCTGGTAGCTCGCCATGATAAACATGGCAATGCGGGTCGGGTTGATATCGGCGCGCACATATCCCTGCGTTTGGCCCTGTTCAAGTGCGGTCACAACCGATTGATAAATTGCTTCCATCGCCATTTCCAGGCGCTGGTGAAAACCCTCGTCCAGTGCCGCCATTTCCTGATTTAAATTGTTCAGCGGGCAACCGTTAAAACATTGTTCATCGCGGTAGCTCTCGGCTTTCCACAAAAATAATTGCTGCATAGCCGTAAGCGGGTCGGGGTGCCTGCTGCTGAACTCCCTCCAGTTGTTGTGAAAATGCTGCATCAAAATTTCATCTACCACTGCATAACCCAGTGCCAGTTTATTGGGGAAGTGGTGGTAGAGCGCACCCTTGGCGAGATTGGTTTTTTGCAATATGGCATCGATACGCATGCCCTGATAGCCGTTTTGGTAAATCTCCTCATAGGCGGCTTCCAAAATGCGGCTGCGGGTTTGTTCGGCGTTGCGTTCGGTGACCATGTTGCTCTCGTTAATCTCGTTTTTATGGATATTTTTTGATCCGGGGTTGGGGTGTATATGCCTATCGCCGGGCAGCGGTTTGGCACCGGCGAATATGGCATCTATTTAAACAAATTCATTCAAACTAATGAATCTGCCAGAGGTACTGAAAGCCAAGCGCGCTGCCGATCAGCAAAAAACCCAATGTCAGAAAACCGTAAGCCAGCAGGCGAAGTACGCGCACATGGCTCTGCAAACCCGAGGAAAACTCCGGGTAGCCCAACATGGGGAATTGATCGAGTGAGGATAGGGGGCGACTAACGCGAGAGTGCAGCTCGTTCATAAGGAGTCTCCTTGCGGGCCAAAATCTGGAATTGCTCCTGGTCGATTGATGCCAACCGACTGGTTGGTCGGTATTTAATAACAGACCATTTGGTCTGTCAAACGGGGTTTTGTGTAAAAGTGTGCGTCTTTTCGGGGCAAGGGTTATGCTTTGCCGCTGGATAACCCTGATTTGAGGAATTTATGAACTCTTTAACCCCCCATTCCAGCCGCTACAGCCCAGTGTTGATTGCACTTCATTGGTTTATGTTTGTGTTGCTGGTGGCCGTATTTGTCACTATTGAGATTCGTGGTCAGTTTCCCCGTGGTAGCGAGCTGCGCGAGCTGGTGAAAGCCTTGCATTTTATGCTGGGTATCAGTGTGCTGTTGCTGGTAGTGGTGCGCCTCGCGCTGCGGTTATCGAGTAAAACACCGGCGATATTGCCTGCTCCCAAACTCTGGGAAAACCTGCTGGCCAAACTGGTTCACATCAGCCTCTACGCCTTTATGATTTTTATGCCGATTGCCGGCTGGGTGATTCTGAGTGCCGAGGGGCATGGCGTACCTTTTTTTGGTTTGGAGCTGCCGCCGCTAGTGGGCAAAAACCCGGGCTTGGCAGAGCAAGTTGAGGATTTGCACAAACAAGTCGGCACCCTTGGTTATTACCTTATTGCGCTGCATGTGGTGGCGGTGCTGTTTCATCACTATGTGAAACGCGATAACACCCTGCAGCGTATGTCTCCCTTGAAATCCAAATAACCCGTTCTGGTGCAGGAGCCTGTCTATGCGTCATCGCGAAATACATCGCTCACACCATGCCGGTTGGTTGCGCGCCGCGGTGCTGGGGGCTAACGACGGTATTATCTCCACCGCCAGTTTGATGATGGGGATTGCAGCTACCGCAAGCGACACTGCAGCAATTGTGCTGGCGGGTATCGCGGGTCTGGTTGCCGGGGCCATGAGTATGGCGGCGGGTGAATATGTGTCGGTGCGCTCCCAGGCGGATACCGAAGCTGCAGACCTGGCGCGTGAACGGCATGAGCTGGCAACCGACAGTGAAGCCGAGCATCGCGAGCTGGAGGAGATATATGTCGCACGGGGGCTTGAGCGGCCCTTGGCGAAAGAAGTGGCTAAACAATTAATGCTGCACGATGCGCTGGGTGCCCATGCGCGCGATGAGCTGGGTATTACCGAAGTGATGAGTGCTCGCCCGTTGCAGGCGGCGCTCACATCAGCGGCTACCTTTGCAGTAGGGGCTGCGCTGCCATTGCTGGCGGTGTTGTTGGTGCCTGCGCCACTGATTATCCATTCAGTGGCAGGCATCTCCATGCTGGCGCTGCTGATACTTGGCGGAGTCGCCGCTAAAGTTGGCGGCGCGCCAGTGTTGCCGGGTGCTCTGCGCGTGGGTTTTTGGGGGGCGGCGGCTATGTTGCTCACCTACGCCGCCGGTCATTTCTTTGGCGCGCTGTTATAGGTTAAATGCCGCAGATTCTTTGGGGTGTGCATCCGGCATGGGTTACTGCTCTGGCGGTGCGCTGGCAAAAATAACCGCAATAACCTCGCTCATGGCGCGGTTGATTGTGGTAAATCGCTCGCTGCTCGCCTTCAGATTGGCTGCTGTCTGGGTATAGGTTGAGCCGTCTATGTCATCGCCGCAGTTGTCAATGAGCGCCGCTGCCGAGTCGGGTGTGGTTTCCAGATGGAATTGAAAGCCATAAACCCGATCGCCGTAACAGAAAGCCTGATTCAGGCAGGCCTCGCTGCTGGCCAAAAGCAGAGCCCCGGGCGGGAGTGCAAAAGTGTCTCCATGCCAGTGAAATACTTCCGGGTGGCGCGCAAGCACCTGGGCGATTGGATGGCTCGCTGCAGCGGGCGCAATTGTAATAGGCCACCAACCGATTTCCTTGTGTGGATTGCGGGTGACTTTTCCACCCAAGACATCGGCAATCAGTTGTGCGCCCAAACAAATTCCCAGCACAATTTTTCCGGCGTCTATAGCGTTTTTAATCAGTGTTTTTTCGGCGCCGAGCCAGGGGTAAATGGCCTCGTCGTAAATACCCATCGGGCCACCCATCACAATCAATGCATCAAAATCCGCCACTGATGGTGTGTTATCGCCTTTATACCAATGAGTTGTCGTCAGTGAATAACCGCGGCGCTGGAAATCCTCTGCCATGCTGCCTATATCTTCAAAAGGGACGTGTTGCAGGCTGTGTATTCGCATAGGGCGCTCCATAAAGTGGATAGAAGGGTCGCTGTTAGTTGATGATAAACGGTAGCGATTATGCAGAATTCATTGCGCAGCTTGGCGATTAATTGCGGGCAATTGGCGCCAAAACCGCTGATTGTCTGATGATTGGTGTATACTCGGGCACAGTTTATGCGTGCAATTAATACGCAAATTGTGCGCTCTCCTGCCCCCCGGCTTGTCTGCGTGACAGCCTTTTAGAGCCTCTGGCTACACATTTTTGGTGAATAGATTGATCGGAAAACTGTTTAAAAAATTAATAGGTTCAGCGGCTGACAAGCCTGAAAAAAAGGAAGCAAGCCCCTCTGCGAGTGACAAAACTGCTGCCAAAAAGCACCCGCGTGAGCGCAGTGGTCAAGCGAATAATCAGCGTGATCGCGGCAATCGCAATCAGCGTGATCGCTCCGGCCACAAACACGAGAGTCAGCCCGCTGCTGTGACAGACACCAGCCATCACTCCCCAAGCAATACCAAACCGCCGCGCCACTCCAATACTCCCCGCCCAAAACGGCCTGCCAAGGTCGATCACGGCCCCTGGGATTTATCCCAGTTTCCGGTAGAGGTTGAAGAGGGTAAAACCCGTTTCCACGATTTTGATCTGGAATTACCGCTGATGCGCGCCATCGCGGATTTGGGTTTTAAATACTGCTCGCCCATTCAGGCGCAGTCGCTGCCCCACGCCTTGCAGGGTAAGGATGTGGTAGGTAAAGCACAGACAGGTACAGGTAAAACCGCTGCATTTTTAACGGCGATTATCGATGACTTGCTTAAAAACCCTATCAGTGAAAAACGTTATGCCGGCGAGGCGAGGGCGCTGATAATTGCGCCCACGCGTGAGCTGGTAATCCAGATCGCTGATGATGCCAAAAAGCTCTGCAAATACACTGACCTGAAAATTCATACGCTGGTGGGCGGTATGGATTACGTGAAGCAGCAGCGTCACCTGCATGAGGATCTGGTCGATATTCTGGTGGCCACGCCCGGGCGATTACTGGATTTTTGCGGTAACAACGATGTCTATCTGGATCAGTTGGAAGTGCTGGTTATCGATGAGGCCGACCGCATGTTGGACATGGGTTTTATCCCCCAGGTGCGCCAGATTGTGCGTCAAACGCCCAAGCGGGAAGATCGTCAAACCCTGTTCTTCTCCGCTACTTTTACCGATGAAGTGCGCATTTTGGTAGAGCAGTGGACTTACAAACCAGTCACTGTGGATATCGAGCCGGAGTCCGTTGCCAATGAGCGGGTAGATCAGCATGTGTATCTGGTTTCCACTGAGGAAAAATACACTCTCTTGTATAACCTGATCCAACAGGAACACGCCGAGAGTATGATTGTGTTTGCCAATCGCCGCGATGAGTGTCGCGATTTGCAGGAAAAGCTGGAGCGCCACGGCATCAAGGCGGGTTTACTCTCCGGTGAAATCGCCCAGAACAAACGAGTGTCCACACTGGATGCGTTTAAATCCGGTGAGATTAAAGTGTTGGTGGCTACCGATGTCGCGGGGCGCGGCATTCACATTAGCGGCATCAGTCACGTGGTGAACTTCACCCTGCCGGAGGAGCCAGAGGACTATGTGCATCGCATAGGTCGTACCGGGCGCGCGGGTAAAACCGGCACCTCTATCAGTTTTGCCTGTGAAGACGACGCCATGTTGTTGGAGCCGATTGAAAAACTGCTCGGTAAAGTCATCAAATGCGAACAGCCACCCGAATACCTGATGCTGCCACCGCCAGAAAGCCTGCCGGCCCCGGCGCGGGCACGCAACTCCGGGGAGCGCTACAGCAACCGTTCGGTGGGTAATCGCCCTGGCGGAAACCGCAGTCGTCGGCCGCGCAACTAATCAGAGACAAAGCGCAATTGGCCAGATCAAAGCGCAACTAAACCTATAGCAGGGCAACGCCAAGCGGCCAGCCCTGCAACAGCCGGCGGTTTGCCGGGCATACCCGTCGCTTGGAATGTTTATGTCTTCAGCGAAATCAGCCCTGTTGAGTCTGCATCTGGGTGCCTTTTTGATGGGCGCCACCGGGCTTTTTTCCAAAATCATTGAGCTGCCTGCCTGGGATATCACTGGTTACCGCACCTGGGTGGCCGCCTTGGTATTGTTTGCCTGGGTGTGGTGGCGGGAGCGCAATGTTGCCCTGCGCTCCGCCCGCGATTATCGCCGTATGCTGCTTCTGGGTGCGCTTCTGGCACTGCATTGGGTAACCTTTTTCTATTCCATGCAGGTCGCCAATATCGCCGTTGGTATGATCTCGCTTTACGCCTATCCGGTGGTTACTGTTTTTTTGGAGCCTTGGCTCAAAGGTACCAAGCTCGACTGGCGTGATGTGATCAGCGGTTGCCTGGTGTTATTTGGCATTTACTGGCTGGTGCCGGAATTTACGTTCAGCAATAACATGACCCAAGGCGTAATGTGGGGAGTTATTTCTGCGGTGACGTTTGCCGTGCGCAATTTGCTGCTCAGTCATTGGTTCAGCGATCAAACGGCTGCCCGCTCCATGAGCTATCAAGTGTTGATTGTGGCGCTGCTAATGACGCCGGTGCTGCTCTTGTCACCCCACCAGCCCAGTGCAACCGATGGCTGGCTGCTGCTGTGTTTGGGCATTTTTTTTACTGCGTTTACCCATACATTGTTGGGTTACTCTCTGCGCTATCTCAAAGCCAAAACGGTCGGACTGGTTGCTTGCCTGCAGCCGGTTTATGCGGTGGGTTATGAAATTGCGGTATTGCACACCTATCCTGATTTGAGCACGCTATTGGGCGGCAGTGTGATTATTGCGGCGGCGATTTATGAGTCGGTGCGCGAGCACAGCAAGGCAGCGACTACGGCTGCCGTCAACCTCTAGACAGTTCAAGGCAGTTGCTTTATGTCTAGCTTGATGCCCGTCGTTTTCGTTCCTCATGGCGGCGGCCCTATGCCGCTCCTGGGCGATGCCAATCACCGCGAGCTGACTGCGTTTATGCGCGCGCTTGCCAGCCAATTGCCGCGCCCCAATGCGATCCTGGTGATCAGTGCACATTGGGAGGAGGTTGCTGGCATCAGCAATTCATCTGCACCAGGCATGTTGTTTGATTACTATGGTTTTCCGCCGGAGAGTTATGAATTTGATTACCCCGCACCGGGTAATCCCAAGCTTGCAAAACAAATACAGCAGTTGTTGATGGCACAACAGATTGATGCACGGCTGAATAACCAGCGCGCCTATGATCACGGTACTTTTGTACCGCTGATGTTGGCCTATCCTGCCGCCGATGTTCCGGTGGTGCAGTTGTCCCTGCTGGCATCGCTTGATCCGGCTGCGCACATCGCCATGGGCAAAGCACTTGCGCCGCTGCGCGAGCAGGGTGTGTTGATTCTCGGTTCGGGTATGTCCTTCCACAATATGCGCGCGTTTTTCTCCAATGACCCCGGCGTTCGCGGCAAAAGTGAAATTTTTGATTCCTGGCTTAGCGACACGCTTACCCGGCCGGATCTGAGCCAAACCGAGCGCGAGCAGCGTTTGGTCACTTGGGCAAGCACGCCGCAAGCGCGTTTTTGCCATCCCCGCGAAGAGCATTTGTTGCCATTGCATGTGTGTTTTGGTGCGGCCTGTGCAGAGGGCAAAGCGGCCCGGCAGAGTTTCTCCGGGCTGCTATTCAACACTGCTATTTCAGGTTACCTCTGGTTTTAAAGATCTTGCTGTTTCAAGGACTTGGCGCATTTTTCAAAAGTTTGGCTACACTCTTTTGATACCAGAACAAAATAGAGTAAGCCACGATGAAAAAAATTCTGATCGTTGAAGACAGCGATATGGTGATGAAAATATTGCGCCATTTGGTGCAAGCTTCATCACTTCCCTACGAGGCGGTGTATGCGACCAGTCTGGCGCAGGCGAGCAGTTTGTATAGTGAATCCCCCAATGATTTTTTTGCGGCGCTGGTGGACCTGAATTTGCCCGATGCGCCGGATGGTGAAGTGGTGGATTTCACCCTCAGCAAAAAAATTCCCAGCATAGTGCTCACCGGCTCCTACGATGAAAAACGCCGTGAGCAACTTTTTAATAAAGGCATAGTGGATTATGTGACCAAAGAAGGCCGTTATGCTTACAGCAAAGCGGTTGCCATGATTCAGCGGTTGGAAAAAAACCAGCACATTAAAGTGTTGGTGGTTGATGATTCGGATATGTCGCGCAAACATATGGTGAATTTATTCCGCCGGCATTTATTTCAGGTAATCGAAGCTGTTGATGGTGTAGATGCAATTAAAGTGCTGCTGGAAAATCCAGAGGTAAAATTATTAATCACCGATTACAACATGCCTAAAATGGATGGCTTTGAGTTGGTGCGCAACCTCCGCTACAAATACGACAAAACCGATTTGATTATGATTGGTGTGTCCGGCGAAAGTAGCGAGGCATTGTCCGCTAAATTTATCAAACACGGCGCCAATGATTTTTTACGTAAACCCTTCCATCCGGAAGAGTTTTACTGTCGCATTATCCACAATATAGAGTCGCTGGAATTAGTAGAGCAGATCACCTATAACGCCCAGCGCGATCATCTGACCGGGCTTTACCATCGCTCCCATTTTTTTAACGCGGCGCGTGAGTTATATAAATCCGCACAGGAAAAGTCGGCCCCTTTGGTGATGGCAATTATTAACATCGATAACTTTAGCGAGATTAACCAACAACATGGCAATACCTGGGGTGATATTGCCCTTAAACAAATTGCCAGCCGCTTGGCTTCCATGCTGGATCGCTTTTTATTGGCGCGCGCTGACAGCGATGATTTTTTTGTGATGATGCCGGGGCTGGATCATGAAAAAGCGGCTGCTTTTTTGAGCAAGGTGAAACAATTACTGGCAGCAGAACCGATTAATATCAATGGAGAGTCGCGCCATATTTATTTTAGTGCTGGCGTAACCGGGCAATTAAAAAATAGTCTTGATGAACAAATCGCTACCGCCCATGAATATTTGCGGCGCGCCAAAGAGGCGGGTGGCAATATGATTGTGGATGATGGCGAGGATTAAAACGCAAGGCGCAGATAACTGCGCCTATTAGCAGCAAATTTTATAGCTGACGAACCTCTCGCACCCAATAAATAGTTGCGCCTGCAACTGCAATTGGCGTAACGACAATATTCAGCACTGGCACCATACTGCCCAATAAAATAATAGCGCCATAGGTATAACTGGTTAAGGGTTGGCTATTTAAGCGGCGCCGCAATTCCCGAAAACCCAACTGGTGGTTGTCTGCCGGATAGTCAGCATATTGCACCACCATACTCCAGCAGCCCCAGAGCGCGGCGACAATGGCCGCGACCAGATTTAACCCGGGAATAAACAAGCAAAAACCCAACAGAATTAACACCAATAAACCTCGGCTCACAAAATACCAAAGTTTTACCAGTTCGCGTTGCAGCGTTCTGGGAATTAACAAGCTCCAGGCTTCCTCTGGCGGCGTATTACCCGTTAGATGAGTTTCCACTTTTTCAGCGAGTAAGCCAAAAAAGGGTGCTGCAATAAAATTGGTGATCAGATTAAAGCTGTAGCCATAAACTACTAAAAAAATAAACGCGACCAGAGGCCATAGCAGCCAGGCTAACCAATCCAGCCAGTCGGGTGACCAGGCCAAAATCTGGTTAAAAAAATCGCCGAATGCATTAAACAGCGCAGCAGTAATGGCGACAAAAATAATTACGTTGATCAACAGCGGGATCAAAATAAAGCGGCGGAAACCTGGTTTGACAATTAATTTCCCGCCCTCTACAAAATAATCCAGCGCCTTACCGGGTGAGCCTTGCATTTAGGTTATCCTCTTATTTCTGTTTTTTGCATTGCCCCAAACAAACTGTTTCCAGTCGCAAAAACCAAGCCGGCAATCGCACCATACACATGGGATTCCACGGCAACCGCCGCAGGAATTAATTGTTGTAAATCAGTCGCGACATAACCAGCACTATTTTCCTGTAGTAGTTTTGCTGCAACCAATAACAACCCCGCTGCGCGTATCCACCAAGGGTAGGTGCCAGCGCCTATCAACCCCGCCACAATCAAACCATGCAACGCGCCAGATAAGCCCGCGTAAGGCTGGTATTCCGGATTAAAAAAATAAATTCCCACACCAACCGCTGCGCAGCACCAGAGCAGCAGGAATAAAAATTTCCTGACCGATGTCTCCATAAAAAATGCCAACACACACAGCAGCAGTGCAGCCAGATTCATCAAGGTGTGAACCCAGCCAAAGTGCACAAGGTTAGCGCTAAGCAAACGCCAAATTTCGCCGGCGGAGACTTGCTCGGCGTAGAGCGCCAGTAGTGCAAAAATGGAGTGCTGAAACAGGGTTGCTCCACAGATGAATACTGCCAGTATTGATGCGCTTAATAAGCAGGGCGAGATTTTCTTGTGCGTCATAGCTTGAATGAGATTGTATGCCTAATAAAAAAGGCAGCTGGTAAGGCTGCCTCTTGGGTTTGCTAGGGATGCATTATTTGGCGCCTGCCGCCGCTAATGCAGCCGCATATTCCTCGCCATTGCGGTGGGTTTTTACCACTTGCAGAAAGGTTTTACCTTCGGGGCCTATGGCGTTTACGTCTTTGCCAGCTTCAACAAAAAATTTTACAAAGGTGTTGAAGTTGTCGCCGAGCATGCCGCGATAGGCTTTTTCCAGCAGGTGATAGTCCGGGTTTATACCGGCGGGTGCCGGGTAATTTAAAAAGGTTTTGATGCGTTCATCATCAAAGGTTTCACCCAGTACTTTTTCTTTGTCTTTACGTTGGCTCATCTCAATTCTCAACCATTCAATTTTTTAATTAACAATTCATTCAGCACTTGCGGATTCGCTTGGCCTTTGGAGGCTTTCATGGCTTGGCCAACAAAGAAGCCGAGCATTTTGGCGCGTTTGTCTTCGGCGGCGGCGCGATAGCCTTCCACTTGTGCGGTATTCGCAACGATGATGTCATCGATAATCTTTTCCAGCGCACCGGTATCGGAAACCTGTTTCAAACCTTTGGTTTCGATAATGGTGTCGGCATCGCCTTCGCCGTTGCAAATCGCTTCAAACACCTGTTTGGCAATTTTGCTGGAGAGGGTGCCATCTTTTACGCGCACCACCAGTCCGGCGAGCAATTCCGGTGTAACGGGTGATTGGTCGATGCGTTGTTCGGTGCGGTTTAAATAAGCACCCAAGTCCGCCATGATCCAGTTGGCAGTGAGTTTGGCTTCGCCGGAAATTTTTGCCGAGGCTTCAAAAAACGCCGCGGTAAATTTATCCATGGTGATTTGGCCGGCATCGTAGCTGCTCAGGCCATATTGCTCCACAAAACGCGCGCGTTTGGCTTCAGGCAACTCCGGCATTTGCTGGCGCACGGATTCGATGTATTCATCATCCAGAATAACGGGCAGCAGGTCAGGGCAGGGGAAGTAGCGGTAGTCGTTGCTGTCTTCTTTGCTGCGCATGCTGCGGGCTTTTTTAGTGTCGCCGTTATACAAGCGGGTTTCCTGAATAATTTTGCCGCCGTCTTCCAGCACATCAATCTGGCGTTCCACTTCTAGCTCAATCGCCTCTTCCATAAATTTAAAGGAGTTGAGGTTTTTGGTCTCAGTGCGAGTGCCGAGTTTTTCTGAACCTTTGGGGCGCACAGAAATATTCACGTCAAAACGCATGGAACCTTGGCTCATTTCGCCATCGCAAATTTCCAGCGAGGTGACAATAGAGTGCAATTTTTTGGCGAAGGCTACGGCTTCTTCGGCGCTGCGCATATCCGGCTCAGTCACTACTTCGATCAGCGGTGTGCCGGCGCGGTTTAAATCGATTCCGCTCATGCCGGCAAAGTCTTCGTGCAAGGATTTACCAGCATCCTCTTCCAGATGTGCGTGGTGAATACGAACGCGTTTTGTTCTGCCTTCGCCCAGCTCCAAATCCACAAAGCCAGCCCCGACAATTGGTTCGGCAAGTTGCGTGGTTTGATAGCCTTTGGGTAAATCGGGGTAAAAATAATTTTTGCGCTCAAACACCGAGCGTTTGCCAATCTCGGCATTCACTGCCAAACCAAACATGGTGGCAAAACGAAATGCCTGTTCGTTGGCGACTGGCAGGGTGCCGGGCAGTGCCAAATCAATCGCACAAGCCTGGGTGTTTGGCTCTGCGCCAAAGGCAGTGCTGGCGCCGGAGAAAATTTTGGTTTTGGTCGCGAGTTGTACGTGAACTTCCAACCCGATTACAGTTTCCCATTGCATTTTTTGTTCTCCTCTTTATTCAATGCCAGGGGCGGTTTGTTGGTGGAAGTTGGTCGCTTGCTGGAATTGGTGCGCGGCATTCAGCAGTTGTGATTCCGCAAAGAAGTTACCAATCAATTGCAAACCAACGGGTTTGTTGTCCACCAGGCCGCAGGGAATAGAGAGTGCAGGCAGGCCGGCAAGGTTAGTGGCAATGGTGTAAATGTCTTCCAGGTACATGGCCACCGGATCTTTGGTTTTGGAGCCAAATTGGAAGGCTGGCGATGGCGATGTAGGGCCGATAATTAAATCCACCTGTGCAAAGGCATCCATAAAATCCTGCTTGATTAAACGGCGAATTTTTTGTGCTTTGCTGTAGTAGGCATCGTAATAACCGGCGGAAAGTGCGTAAGTGCCTACCAAAATACGGCGCTTCACTTCATTACCAAAACCCTCGCTGCGCGAACGCATGTAAAGGTCGTTCAAATCCGTTGGGTTTTCGCAGCGGTGACCGTAACGCACGCCATCAAAACGCGACAGGTTGGCCGAACATTCTGCCGGGGCAATCACGTAATAGGCTGGCACCGCAAGATGGGTGTGCGGCAAGCTGACGCTGTGAATGCTCGCGCCCATGCTTTGGTAAACTTTAATCGCTGCTTCCACCAGCGCGGCGGTTTGCGGATTCAATCCTTCACCAAAATATTCTTTGGGTACGCCAATGCGTAGGCCGGTTAATGGCTTGTTTAAATCGGCGGTGTAGTCCGGTACCTCGCGCTCAACGCAAGTGGAATCTTTTGCATCAAAGCTCGCCATATCGTTTAACAAAATCGCGGCGTCTTCGGCGGTGCGCGACAAAATACCCGCTTGGTCAAGGCTTGAAGCAAAAGCAATCATGCCCCAGCGCGATACGCGACCATAGGTGGGTTTAATGCCGGTTAAACCGCAGAGTGCCGCTGGCTGGCGAATAGAGCCGCCGGTATCCGATGCTGTGGCGGCGGGCGCCAAATGCGCCGCTACGGCAGCGGCGGAACCGCCGGATGATCCACCGGGAACACAGTCAGTCGCCCAGGGGTTTTTTACCGGGCCGTACCAGCTGGTTTCATTGGATGAACCCATGGCGAATTCATCCATATTGGTTTTGCCCAGCATCACCACACCGGCATTCAAATAATTTTCAACGATGGTGGCGTTGTAGGGGGCGATAAATTTGTCCAGCATTTTGGAGGCGCAAGAGGTGCGCACACCGGTGGTACAGAAAATATCTTTGTGGGCGATAGGTACACCACACAGGGCGGGTGCACTGCCAGCGGCGAGACGGGCGTCGGCAGCGGCAGCTTGTTGCAGCGCTAGTTCAGGCGTCACAGTGATGTAGCTGTTGTAGGTTTGATCCAGACGCGCAATGCGGTCGAGATAGTGCTGGGTAACTTCGGTACTGGAAAAGTCCTTGTTGCGCAGGCCTTTGACCAGTTCGGCAATGGTGAATTGATGCATTGCAAATTCCTGAGATTTTTTTGTAGGAAGGGCGGGCAGGTATTGATACACCCGCTATTCGATAACCTGCGGCACCAGATACAAGCCGTCTTGGGTGGCTGGCGCAATCGCTTGAAATGCTTCGCGTTGATTGGGTTCGGTCACTAGATCGGCGCGCAGGCGCTGCACGGCATCCAGCGGATGCGCCATGGGCAGCACACCATCGGTATTAACAGCCTGTAATTGGTCAACCAGTGCCAGCACATCGGAGATACTTTTGGCGGCTTCGTCAGCGGCCTCATCGGTAATCTGGATACGCGCCAGCTTGGCCAGCTTGGCGATATCGGAACGGTCTACAGCCATAGTGGTATAAGCTCCAGCAGATAAAAAGCGAAAATGCGGCTAAACGGCAGTTATCCTGCGCCAAGTCGCTGAAAAATGGGCGCCCAAGGTATCACATTTGGCGAGTGCTCTGAATCCCTGTTGCGGGCTTGTGCGGCTTGCTGATTAGGCTGCGCAAAAAACATGCTGGTGGCTTAACTGATTCGCGAGTGAAAGTGAACTTTTATCCGATGAATCCCTCTTTATTGAAACATGACCGCCGTTTTTTGCAGATTTTTTTATTTTTTAAAGCCAAATCGACTCGGATAAAAAATAAAAATTCACATATACTGCGCGCTTACATTTTTTTGCATGGATCTCCACCCTATGGAGCTGATGAATCAGGGAACTTGGCGCACTCTGCCAATGATAAAGAGCCAGAAGCGCGCCGCCGTCACCACTGGCATCAATAATTTCAGTATGGCTGTCTTCCGGCTGCTGTTACCGAACACCTATTCCAACACATTTATTTAAGGCCTCGTCTCGTCATGATGAAACTTTTGCGTGGAGCATTTTCCAACGACTTGTCTATTGATTTGGGTACAGCAAATACCCTGATTTATGTCCGCGGTCGCGGTATCGTTTTAAATGAGCCCTCAGTAGTGGCGATTCGTCACCATAACGGCACCAAGATTGTGGAAGCAGTGGGTGTGGAAGCCAAGCGTATGTTGGGTCGTACTCCCGGCAACATCACGGCCATTCGTCCATTGAAAGACGGTGTGATCGCCGACTTCCAGGTCACCGAAAAAATGCTGCAACACTTCATCCGCAAAGTGCACGAAAATTCCTGGTTTAACCCATCCCCCCGCGTACTGATCAGTGTTCCCTGTCTGTCTACTGAAGTGGAAAAACGTGCGATTCGTGAATCAGCATTAGGTGCCGGCGCGCGCGAAGTGCGGCTGATTGAAGAGCCAATGGCGGCAGCGATTGGTGCTGGTCTGAAAGTCTCTGAAGCCAATGGTTCTATGGTAGTGGATATTGGTGGCGGTACTACCGAGATTGCGGTGATCTCCCTGAATGGTGTGGTTTACTCTGATTCGGTGCGTATTGGTGGCGATCGCTTCGACGAAGCCATAGTGAACTATGTGCGCCGCAACTACGGCAGTGTGATTGGTGATGCCACCGCTGAACGTATCAAACAAGAAATTGGCTGTGCGTTTGCAGGTAGTGAGATTCGCGAAATTGACGTGCGCGGTCGCAACCTGGCTGAAGGTGTACCGCGCAGCTTTACCCTGAGCAGCGATGAAATCCTTGAAGCCCTGCAGGACCCGCTGGCAGGCATAGTGCAGGCAGTAAAAAGTGCGCTGGAACAATCACCACCTGAACTGGCCTCTGACATCGCCGAAAGCGGTGTGGTATTGACGGGCGGCGGCGCATTGCTGCGCGACATCGACCGTTTGTTGTCCAACGAGACTGGCTTGCCGTTTATTGTTGCCGAAGAGCCACTTACCTGTGTGGCCCGCGGTGGTGGTATTGCGCTGGAGATGAACGACAAGCGCAATATTGACCTGCTCTCGTCCTGATAACAGCGGGGCGACTGGCGCGGTTGGCGCTGGCGCTCCACCTGCACAGGAGATATAGCCATTAAACCGCTCTTCAATCGAGGCTCTTCTGCCGCCGGTCGCGCTTTTCTGTTCATTCTGATCATGATGGTGCTGGTGGTGGTTGGGCTTTATACCGACCGACTCGAGCCCTTGCGTGAAAAGCTCGCGCAATTTGTCACCCCTTTCTATCAGCTCACTGATGTGCCCAGCCGTGTGAATGACTGGCGCAAAGATACTTTTGTTTCGCAAATAGACCTCAAGCTCGAAAACGATACCCTCAAAACCGAGTTGCTGATCCATCAACGTAAATTGCAACAAATGGCTTCGCTGGCTGCGGAAAACGTGCGTCTGCGTCAATTGCTCAATGCCAGTCAAACCCTGCAGGACACGGTGCTGATCACCGAGCTTATCGGCGTATCACCCAACCCTTTGAGTCACAAGGTGATTATCAATCGCGGTGCCAAAGACGGCGCGTTCAAAGGTCAGCCAGTGCTGGATGCTTTTGGTTTGATGGGGCAGGTGATCGAAGTTGCTGAGCACTCCAGCACAGTACTGCTTATTTCTGATTCCACCCATGCAATTCCGGTGCAAGTGAATCGCAATGGTGTGCGAGCAATCGCTGAAGGCACAGGCGACCTCAATAGTTTGAGTTTGCGCCATGTCTCGGCTAATACTGATATCCGCGCCGGGGATTTGCTCGTGAGTTCCGGCTTGGGTGACCGTTTCCCGGTGGGCTATCCAGTTGCTGAAGTTCTTGATGTGGTACGTGATCCCGGTAAGGCCTTTCTGACGGTAATCGCCAAGCCTATGGCGCGTCTGGATCGCAGCCGTCACTTGTTACTGGTGTTTGCTGACCGCGATCGCGCGAGTGTGCCCGGCGCTCTTTCCCTTCCCGACGATGCTGATGGAACCCCCTGATGCCAGTCTCGCGTCTTAATCTTTATGCGGCAGTAGGTATCAGCTTTCTTATGGCGCTGGTGCTGTCGGTTTACCCTTTGCCCATGGATTGGCGCTGGTGGCGCCCCGAGTTTGTATTGGTGGTGGCTATTTACTGGGTGTTTTTCATGCCACTCACCGTCAGTTTTAGCTTCTTGTGCGCGCTTGGCCTGTTTCAGGATCTGCTCGAAGGTGTGCCTTTTGGGCAGCACAGCCTTGGCTTGGTGATAGTGGCTTATATTTGCATACTCTCTTACCAGCGCGTGCGTAACTTTCCCCTGTCGCGACAAGCGGCTTGGGTGTTTGTATTGGTTGGCATCGCCCAACTGGTTGATAACTGGGTGCAAGGCATGGCAGGGCGTCCGCTCTCTGGCGTCCAGTTTTTGTATCCCGCCTTTACCAGTGCGCTGATTTGGCCGCTGTGTTGCGGCGCCTTGAACCGCTGGACCCATGGTTTTCACCACTAGCGGTCGTGGCTGAATTACACACAATAATATTGTCGCCCCTAACTTGGGTGCAGGAGAATTCAGGGTGAAACCAGTGATTCCTTCGCTGTATCTGGCTTCCCAGTCGCCGCGCCGGCGCGAGCTGTTGCGACAGATTGGTGTCCAACATGCCGTCATCAACGCCTCAATCCCCGAACAAGCCGCTGCCGGTGAAACCGCGCTGGATTATGTCCAGCGCCTCGCGCGGGACAAGGCTGCAACCGGTTACGCCCAGCTAATTGCGCTGAACCTTCCTTTGGCCCCGGTATTGGGGGCTGATACTCTCGGCTTGCTGGATGGCCAGATCCTGGAAAAGCCACTGGATAAAAACCATGCGCTGGCGATGTTGCGCCAACTCTCGGGGCGGACTCATCAGGTGATCACCGCTGTTGCCCTGCACAGTGGTGATTGTCAGGCGTTGCGGGTATCCACCACAGATGTCACTTTTCGTGAATTGAGTGATGAAGAAATAGCTGCCTACTGGGAAACTGGTGAGCCGCAGGATAAAGCCGGCAGCTATGCAATTCAGGGGCTAGGTGCGGTTTTTGTCAAAGAGATTCGCGGCAGTTACTCCGGTGTAGTGGGTTTGCCGATTGAAGTGACCTGCGAGTTGCTGCGCGAGTTTGCGGTACCTTGGTGGACGCCCCTGGTGGTGGAGTAAGGCGCATGAGCGAAGAGATTCTTATCAATGTCTCGCCGGTGGAAACCCGGGTCGCACTGGTGGAAAACGGTGTGGTTCAGGAGTTCTACATAGAGCGCAGCCACGGCGAAACCTATGTTGGCAATATCTATAAAGGTAAGGTTGTGCGTGTACTGCCGGGTATGCAGGCGGCGTTCGTAGATATTGGTCTTGAGCGCACCGGGTTTATCCATGCTGCCGATATGATGCCAGAGCCGCCGGAAGGCGAGGCGCGGCGCGGTGAAGTGCCGGATATTCGCACTCTGGTGCGCGAGGGCCAAACCCTATTGGTACAGGTCGCCAAAGACCCTATCAGTACCAAGGGCGCGCGTTTGACTACCCACCTGACCCTGTCGTCGCGCTATCTGGTGTATATGCCCAACTCGTCCCACATAGGTGTATCTACCCGTATTGAGGACGAACCCGAGCGTGAGCGTTTACGTCAAGCGGTTGAGGCGGCTGTTGCAGGGCAGGGCATCAGTGGCGGTTTTATTGTACGCACTGTCGCTGAGGGCGCCGATGCCGAAGCAATCAACGCCGATATACCCTTCCTGTGCCAGCTTTGGCAGGATTTAACTACAAAATTGCCCAGTCTGGGGGTGCCGGCGGAACTTCATCGCGATATGCCGCTCTATTTGCGCGCGCTGCGCGATATGGCGCGTGCGCCGATTGACCGGGTGCGCGTAGATTCACGCCTGACCTGGCAGCAGATGCAAGAGTTTGCTGCCAAATATGCGCCCCAATTAGTGGAGTTGATTGAGTTATACAGCGGTGACCGGCCGCTGCTGGAACTGTATGGTGTGGAAGAGGAGATTCGCCGCGCGCTTGAGCCGCGAGTACCGCTGAAATCCAATGGTTATTTGATTATCGAGCAGACCGAAGCCATGACTACGGTGGATGTAAACACCGGCGCTTTTGTTGGCCACAGAAATCTGGAAGAGACGATTTTCAAAACCAATCTGGAGGCGGCAACGGCAATCGCGCGCCAGCTGCGGTTGCGCAATCTGGGCGGCATTATCATTCTCGACTTTATCGATATGAAAGATGCCGAACACCAGCGGCAGGTGCTGCGTACTTTGGAAAAAGCGCTGGAAAAGGATCACGCCAAGACGCGTATCACCGGGGTGTCTGAACTGGGATTGGTGGAGATGGCGCGCAAGCGTACCCGCGAATCCCTGGGGCAGTTGCTCTGCGAACCCTGCCCGGTGTGTCAGGGGCGCGGTCAGGTGAAATCGGCCGAGACCGTGTGTTATGAAATTTTCCGCGAGATTCTGCGCATGGCCCGCACTTATGACAACGAGAAGTTTTTAGTGTTGGCATCGCAGTTGGTGGTAGACCGTTTACTGGATGAACAGGCAACCTACGTCGCGGATTTGGAAGCTTTTATTAGCCGTACTATAGAGTTCAGGGTTGAGGCGCTCTTCCATCAAGAGCAGTACGATATTGTGTTGGTTTAACCTGTTCTTTTGCCTCCCTGGAAGTTATTGCGCTGATGAAACGCACCCTGCATAAATTGGTGAAATGGTGTTACCTGCTGATTGCGCTGGCGCTGATTCTATTGGCGGTAGTGGTGCAATCCGGGCGCAGCTTTTCGCCGGTGCTGGGCAATTACAATCAGGATATAGCGCTCTACCTCTCCGAAAAACTCAACGCCAAAGTGACCATAGGTGCAATTCAGGCAGAGTGGAACGGGCTTAAACCTAGCCTGCTGGTGAGCGACCTGCAGATACACGACCCCGCTGATCAACCGATTGTCGCTATCGGCGAGGCGCGCATGCGCTTCGATATTCTCAAGTCCCTGAGCAATGCACGCCTGGTCTGGAGCCACTTGGGCCTGAGTCAGGTAGAGATGGATTTTCTCCAGACTGCCACAGGTGCCTGGCGCGTCGCCGGCCTGCCCGAGCTGCGCGGGAAAGATACCAAAGGAACCGATATCAACAGTTTGCTTGATATGTTGTTGCTATCCACGCGTATTGAGCTTCAATCCAGCCGTTTCCGTTTTACCTTCACCAGCGGCCAGCAAATGCTGTTGCAGTCTCCCTATGTGCTGCTTGAAAGTGCTGCTGATTTTCATCGTCTGGCACTGCAAATTGATGTCGACGGTCAGCCGCGCAGTGTTTATCTGGTGCTTGAGGGCGAAGGCGACCCGCGCAAACCGGCCCGTTTCCGCAGCAAGGGTTATTTGCAACTAAATGGCTTTCCCACCGGGGAGCCGGTCGCGGCGGCAACTGCATTCTTACTCGGCGATGCCGGCAAATCGGTAATCCAGAGTGAAGGCAGTCTGGATGCAAATATCTGGTTCGAGAGCCGTAGCGGCGGCAAGGGCTACGACCTCTCTGGCAGGCTGGATTTGCAGCGCCTGTCGGTGCCGTTTGCCAATCGCCGGCTGGTGCTGGATGACTTCACGACTGATCTGACTGGTTACTGGCTGCCTGGCGGAGAGTGGCGGTTGGGCCTGCAGGCGCTGAAAGCGGCGGTGCAGGATCAGCAGATAGATGAAACCAATATCGCCTTCTCGGCCAGCGGTTATAACCAGCCGGTAAAAGTGAATATGGATAGTCTGGATCTCGCCGGATTTAACCAAATAATTTCCCGTTCCGGTGTGTTGCCGGAGGATGGACGATTGGCCGAGGTTTTGGCGAGCCTGTCGCCGCGCGGTGAACTGCGCAACATAGTGCTGAGTTTGCCGCCCAAGTCTCCCGCCGAGTGGCAGTTGAGCGCCAACCTCAATCAACTCGCCGTGGGAGCCTGGCGTGGTGTGCCCGCGCTAACGGGAGTTGATGGTTATTTACAAGCCGGACAAAAAGGTGGTTTTGTCGACATTGATAGTCGCCAAGGATTCTCTATGCATTACTCCCCCACCTTTGCCGGGGCAATGGAGTATGACCGCGCCCGCGGTCAGGTCGCCTGGCACCTGCAGCGCGACAAAAATCAGATTTACGTCAATAGCGGCCTGCTCGAATTCCAAAAAGACGATGAACTGGCGCGCGGCTATATGTGGTTGGGCCTACCCTGGCAGCGCAATACCGGCAACATCGATCTCTATCTACAAATTGGTGGCCAGCGGGTCAACGCCAGTCGCTACCGCACCTATGTGCCGCAGACTTTGCCCGAGTCGTTGCGCAAATGGCTGGGTGAGAGTTTGGGGGAGTCCAACCCTGGTATTGCCAATCGTGTTGGGTTTATTTATCGCGGCACCCTCAACACCCGCAACCCAATGGCGCGCACCGCGCAGTTGGCGCTGGATTTGGAAGGCGTGTCGTTGGACTACCATCCCGGCTGGCCCGCATTACGCGATGTTAAAGGACAACTGTCGGTGAGCGATGTACATGTAACTGCACTGGTCAGCAGCGCCAGACTGCTGGAGAGCCAGATAGCGCAGGCAGGTATCAGGGTAAGCCCGCGTGCACAGGGGCGAGGCTCGCTGTTACAGGTGAGCGGTGAAGTAACAGGGCCGGCAGCCGACGGCATAAAGGTGCTGCGCGAAGGTCAAATGCGTCAGTATCTGGGTAGCAGTTTGGATTCCTGGTCGATGCAGGGCGATATGCTGGCCCGCCTGGATCTGGATATACCCCTGGGCAGCGGCGAGCAGAAGCCCGCCGATGCCCGCCAACAGGTAGATGTAGACCTGCAAGTGCCGCTTTTTGAATTGCAGAACCTCAACCTCAGTGTTGGTGAGCTGAGCGGCAATATCAGCTACAACAGCGCCAGTGGTCTTGCGAGTAAGGACTTGCAGGGCACTTTTTTTGGCGAGCCGCTGTTAGTGAGTTTGGTCAGTGATAAGGCCAAGGGTGCGAATAAAACCCTCATAGATTTGCAGGGCAGGGTGGATGCCGAGCAATTAGCACTTTGGAGCAAACGCCCCGAAGCCTTGTTTCTTAAGGGGGTTATGCCCTATGAAGCGCGGGTAGAATTAAATCACCAGATCAGCGCCAGCCAGAGTAATACCACCGGTGATGTGCCCCCCAGTCCACGCGAGTTTGCCTCCCGCGCCTTTGCCAGGGTCACGCTCAGCTCCAATCTCGCAGGGGTGGCGGTAGATTTACCCGCACCTTACGGAAAAGCCGCCGATGAAGAACGCCCGCTCAAGTTTTCCCTGTGGCTGCAGGAGCAGCAGTCGCAAATCCGGGTGGATTACAACCGTGAAGTGCAAGCGCTGTTGCGCATGGATCGCGGCAATAATAACCAGTTGTTGAATGCGAATATCGCGCTGGCTGAGGATGCCCGTTTAGGTGATAAAGCGCAGTTTTTGGTATCCGGCTTTCTGCCGGGAATTGATCTGGATGCCTGGAAAGCTGTGCAAGCGCGTTACCTGAGGTATGCCGAGCGCCTTGCGCCCGTGGTGGTGCGTCCTTTGGCCACTAATGCCAGCAGCAGCCCGGTTGCCCTGGCGGATGATCAGATTGGCAAGGTTGCCGGCCTGCCGTTTTTGATTGAGTTGGTGCTAGGTGAGTATCAACTCGGCCCCATGACTCTGGAAAACCTTGCAGTTACAGCTATGCCCGTTGCTGCGGGCTGGCAATTGGCGGTGCGCAATCCGGTGGTTGAAGGTGACCTGTTTGTTCCGACCAGCTCTTTTGTTGCGATGGATGTAAACCTGCGCCGCCTGTCATTGGATTCAGTCGCTCTGGGCCTGAGCCAGCCAGCCACTGCGGAGAGTTCGCCCTCGATCAATAGCGCTGCGCCTGACGCTCCCGAGCCAAGCCCCTCTGAAACAGCGGTGGCGAAGGTGATTGACCCGCGCCGTTTGCCGCGCGCCAATATCAATATTGAATCGCTACTGCTGGATAACAAGGATTACGGTACCTGGTCACTCGCCTTGCGGCCCGACGATTTGGGGGTGGTGATCGACAAAATTCGCGGCACTATTCGCGGAGTGACGGTCAGCGGCATAGACGATAACCCTAATGAACCGGAACTGGCAGGTGCGCGCTTGATATGGCACAACACTGAGGTGGGCGTGCAAACCCGCTTTATCGGCCGTTTGCGCGCGGGTGATATGGGTGCAGTGCTGCGTGATTGGCAAAAACCCGACATGCTGGAAAGTACCGCAGCCAGCTACGACGCCGACCTGTTTTGGCCCGGATCGCCCCAGGATTTCAAGATCCTCAATCTGGGGGGGGAGATGACTATTGCGATGGAAAACGGTCGTTTTAAACGCGATGCCGGTGCAGGCGAGGGTATTTTGCGGCTTATGTCGATCCTCAACTTTGACTCACTCGCGCGGCGCTTGCGCCTGGATTTTTCCGATCTCTATAAAAGTGGTCTCGCTTACGACCAGATCACCGGCAAAGTCAGGTTTAACCAGGGTAGCTTGGTGTTTGAAGAACCGCTAGTGGTGACTACCCCCTCCAGTGGTATGCAAATGGCTGGCACTATCGACTTGCGCCGCGAGCGACTGAATACCCGTTTGGTTGCCTCCTTGCCAGTTGCGGGCAACGTCACTTTTTACGCTGCGCTGGCTGCCGGGTTGCCGGCAGCTGCAGGCATTTATGTGGTCAGTAAGCTCTTCAAAAAGCAGGTGGATCAGGCTACCAGTGTGAGCTACACCATCAAGGGCAGCTGGGATGAACCCAAGATGCGTTTTGATCGCCTGTTTGAAAGCGAACAAAGCCTGCGCGACAGCGTCAATAAGAAACCGGGTAAAAAAGACAGTAATAAAACCCCAGCCTCCAAACCACAAGACTGACGGCGATAAGACTAAAAACCTCACCAAGGCCTAATCGCCCACCACAAAAAGCAGCTTAGGCTGCTTTTTTGCTTTGGGGCGGTCGCTTGAACAACATTACACACATCGGGGCATTGAATCGGCTAGGCACCAGCCCCACCTCTGCTGTGTTTGCTTATTATCCCCAAAGGAGAGTTTTATGTTTTACGAACTTACTGTTGTGCAATTTACCAAAGCGCTGAATAACCTCAGTGCGATATTGGATAAAGGTGCTGCTCACGCTGAAGCTAAAAAATTTGATGTGAACGTGCTGTTGAATTCGCGTTTGGCGCCGGATCAATTCAACCTGATTCGTCAGGTGCAAATTGCGTGCGACACCGCCAAGTTGGGTGTGGCGCGTCTGATTGGCAAGGTAGAGGCAGCACCGGTTCACCCGGATACCGAAACCAGTCTGCCGGAATTAAAAGCGCGTATCCAATCCGTGTTGGATTATCTGGCCAGTGTAAAACCGGAGGATTTTGCCGGTGCTGCTGAGCGCCACATCAGCCAGCCGCGCTGGGAAGGTAAATACCTCACTGGAACCGAATTTGCGATTCAACATGCAATTCCGAATATTTATTTTCATATCACCACTGCCTACGCAATTTTGCGTCACAACGGCGTTGATGTAGGTAAAAAGGATTACCTTGGAGCCATGCCCTACAAAAGTTAAGATGGCGCATCGATAAATACACCGGCGCAACAGCTTCTCCTGGCAGAGATAGCCGCGCGCCGGTGAATAAATGATGGATGCGTGTATGACTGAACAAACGGTGGATGTATACCTGCTAGCCCAAGCTCGCGCCGGTATTGAAAGAGCAACATTGGTGCGCAACCTTGCCGCGCTTTTTAAAAAAGATGTTCCCGCAATTGAAAAAATTCTGGCCAGACCTCGCACCCTGATTAAAGCTGGTGTC
Source organism: Cellvibrio fontiphilus (assembly GCA_035317345.1). Lineage (GTDB taxonomy): Bacteria > Pseudomonadota > Gammaproteobacteria > Pseudomonadales > Cellvibrionaceae > Cellvibrio > Cellvibrio fontiphilus. The sequence goes on along the minus strand of JAYKTU010000003.1, from coordinate 246,855 downwards.
GATACCGCAACGGCTGAAAAATATTGCCGTGCTATCCGTCAGGCGGGCTGCGAGTGCGAACTGGTAACGCATGAGCCAGTGAAACAGTCGGCTGCAACAACACCAGCATCAGCACCTGCCTCGCCATCAACAAGGGCGATGGAAGCTTCACACCCAAGCGCCCAAGCCGGGGTTGATGCCGCAGAGGAAAAAAACGACACAGGAATCGCCTCTACTTCTGCCCGGCGCGAATCAACCAGACCGGAGCTGCACGGGGCGACGCGCTCCAGATTTGCATTGCCGCTTGCCATCCTGATGGTGATTTTGATTGCAGTGACCCTGACGGTTTTAATTTATCGCAATACCGAACCTTCAGTGAAATCTTCTGCTGGCAGTGCTGTGTCATCTGCGGCAAAAAGTGCGCCGGGTGACGCAGGCAAAACGCAACCGGAGGTTGCCCCCAAGCCACTTGAGTTGTTGCGCACTTACAGCGATGACAAGAGCATCTCCTTAACTACGCCAACGGATTGGAAAGGCGAGCGGCGGCTGAACCCTGCAGCGGCTATAGGTGTCGCAAACATCAGGGATAACCTTTACGCGGTGGTACTGCGTGAAAATAAACTGCCCTTTGGCAGCGATTTTAATTTGCTGCGTTACAGCGAATTGATCACCCAAGGGCTGAAAAAATCAACTCAGGATTTTTACGTGCAACAGGCATCGCGCCAGCTCAGTATCAATGGCATAGCAGCGCAACAGGCCGCGCTTGCCGCCAAGGTGGATGGCATCAATATTATCTACGTTATCACTACGCTTGAAACTAACGAGCACTTTTATGTGATTTACGCCTGGACACTGGCATCGCGTTTTCCCGAGCAGCAAGCCCTGTTAAAACAGGTCAGTGAAAGTTTTACCCTGCACTGAATCGACCGAAAAGCGCCCGTTATTTTGTCGGTTCAGCAGATTTATTATTGGATGAACGACACCAGTCAATCGCCGGCACCAGCTGGCGTTTTTTTTGTAGCTTGCAAATTTGTTTAAACAGCCACAAACGCCAGCGCACGGCAAAACCCGGTGTCAGGCTGCCGGCGAGTACCGAATTAATTGCCTGGGGTAAACTCAAGGTAGGCCGTGGCGACATAAAGACTTCACAGGCGCTGTTGTCGTAATAGGCATCAATTAATTGGCGCATGGTGCCGATTTGCGCTTTTAATGTTTGGGTGTAATGCGCGTAAATTTTGGCCTCTTGTCTTGCTGAACCGGGCTTTTTGACCTGCGCGGTTATCTGGTCGGCGGCCAGCAAACCCGATTCCAGCGCGAGGTAAACGCCGGAGGAAAATACCGGGTCGATAAAACTGGCCGCATCACCCGCCAGTAAACAGCGCTCGGCGCCAAAGGTTTCATGGGAAAAGCTGTAGTCGGACTCAATGCGGTAATCGCCCAGCGGTGTAGCCTCGGCCAAGGCCTCGCTGAGGAAGGAGGATTCACTTACCTTGCGCCAAAACAGCTGTTCCCAGCTTTCATTTTTTTCGCGGCCGCCATTTTTTTGCAGCACCACACCCACTGAGGTGACGGTGGCAGAAATGGGAATTGCCCAGAACCAGGCATGTTCCAAGCGCAGCACAATCACATCACCGCCTTTTTCACCTGCATCGCGCTGCATATGTTCAAAGTGGTTAAACACCGCCATACGACCGGGGTAAGGCAGGGCGGTTTTGGCGAGTTTGAGTGCGCGGCCCATTACACTGTGCCTGCCGCTGGCATCGATTACCCAGTCGGCGTGAATTATCTGTGGCTGGCCGGCATGGTTCGCCTCCAGTTCCCAGCCGCATGACGTGCGTGTCACCTTGGTAACAGGGCATTGCTCGCGCACCAGGGCGCCACAGCTATGGGCGTGACGCAAGAGTATTTCATCAAAGCGGGCGCGCTCTACCTGATAGGTCATGTCCAGGCCTTTTATCCAGCCATGGGCAAACACATTGCGCACCGTGCGTGAGCGGTCAGCCAGGGTAAATTGGGCGCCGCGTTTTTCCACAAAACCGGCTGCGGCAATTTTGTCCCACACGCCAATTGCTTTGAGTACGCGATTGCCATTTGGCAGCAGTGATTCGCCAATATGAAAACGCGGGAATTGCTCACGCTCCAGCACCACAACATCCACGCCGGCCTGTGCCAAACGGGTGGCTGCTACACTGCCGGCAGGCCCGCCGCCAATCACCACAACAGAGTGGCGTTGGGCGACCGGTGTCGGAATAGTTGTCACTGGAGCAGGGTCAAGTAGTTGACGCTGCTGGCCACCCAGCAGGCCAGTGCGTTCGTAAGCGCCAGAAATAAGGTTATCCAATGGGGATTTCATCGCGCCTCCTTAATGACTAATGCACCGGCCGCGGTCTGCTTGGCCGTCTTGTTGCGCGGGCGCGAGTATAAACAGGCGCTGTCGCCAAAATCCAGTTGGGGTAACTGCAAATCAAGATTAAGCGTGTCGGGTTTTTTTACATATTGGTTGTTTTTATGAGAAGCAGTTATCACTAATATGCTGATACATATCAAAAAATCATCAATGGCGCAGAAATTGCTGATTTAGACGTCAAGTGGCTGAGTCCTGCTCGCCGTCATCAATTAACCAAGGATTACTTTATGTTGAAATCTGTTGCTTCTGTGTTTGCATTATTGGCTGGTGCGTTTCTGGCTGTTTCGGCGCAAGCCAATCTGATTGTTAATGGCGGCTTTGAAGACAATAACGTTGCCACCGGCAGCTGGTCTTACTTCTCTTCTGCCAACGTCAATGGTTGGGAAGGTAGCAATCTCGAGATTTGGGATTCTATGAATGGCGTTGTGGCGCCCGAAGGTACCCAGCATGCCGAGCTGAATGCACACCCCTACACTGGCGGTGTTTTTTCTATCTACCAAAGTTTTGCCACGGTAGTAGGCCAGACTTATGATGTATCTTTCTTTTACAGTGCACGTCAAAGCGCCAACGAAGCCTTTTCATTCAGTGTAGGTACCCTGGCAACACTGCTCAACGATCACACCGTGGGTGTATGGAACCAGTTCACCGGCAGTTTTGTGGCTAACTCAGCTCTGACTACTATCAGCTTTACTACAGCGAATAATTCTACCGTCGGCAACTTTCTGGATGGCGTAGTTGTGACCGCTAGCACCAAAGTCAATGAGGCCAGCTCGTTGGTATTGTTGGCGATGGGTTTGTTGAGCCTGGTGATGGTAAGAAGAAATAACCGCGCCTAAGTGCATTGTTAACCGGTTGATGCGATAGCCGGTTAACTGGTTTACAAAAACCGCTCCTGATAACCAGGAGCGGTTTTTTTATGGGCGTTAATAATTAGCGGGGGAAGCGGCGGATTCGCGCTTGCAGTTGCGGCAAATGTTGCTCTTGTTGCCGGTAGGCCACTTGCTCAAACAAGCGGCCGATAATGCTCAAACTGGCTTGCCAGCGCGGTTCCCGTTGAACTACCCGCGCAATAAAATCGCCCGGGGTTTCACCTGGCTGGCGCTGGTAGCCAGCCAGCGCCAGTTTTTTCTCCAGAGTTTGGATTGCGCGTACTTCAGCGCGTGCACTGGGGCGGGCCTGACTGCGCAGCAGTGTCCAGGCTGCGATAGCCGCGGCAAGAAGCCCCAGCCCAATCAGCCACAGGGTGATACGCCAGGCTTCAGTGCCCCCCAGCAAGCGGTTAAGGAAGCCTTCTTGCGCCTGGGAATCGTAATTCAGTACCCAGCGCTGCCAGACAAACGTGGCGGCATCCCAGCGCAGCTGCAGGTTGTAAAGTAGTGACGAACCGCTCCAGTTGTTGCCCACCAGGGCTTGTTCTTCGATGCTCAGGGCATCGTCCAGCCCTTGTTCTATTCGGTTGGGCGCCACTGCAGCGGTTGGATCTATGCTGCGCCAGCCTTCCCCCTCAATCCAGACTTCAGTCCAGGCATGGGCATCGGACTGGCTCACTAGCAGATAGTTTTCGACCGGATTCCAGCGCCCACCCTGATAGCCTACGACCACCCGGGTAGGTATGCCGGCAGCGCGCAACAGCACACTGAAACTGCTGGCAAAGTGTTCGCAAAAGCCTTTTTTGGTGCTGAATAAAAATTCATCGACCGAATGTTGGCCCAGCAAGGGTGGTTGCAGGCTGTAGGTAAACTCCCGGGTAAACATAGCCAGCGCCCGCGCAATAATCGCTTCATCATTTAGCCCCTCACCGCGCCATTGCGCCGCAAGTGCGTAGGTTTGTGGGTTGCTTCTGGCAGGCAGGCGGCTAAAGCTGGCCCGCTCGGCGTTGGCCAGCACAGGTGTGACCGGTTGTTCCAGGCGCAGCGCAGAGCTGACTTCATAGCGCAGGCGCTGGGCGACGGGTATTGGGTTGAAGAGCAAATAATCGCGGGTGATGCGGATGGGGCGGCGGTTACTGACCGCGCTGGTGCGCAGCGGAGTCATTAAGCTGAACAGCCAGGGCTGACCGTGGGGTTCCAGAATGATGCTGTAATCAAGCCTTTCTATAACCTTCAGCTGATCCATGTCGGCCTGTGGAGGCAGACCCCATTGCTCGCGCTGGCGCCAGGTGCGGCCATCAAAGGTATCCAATACCAAGCCACGCCAATAGAGCTGGTTGGTGGCCGGCGGTGTTGCCAGGCCGGTAAATTCCACACGAAATGCCGGTGCGCGGTTTAGCGCCAGCTGGCCCAAATCGCCGGGCGAGAGGCTGTCGCTAAACCCGGTTTTAGCCGCCTGCTGGTTGGGTACGGCCCAGAGTGGCCCCAGGCGGGGAATCACTAAAAACAACACCAGCATTATTGGCAGGGCGTGCAGTAGTAAGCGCCCACCCGCATGGATACCGGCGCGCGCCGTTTGGTGGCGATTGAACTGGAGCGAGCGCCAGCTGGCCAGCAATACCAGCAGGCTGCACAGGCAATAAATAGCGGCTAACGGGCTTTGGCTGAATAGCAACTGGCAGGCGGTAATAACAAACCCGATAAAAATCAGGAAGAAGGCATCGCGTGCGGAATTGACTTCCAGCAGCTTGAGCACAAACGCGCATACCAGCAGCCCGACCATGGTGTCAGTGCCGGTTTTACCGGAATAGCTGGCGACCATGCCGGCGGCGCAGCCCAGCGTTACCAGTGTTTTCACCAGTCCGCTCGGTGCGCCCCAGCGACCGCGAAATACCTGGGTGCGCCAAAAACCGGCCAAAGCCCAGACCAGCCAGAGCCAGACCGGCAAATTAATCAGTAGCGGCAGTATCACCAGCGCCTGCATCACCAGCAGCCAGGCGAGCTTGTCCCGCGCCAGATACTCCCGCCGCACACTAGTGGTTTTGTTTACCTTGCGCTTAGCCCACATAATCTTTCCCTGCTGTCGGGATGGATGGTGGCGCCAGGTTAAATTGGGCCAGTGCAGTCAGTACTGCTTGCAAATGTGCCTCGCCGAGTGCGGGTTCCAGTATCAGTTCTGGCAGCGCCAAACCATAAGGGACCTGCTGGCGCTCATAGTGGAGCGCCCAGTAACACAGACCTGACAAACGCAGTTCCTGCAACTGGTTCAGGCTGTACCAGTCCAGCCATTTGTCAGCGGAAAAATAGGCTTCGTACTCTTTGGTAAACAGCCCCTTGTTCTGTGCAAACTGCTTCCAGGCGATATGTTTGATGGGGTCGCCCGCTTGATAGTCGCGCAGGCCGCTAAAGTCATCGCCACCCCTACGGCTGGTGCCGCCGTCCTCGCGCCCGCTGGAATTTTGGTGGTGTGGCTCCTCTACCGCGATAGGCTGGGGGTACACCAGCGCAACCGCTTCCAGATTTAACCAGCTCCAGCAGCGGATGATGCCCAACGGAAAACTGCTTTGGACGAGTAATCGCCCCGGTTGCAGATAGCCGCGCCTATGGCTGGGGGCTGGCAAGCTGACTCTGAACGGCTCGCGTGGGTTGAGGCTGATGGTCTGGCGCTCGCCGCCCTGCCAGCCCAGTTCAATCGTTTCACTGCCGCGCTTATGGGCCGTTTCAAGCTCCAGTACAAAAACGGCGGCTTCCCCGGCAAAGGTCGGCTGGGCGTTAATAAAGCGCACTGTTACGCCCGAGAGGTTGCCAAAGGTATGATGAATACTCACCACAAACAGGCTGATCATCAAATAGGCGAGGGCGAGTATCAGGTTGTTTTGGTAATTGGTGCCCAGCAGCCAGATAACCACAATCAGGCCCAGATACAGCAGTCCATTGCGGTTGGGAAATATGTAGAGGTTATTGCGATCCAGGCTGAAGTGGCGTGCGCGTGGCGTGCGTTTATCAATCCAGCGAAAAAAGCGGCGTTGCCAGAGGTCGCGCCAGTGTGTGGCCAGGCTCATATTTTTTTCACGCTCATTGTTTGCCTGCCGCTCACTTACATCAGCACATTGACGCTATCGCGCAGGTGACGCACCAATGCATCGCTGTCATTGCTATGACCGGTGCCGCGCACCCGGTGCCCCACGACTGCGGGCAGCACGGTTTGCACATCCTCCGGCACCAGATAGTTGCGATTGTGGATCAGTGCCCAGGCTTTGGCGGCGCGCAATAATGCCAGCGCACCGCGCGGCGACAAGCCATAACTGAACCGCGTGTCGCTGCGGGTAAACTCCACCAGGCGCTGCACATAATCCAGCAGTACATCGCTTGCTGCTACCTGTTTAACTGCCACCTGGATAGCGGCCAATTGCTCGTTAGTGACCAGCGGTTTCAACTCGCGAATGCGCGCGCGCGGGTCTACCCCTTCAAACAACAAACGCTCGGAAGCGGGGCTGGGGTAGCCAAGGGAGATGCGCATCAAAAATCGATCGAGTTGCGATTCCGGCAGCGGAAAAGTGCCGCTTTGCGAGAGCGGGTTTTGCGTCGCAATGACAAAAAACGGTGTGGGTAGCGGGCGGCTTTTACCCTCTATGGTCACTTGCCCTTCTTCCATTGCTTCAAGCAGTGCACTTTGGGTCTTGGGTGAACTGCGATTGATTTCATCGGCCAGTAGCACCTGGGTAAATACTGGCCCCGGGTGGAATTTAAAAACGCCTTGCTCGCGTTCAAATATGGCGACACCCAAAATATCAGCGGGCAATAAATCGCTAGTGAATTGCACCCGCTCAAATTTCAGCCCCAGCACTTTGGCAAGGCAGTGCGCGAGGGTGGTTTTACCCATTCCGGGCAGGTCTTCAATTAATAAGTGGCCCTCGGCAAAAAGGCAGGCAAGTGCCAGACGAACCTGTTGATCCTTGCCCAGTAAAACCTGGTCTACCTGGTTGATAACATTGCTAATCAGTGACTGCATGAAAATGCCTTATGAACGGATAAACTTGCCTGCGAGCATAACGCAGTGGCGGAATTCGGGGTGATTAAGAATCGCAAAGCGGGTGAGAATTCACAGCGCAACAATATGATTTGCGGATGCGCTAATCCGCCGCAATAACACAGTTGCGGCCCTGTTGTTTGGCCTGGTAAATAGCTTTGTCAGCGCGGATAAACCATTCGTGTTGATCTTCGTCTCTGTACAGCTGGGCACAACCAAAGGAGGCGGTAAGTGAACCTTCTGGATCTTTGATTTCCTCTTCAATTTGGGCGCGCAGCTGTTCTGCAATTACCATCGCATCTTCAAGCTCGGTATTGCGTGCCAGCACTACAAACTCTTCACCACCAAAGCGAAACAAGCGGTCAGTTTTACGCACCCGGCTTCCCAGTAGTTCAGCCAAATCCACCAATACCTGATCGCCTACCTTGTGGCCAAATTTGTCGTTAACGGTTTTGAAAAAATCCAGATCCAACACGATAAGAGACGCGGGAATATTGGCGCGGGCAAAGTCCTCCACACACAGGCGCATTTCCTCGTCCATCGCGCGTCTGTTGCCCAGCTGGGTCAGCGCATCCTGAGTAGCAAAACCCTGCAGCATTGCCCGCTGGCGATCATTTAACAGTGCAAAGGTATAAGCCATGCTGCCGCACATCAGCAGGCTGGAAATCATCGCAAATAATTCGGTGTTGGTTTCCAACCGGCTGGCGATGGGTAGTACCGCAACAATACACAACATGTTGGCGATAAGTGCCGCGTTAATACTGAGTAGAAAAAAGTTGGCGAGAATGGAAGGGAACAGCCAGAAGACAAAAATCGGTTCGTTCAAGTGGGTGACTGCCACCGCACCCGATGAATAAAGAATGGCAGTCATGACCGAAATGGCTGGCGTTGCCTCGCCTCGCCTGTAGGTGATCAATGCACTGCCCAGCGCTGCAATCACAATCGCCAAATCAACCGCGGCATTTAGCAGCTCGCCATTTAAATAGCGAATCACCACAAACGGTGCCACGCCTATGCTCGCCAGTATGGCAAACAGGTATACCAATCCGCGCTGGAACTTATTTCTAGAGTCTGGAGGCATAGTGGCGTTTCAGTTTCTGATGTAATTATGGTTTTAGCATAGACGCTCATTGCCAGGTTTGCTGTTGCTATTGATCAGCCAATGGCGCCGTTAGTCTGCGCGCGGCAGTGAATCAACACCCAGCCATGCAAATATCCGTGCTTCCATATAGTCATAGAAAGGGTTGCAGTAAAGCCGCATACCGGTTGTCGCCTTGATGATAAGCGTATTGGTTTCACCCAGCAGGTGGCGATTGCCCAAACGTATACCAAAATTTTCTGCGCTACTGGGCGTTAAACCATAGAGCGGGTCTGTCATTGCAAATGGCAGTGCAACGTGGGACAGCGAAAACACGCCAGCGGGAAACTCCAGCCCCAGTGGTTGCTCTTGTTCATCCATGCTACCGGCGACTTGTCGCCATTCACTTACTTCCATCGTGTTGGGGTTACGGTTGGCAATTTTCACCAGATCATAAGTGCGCAGCGCCGGCGCAAAATGGCTGGTTAAATAGCGGCTGGCGCTGTTGCGAGTGATGGGTAAAAAATCCTGGTGGCGATTGATATCAAACAACACCAGCTCACTGTGATTGGCCGGCACATAACGATAAAAATATTCTTCAATAGCGGCGGTGTTGACCGTTGCATCCACAACCGATTGAAAACCCAGTACGGGTGGCAAATGTTTCAATTTCTGCTGTTTGGCCAAACGCTGGATTTTAAATTGCACATGGCGAGAAAAACGGTGCGCTTGCCAGGCGGCGTTTACCGGAAATGAATTGTATTTGAACGGATTATATTCAGGGCTTTTGTTGAGCCAGCGCCGCGAACTTAATAGCGGTAATTTGCCGATCCACTCCAGCGGTTTACTCAGTCCCGCAAATTTGCTGATGCCGATCATGGGCGATAACAAAATCACTTTTTTCGGTTGCGGTAGCTGCGGATTTTGCAATGTGTCCAAGGTGTAGTTGAGCGCGAGTGTGCCACCATTGGAATAGCCCAGAATATAAAAATGCGGGTTGTCGCCCAGGCGCCGCTGCATTTCTTCAGCGGCCAATTGGGTTGCTGCTGCCCAATCGCGCCAGCGCACATTTAATAATCCCGATGGCAGGGTGCCATGACCGGGAACGCGCAGGGCAATCACTAAAAATCCCTGTTGTACAAAACTATTTGCCAAGCTGCGAACTGAGTAGGGGGAGTCGGTAAGGCCGTGAATCATCACAATACCGGCGCGAACTTTTTCTGGCGTTAATATAAAACTGCGGTTCCAGTTGTGGGTTTGGTTGAGCGGGTTCAAGGGCGATTTAACATCGAACCGGTAACCTTGATAAGTTTCTGCTTCATGCAAACTATTGCGTAATTCCGCAAACAGTTTTTCCTCCTGCGCGAGGTAATCGCTCCAGCGGTAAGCCGGCATCTCGGCACCGGTCAATATCGCTTTGGCGGTGGCGGCCTTGACCATACTCGCGCGAAATTCTTGCTGCAATTCGGTTTTATGCCAGGGTTTAGCGCTGCGCAATGTGCTGCAGCCATTTAATACCAGCAGCAGGGCAAAGACTATAAAAACGCCCAACAACATGGACAGACCGGACTGGCTGGCAAAACTCACCATAATAATTCCCTGTTTGTGATTAAGGTTATGAAGCCGATATAGCCCAGTGTTTATTGTGCGGTAGCTTCATGTAAAAAATGGCCCTGCTGTAAAAAATAGATCACCTGCGCCATAGTGTCTTTATCTTTCATAATAAAAGGGTGTGAAACCGGCAGCGCGATAAAATCGCGCATGCCCTCAACTTTAGTGCTTTCCAGTGAAACTTTGCCGTCATCCGGGTTGGGCAAATAGAGCGATAGCAACAGGTTAATACTGGTGGTTCCGGCAATAACACCTAACTCAAAATTTACTGCCCCCAGTTGTTGTGGCAGGTCATTGGCGGATGTGCCCAGCTCGCTCCCGGCAGGGCCATTGAGCCAGTCAAAAGGCGGCAAGTTTTTCAAGTGATCGACAATTTCACTGCCCTTGTTCGGCGGAGCCAGCATCACCACTCGATGTAATTCGGTAATGCTGTACTCCTGTAAATACTGGCGCAATAAAATGCCGCCCAGCGAATGGGTCACAAAGTGAATTCGGGTCGCGGCCTGTGTGCGACATTGGTTTAACGCAGCAGGTATCGCTTTCTGTGCAAGCCTGGCGATAGGCAATTGACGCGAGGGATAATCCACATTAACAACCTTGTAACCATTGGCTTGTAAAGCTTCTGCCATAGGTAGCATTGAATCGCTGGTGCGTGCCAATCCGTGTAATAAAATGACGCACTCCTGCGTTACCCCCGGGGCAGGTTTGGGGGCGAGCGAACTGCTGCAGCCAGACAAGGCAAAAAATATCGCAGCAATTAATATCAAAACAGATGCATTCATAAGTGGGCTTCCGGCGCTAGGGCGCAAATTATGCCACACTGCCAAGTGACATCTTTATCGCGAACCATAGCCATCACCATGCAAGCATTTAATAGTCACGGCGATTTTGTTAACAGTCATCAGGATTATGTTGGTAGTCATCAGGGTTATGTTGGTAGTCATCAGGGTTATGTTGATAGTCACTGCCATTTTGACTTTCCGGTTTTTGCTGCAGACCGTGCGGCCGTGTGGGCGCACTGCCAGCGACTGGGGGTTAATCGCCTGATCATTCCCGGCGTCAGCCCGGAGCAGTGGCAAGTGGCGGTGCAGTTATGCCACCAATATCCCGGGTTTTATTATGCGGCAGGTATTCACCCGCATTGGATCGAACAACAGCACTGGTGTGAGACCAATAATTCGGGGCTGTTGGATGAAACAACACAGCAGCAAATAAAACAATTATTGGGCGACGAAGTAACACGCATGCATCGCGGTACAGGTGGGCCATGTGTTGCGGTGGGTGAATGTGGTTTGGATAAACTTATTCAGGTGCCGCTCGCGCTACAGCAACAATTACTGGGTTTGCACATAGAGCTCGCCAACCAATTTCAGCTGCCGCTGATTATTCATAGCGTAAAAACCCACAATGAAATGCTCGCGTGTTTCAAACAACAGTCACCGCGTTACGGCGGCGTGATTCATGCCTTTAGCGGCAGTTTGGAAACGGCGCAGCAATTTATTGCGCGCGGTTTTTTGTTGGGGGTGGGCGGCACCATTACTTATGAGCGTGCGCAAAAAACACGAGCGACGTTTAGTAAAATCCCGCTGCAATATTTATTGTTGGAGACCGATGCGCCGGATATGCCTGTTTGTGGCAAACAAGGTGAGCGCAATAGCCCGGAATATGTTCCCCTTGTTGCACAAACTCTGGCGCAATTGCAAGGAGTGCATGTTGCGCAGGTGGCTGAAATCACCACCTGCAATGCACAGCGGTTATTTGGTTTGCCGCGATAAGTTATTTTGCTTTGTGCAGGCTGCGATGAATTGCATCGAGTAAACCTTTGCTATCGCTATCCTGTGGTAATTGCCAAAACATAATGCCGCCAAGATTATATTTTTTTACATAGTCCACTTTAGCGGCAATTGAACGCGGGTCATCAAATGTTGCAAAGGTTTTTTCCTTGGCACTGTAATAACTGGGTGCTTGGGCCACTTTATCCCAATAATATCGATAACCTTTGGCTGCGCTAAACCGCGCAGCGAATTCCTTATAGCCATATCCTTCGATATGAGTGCCGGGTTGATAAAGCCCGTTGTTGGTGGCTGCAATATCTTTCCACACGCGTGCATAAAAAGCCGCACCGATAACAATTTTGTGCGGTGCTACACCCTGGCGTAATAAAAACTGTACGGCATTGTCGGTGGAATCTTTTTGCTCGGGTGTGGAGTAGAGCGCAGTGTGGTGACCAGTGTGCGGTGTGCCGCCATTGACTATGTCGTAGCTCATCAGGTTTACATTATCCAGCAACGGCATAATCGCGGCCCAATCCACGGCTTTTTCCAAAAATGAATCAAACCCGCCCGCAGCAAAACTTAACTCATACTGGCTGCCCAATTGCGCGCGCAATTCGCGAATTAACGCCGTGAAATTAGCGCGGTCATAAGCTGCGTATTTGTGACCGGGAAAACCAGGAAACGTGGGGTATTCCCAATCCAGATCTATGCCATCGGCGTTGTGTTGTTGAATAAGTGCGAGTGTGGATTTGGCAAATGCTGCGCGATTTTCGGCGCTGTTAAAAACATCAGAACAGGTTTCACAGCCGCCCCAACCGCCAAGTGACAGCATGACCTTCAGGTGTGGATAAGCGTTTTTAAGGGCGACCAAACGCGCAAAGGCTTGCTCTTCCTGTTGGTTATCAAATGCTAATTGGTTGCCCTGCAAATGCAAAAAACTGTAGATGATATGAGTGAGCTGGTTGAAATCATAACGCGCCAGGTCACTGCCATCACCCATGTAATAGGCAATGACTTTGGTAGTATTGTTGGGTGTTGCAGCCTTAGTCAGCGCTGAATTGCTGGATTGAATGCTGCAGGCCGATAAACCCAACACCAATAAAAAGGCTAATAAATATTTGGAAAAATAGTGCATAAATCCCTCGGAAAAACGCTGGTTAGTTAATCGCGAGAGCTGTGTGAATTTGCCAGGGCATATTCTGTGTGGTGGTTCTGCTGTGATTGTATTAAATGCTTGGGCAGATGCGATGTATTGTACGCAGAGTTTTTGGCGCAAACCCACGGCAATACAGTAAAGAATCTTAAAGTTAGTTAAGTGACTGCTTTATAATCTGATTTTTTAACGAGTTTTGGCTGTGACTTATCACGACGATCTTTCTGCAATCTCCCTTGCCGAATTACAGGCAGCACATAGCTGGCAACAGCAATACAAATTCATTATCCAGTGGGGCAAGTTATTATCCTCCAAGCCGGCGTTGCGTGTGGCCGATAACCTGGTGCGCGGTTGCGAAGTGCCGGTATGGCTTGGGCATAGTGTTGAACAGGGGCGACATTATTTTGCGCTGGATGCGGATAGCAGTGTGATCAAGGGGTTGGCCGCACTGCTGTTGGTGCAGGTGAACAGCAAAACAAACAGCGAATTAACGGGCTTGGATTTGCAGCGCGAATTGCGCGACCTTGGGTTGGAAAAACATTTAACGCCCTCGCGCAATAATGGCTTGAATGCAATTATTGCGCGCATTTACCAGCACCTGAATGATTCCAACCTGCATGGTGTTTATTAATTGGTGTTTATTAATTGGTTGTTGCAATTTCCGTGGCGATAAATTCTTGCCAGGGTTCCTGGAATTCAATGCTGGTCACCATGGGTACACCGGCCATATCCGGTAAATGGTGGGCTATACCTTTGTGACAATCGATGCAGGTTTTTTCACCACTGGCCAGCAGGGTGGAATGCATAGCCTGAGCGCGTGGCGATTGCTGGGTGAAATCCATCGACTCCAGTGCATGACAGTTGCGGCACTCCAGCGAGTCGTTGGCTTTTAAGCGCGCCCATTCGCGCTCCGCTAATTCGCGCCGTTTGGCGAGAAATTTTTCGCGCGTATTAATGGTGCCAAATACTTTACCCCAGACTTCTTTGGATGCCTGCATTTTGCGCGCTATTTTGTCCGTCCAGGCATGGGGTACATGGCAGTCCGAACACATGGCGCGCACACCCGAGCGGTTGGTGTAGTGAATGGTACTGGCCAATTCCTGATAGGGATTATTTTTCATTTCATGGCAGCCGATACAAAATTGTTCGGTATTGGTAAATTCCAATGCAGTGTTAAAACCACCCCAGAAAATAATACCGGCAATAAAACCACCCATGCTCAAGGTGCCCAAACTGATGTAAGCGGCAGGGCGACGGAATTGCCCCCAGTATTCTTTCACCAGTGACAGCGTTCGTTTGAACAGGCTTTTTTTATTGGTGTTTGTGCTCATAAATCACTCCACCGCCGGTTGTTGCAGCATGGTATCTATGCTTTTAAAACTATTGCCGCGTGCGGGTTTTACATCGTGCTGTGGCAAGTGGCATTGGATACAAAAATAGCGGCGCGGTGAAACGGCGGCGAGTGCCTGGCCGTCGCGGTCGTAATAATGAGTAATACTCACCATGGGCGCACCGGTTTGTGGGCTGGCGCTGCGGCTGTGACAGCTCAGGCACATGTTAAAATTTTTGTCGATTTGGTAGCCGCGGATGTTGTGCGGAATCATCGGCGGTTGCTCGGGATAATTGCGGTTGGCAGGTTCGGCACTAATGCGCTGGCGGGGAATTTTAGGCGCGGGTAATTGTTGGCTCAGGGTGCCACCGGGGCGAATACCATCGGGTGCTGGTGCATCCAAATTGGCGCTGGCCCCCTCCAGTGGAATTGCTTTAACGTCCTGCTCTTTTACATCCTGTGCGTGTAATTGCAGGCTGGCGATGAAAAGTGCACTGAGCAAGCCGGTGATTAATATCATTGTTTTTTTCATCATCTGCTCCTTAGGCCAGGCTCACCAGTTCAATTTTTACCGCGCACTTTTTGTAATCCGTTTGCAGCGAAATCGGATCAGTGGCATCGAGCGTGACGTTATTCACCAGTTTGGTTGCATCAAAAAATGGAATAAAAATCAGCCCGCGCGGTGGTTTAACGCGGCCACGGGTTTCAACGCGCACGCGCACCGCACCACGGCGACTAATCACCCGCACTTCGCTGCCACGGCGCACACCCATGGCTTCGGCGTCTTCGTGGTTCATATACACCAAGGCGTCGGGCACGGCGGCGTGCAACTCCTCTACGCGGTTGGTCATGGTCCCGGTGTGCCAGTGCTCCAATACGCGCCCGGTGCTGAGCCAGAAGGGGTAATCCTTATCGGGCGATTCAGCGGGCGGTTCATAGGGCAGGGCGAAAATAATCGCGCGGTTATCGGGCTTGCCATAAAACTGCACACCGGTGCCTTTTTTCACGTAGGGGTCATAACCTTCGCGATAGCGCCAGCGGGTTTCGTTGCCCTCTACTACCGGCCAGCGTAAACCGCGCGCCTCGTGGTAGCTGTCAAAATCCGCCAAGTCATGGCCGTGGCCGCGTCCGAATTGGGCATATTCTTCAAACAGGCCTTTCTGTACATAAAAACCCAGGGCGTCGGCATCGCTATTCAAATACGCGGAATCACGCTCGCTATTGGGGAATTTATCCACCTGGCCATTAGCGAATAACACTTCATAAAGCGTTTTATTTTTGTACCCGGGCGCTTTGGCCAATAATTCCTGCGGCCAGGCATCGTCAGTTTTGATGTGTTTGGAAAATTCAATGAGTTGCCACAAATCGGATTTGGCTTCACCCGGTGCCGTTACCAACTGGTGCCAGAATTGTGTGCGGCGCTCGGCATTGCCATAAGCGCCTTCTTTTTCCACCCACATGGCACTTGGCAGAATTAAATCAGCGGCTTGCGCGGATACTGTGGGGTACACATCAGACACCACCACAAACGCATTGGGGTTGCGCCAGCCGGGTAAAATTTCCTGCGCAATATTCGGCCCCGCCTGCATATTGTTGGAGACTTGCGTCCAATAAAAACGAATTACCCCGTCTTTTAATTTGCGACTTTGATGCACCGCCGA
The DNA here is from genome assembly GCA_035317345.1 of Cellvibrio fontiphilus. Classification (GTDB taxonomy): domain Bacteria; phylum Pseudomonadota; class Gammaproteobacteria; order Pseudomonadales; family Cellvibrionaceae; genus Cellvibrio; species Cellvibrio fontiphilus. Next base: position 230,962 of record JAYKTU010000003.1, on the reverse strand, counting down.
GAAACCCACTTTTTCGGGAATAGTGCCCTCTGGCAGCTTCCAGATTTTTTCAGTAAAGGCGCGATGTTTCGGGTCAGTAACCAATAAATCCGCTGGCAGGCGATGGGCAAAAGTTCCCACCTCACGCGCGGAACCGCAGGCCGATGGTTGACCGGTTAGTGAGAAAGGGCTGTTGCCCGGTTCGGCGATTTTGCCGGTGAGCAAATGCAGGTTGTACACCATATTGTTGGCCCACACACCGCGTGTATGCTGGTTAAAACCCATGGTCCAGAGCGACATGACTTTGGTTTTCGGGTCGGCGTAAATCTCTGCCAAACGCAGTAAATGATCTTTGCCTACACCGGTTTCTTTGGCGGTGTATTCCAGTGTGTAGGGTTTTACGTAGTCGGCAAAATCGTCAAAAGTAATATCGCTCCAGGTATTGGCTTTGTCGGCACCTTTGGCGCTTTTTTGGCGCTCGTCTTCCGGGCGCAGGCCGTAGCCAATATCGTCTTGCCCTTTGGCAAAACGGGTGTGATTTTTCACAAACTCTTGATTCACCTTGCCGCTTTGAACAATGTGATTGGCGATGTAATTGAGAATAATCAAATCGGTTTGCGGTTTAAAAATCAGCGGCACATCGGCCAATTCAAAACTGCGGGTTTCATAGGGCGATAACACCGCCACCTGCACATGGGGGAATGACATACGCCTATCGGTGATGCGGCTCCACAAAATTGGATGCATCTCCGCCATGTTGGAACCCCAAAGCACAAAAGCATCGGCGGCTTCAAAATCGTCATAGCAGCCCATGGGTTCATCCATACCAAAAGTGCGCATAAAACCGGCCACCGCGGATGCCATACAGTGGCGTGCATTGGGGTCTAGGTTGTTGGTGCGCAAACCGCCTTTCATCAATTTACTCGCGGCGTAGGCTTCCCAAATGGTCCATTGGCCGGAGCCAAACATGGCAACACTTTCCGGGCCGTGATCGCGCAGCGCGGCTTTGGCTTTATCGGCCATAATCGCAAAGGCTTGTGCCCAGGTGATGGGTGTGAACTCGCCATTTTTATCGTATTTGCCGTTCGTCATGCGCAGCATTGGCTGTTGCAAACGGTCGCTGCCGTACATGATTTTGGAAAGGAAATAACCCTTCGCACAATTCAAGCCGCGGTTCACTTCAGCTTTCACATCGCCGTGGGTCGCAACCACGCGATTGTCCTTGGTAGCCACCATTACCCCGCAGCCAGTGCCGCAAAAACGGCAGGGCGCTTTGTTCCATTTAAGGTTGGTGAGTTCGCGGTTGGTAATTAAATTGCTCGCACTGGCGGGTAGCGGTAAACCAATCGCGGCGGCTGCAACCGCAGCGGCGTTGGCTTTAGCAAATAAGCGGCGGGTAATATTCATAGCGGCTGTTCCTCTGCGGCTAATTCTTCCAATGCAATTTGTTCGTGGTACACCAGCGCGGCATTAAGCACACCGGCTTGCGCGCGCAGTTCATCAAGTAAGTACAAAATCTGCTGCTCGTTATTGCTCTCGGTCACCAACACCAATTTGCCCAGCGCATCTTCGGCGTGAATTTCATAGTGCTGGTTGCGTGCGAGCCAGTTTTTCAATGAGTGCATTTGTTCAGGGCGCACGTGGGCAATAAAACTGGCGATATGCAAATGTGTTGGCGGCGGGTTTAGCGTTTCTGTCGCAATCAGCGAATGGGATGGTGAATGAGACATCGACATAGTTACTCCTTTAACCCGCACCCGGCGGCCCGGCAATTAATTGATAAAACCAAATGGAAAATCCCATCGCACTTACCAGCGCAACAGTCAGTATGGGAAAAAGAAAAACGATGATGAAAATAAACAGGCGCCACTCGCGCGTTTTTTGTCGTTCTTGTTGATTGCGCTGGGCCGCTTCGGCGCGCTCTTCCGCACCGTCTTCGGCAATGGGCTGATCCTGCATGGGCTATCTCCGCGTTTAACACTAACGTCGGTTTGAGCCTAGTTGGATTAAAAAAAATTACAAAACAAAGCGAGCGGCTTTTTGAGCTATGTCAAAAAGAAACTGATTTTAAAAATTAAATGAAATAAAAAATTATTTTTATCTGATCTGCAGAGTTAAAGCACTTTTGTTAAATAGCGTTCAATCGCGCGATTCGCCGCCACCAAGCCAAAGCTTGCCGTCACCATCATGCTGGAGCCAAAACCGCCGGCACAATCCAGTTTCACACCATCCGCTAGCGCTTGTTTATCCATGCACACGGAACCATCGGGTTTGGGGTAAACCATTTGTTCGGTGGAGTAAACCGCATCCACACGAAAACGGCGATTGCTGTCGCGCGCAAAATTGTGGTGGCGATACAGTTGGCTGCGCACCTTGGCGAGCATGGGGTCGCTAATGCTGCGGCCCAAATCATCCACCGTGACCGCCTGCGGGTTGCGCTTACCCCCGGAGGAGCCAATGGTGATCAGGCGCACTTTAATTGCCAAACAATAAGCCACTAGCCGCGCCTTTAAATGCGCGGCATCAATCGCATCAATCACCACATGGTGGTGTTTGCCAATCAGGTTTTTCATATTTTGATCGTCCAGAAAATCCTCCACCGAATGGATAATTAATTCGGGGTTGATATCGCGCAAGCGCTCACTAATCACCTGATTTTTGGATTGCCCGATGGTGGATTGCAGCGCGTGGGATTGGCGGTTGGTATTGGTTACACACACCTCATCCATTTCAATCAGCGTCAGCTCGCCCACCCCTGAACGCGCCAATGCTTCCGCCACCCAGGTGCCCACACCACCCAAACCTATCACCGCAAAGTGGGCATTGGTTAGTGCAGGCAGGGCAGCTTGGCCATAAAGTCGGCCCAAGCCACTAAAGCGCTGTAGATAGGCTGGTGTCAGAGGTCTGTGCATAGGTAACCCGGTGATAAATAAACAGGTGGATCGAGTAAGGTGTCAGAAGCAACAAGATCACCGGCGATTGCCCGGGTCATGGCGTCAGGAGGCGGCTTTTTAACGGAGATGACCCGTGAATACAAGCATCGACCGTGAAATCCGCTACCCTCTGCTACACTCAATTGCAGCTAATTTGGCACAAGAAGCCCCATAACACCGCCAGCCGTTTATCCCTAAGGAGTGACATGAATTCCGCTGCGCTTGCTACCGCTTACCTTATCGATGATGACAGCATCACGTTGGAGCTGATGAGTGGCATTATCGAACCCATTGGGGTTACTCCTATCACTTTCAGCAGCGCGGAGGCGTTTTTGCAGGCTTATAGCCCGCGCCCCTGCGAATGTGTGATTTCCGACATGCGCATGCCCGGCGTAAGCGGATTGCAGTTGCACAAAGCCCTGCAAGCGCGCTACCCGGTGCCGCCACCGCTGATTATTGTCACCGGCTACGCCGAAGTGAGTGCCGCAGTAGAGGCGATGAAACAAGGCGCCTTTGATTTTGTGGAAAAGCCCATCCAGGGGCATCAATTTCTGGAAAAACTACAAGCCGCACTTGCCCTCAGCCGCGACCTGCACCAGCAGCGCCTGCAACTCGCCGCCCGCGAAGCGCGTATCGCCCTGCTCACACCCAAAGAGCAGGATGTTTTGCACGAAGTTCTCGCCGGTCTATCCAGCAAAGACATAGCTGCAAAACTTAACCTGAGTGTGCGCACTGTAGAAAACCACCGCGCGCGCATTATGGAAAAATTGCGCGTGAATTCCGCGCTGGAATTGATGCGGGATTTTATGGGGCTTAGTGAGCGATGATAAATACAAAACTGCTCGTTACAAAAGAGCAGTTCCCAAATGCATATTCAAAAGGGGCATTGCACCCCTTTAGGTTAAGCTCTTTTTTTGGTTCGAGTTTTACCTGGTTCGTCTTGTGAAAGTTCGGCATCAATTTTCTTTCTTGCCACTTCACGATCGGCTGCATCTCGGAGCATTTGCTTCATTTCACATGTAACGAAGCGCTGTAAAACCTGCTTCATAAGTGGCTGATAACCAATACCATTGATTGTGGCGATTCGTTTTAAATCGTCCAGTAAATCCTTTGGCATACGAATATTAATTGATTGTAATGCCAGTGATTCATTTAAACTTTCCTCATCAATTGCGGTGCTAATTTGTGCATGCTCAGCGCTGGTTCCATATGTTCCGTTATCCCATTCTTCCCAGTCTTTATCTTCATATTGCTTGATTTGATTAGTCATAAAAAGCTCCATTAATTTACGGCAGGTGCTGAAATCCTTCAGCGATATGCCTGTTTTTCGTAGATTGATATTTCATCCATATTTGGTTGGCAAGCTGTCTTTAAAACAATCGTTTTATCCGGCAGCTGCATAAACACAATTTTGATTTTTTTACCCATATTGTTTTCGGCAATAAACCAAACTGTTTCTGGGTCGGTTTGGTGTTCTTCCCTGGTGTCTTTTAAAAAACCGCCATCCCTGTTTGAAAAGCATTCAATAACATCGCTTTTAGATAAGCCGTGTTTTTCCCTGAGTTTTATTGTCACTCTCTTACTGATGCATAGGTTATTCAATTAGCATTCCTTTCTATCGCATTAACTTAAGTACCCTTAATGTGCTTTTAGTATATACATAGTAAAGACGGGTTGTTTGTGAATTTGTTTAGTTACCTTATAAAGTTTTGACATGTTTCATTTAAGTTTGCGCTTAAATTTTGTTTAAACAACGTTATTTTCATGCTCAGGGGGCGTGAGATAGGCCCGGTGGAGGCTCCATTAAGCGGTAGTGACTACTTTATGAGCTTGGAGGGGAGTGGTGGCGAATTGGAGTGGTATGCAGTTATTATTTCAATAAAATCAGTAGGTTACGGTGCGGCTTATTTCCCTTGCCATAATTTATGCCAGCCTTATTACTTTTGTCAGGATGCTTATTGATCGCAATCCAAGAAAAACCTTTTCGTTTTCCTTGTTAATACCCCCTAGGTGTTTCCCCTCATCCCCCCTGAGTAGTTTTACTCTCACGGCTTTTTTGCCAAACCATCACACTGTGAACAACTGCTAGTGATAGCAATAAGTTCCTTCAGACAACTTTGGATGGTTTTGCAAACATGAATTTCCACAGCGACATTAGCCCCGCCGCCTTGAGTAAGATCCGCGACCTGGTTTATCGCTTGACCGGTATTGTGATTGGGCCGGAGAAAACCGCGCTGGTTACCGGCCGTTTGTGGCGTCGTTTGGCGATTTGTGGTTGCAGCAATTACGACGCTTATGTCGCTTATGTGTCGCGCCCCGAGGGGGTTGATGAGTGCGACATCATGTTGGATTTGCTCACCACCAACGAGACCTATTTTTTCCGTGAGCCGGCGCATTTTGATTTCCTGCGCGATGAAATTATCCCCCGTCAGGGAACAGCGCCCCTGCGTGTGTGGTGTGCGGCGGCCTCGACCGGTGAGGAGCCTTACAGCATTGCGATGGTGTTGGCGGATTGTTTAGGTGCCACCAACTGGAGTGTTTTGGCGACAGATATATCGCGCAAAGTGCTGGATCATGCCCGTACCGGTGTGTATCGTGCGGAGCGCATCAACCATATGCCGGCAGATTATTTAAAGCGGTTTTGTCGCCGTGGTATTGGCGATTTTGAGGGTATGTTGGCAGTGGTGCCGTCGCTACGTGCGCAACTGCACTTTGAATTGCACAACTTGTTGCACCCGCGCCCCGAGCAGGAAAAGTTTGATGTGATTTTTCTGCGTAATGTGCTGATTTATTTTGATAACCCCACCAAACAGCAGGTGCTAAACCATGTGTTGCAAGCGCTGCGCCCCGGTGGTTGGCTGATCCTTGGTCACTGCGAGAGCCTGCAAGGTTTGCAGGTGCCGGTGGATACCCTGCGTCCGTCCATTTATCGCAAGCCGCTTACCCAGGGCAACCGGTTTGGCCAGAGTGATCTGGCGCGTAGCCTTCTGGTGAATGGATCAAGCGGTAACCGTGCAATGGCCAATCAGGTGTTTAACCGGGTTGCCAGCTGAGGTTTGACTCACAAGAGACTTTTTTATGATTTCTTTGCATTCTTCTATCAATCTCAGCGCTGTTGCTGATTTGCATGCGGATCTGTTGCAGCGCGGGGTATTGGTAGTGGATGACAGCAGTATGCATCGCTACAGTGCCCAGCTTTGTTTGAGTGCTTTTGGCATTCCCCGTGTGAGTGAGGCGGCCAACGGTAAAATTGCAGTGGATCAACTGGCAAGTAGCGCGCAACAACCTGCGGTGATGATGCTGGATCTGGAGATGCCGGTAATGGATGGCATTGAAGTCTTGCAACATATTGCCGAGCTGCCGCAGAAGCCGGCGGTGATTCTTGCCAGCAGCTCCGATGAGGTGCTGATCAGTGCCGTGGCAACTATGGCCGAAGCGCTGGGCATTCGCCTGTTGGGGGCTTTTCGCAAACCTATTAACCCCGCTGACCTTGCCAATGCCCTGAGTAACTACCGGGCAGTGACGCCGGTGACGGAGGCGGACAAACAAAGCCAGCTAAAACCTGACCCTGCCCAGTTGGAGCAGGCGATCCAGCGTGCCAGTATCCAGGTGTTTTACCAGCCAAAGCTGGATTTGACCAGTCTCAAAGTGGCTGGCGTAGAGGCGCTGGCGCGCTGGAAAAATACCCAGGGCGACTGGATTCCGCCAAGCTTGTTTATCCCCCTGGCCGAAGAACACGGTCTGATAGGCGATTTAACACTGTCGCTGCTCGACCAGATATTGCAAGACATGAATGGCTGGTGGGAACAGGGCCACTACATTCCGGTGGCGATTAACCTCTCGGCCAAATCGCTCGCGGAATTTAATTTGGCAAACGAGATTATCCAGCGTGTTATTCGCCAGGGGATTCCCGCGCATTTCATTACCTTTGAAATTACCGAGAGCGCGCTGGTGGTAGATTTGCCCTCTGCCCTTGCCACTATCAGCCGCCTGCGCCTGAAAGGTTTTGGGATTTCCATCGATGACTACGGCACCGGTTTTTCTTCCATGCAGCAGTTATCGCGCTTCCCGTTTTCCGAGTTGAAAATCGATCGCTCTTTTGTGCACGGCGCACCCGATCATCAATACCTGCGCAATATCCTCAAATCAGCCATAGATACCGGCATACGTTTGGGGATTAAAACCGTAGCCGAAGGTGTAGAGACAGAAGCCGAGCTACACTTGCTGCAGAGTCTGGGCTGCAATCAGGCTCAAGGGTTCCTGCTGGCGCGACCAATCCCCGGGCGCGAGCTGCTGGGCTGGATTGAACACGCGGCGCAAGATCAAACTCCCTATGCCAAACCTGTTTCGCTGGATCGCTGAAACCTCCTCGCAACTGACGCGACGTTTTCCTTTTCTCTTGTTGGCCAATCCAACATTTTTATCAGCAGTGCTAGCCATAGCCCTGCTGATTTTTTCTACCCTGTTTGCACTGCGCCACATCCACCAAACCCAGGAGCGGATTGTGCGCGAGCAGCTGCAGTCCTCCCTGAATTCTTTCACCGAACTGTTGGGCATGTGGCAAACGCAAAATACCGGCGCGGTCAGGTTGCTTGCCGAAACCGATCAGGCGCGCGAGTTATTTACCAAGGTGTTGCGAGAGGAGGGAAAAAACCCTGAAACCCATCAAGCCCTGCGCCAGTGGCTTTACCCCATATTACAAGTCATGGGGTTTGATGGTTTTGCGGTAGTTAACCCGCAGCGCATTCTGGTCGCCGGTACCACCCCCGCCTATCTTCACAAACCAGCGCGTGCGCCAGAAACCCTGGAAGTGCTGGATAAAGCGCTACTGGGTAAAGTCGCTATTTCCCGGCCGGTTGTGGTTGCCCAGGATCTGCATGGCCCCAATGGTGTCCAGCCGGCGGGTACGCTGATGCAACATATTTGTACCCTGTTTGACCCCGGTGCTGTGCAGCATGGATTCTTTTGTGTGCGCATTAATGCCCAGTCGCGCTTTTTCCCCTTTTTCGCCAAGGCCCGTATCGGGCGTTCGGGGGAGATTTACGCGGTAGACAGGCACGGCCGCTTTGTTACCCCGCCGCGGTTTTACAGCGATGGCACTCCCCTGGAAGTGGATGAGCGCAGCAACTACAAACCCGCTCCGCCGCCGGCCCAGCTCTCCAAAATGGTGGATTCCCTGATCCATCGGCAGGGAGGGTTTAATGAGCTTGGTTATAGGGATTACCGCGGCGTAATGGTTGCCGGCGCTGGCCGCTGGCTGGATGACATGGAGCTGGGCATTGTGGTGGAGCGCGATATGGACGAGGCCATGGCGACCTACTTTGCCTCGCGCCGGATTATTGTGGCGCTCAGCGTTGGCGCCAATTTACTGATTGTGCTGCTGACCGGCGCCGCGATTATCAACCGGCGCCGTTTGCTGGTGCGCGAGGGGCGTTTTCGCTCGCTGCTGGACAACTTGCCGCCCCCTATCCATATGACCTCACTCAATCACAAAATCATTGTGGTTAACCCCTCGTTTTGCCAATTAGTCGGCTTGGGCAAGGGTGAGTTACTGGGGCGCGATATAGACCAGCTGCCAATTCCCGCCTGGCTGCGCCCGCTGGTGGATGCCGAGCGCGAGCTGGACGAGGACTCCTATCGCAAGGACTTTATCAGCGAAGTGACTGATGCAGAGGGTAAGCCGCGTTACTACCGGATAGTGCGTTTCCCCGTGGTTTACCAGCGTGGCCAATCGCCCCAGGCGATTGCCTGTATTTGGGTAGACTCCACCGAGCGGGTGGTGGCCAATCAGCAATTGGCGCAGATCAACCAAAATCTTGAGCGATTGGTCAGCGAGCGAACCCATGAGTTGATGATCGCCAAAGATGAAGCGCTGGCAGCCTCCCAATCCAAGGCAGAATTTCTTGCCAACATGAGCCATGAAATCCGCACACCGCTCAATGCCATTATCGGCCTCGCTCACGTTGCCCTTGCCAGCGGGCCGGACATGCGCCAGCGTATTTATTTGGAAAAAATGCGCGGTTCGGGCGAGCACCTGCTGCAAATTATCAACGATATTTTGAATTTTTCGCGTATGGAGGCCGGCAAGCTCACTCTGGATCACAGCCCCTTTGCAGTAGAACAATTAGTGGATAAAACCCTGGATCTGGTGTTTGAAAAGGCTGCCTCCAAAGGCCTTAGGCTGCGCGCCGATATTGACCCCAGCATCCCCAAAAACCTGCTGGGCGACGAGCTGCGGCTGGGCCAAATACTCATTAACTTCTGCGCCAATGCGGTGAAATTTACCGATCAGGGCAGCGTGACCCTGCGAGTGACCAAGGTGCGCGACTGGCCGGAGCGGGTGGAGCTGTTGTTTGATGTGGAAGACACTGGCATAGGCATAGCGCCGGAGCAGCTGCCGCGCCTGTTCCAGCCCTTTGAGCAGGTGGATAGCTCCAGCGCCCGCCGGTTTGAGGGCACGGGCCTGGGCTTGTCCATCTGCAAAAATCTGGCGGAACTCATGCAGGGGCAAATCGATGTAAAAAGTACGCCGGGGCAGGGCAGTTGCTTTCGTTTGCGTCTCACTCTGGATAAACCGGTTGATCTGGCGGTGGCGGTTGAATCTCCCCCTCCAACAACAGCACAACACCTACCGCTGCTCTGCCCGGTGCTGGTGGTGGAGGACAACCCGCTGAATCAGGAAATTATCCAATCCCTGCTTACCGGGATGGGCGTTCAAGTGAGCTGTGTCGGCTCGGGGCCAGAGGCTATAGCGGCAGTGCAAAGCCAGAGCTTTGCGCTGATCTTGATGGATATCCAACTGCCGGGCATGGATGGCATAGAGGCGGCAGCGCGCATCCGTCAGCTGGCCGGCGGCACCCATATTCCAATTATTGCCGTCACCGCCAACGCCCTGCCGGGGGATCGCGAAGCCTATCTGGCGGCAGGTATGGATGATTACCTTTCCAAACCAATTGACCCGGCGCAACTGCAGAAAGTGCTGCACCGCTGGGGGCAGGCGCAACATCAGGTGGTGCCTTTGGTGGCGGCAGCCGGGCCGTTTGACATACTGCAGCGTGGCGGCATGGATACCGAGCGCGCACTGCACAACCTTATGCAAAATCAGGCGCTTTATCGCCGCTTGCTGGAGCGTTTTGCCCGCGAGCGCGCCGGTTTGGTAGCTGATTTAAGAACGCTTATCACCCGGGACCGGACGGATGCACTCAATCAGGTGCATTCGTTGAAATCTCTGGCGGGTAGCTTGGGAATGAATCAACTGGAGCAGCTAGCACAACAACTGGAACAGCAGCTGCGCGAGCCAACAGCGGCGGTTCAGGCTGATATGGATCTGCTCTGCCAGAGCCTGACGGCGGAACTGCAGGCGATGATTGAACTGGTACAACTGGGGCTGCCCGCGCCCCAGTGATCCGGGGCTAGTTAATTGGCTGTCTCTGCGCCCGGCAGCATTACCATCCAGCCTACGCCAAACTTATCGGTGACCTGCCCATAGAGTGGTGACCAAAAAGTCTGCATTAACGGCATATCCACCCTGCCGCCTTCACTTGCCAGAGCCGCAAAAATCCGGCGCGCCTCATCTTCGTTGCGAATATTCAGTGTCAGGCGGAAGCCGCTGAATTTTTCCGCATCGTTACAGCCGTCAGACGCCATGATGTTCACATTACCCAAGCTAAATTCCGCGTGCATCACCTTGTTTTCAAAACCCGGTTGCAGCACTCCTTCCGGCATAGCGTCGGGGCTTTCGTTAAAGCGCATCAGGAAATTCACTTGCGCGCTCAGGTGTTGCTGATAAAAGGCGAGGGCTTCATCGCAGCGGCCGGAGAAAAACAAATAATTATTTACCTCCACTGTTTTCATCGCCAGTGTCTGGCGCATGGCATCTTCCTTGGCGCGGGCACTACCGTCCGGGTCGGCTTCGGCAAAATCATCCATTTCATAAAAGGTGCGAATTTCAATGTCGGAATCTTCCTCTTCCATAGGGTTGGGGCATTTTTTGACCCACTCAATCGCCTCCTCCATGGATTGCACATTCCACACCCAATAACCCGCCACCAATTCATTGGTCTCGGTAAACGGGCCGGTGGTGACAAGGCGCTTGTCGCCACTAAAGCGCACCCGCACGCCCTGGCTGCTGGGTTTTAAGCCATCGCCGGATTCCATAATGCCGGCCTTCATCAGCTGCTCGTTAAAATTCGTCATCGCTGTCATCAGTGCTTCGCTCGGCATTTTTCCCGCTTCCGAACCGGGGGACGCCTTTACCATTACCATGACTTTCATAGGTTGCTCCTTATGTGTACAAATTTATTTAAGTTGGGTGTTTAGCAGAATCGCTACCTATTAGTCGATGGCGAATTGCTTGAATCGACAAACCCCGAAAATTTTTTATCGCGTATCATCCCGCGTCAGTGTGTATCTCTTCCAAGGAGCATTTATGTTGATTGATCCCGCACAATTACAGGAACTGTTAAACAAGCCAGCCACCGCCCGGCACTCGCCCATTGTCCTGTGCAGCTTATTGCGACCAGTCGGTGTCAGCACTGAATCCGTCAACGAGGTGGATGTTATTCCCGCGGCGCAGCAGTTTGATATAGACCAGTTTTCCCAAACAGATGCGCCTTTTCCGCACACACTCCTGAACGCCAGCGACTTTGAACGCAAGGCGCGTGAACTGGGCATAAACAATGGCTCAGCCATAGTGGTCTGCGACAACATCGGTATTTATTCGGCGCCGCGAGTGTGGTTTAACTTTTGGTTGATGGGCGCAACCCAAGTGCAGATTCTCAATGGCGGTATCCCCGCATGGATGGCCGCCGGCTACCGCAGCACGCAGGATTTTGCCCCGGCACCGGCAACAGGCAGTTTTACCGCGCAGGAAAATTCCCGTTTGCTCGCGGATAAAAATTATGTGCTCGCCGCAATTGATAACCCCGCTATTCGCATCGTTGACGTGCGCGGTGCGGCGCGTTTTTATGGTCAGGTTCCCGAGCCGCGCGCCGGTGTGCGCAGTGGTCACATTCCCGGCTCGGTCAATATTCCCTACGCCAATTTTATTCGCGATGGCCGTTTTAAACCGGTTGGGGAATTATCAGCATTATTTGATGCAGCGGGATGTAGCAAAGCGCAGGAAATCATTTTTTCTTGTGGTTCTGGCGTTACCGCTTGTATTGGGTTTGTGGCAGCGCATTTGTGCGGTTATCAAAATATTCGCGTATACGATGGTTCCTGGGCCGAGTGGGGCGCTACGGAATCGCTACCCATAGACGTTTAATTACCTGCCTCATTTAACTTCACCACGGCATCGCCAGCGGTTTCATTGGTTAGCTGCTGCGCAAATAATTCTGCTTGCGCAGCAGCCAAACTAATCACCAGCGAAACGCGCGCCGCGTAATCCACGCGCAGTATTTCGCCTTCATACCTATTCACCAGGTGGCGTACTTTGGTTTCCCTGGCAAACGCGACCTCAACGAGCATTTGCACATTCGGTGTAACCTGTACCAACTGCGCACAATTTACCGCCTGCGACACCGCCCCTGAATAGGCGCGCACCAGTCCTCCTGCGCCCAGTTTCACCCCGCCAAAATAACGCACCACCACGGCCAGTGAATTTCCCACATCGCGTTCGGTGAGCACATGCAGCATGGGTTTTCCTGCCGTGCCGGAAGGTTCGCCATCATCACTGAATGCCTGGGTCTGCGGCTGGCGCGTATTGCCAATCACATAAGCCCAACACACATGGGCGGCATCCGGGTATTGCTGGCGATACAAATCCACCTGCGCCAACGCCTCCTCTCGGGAAGTGACTGGGTGCAAAAAGGTTAAAAACTCACTGTTTTTTTCTTCAGTGGTGGATTCAACCGGCGCGGAGAGGATGGTGTAACCGGGCATAGGTTTACATATTAAAACTGGTAGCCAATGGTGAGTTGGCTGTAACCAATACTGTCATCAAACACTTCGGCAGCAAGTGACTCGATTTTGAAGTAAACACCGCTTTGATGAGCAAAAGGCGTAAAGGTCACACCCACCCCAAGCGCCAGCGATTCATCAGTCTCGCTTTCATCCCAGTAACTGTCTTTCTGGGTCACACTGACCGCACCTGCCTTGCCGTAAAAGCGAACCCAGGAGGTATTAAACGTGTGGCCAATATTTGCGCCGAAATATTTGAATTCAGCATCCACACTTGAATCATCATCAAATTCGGTATCGGCAAACTTGGCTTCAATGCCAACAATTTTGTTGAAATAAAAACCGGCCTCAAAGCCAGTACCGGAAGTGTCACACCAGCTGCAATCGTCATTAACGGTTGCTACTTTGCTAAGGCCGAGATACGCACCTCTATCATCCGCAGCCATAGCAAAACAAGGAGCGGCCAATAAACAAAGTGCAATTGCTGTTTTTTTCATATCAATCAATCCTGATTTATTTTAAAGCCCCACCATTGGGGAGGCGCGATTTTACGGGGTAAATAAATGCTTGGCAAAAGACAGCAGTTATTTGGATTCTATGAGACTTGGTGGAAATGTGCGGTCAGTTGAGTGGTTGATATTGTTTATACACTCAATGCATCCAGCTCCCGCTCAACACTTCAGCTTGTTTTAAACACAAATCAACAGTCTCCTCAGATTTATCTGGCGGGTATTTCCATTTGCGCAGCGCGCGGCGAACCAGATTGCGCAGTTTTGCGCGCACACTGTCGCGCACTTGCCAGTCCACGGTAGTGGATTCACGCAGTTGTTGCGTCACGTATTTCGCCAGTTCGCGCAAATTATTATCGCCCAGCTCGCGCACAGCAGATTCGTTTTGAATCAGCGCGCGGTAAAACGCAATTTCGTCTGCGCTCAAACCAGACTTCTCGGCTAGCTCCGCGTCGGCGGCCATGTCTTTGGCCATTTGAATCATTTCTTCAATGACCTGCGCTGTTTCTATCGCGCGGTTGTGGTATTTGCGCAGGGTTTCCAAAATGCGGTCGGAGTATTTTTTTTCCGAGACCACATCGGTTTTTAGGCGAGCTTTAATTTCATCGCGCAGTAACCGCTCTAACAAATCCACCGCCAGATTTTTCTCTTTGATATGGGCGAGGTCATCCAGAAAATCGGGTGAGAGCAATCCTATATTGGGTTTGTCCAAGCCAACCAGCGAGAAAATATCATCCACACCGTCTGCAACTATGGCGTTGTCGATAATTTGTTTGAGCGCAGAATTTTTCTCTTCATCGGTGCGGCGTTTGTCGATGCTGGTATTTTTTATCAGCGCGCTTTTCACTGCATCAAAAAAAGCCACTTCGGTAGTAAAGGCTTTGGCTTCGTCCATGGTTGAGCAGAGCGTATAGCCTATTTAACGGGCTGAATAATATCGGGGAGATTGATTACGCGAATCCGCTGGAAGGCGTGAAAATGATAAAGCTGGATGAGCGGGAATTATCTTGGTTGACGACTGAGCAGATTAAAGCGCTGCTTGAAACAATGGATAAATTTTCCTTGAATCCGCACGTTAAATTGATAACAAAAATCAGTCTGGCCACTGGTGCGCGCTGGGGGGAGGCAGAGGGGCTTACTCTCGATAAATTACAGGATGGTAAGTTGATTTTCACAAAAACCAAAAGCGGGAAAAACCGCTCTATCCCTGTGTCGCCTGAGCTATACGCAGAAATTAGTAGGCATCTAAAAAAATACGGTTGTTTTTCAAATTCTATTAATGCTTTTAGTCGGGCCCTGAGGGCTGCAAAGATTGAATTGCCAAAAGGGCAGTCTGCGCATGTTCTACGGCATTCCTTTGCAAGCCATTTTGTGATGAATGGCGGTGATATTCTTACACTGCAAAAAATATTAGGTCACTCATCAATAATAATGACAATGAGGTATTCGCATCTTTCGAGTGAGCATTTATTAGATGCCATTTCGAAAAATGCTCTGTCCCTACATTCATAGCTCGTTCGAATATTTAATATAAAGTTTTGTGCATGAAAAAATTATAAACTCAATTGCTTTTATCCAGTCATTATCATTAAGCTCGATAATATTTCCTTCAGGCTGATGAACTAATTGGTTTCTAATTGAATAGAGAGTATTTGATACTCTCTCTATGTCCACTTTTCCATCTTCAATACAATTGGAGAATGGTGTTGATTCGCTTATCTTTGTAGCTAGTAGATCACTTTCATCAATATCGGACAGTAGTTGCTTCAGTGATTCAGAGTGATTTTTTCGCCAGCTCAAGATGTCATTGCAGTGCCGTGCTAAATCTTTAGCTTGGCCAGCATATCCTATCTCTTGTTTTAATTTTATCGTACTTGGGATTTTGTATATCTTTTCTATGCATCTGTAAAGCTCGAGAAAAGCATGTGGCCAGTGCGTTGAAGTAAATGAAAAGAAAATATTTTCTTTTGGGATTGAGCTGCTGAGTAATAGTAGGTTTCGATACTGATCAATAATTGGTGCAATGCGATCATTAATTATTGGGCTGATGTAGGAATAGGTTAGATATCCCAGTTGAAATAAATCAGAGTGATTGTAAATGCAATCGTCAGATAATTTGAAAACACTAAAAGGCTCTATGCATTCGAGTAGTTCCTCCCAGTCGTGTCCAAGATACGTTGGATCGTTATGCTGCGAGAGTATGCTGTCCTTTATAAATAGCTTTTTATTGGGGTTTATTTTTAAATTCAAATCCTTTGTTATCGTGATGAATAGAGGGCAAGTTATTTCGGTTTTAAGTATTCCGAATGAGCCAAGCTGGCTCTCAACAATCTCCTTTAGATAGTCATCGACGTTTGTAATTACAAATAAATTGTTATTGTAGGTACCAATCTTAACGTTATGAATTAGATTTGCCTGGCTGTGAAGTTTTGTACCGCGAAAAACAGCTAACTCTTCTTTAAAAACGTCTGTATCTTCACTTGGTTTTATCCGAATTTTTTCCGCACCTTCAACCGCCTCTATCTCTGTGAACAAGGAGATTACGTGTTTTGCATAGGTTACGATGTTTTTGCTCATTACTAATAAGCAACCCAGCATGCGGTTAATGAGTCAAGATCCTTCCCGTATTCGAATAGTGTTTTAAAAGCTCTAAAAAAATAGTCTCGTTCAAACTCTCCCACTTTCCCAGATGGTCTTATAATTTGTTCATTTATTGATAATAAATCCAGAAATTTTGATGGATCGGTGCTATTTTCTGTTTTTTCTAGAACTGATTCTATGTTCTCTCTTAAATTAATAACGCTGGTTTTAGTTTTTTCTATATCTCGATGGGTTCCCGGCAGTCCATAAATTACTACGGCTGCAGCCGCCATGAATCCAATCCCGGCGGGCGAACTCGTAAATATATCCCTACCTGTTTTGAATTTTCCATCAGTGAGTGGTTTAGTAGATAAGGACTCAAATGCTTTGTCCAACTTTGTTAAATATTCAATCATAAGAATAAAGTTTTCAATAAAACTTTTGTCAGCCAATGCGTCGGCTGCATTCATTCGCTCGAAGTCTTCTGTTATTTTTTCTTTTATTTCTGTATGTGGTTTTCGTGATGAAAACGCTATAAAGAATTCTATGAGTTTACTTCCCTGAAATTCACCCGACGAAGTTCTACGGCTAGATTGGTCTAATCCAATTATTTCTACATTGGGAACCTTATCCTTAATTTCCTTAAGGATCGGACTATATACGGTTGAGAGTTGCCGCTTAATGTCCCAAGGTACCTGGCCGGTATTTAAAATGAGCATTCGATAAATCAGACTATTAACCGAACAAGACATCCAGTATTCAACTCGCAATTGGTTATTGCTTATGTCTACGGCAACTTCCAATGCTTCAAACAGTGCCGTAGTCCGTTGCATGCCATCAATGATTGATAGGTTTTGAGCGTCTAACTCTTTGATAAATTCATCTAATTGTTCATCACAGGAAATTTGTTTGGCGCGCTGATATTCGGCTTCACTTAATACAATTCCGATAACGATTGGCGGCAGAAGGGCGCCGTGCTTTATATCCGACACCATGCGTTCTCTGATGCGTTGCGCGGTCTTAGTTTTAAGTGGTGCTCTTTGCCCGGAGATGCCACCTTTATTTTCGAATGCCTGCTCAACCAATTTCAAATAGTTGCTTATAGTGGTTGTATGTATCACCGACAGGCAGATATTGCTTGAATCTTCAAGAATGAAATTGGGCATTTATTCGATCCCTCCAAATGGGAAATCGCTAGTGAAGGTTTACCATTGTAGACAAATAGTGGGCAGTGTCGCCAAATTGTCTGAGCCAAAATTAAAAAACCCTAACAAAATCAATTTGTTAGGGTTTGTTTTGTGGTGGAGCCGGGGGGATTTGAACCCCCGTCCGCCAGCACTCCATCCTCGGCTCTACATGTTTAGATCCGTTTATTAATTTAACGCTTATCAGCCCAACAGGCAGGACGAAAAGCGCGATCCTGTAGAGTTTTAGCAGCGCCACCCCAGGCAAGCTTTGCTGCGATCCAGTTCTGTATGACGGGCTCTAACGCGGTACTGGCACCTTGTTACAGACCGTTAGCAGCAATTAAGCTGCTAAAGCGTAAGAATCGTCGTTTGCGACTATTCAAGTACAGCTTTGGATTAACGTGATTGGCTGTCATCACGACATGCACCTTGGGCTTTGTTACCAGCGTCGAATCCAAATCGACCCCAATCGCTTAACTCGAAGGGTTGTTCTTGCGAACGTCCCACGTCAAGCAGCGAGTGGCGGCATTCTACTCCTAATCCCCGCTTAACGGTAGGGATCAATCGTTTCAATACTGCCATCCGCCTTATGAGTAAGTGGGGCCATCTTGATGGATCTCAAGTGGGTTATTCCCTGTGATAAGACCGAGTCGTGATAAAAAAGGTACCACTGCTCGTTGTACTTGCATATGGAGTGATGTGTAGTCCAGCCCACTACCGGGGTGAGGATCTGCCCGCGATAGGTGAATGGGCCATAGGGGTTGTCGCCGGTGGCGTAGCACAAGAAATGGGTGTTGCCGGTGGAGTAGGAGAAATAATACTGGCCATTGTGTTTGTGCAGCCAGGATGCCTCAAAGAAACGGCGGTCGTGGTCGCCAGCGAGCAGCGGTTGGCCATTTTCGTCGAGGATTTTAATTTCGCGCGGCTCTTCCGCAAACTCTTTCATGTCGTCGCTCATGCGCGCAACAATGGGGCCGAGCGCAGGTTCGTTGTCTGCAGGCTCGCCGCGATTTGCGTCATAGTGGTTGTTGCGATAATTCTGCAACTGGCCGCCCCAAATGCCACCAAAGTACATGTAGTACTGACCGTCTTCGTCCTCAAAGACCGCGGGGTCGATTGAGTAGCTACCTTTAATTGCTTCGGGTTCAGCGGTGAATGGGCCGGTGGGTGAATCGCTTACTGCTACGCCGATTTGGAAAATATCGTCGGCGCGTTTTGCCGGGAAATACAAATAGTATTTGCCATTTTTATGCGCAGCATCCGGCGCCCACATTTGGCGTTTTGCCCAGGCAACATCTTTTACATGCAGGGCAACGCCGTTATCCACGGCGGGGCTGTCGGGTGAATCCAGTGAAATTACGTGGTAATCCTCCATGCCGAAATGATCGCCGTTGTCGTTAAACGGAATGCCGGCTTCTATATCGTGCGATGGATAAATATAAATCTTGCCGTTGAACACATGGGCCGATGGGTCGGCGGTATAGATATGTTCAACCAGCGGTTGGGAAATGGCGCGTGCTTTATAGTCGGCGACGATTTCGGGTGCTAATAATTCTTCGGCCATAAGATTCTCTCTGTGTTGCGCTATTCAGAATTGTTAATGGTTTTTGTGCGGCTACTGTCCGCTTATTTTTTCGCGGCAGCGCGACGGCTGTTTAAATCCGCTTCGATTTGTGATTCGAGCGATTTGTTAATTGCGTAGAAGAACATACAGCCTACTGCTGCAAAAAATGGCAGCGAGGCAAACACGCTCACGCCGGTTTTAATGCCTTCTACGGCTTGTGCATTTTGTTGGGCAAGGCTGGCGTCGTAGCCGTAATAAGCGAGCAGGCCGGCCACCAGTGAACCACCAATAGTGAGGCCGAGTTTGAGGCCGAGGATCATCGCGGAAAACACCATAGCAGTGGCGCGGCGATTGTTTTTCCATTCGGAGTAATCGGCTACGTCGGCAATCATTGCCCACAGCAGGGGAATGGTTACACCGTAAAAAAAGCCGTGCAGGATTTGCGAGACAAAAACGATGCCGATGCTTTCGGGTGAGTAAAAATTAAAGGCAAAAACAAACAGGGTGGATAAAAACAATGCACTGGCAAATACGTTGCGTTTGCCAAATTTATCGGCGAGGTTTTTAGAGAAACCAATGCCAACAATCATCATGATAATGCCGCAGCCGTTAAATAAACTGAAGGTGGATGTGGGGGCGTCCTTCGGCCATTGGAATTCCGACAGGCCCATGCCGGTCAATACAGCATTTAATCCAGCAATAAAATTATTGAAACCAATATCATCCAAAAATTGGGCGAGGTGCTGCTCGCTCAAATAATTTTCAAAATAATAAATGTACATGCCGCCTTTGAGTGCGAGGGTGACAAATACCAAAATGGTCACCAGCAGCATGATGATCCAGGGCAGGTTTTTAAACAGGTCGGACAAGTCCTGTGCGATGCTGTTGCGCGCTTCCACTACCGGCAGGATGCGCTCTTTGGTGGTGATAAACGCAATCAGGAAAAAGATGGTGCCGGTAATGGAAAATATCAGCATGGTGTTGTGGAAGCCCACGGCTTTGTCACCATCGCCCAAAATCAGAACCAGAGGCAGCAGCAGTACCTGGATAATAAACTGCGCCACCATCACCGCCACAAAACGGTAGGCCGACAAGCTGTTGCGCTCGGCCATATTGCCGGTAAGCACCCCGCTCAGTGCGGAGTAGGGCAGGTTGTTGGCGGCATAAATCACCAGTAGCAATATATAAGTGGCGAAGGCGTAAACCACTTTGCCGTTTTCATCAAAATCCGGGGTGCTAAAGGCGAGTAGCGCGAGGGCGCCAAAGGGGATTGCTGTCCACAGCAGCCAGGGGCGGAACTTACCCCAGCGGGTCGTTGTGCGGTCGGCGATTATGCCCATCACCGGGGTGAAGAAGGCGCCAAATACACCGCCCGCAGCCATGATCATCGCCGCCTTGCCGGGGGAAATGCCGTAAACATCGGTATAAAAGAAGGCGAGGAAGGTCACCAGCGTCTGGAAAATCAGGTTGGCGGCCAGGTCGCCAAGGCTGTAGCCAACCTTTTCGATCACGGAGAGTTTATGGCTGGAGGCAGCGGGTGCGCTTTGGGTAATCGCTTGAGTCATGGTGATGTCATCTTGTTATTGGTGATGTAAATGCTTGTGTACTTGTCGTCATAGCATCCCTTAAATGAGTCTTATAGTCAATGAGTTCATAAGGGTGGTGGGGCAATAAAATCACTAATAAAAATGCTTTAGGGTTTAATTATGGGTTGGCCCAAATATTTATCGAGTGGCGTCAAATATATTTATTGGTGGGTAGGTTAGTTTGTGGATTTTTTACGCGCCACCTCTTTATGATGCGCGCGTTTTGACGAGCGAGTTGTCAAAAGAACCTTGAATGATCTGGCTAATTGCGTAGCAGCTGTCGTTGGCTCGGGCAGGGAAGGTTTAGGGAATTTAACGATAAACGAAAGTATAAAATCAGGTGGATGCAATGGCGACAATCAGGTTATTGATGCTGTTTTTGGCGGCGTTAGTGCTTGCCGCATGTGGTGGTGGCGGCGGTGGAAGTGGCAGCGGTAATGGTGGCGGTGGTGGTACTACCAAGGGAAGTTTCTCGCTGGATAAATCAAGCCTTTCGATTACCCAGCGACCAGGTCAGCAGTCCAATCAGACTATTCAAATCAATATTACCGGCAGTGATGTGACCTATGTGGTAGCTGGCTATGACCAGGGGCAAACCCAGGTGCCCTGGTTGTCTCTTTACCTCACCGGCAGCGGAAGTCAGTACAGCCTGGAGGTCGTTGCCCAATCGTCGGGGATGGCGGCAGGTAATTACTCGGCCAGTTTCACAATTGCAACTGCCGACAAAAACGAAAAACCGCTACAGAAGCGAGTGGTTACTGTGAATTTGTCGGTGTCCGATAACTTCAGTTTCTCAGAGATAGCAGTTAACCGCTACGCCGTTGCCGGTAAACCGGCAGACAACCAATTTGCAGGCGTGTGGTTTGGTGGAAAAACCAATGCTGCATGGACGGCAACGGCATCTGCCCCCTGGTTGCTGATCAATAATCCCACAGGCATCGGCTCCGGCGAGCTAAAACTCGGGGTGGATGCCAGCAACCTGAATCCCGGTAATTACACAGCCACTGTCCAGCTGGCAGAAAACGGCAATCCCGCCAATAGCGCCAGCCTGCAATACAACCTTACCGTGGTTGCTCCTCTGGTGTTTGCGCCTGCGCCGGATGAGCATGTGTTTGTGGCTGGGCTTTCCGGCCCAGCGTACCAGGCGGAGCTTCCCTTCACTGGTGATGCCCAAACCCAATGGATGGCCTCTACTGATCTGCCCGGGGTTTCTATCGATAACGCGCAAGGCACCGGCAGCGGTAAGCTAATCTATCGCATTCACCCAACGTTATTATCGGAGGGAACTTACACCGGCCGCATTACCTTGGTAGATAGAAACGACTTCTCGAATATCAGCCATCACAATCTTAAAATTCTTGTGGAGGCGCCTATCAGTTTCTCCGAGCTGGCAAGAACACGCGTGCAGGAGCTGCCGGCGAATCCCGTCGTCTATGGCTCCGATAACTTGCAGCGCAGTCTGGAGCTGCCCTTCACGGCGGGCAATCACACCCAGTGGGCCTCGGTTAGCAACGTTAATTGGCTGACTACCACCAATGTGGTGGGAACCGGCTCGGACACTTTGCAGCTGCAGATTAACGCCGGTGGATTACCCATCGGAACCTACCCTGCCGAGCTGCGTCTGGAGGATCAGCTTAACCCACAAAATCAGGTCACTCTCAACCTGACGTTAGTGGTAGCGCCACCGACCCTGACCGTTTCCAGCGAAAATATATTGTTGGGTGGCACCGATGGTTTGGGCTCACCCCAGGGCAAGCTTGGGTTTTCGATTAATACCGGCGTGAATGGTTACAACTATTCAGTCAGCGCCCAAACTGAGGCCAATGGCGATTGGTTGACCATTGCCACTGGTTCCGGCCCCGGCACAGCCATTAACAGCGGTATAGTGACCGGCGCTGGAGTAAACCTTGATCTGGCACCGCTTGCCACACTCGTCGCGGGCACTCATACCGCCAACCTCGCGCTGCGGGTAGAAGTTGGCAATGAAGTATTAACGCGCAATGTCGCTGTCACCCTCAATAAAGAAGCTAGTCGTCTGGTGGCGAGTAATGTCGGTGTTGCCTTCACTTCGGCACCTTCGCGCTCTGTACTTACCCGCAGACTCAAAATTAACAGTTCGATTGGCCGTAACGACATTCCCTGGACTGCCGTGTCTAGTCAGCCTTGGCTGAGTGTCACCAGTTCAGGTGTCACCGGTGGGAATTTAGTTCTTACCGCCAATAAAGGTTCTCTTCCTTTAGGTACTCATATTGCCGAGGTGCGAGTCAGCTCCGCTGCTGCCGAAAATGAAGAGGTGATCCGTGTAGGTTTTACCCTGTTGGCTGCTGATCCCACCGACGTAAACATCAACCTTGAATCTGCCTTAACTCTTTCTGATGCCCTCACAGGTACTAGTCGCTATGGCATAGTTGCCGATCCGGTTGAACCTCTGGTGTACATTGGTTTGGGCACCAAAATCAGTGTCTACAATCAATTCAGTGGTGCGCTGGTGCGCAGCTTGATGCCAGCGGTGGGTTCAATCGCCAGCATGGCCATCAGTCAGGACGGTACCCGGCTTTATGTACACGACCCGGTAAATTTAAAAGTCTTTGAGTTGTCCTCTGAAACCGGCGGCGTTATCCACAGCTTTGCTGTAGTTCCATCCCAGTGGTCTTCGTCTCACGCCAACTTGATGCCCGGTTATTTCCGACCTAACGCTCGCCCATTACTGTTCATGGGTGGTACGCGCATTTTCGACCTCAAGTCCGGCGAGCAGGTATCAGTACAAGGCGGCTATGATTCTTATTTCTACAGCACCTCCACCAACCAAAACCCCAATTGGGTAGCTGGTTACGATGGTTCCCTGATGGAATATTTCTACTCAGCCTTGGGTGGCGGTAATGGCAAGTTAACGGCGACGATTAAATCCTCGGTGTCTTATGCCCAGGGCCGCGCGGGTCAGGCTTGTGTGGATGCTGCTGGCACGCGTGTCTATACCGCGAGTGGTGCACCTTATGAGTTCTCCGGTGTGGGCATTGTTAGCCAGACACTGGAACAATCCCTGCCGGGCACCTCTTACCCCAACTCCATTGTTTGCGGTTGGAATGGGGTTTTGGTGGGCGGTGCCGGGGCTTATTACAATGCCGAGGATATTTTTGTGTACAACACTGTGACTGGGCAAAACCTGGGTAATTACAGTTCTTCAACAGAAAATGGTTATCGCTATTTGTTGGATCGCAGCTTGGCGCTCTCGGGCGATAACCAACGCCTGAGCGCATTAAGCTATAGTGATTCCACCCAACTGTTGTTGCGAATTATTAATTTGCCGACATTGCCGTAAAGATGAATTGGCAAGTTGGATTTGTAAAAAGGCCGCGCAATTGCGCGGCCTTTTGCTATCCATGTTTTGTAGCGGTTAGCTTTTAGTGAGAAGTTTTAAGTGAGTAATTTTTAGTGAGCTATTTTTTTAAACACTCAAATACCGCTGCACCAAATCATCATTCAAGTTGGCGATAGGGCCGGTGGCGACTACGCTGCCTTTTTCCATAATAAAAAAGTCATCGGCAACACGGCGGGCGAAGGGGAGTTTTTGCTCGACGAGTAATACAGTTAACCCAAGTTCGCGATTGAGCTTGCGAATCACTTCACCAATATCGCGCACAACGTTGGGCTGAATGCCTTCGGTCGGTTCATCGAGTATTAATAATTTTGGATCGAGCACTAGCGCGCGGCCAATGGCTAACTGCTGCTGCTGGCCGCCAGATAAGTCGCCACCGCGCCTGTGTTTCATCTCTTTCAATACCGGAAATAATTCGTAAATCAAACCGGGAATAAAACGGGATTTATCTTTGCGTGCACCCAGTGAAATTTTCAAGTTTTCTTCCACGGTGAGCAGTGGAAAAATTTCGCGGCCTTGGGGTACAAAACCTATACCGCCGCGCGCGCGGTTTTCGGTGGAGAGCTTATTAATATCGTAGCCATTCAGGGTAATGGCGCCGTCGCGAATGGGGAGCAAGCCGGTAATGCATTTGAGCAGGGTGGTTTTGCCCACACCATTTCGGCCAATCAAACAGCCGCAGGTTCCCTGCTTCAGGTTAAGTGATAAATCCCAGAGGATATGACTTTGGCCGTAGTATTGATTAATGTTTTTAATGTCGAGCATATGTGTTGTTCCGCTAGTTATTCACTCGTTCTTTATTCGCCAAGATAGACTTCAATCACTTTAGGATCATTTTGTACCTGATCCATAGTGCCTTCTGTCAGTACCGAACCTTGATGCAACACGGTGACTTTGCGGGCGATGGAGCGCACAAATTTCATATCGTGCTCCACCACAATCACCGAGTGTTTGCCGGCGAGTGATAATAGTAATTCGGCGGTTTTTTCTGTTTCCTCACCAGTCATACCAGCCACGGGCTCATCCACTAATAAAACGCGCGGGCTTTGCATCAATAACATGCCAATTTCCAGCCACTGTTTTTGCCCGTGGGAAAGTGCCCCGGCGTTTTTGTGGCGATGTTCCTGCAAACCAATTTGCACCAACACTTCATCAATGCGGAATTTCTGCGCGGAATTTAATTGTTGGGTCAGTGTCCACCACACCCGTTTGTCAGCAGCGGTCGCCAGCTCCAAATTTTCGTACACGCTCAGGGCTTCAAAAATAGTGGGTTTCTGGAATTTGCGACCGATACCACCGCGCGCAATCTGGTGTTCGGATAACTCCAGCAAGTTAATTTGCTGGCCAAAATACACACTGCCGGCATCGGGTTTGGTTTTGCCGGTAATCACATCCATCATGGTGGTTTTGCCAGCACCGTTGGGGCCGATAATACAACGCAGTTCACCTTCATCAATGTAAAGGTTTAAATTATTCAGCGCGCGAAATCCATCAAAGCTAACCGTTACGCCTTCCACATACAAAATAGTGCCGTGGGTGGTATCCAACGGTGCGCCAAAGTTTGGATCGCTTTGGCCAAGGCTGCGGCGCGCGTGGGAAAAAATATTCATTACACAGCCTCCTTGGATGTACTGCTATCAGGATTTTTTTCAGTTGCTGTTGTGTTTGCGGTTACTGCATCACTTGAAGCGGGTGCTTTTTTGAAGCGATTAAACAAGCCCACCAAGCCTTTCGGTAGCACCAAGGTGACAATCACAAAGAGTGCGCCCAGTGCAAACAGCCAGGTCTCGGGCGAATAGGATGTGAAAATAGTTTTGCCGTAGTTCACCGTGAAAGCACCAACAATGGCACCAAACAAAGTGCCGCGCCCACCAGTTGCCACCCACACCACTAATTCAATGGAATTGAGTGGCGAAAATTCGCCGGGGTTAATAATGCCCACTTGCGGAACGTAAAGTGCACCCGCGATACCGGCGAGCATGGCGGAGAAAACAAATAACCAGAGTTTGTAGGATTCCACTTTATAGCCACAAAACCGGGTGCGGCTTTCCGCATCGCGAATCGACACCACAATTTTTCCCATACGGGATGTCACTATGTAGCGACAGGCAATATAAGCAAGAATCAAACTAAAACCGGATGCTAAAAATAATGAAATACGAGTGCCGTTCGCAGCGATGGGAAAACCGAGAATATCTTTAAAATCAGTAAGGCCGTTGTTGCCACCAAAACCCATTTCGTTGCGGAAAAATGCCAGCATCAGTGCATAGGTTAGCGCCTGGGTGATAATAGAAAAATAAACACCGGTAACACGTGAGCGAAACGCTAACCAACCGAATACAAAAGCAAGTAGGCCAGGAACCAATAGCACCATTAGCATGGCGAACCAAAACATATCAAAACCCTGCCAATACCAGGGCAGTTCCTGCCAGTTTAAAAACACCATAAAGTCTGGTAATACCGGGTCACCATACTGGCCGCGCGGCCCGATTTGTCGCATTAAATACATGCCCATGGCATAGCCACCCAATGCAAAAAAAGCACCGTGACCCAAGGACAAAATTCCGCAATAACCCCAAATTAAATCCACCGCAAGCGCGAGCAGGGCATAACATAAAAATTTTCCCAGTAGCGTTACGGTAAAGGTGGATACATGCAGGGCAGAGGTTTCCGGCACCAATAAATTGCAAATTGGCACCAACACCATGGCAAGCAATACCAATCCCAGCACAATCATGCCGCCGCGATCACTGAGTAATAAACGTTGGGTTAACATCAAATAATTCTCTCAATCATTGGTTGCGTAGATTGGGCAGCCATGCCCAACATTCGTCATCAATTTGTTGCGATTAATTCTGCTTAAACATTTTTTGTTGGGCATGGCTGCCCAACCTACAAGTGCCACAAACTAGTCAGCCGCCGCTCTGCCTTTCTGCGGGAAAATTCCCTTGGGGCGTTTTTGAATAAACAAAATCAACAGCACCAATACCAATACCTTGGCGAGCACGGCACCCGCGTAAGGCTCCATAAATTTATTGATAATGCCCAAGCCCATAGCACCGACCAAGGTTCCCCACAAGTTACCCACGCCACCAAATACCACCACCATAAATGAATCGATAATGTAGGCTTGGCCGAGGTTGGGGCCGACGTTGGTTAATTGCGATAGGGCTACACCGGCGATACCAGCAATACCGGAACCCAAGCCAAAGGTCATGGCATCTACCCAGCTCGCACGTACACCCACGGCGCGCGCCATGGCGCGATTTTGTGAAACGGCGCGAACTTTTAAACCGAGAGAGGTTTTTTTCAAAATGGCCAGCAGCGCAAAAAAGACAATCAAACCGAAAATAAAAATATATAAACGGTTATAGGTAATGGAGAGTACCGGGTTAATCACCAGCGAGCCGCTCATCCATTCCGGCAATTCCACTGCGCGATTAAGCGGTGAAAAAATGCTGCGCGCGGCTTGCTGCAAAATTAAACTGATACCAAAAGTGGCCAGCAGCGTTTCCAGTGGGCGGCCGTATAAAAAGCGAATCACTCCGCGTTCAATTGCAATGCCGACCAAGCCCGCAACAATAAACGCGGCGGGAATAGCAATCATCAAGCTGTAGGCAATTTGGTTGGGGAAAAGTTGTTGTACAACCCAGGTAACATAAGCGCCGATCATCATCAGCTCACCGTGAGCCATATTAATAACACCCATCACACCAAAGGTAATCGCAAGGCCAATGGCCGAGAGTAAAAGCACTGAGCCGAGGCTCAAGCCAAAAAATACATTTTCAGCAAAGCGAAAAGCGGCAATGCGGTCTTCAATGGAGTCCAGCGCAAATTGTGCTTGTTGTTTAACTTTTTCATCGCTGTCGTTGGCGGCAATTTCTGTCAGTGCAGTGCGAACTTCTTGTTGCAAACTGCCGCGCAGGATTTGTATGGCATCCAAACGGATTTGTTGATCGCTACTTTGCAAGTTATTCAATGCCATCGCAGTGGCAATGGCCTCGCGTACATCATCATCAGGTTCAGTGTTTAGCCTGACGGTTAATAAACTAATAATATCCTCGTCTATACCATCGGCAATCATTCGATTGACGGCATTCAGGCGAACGCTGGCATTTTTATCATTCAAGTTCAGTGCAGCCAGCAAACTGCGCAATTGCCCGCGCATGGCATTGTTGATTGGCACGCGTTTGAGTGCACTGGTATCGCCAGTGATTTTTTCGCCAGTAATGACATTAATGTAATTACCGGTTTTATCGGCGATGGCAACTACCGGCGCGCTGGATTTGGTGGCGTAGAGTGTTCCCTGTTGCAATGCTGAAATAACTTCAGCCACGCGGCTATCATCCAGTTGCGCTAATTTTTTAGCGGTCTGGGCGCGTTTAGGCAGGCTGCCTTGGGTCAGTGTTTTAACTAATTGATCGAATGGATGAGTTGCTGTGGCAGTATGTTGCCCGGTGTCAGTTGCTGCGGATTCAATCCCGGCGGGTGACGATTCAGGCTCT
Source organism: Cellvibrio fontiphilus (assembly GCA_035317345.1). GTDB lineage: Bacteria > Pseudomonadota > Gammaproteobacteria > Pseudomonadales > Cellvibrionaceae > Cellvibrio > Cellvibrio fontiphilus. The sequence goes on along the minus strand of JAYKTU010000003.1, from coordinate 202,843 downwards.
TGCGAAAACACGCTGGTTGAAAAACAAAGGGAAAAAAATATTACCAACGGCAGCGGCCATCTTCCCCATGGCTTGAGTAGGTTTCGCATAGTCTTGTCTCGGTGGAAGCAAATATAAACGGTTTTAAATATTGTTTTGGTATTTCTCCCCGGGGCAGGCCCGGGAAGAAATCCTTTTTCATGAATTACTGCGCTGCAGCAGCACCCAAACATTTTTTGGTTTTGGTGTTGTAGTTACCACACTTCAAACTTACCCAATCAGATTCCAGATCTTTGGAGCCTTCGAGGAAGTCAGACCAGGCATCGCCCGCAACCAGACCTTCGGTTTCCCACACAGTGAGGAATTGACCGTCTTCCTGAATTTCGCCAATCAGCACTGGTTTGGTGATGTGATGGTTAGGCAACATTTTGCTGACGCCGCCGGTCAGGTTGGGTACTTCCACACCAACAATGGCATCAACCACTTTGTCGGTATCGGTACTGCCGGCTTTCTCAACAGCTTTTACCCACATATTGAAGCCAATGTAGTGAGCTTCCATTGGATCGTTGGTTACGCGCTTGTCGTTTTTGATAAAGGCTTTCCATTGTTTGATGAAGGCTTCGTTCGCAGGATTTTCTACGCTCATGAAGTAGTTCCATGCTGCCAGATGACCAACCAATGGTTTGGTATCTATACCGGAAAGCTCTTCTTCACCTACAGAGAAAGCAACAACAGGGATGTCTTCCGCAGTTACTTTTTGGTTGCCCAGTTCGCGATAGAAAGGCACGTTGGCATCACCGTTAATGGTGGACACTACGGCAGTCTTTTTACCAGCTGAACCAAAGCGCTTGATGTCAGCAACAATGTTTTGCCAATCTGAGTGACCGAATGGAGTGTAGTTAATCATGATGTCTTCTTTGGCAACGCCTTTGGACATCAAATAAGCTTCCAGGATTTTGTTGGTGGTGCGTGGGTAAACATAGTCGGTACCCGCCAATACCCAACGCTTCACTTTCATGTCTTTCATTAAGTAATCAACAGCGGGAATTGCCTGTTGGTTTGGCGCTGCGCCTGTGTAAAACACGTTGCGCGATGATTCTTCACCTTCGTATTGCACCGGGTAAAACAGCACGCCGTTCAATTCTTCGATTACCGGCAATACCGATTTGCGAGATACGGATGTCCAACAACCGAAGATCGCAGCTACCTTGTCTTTGGTTAACAGCTCGCGGGTTTTTTCCGCAAACAGTGGCCAGTTTGAAGCTGGGTCAACTACAACGGGCTCCAATTTTTTGCCGAGCAAACCACCTTTTTTGTTTTGCTCTTCAATCAACATCAGCATGGTATCTTTCAGGGTGGTTTCTGAAATGGCCATAGTGCCGGAGAGTGAGTGGAGAATACCAACTTTAATGGTGTCAGCCGCTGCTGCACTAAAAGAGGCGATGGTTAAGCCGCAGGCGATACCGAGTGCCCCGACATGTTTTGCTATCTTCTTCAGCTTCATGGGTCTAGCTCCTAGATGGTTTAATGACTCAGTGGTTTTTTACTTCTTACATTTATTTTTATGCTGTGAATAAAAATAAATGTTTTTCCGGTAACGCCGTTTTGCAAAACGCTTTTAGTGGGCGACAACTTTTTCTTCCATGATCCGGTGAATGTGCTTCGGGCATTCATCGGTTGTCGCTCTTAGGTGGAAATTTTTAGTATTAGTCGCTTGTATCCGGGTGTTGCTGTTGTGCTTCATAGAGCATGTGCAGGGTAATTTTTCGTACTTCTGCTTTACTCGCTTCTATGTGGGTTTTTAAATAACTTTTTGCATCTTCTGCTCGCCGTTCGATAATAGTGCGCAGGATTTTGGCGTGTTCTTCGTAGGTGGCTTCAATCCGGTTGCGCTGGGTAAAATCGATACGGCGAATTATGCGCAGCCGTTCGGTAATTTCATGGTGGATACGTGCCATTTCCATATTACCGGTCGCTTCAATTAACTGTTCATGAAAGCGTTCATCCAATGCACAAACCGTAGGCCCATCTTTTAAACGCTCTTCCGGTTTTACCAGCCAAATACGTTTTACGTCTTCCAAGTCCGGTGCGCTTTCCATTTCGCAGAGTTTTTTAATCGCTGCCAATTCCAAAATAATGCGCACGTCATAGAGCTGTTCAAATTTTTTGAAATCAAAGGGATTTACCTTCCAGCCGCTGCGGAAGGAAACATCCACATAGCCCTCGCGCTGCAATCGTGCCAGTGCTTCACGCACAGGGGTGCGGCTGGCGGCGACACGCTCGGCAATTTCGTTTTCACTAAAGCGATCACCCGGAACCAAACGGAACGAAAAAATATCGTCCTTAATGATTTGATAAATCCGCTCAGTTAAATTGGTGCGCGGTTCATCGGCTTTCTTTTTGGTTTTTTCGGGTTTGATCAGCTTCATATTTTTTACCGTAGGTTGGTGGTGAGGAACGAACCCCAACATAAGCAACGCGTAAATGTCGAACCCTGTCATGTTGGGGTTCGCTTCGCTCACCACCAACCTACGTTCGTGTTTTAAATCAATCTGTCTCAAGCACCAACAACAAATCGCCTGCGTTAACTTGCTTGCCCGGTTCAACGTGAATCGCACTCACTTTTGCCGCGCGGTCGGCGTAAACCGAAAATTCCATCTTCATTGCTTCAACAATTAACAATGGTTGGTCTGGCTCCACAAATTGCCCTGGCTCCACCAGCAATTTCCAAATATTGCCGCTAATATCGGCAGTAACGGCATGGCCATCCACTTCAATTGGATTGGTGTTAATTTTCACTTGCAGCGCGGCATCCACATTTTTTTCTTCATCCGCTTGCCAGAGCGCCACTTCTTTGGTGAAGGCGGCTTGCTGTTTGGTTTTGAATTCAGCGATGCTCGCGGCGTTGTCTTGCAGGAATTGTTCGTGTTCGGCGAGGCTGAAATAAGCTTCTTCGATTTTTAAACTCATGCGGCCTTCACGAAAGGCTTCGCGCTGCGCAGTTAATTCTTCCTCGCTCACTTCGTAGTAGCGCACGCGGTCAAAGAATTTCAGCAGCCAGGGTTCGCCATTTTTAAACACGGGGTTTTTCAGGAATTTGTTCCAAATCGGTAGCGTTCGACCAACCAGTTGGTAGCCGCCGGGTGAATCCATACCGTAAATACACATATAAACGCCGCCAATACCGACTGTACCTTCGGCGGTGTAAGTGCGCGCAGGGTTGTATTTGGAAGTGAGCAAACGGTGGCGCGGGTCAACGGGCACAGCGCAAGGCGCGCCCAGATAAACATCGCCCAAACCCAACACCATATAGCTGGTGTCAAAAATAATTTGTTTAACATGGTCGATGGAGTCCAAGCCGTTAATGCGGCGCATGAATTCGGTATTGCTTGGTAGCCAGGGCGCAGTATCGCGCACCGATTGGCGATAGCGCGCTACCGCATCCAGTGTCGCTGAATCTTCAAATGCCATGGGCAGGTGCACAATGCGGCTGGGCACTTTAATGTCACGTGCATCACTCAGTGTTTCTTCAATAACCAATAACTGTGCAATTAAATCGCGTTGGTGAATCACGCGGCTGTCGTAATTAATTTGCAGCGAACGCACACCGGGTGATAATTCAATAACTCCTTCAATTGGTGATTTTTTCAGTGCTTCCATGAGCGCGTGTACACGCAAGCGCAAACTTAACTCCAGAATATTGTCGCCGTATTCCAACAAAATATATTTGTCACCGGCCTGGCGATAGCTCACCAGTGGACGACTGCCCTGCGGTGGCAGTGCAGCAACAATACATTCGGAAATAGTGTCAGATGGAACAGTGATAGCGGTTTTAGCAAAGGCAGTGAGTGGCGCGAGTGCTGCAATTGCGCTGTCCTGTGCTTTTTCCAGATTCAGTGCATCATCAAAACTCATGCGCACAAAACGAATTTTATCGCCAGGTTTTACCTGGCCGACCTTCCAGAGTTCGGCTTTAACAATAGTAACGGGGCAAACAAAACCACCGAGGCTGGGGCCGTCTTTGGTGAGAATAACCGGCATATCGCCAGTGAAATTAATGGAGCCTACGGCGTATTCAGTATCGTGAATATTGGACGGGTGCAAACCCGCTTCACCGCCATCACTGCGTGTCCATGTGGGTTTGGGGCCATTTAAACGAATACCCAAACGGTTGGAGTTGTAATGCACTTCCCAAGCCGTGGAGAAAAACATTTCAATCGCTTCGGGTTTGAAAAAATCCGGCGCACCGTGTGGGCCGTAAAGCACACCAATTTCCCACTCGGTGGATGCTGCAGAGAAACAGGCAGGAATTAATTCAACCGGTGCAGCGGCTGGTGTAAAAACAGGCGCGGGTGTAGTGCAGGCCGCAATAGTTGGGTTGCTAATGGGTAACATGTCGGTAGCGCGCAGGGTTCGACCTGCATGGCCACCAAATTGCCCAAGTGCAAACGTAGAGCGGCTACCCAAATACACTGGCACATCAAAACCATTGCGCACTGCAAGGTAACCACGGCAACCCAATTCGGCTTTGCCAACCTCTAACACTTGTCCGGCTTTAATGGCAACTGGTTGCCAGAAAGGAATTAATTCACCATCGATTTTTGCCGGTGAGCTTGCACCGGTGAGCGCAATAATTGCATCGCGATGGAATTTTAATTGTGGTCCAATGATGGTGTATTCCAGCGCGGCCGCACTCTCATGGTTGCCCACAATGCGGTTAGCCAAGCGGAAGGAGTAATCATCCATTGGCCCTGAAGGCGGAACACCAATGCTCCATAAGCCCACGCGTCCGGGGTAATCCTGCACACTGGTGTAGGTGCCGGGTTGTAAAACTTCCACTACAGGCGCGCTGTAATCGAAGCTCGCCAATTTGTTAGTGGCTACATCACCGCTGGCAAAAAAATCCGTCGCAATAATTTGGCGTAAATAATCCAGGTTAGTAGCTATGCCGGCTACGCGTGTTTCATTGAGTGCAGCGATCATCTTGGCAATCGCATCGGCGCGATCTTTGCCATACACAATAATCTTGGCGATCATTGGATCGTAGTAAGGCGAGACCTCAGTGCCGGTGGAAACCCAGGTATCGATACGCGCTGCTTCAGAAAACACTACGTCAGTTAATACCCCGGGCGATGGTTGGAAATCGCGTACCGGGTCTTCGGCGTACAGACGCACTTCAATCGCCGCACCCTGTGGATTTATGTCAATATCCAATTTGGGTGGTGTACCGGCAGCGGTGAGAATCATCCACTCCACCAGATCAACGCCAGTGCAGGCTTCGGTAATGGGGTGCTCTACCTGCAAGCGAGTATTTACTTCCAGAAAATAAAATTCATCGCGCGCGGCATCGTAAATATATTCAATGGTGCCGGCGGAGCGGTAGTTCACCATTTTGCCCAGACTGACCGAGGCTGCTAATAATTTTTCGCGAGTCGCAGCCGGCAAATTAGGGGCAGGTGTTTCCTCTACCACTTTTTGGTTGCGGCGCTGCAGTGAGCAATCGCGTTCACCCAGTGCGAGGACATTACCCTTGCCGTCGCCAAAAATTTGCACTTCCACATGGCGGGCGTTATCCACAAAGCGCTCAAGGAATACACCGCTGTCGCTAAAAAAGTTTTGCCCTAAACGTTTAACACTTTCATAGGCCGCGATTAATTCTGCTTCGCTGTTGCAGCGGGTTAATCCAATCCCACCACCACCGGCGGTGCTTTTTAACATGACCGGGTAACCCAGTTTTGCGGCAGCGGCAGTAGCTTCTTCTACAGAGTCTAATAAACCGGTGCCAGGGGTTAGTGGCACACCGGCTTTTTCGGCCAGTTCACGTGAGGTATGTTTTAAACCGAATTCACGAATTTGCGCGGGAGTAGGGCCACAAAATGCGATACCTTCTGCTTCGCATTGCTCGCAAAATTTTGCATTTTCAGAGAGAAAACCGTAACCGGGAATAATTGCCTGTGCGCCGGTTTCTTTTGCCGCGGCCAGAATTAAATCCGCTTTTAAATAACTTTCTGCCGCCGTATTACCACCCAGGCAAACCGCTTTGTCGCAGGCCGTGACATGCGCGGAGTTGCGGTCTGCATCGGAATAAACAGCAACAGATTCAATGCCCATTTTTTTCAGGGTTTTGGCAATGCGTACCGCAATTTCCCCGCGGTTGGCAATGAGTACGGTCTTTAACATGGTTCTTCTCCGGCTGTAATTTTTTACCCCCTCCCAACCTCCCCCTTGTCAGGTGGAGGCGCTTTACTCCCTTCCCTTTTTAAGGGGAGGGCCAGGGTGGGGTTCTATTTTTGTAACGATTTGATGTACGCCCGCCATCCACCCAAGTGCGTAATATCTTTTGCACCATTCACGGCAGCGCCTTCACAAATAAAACCTTTTACTTCGCGGCCATCGTTGAGTGTGAGTGTGCCAATGCCTAAGGGAGCAGGAATCAAGGCAACGAAACTGCCAAAGTGCTGTACAGGGACATCCCACAACTCCACAATAATTTCTGCACCATCACTGTCAGTGCGAATCAGCCCGGGCTTGGGTGGTGTGGTATTGGGTAAGGCAAACAAGCGATAGTTTTTTGCAGTGAATGTGCTTTCAACAAACAGTGCATTGCGTTCCTGTAATTGCACATTGAGCGGCATACCCGTGAGATGTGCCCCAACAACGGCGAGACGCACGTAACCGGTGGGCGATTTTTTTTCCGGAATGAATTGCGGGTGGATTTTTTTCACTGCACCCAAAGGTAATTCAGTTGCCACATGCCATTTTTTTCCAAAGGCGGCGAGTGCGGCGTCTTGCCATGCGGGTGCAATCAGGGTGATGCCAAAGGGCAAGCCATCGCCACGCATCACAGCAGGTAATGCGAGAGCAGAGAGATCGGCGAGGTTGACAAAATTGGTATAGGTTCCTAGTTGGCTGTTGACCCCAACGGGGTCAGCAGCAACCTCAGCAATAGTCGGATGGCGCGGCGCTGTGGGCACTAATAAGGCATCCACACTGGATACCAAGGTTTGGATGCTGCGCGCAAAATCCGCGCGTTGATATTCTGCTTTAAACACATCACTGGCGGAAAATTGCGTTGCCTGTTCGATGATGCCGCGCACAACGTCATTCATTTCCTGTGCGTGGTCTTGCATAAAACCGCCAATCGCTGCATGGCGCTCCGCAACCCAGGGGCCGCCGTACAAAAGCTGCGCGAGTGCAAACATGGGTGTGAAATCTATTTCAATTAATTCCACATTCAGTGCGCGCATTTTTTGCAGCGTGGTTTCCCACGCGGCTTTGGCTTGTTCATCGCCAAACCAATTGGGTGATGCTGGAATACCAAAACGCGGTGTGGCAGAAAAATAGGTGGCGACTACCGGTGCTGTGCGTGAATAACCATCGGCTGCGTCAAAACCCTCCATGACTGCTGCTACTTTTTCTGCATCATCAACAGTGAGTGAAAAAATAGAAACGCAATCCAAACTGCGGCATGCCGGCACAACACCTGTAGTGCTGAAGCGACCTTTGGTGGGTTTTAATCCGACGATATTGTTAAAACCGGCGGGGACGCGGCCCGAGCCTGCAGTGTCGGTTCCCAAACTAAACGGCACGATACCTTTGGCAACGGTGGTGGCAGAACCGGAGCTTGAACCGCCGGATACATAATCCGCATTAAATGAATTGGGCACGGCGCCGTAGGGCGAGCGTGTTCCCACAAGCCCCGTAGCAAATTGATCGAGGTTGGTTTTGCCGAGCACAATGGCACCCGCCGCCTTCAAGCGCGCGACGCTGGTGGCATCTGCATCAGGAATATAAGTGAAGGCAGGGCAGGCGGCAGTAGTGGGAAGGCCGGCCACATCGATATTGTCTTTTACTGCAAAGGGAACGCCGTAGAGAGGCAGGCTATGCGCATCACCCAGAGCCTCCAATGCACTGATTTGGTCATCGAGTTCAGCGGCAGAAACAATATAAATCCAGGCTGCGTCATCGGCATCAAGCTGTGCACGCAAGGCTTGCAACGCCGTCCGCGCAACCAGGCCCTGGTCACGGTAGCCATTCAGCCATTCACTAATAGTCCAACCGGTCGTTTGCATCATATCGTTCCCGCAGTTACATCTTAAATACAATCTTGGATACAAGTTTGTATTCAGCAGAAACTATGCCAATTGAAAATTACGCTCTGAATCCATCCCCTGTGAAAGCATAAAGTTCATACTATTCAATGAGTTAAATAACGTAGAAAATTTGAGACAGGCGCCTGTCAGAGCGATTTTTAGAAAGGGTTTTATGCGCTGAAGTTGTGCGGAAGAATTTTGAGCGGGGGCCAAGTTGGTGCGATTGGCGTTGTTTTGGATATTTCATTTCATCTCAAAATTTAAAAATATTGAGATATACAGGTCGATAATCCATAGTTCATCTCAAAATTGTCATTTTTTGAGATGAACAGAATTAATAATTGACTCCCCCTCTTACTTCTTATCAGGGGGATCCACGCATAAACATAAATTCGGTAGTTTTGAAGCAGTTAGGGATTCCCATATGACCATGAACTGGAACCAATTGCTGTGCGCAGACCGTTTGGGCAAGCGTGTGGCAAAACATGAAGAAGGGCGTTCGCCGTTTCACTCGGATCACGACAAGATTATTTTTTCCGGTGCGTTTCGGCGGCTTGCGCGTAAAACGCAAGTGCATCCTATGGCGACGAATGATCATATCCATAATCGTATGACTCACAGTTTGGAAGTGGCTTGTGTGGGGCGCACCTTGGGTATTCGTGTGGGGCAGGCGTTGAAAGATAAAGGCGATTTGCCCGCGCATATTTGGCCCACGGATATTGGCGATATTGTGCAAGCGACATGCCTTGCACACGACATTGGCAACCCGCCTTTTGGTCACACCGGTGAGGATGCGATCCGCAACTGGTTTCAAAAAGAAGGGGCAGAATTTTTAAAAAACTTATCGCCCTCTGAGCAAGATGACATTCGCGTATTTGAAGGTAACGCCCAGGGTTTGCGCGTATTAACGACATCGGAATATCACCAATTTCATGATGGGATGCGCTTGACCTATGCAACGCTTGCCTCCTCGATTAAATACCCCTGGACATCCACTCCCACCGTGTTGGGGCAACGCCCCAAGGATGCCAAATACGGTATTTTTCAATCCGAGCTTGAGCACTTCCATGAAATCGCACAAAAAACCGGTTTGATTGAGCTGGGTAAAGATTGGTACTGCCGACACCCGCTGGTGTATTTAATGGAAGCGGCCGACGATTTTTGTTACGGCATTATTGATTTGGAAGATGGTCTGGAAATGGGCATTCTCAACTGGGCAGAAATATATGAATTGCTGCACCCTGTCATTGCCGATTCACCGCAACTATCTGATTTGGAGCGCCTGCTGAAAAAAGTAAACGATGGGCGAAAACCCGCTTTGGTGCGCGGCAAAGTGATTGATGCATTTATTAATGCGGGTACGGCAGCGTTTATCCAGCACCAGGATGCATTTTTACGCGGCGAAGTGCAGGGCGATTTAATTTCCTTATGTGATCCCAAAGTGCGCAATGCCGTGCAGGCCGCAAAGGATTTGGCCAAGCGAAAGATTTTTAATCACTCGCGGCGGGTTGAATTGGAAATTGGTGCTTATGCGGTGATTGGTACTTTATTAAATACGGTATGTTCGGCGGTTTATGCATCACTCGGTGATCCGGCGCAAATGACTTATAAAGACAATCGGGTGATGGCGTTGATTGGTGAAAATAATTTCCACCCCTATGTCAGTGAAAAAACCGGCAACTATCAGTATTTGGCGCTTATGTCGGTGATCGATTTTATCAGCGGTATGACCGACAACTATGCGACTAATCTTGCCAAGCAATTTAATGGTATGGGCCACTCACTTTTTTAACAGGTTGATCTAACGCGCTATGTTGCATGTTTATTTTTCGCCGGCGACAGCGCGCTTGCTGGTTGTGGTGTTTGCGTTATTGTTGCTGTTGGCAACGCCGCTATTTTTTATCGGCGGGCCGGATTGGGTGTCATCGCAATTGTTAAGAGATGCGTGGAATTTTGGTCACGTATTGTTTTACGCGCTGCTGTTAATTGTCGTGCAGTGGTTTTTACCTCTACCGCGCTGGCGTCACTGGTTATCAGTGAGTCTGGTGGCGCTGTCGCTGGGGGCTGTGATTGAAGTTGTCCAACATTTTGTAGGGCGTCACGCAAGCTGGAGTGACATTTTTAATAATCTTGCCGGTGTATGGTTGGGGTTATTTTGGGGGCAGCACCCTGCGTCGGATGCCGAGCGGCGTCAGGTTTGCAGCGGGCGGGTATTGAGCCTTTTGTTAATCGCGCCAGCGCTTTGGTTGGTTGTGGAGTCTATGTGGGCGGAACTGGCGTTGCGCCGCGCTTTTCCAGTAGTGAATAGTTTTGAAACCCGCGCCGAGCAACAGCAATTGTTTTTTAATGCTGCCCGGGTCGATGCACAATTTCAGCGTGAAAACGTGAGCCAGGGCAGTTATTCACTACGGCTGGAGTTGGCTCCCGGTGGATATTCAGGAGTTCGTCTCAGGAGCTGTTATGGCGATTGGTCGGCCTACGAGTTCTTATTTCTGGATGCTTTTAACCCCGGTTTGGAACCATTACGTCTGGTGTTGCGTCTTTCTGATGTGATCCATGATCGCGGCACCCATAGTTACCATGACCGCTATAACCAGACCCTGGTATTGCAACCCGGTTGGAATAAGCTGCAATTTCCTATTGCGGATATCAGTAGCAGCCCACAGGAGCGAGCGATGCAGATGGATGCGATATGTAATCTGGGAATTTTTGCGGCGGGTCTGGCGCAGCCGGCGGTGGTTTATCTGGACAATATTCGCTTGGGAAATGTTCGCTTTGAAAATACAGCCAGTGGTAAATAAGTGAGCTATAAAAACAAACCGCCGATAAATCGGCGGTTGTATGACTGGATAAGGTTAAAGCTTAAAAATCCAGGTCTGAAATATCGTCATAACCGAGTTGTTCCTTAATGCGACGGCGCTCCAGGCGATCTTCAATTTTGCGGCGCATTTCCAAGGTGTGCTGGCTGGCTTCTTTGCCAGTCAGTTTTGGCGTTGCCTCTTCATCATCGGTTTCGATGCTAACATCATTAATCAGATCGGTATCCGGTGACTCTACATCAACTGACATAAGACTACTCCAACATTGACAGAGAGAAGGTTTAGCGTCGTTCCCGGCGTGGGAATTTTGACCCGCGCTATTTACCATAGCCTATTAAAAAACAAAAGAAAAATCTTGGTGCGCTAAAAAGATTTTTCTTTTTACCTCAGCGTCAAACTGGGGTAAAAAGCGCGCCGGTTCCCGGCGTAACAAGCGCTAACTTTTTAGTTGAGGGTTTGCAGGCGTGGCAAAAAAACATGCGGAAGTGATTGGCTGGCGTGAATGGGTGGGATTACCTGATTTAGGCATTCCTGCGATTAAAGCAAAGGTAGATACCGGCGCACGCACCAGCGCTTTGCACGCCTATTATGTGACGCCGTTTGACAAGGATGGAAAGCCCTGGGTGCGCTTCGGTCTGCACCCATTGCAGCATGACAGTCTCACCTGCATTGAGTGCGAGGCCCCGGTAAAAGATGTACGCCCAGTCACTGACTCGGGTGGACATACCGAGGCGCGTGTGGTTATTGAAACCTGTTTGCGTATCAACGGGTTAGAGATGCCCATCGAAGTGACCCTCACCGACCGGGAGAACATGCGCTTTCGTATGCTGCTAGGGCGCAGTGCACTCAAAAACGGTTTCTGGGTAGATAGCAGCAAATCTTTTTTACTCGGTGGCTCCAAAGACCAGCCGCTGACCCCGGCACTCTAGCGCCATAGTCGCAAGAGTGCTTTTCCCTTATTGATAAAATCCCTCAGGATTCCTATGAAAATCGCAATTTTGTCGCGCAATCGTCGCCTATATTCGACGCGCCGCCTGGTGGAAGCTTGCACCAAACGCGGTCATGAGGTGCGTGTTATCGACATTTTGAAATGCTATATCGACATCGCTTCCGACAGCCCTGCCATTTGGTACATGGGCGAACAACTGGAGGACTTTGATGCGGTTATTCCGCGTATTGGCGCCTCTGTGACCCACTATGGATTAGCGGTGATTCGCCAGTTTGAAATGATGGGTGTTTACTGCCTGACCGAATCCATTGCGCTGGGGCGTTCGCGCGACAAGTTGCGCGCTTTGCAGTTACTCTCGCGCAAGGGTATAGGTCTGCCCAAAACCAGCTTTGCCTATAACGTGCACGACGCTAAAGAGCTGATCAAATTGGTTGGCGGTACGCCGCTGGTGTTGAAGTTGTGTGAGGGAACCCAGGGGCGCGGCATAGTACTGGCCGAAACCCAGAAAGCAGCCGAGAGTGTGATTGAAGCCTTTCGCGAATTGCGCGCCGAGTTTCTGGTACAGGAGTTTATCAAAGAGGCCAATGGCAGTGACCTGCGCTGTTTTGTGATTGGCGACAAGGTGGTAGCCGCCATGGAGCGCACCGCTGCTGAAGGTGAATTCCGCTCCAACCTGCATCGTGGCGGTTCGGCCAAGTTAGCCAAACTTACGCCCACTGAGCGACGTACTGCCATCAAGGCGGCCCAGACTATGGGCTTGCATGTGGCAGGGGTGGATTTGCTGCGCTCAGCCCGTGGGCCGCTGGTGATGGAGGTGAACTCGTCGCCCGGTTTGGAGGGCATCGAAGGTGCTACTAATAAGGATATTGCCGACGCTATAGTCGCCTTTGTGGAAGAAAATGCCCGCCCCAATGCCAACAAAACTCGCGGTAAGGGCTAAAAGCCCTGCGCAGGTTATTGGCAGTGGGGGCGCTTAGGCGCCCATTTTGAGGTGTTGTTCGCGCAGGTGTTTTTCCAGGCGCACTACTGTGCCATCGAAATAAAAGCGGCCATTGCGGAAGTGGCCTTCCAGCTGTTTGGCAGTCATGGGTTTGGCATAAAAGAAACCCTGCGCCTGGTCGCAGCCATGGGTGCGCAACCAGTCGGCTTGACCTTCGTTTTCCACGCCCTCGGCAATCACCCGCATTTGCATGTTGTGCGCCAAACCAATAATGGATTTGGCGATGGCGGCATCGTTGGCGTCTTCGTGAATGTCGTGGATAAAACTGCGGTCGATCTTGAGCTTTTGTACCGGGAAGCGCTGCAGGTAGGCGAGGGATGAATAACCTGTACCAAAATCATCAATTGCCAGGTACATGCCCATCTGGTTTAACTGGTTGAGTTGGTTAATGGTCTCGCCGGCATGCTCCATCGCACAGCTCTCGGTGATCTCCAATTCAAGGTGTTTGGCATCCAGCCCCACTTCATTGAGTATCGCCTCTACTTTGCCGGGGAAGTTCTTCTGCCGGAACTGGCGTGGTGACAAGTTCACTGCCATTTTTCCTACATGTTTACCTGCGTCCAGCCACTGACGCTGCTGGCGGCAGGCTTCGCGCAGTACCCATTCGCCAATTGGCACAATTAACCCTGTCTCTTCCGCGAGGGGGATAAAGTGCGCCGGTGATACCACGCCGCGCTCCGGGTGCTGCCAGCGCACCAGAGCTTCCACGCCGGTCATTTCGCCGGTTTTGAGGTCCACTTGTGGTTGGTAGTAAAGCGTTAACTGCTGTTGCTCTACCGCGCGGCGCAAATCGTTTTCCAGCAGCAAATAGTTTACCGCCGTGGCATTCATGCCCTTGGTGTAAAACTGACAGTTGTTCTTGCCCGCTTCTTTGGCCTTGTACATGGCGATATCGGCATGTTTGAGTAGTTCATCGGTGTCCTCGCCGTCTTCGGGGAAAACACTTACGCCGATGCTAACAGTCGTGGAGATACTGTGACCGCTAATCTCAATCGGGCGTGACAGGGTACTGAGCAGCTTGTTGGCTACAAAGACCACATCATCTATATCGTGAATGCCTTCCAGTACCACCACAAACTCATCGCCGCCCAAACGCGCGACTGTATCCATATCGCGCACCCCTTCATTGAGGCGAGTGGCTATGGCTTTAAGCAAAATATCACCGGCATCATGGCCCAGGCTGTCGTTGATGTTTTTGAAGCGGTCGATATCCAACAGCATCAGTGCCACGCGGGAGTTGGCGCGGCGGGCACGGGCAAGGCCGTGGTAAATACGGTCGTAAAACAGCGAGCGGTTGGGCAGGGAGGTAAGCGAGTCGTGGAAGGCCATGTAGTTCAGGCGCGATTGCTGCTCGCGCAGGGCGGTCTCTGCCAGTTTGCGCTCTGAAATATCGGTGCCGATGGTGCAGACACCAAAGGCTTTTTGCTCTTTGTCACGCAGCGGGAATTTCACCAGCAGATAAGTATGCTGGGTGCCGTCTTTATGCATCAAGTCCAGCTCAACCTCATAGGTTTGCTGGGTCTTTTTGGCGGCCAGGTCGATTTCCCACATGGATTGGGCGACATCCTTGGGGTAGACGTCAAAGACGTTTTTACCCACAAAACCGCTCTCGTCCACATTGGCCATTTGTTTGTAGTGCTCACTGGCCATCACCACATTGCCGTCCAGATCTTTCACCGATATCAGTGCCGGCGAGTGATTCAGTATTGCGTTTAAATAAGTCTCGCTTGCCCAAAGTGCCTGTTGTGCCAGATGAAAACGCTCCGCCTGTTCTTCGTGCTGCCACATATCAATCATCTGGCGCACTAGCAGCGAGCTGAAAGTCCATACGGTATCCAACTGTCGCGCGGTTGTTTGCAAGGCCTGCAAATCGACCAATGATTCCATGTAAAACACGGCGATAGTTTTTTGGTTTTCGCAGATGGGTTGGAGCAAGCCGGCTTGGGTATCTACTGGAATGGTTTTGCCCAGCAGGCCGTTCATCAGGCTTCGATTCAAGGAGAGCGGCTGACCGGACTCGAACGTTTGCTGGATGAAAGCCGAGGGTAGGTTTTTGATACGGCTCAGGGCAGTAGCAATCACATTAATGGAAGTCTGGCCGCCCGCACGACTGGCAATGGCCTCTACATAGACCTGGCCGTCACGGACAATAAGCAATGCAACGCGCTGGATAGTTTGTTTGGCAATAACCAATTTAACCAGGCGCTCGGCAATTTCTTTGTGGTTGAGGTTGGTAAAAAGCTGCTGGAACTTTTTAATCAACTCGACAGCGTTGGATTTCTGCTGCGTGGATTCGCTATTTGGCATATTCGCTCAATTTGGGCAATCGTTTCGCAATTTAGTGTTCTCACATCTCGCCGCTTTTTATCGCGAACGCTCTATCACTAAAAATTAACTATTTGGCCGCTCTTCCGGGGCCTGCACTTCCCAAATTTTTAACCTGATCAGCACTTTACAACAAAAGCGCCTAAACACATCATTTTTTATGATAAATAAACCTCAGCTGTAAAGCATATGCACAAACTAAAAATAGATTGGTTTATTTTGACGCCAAAGTGTTTCAAATCTTCCCAGGTCTGGCATCTATTATCGCTAGAAAGATGAAAAATGTGCCAATACTGTGTTTTCATAAGCGTCGCCTAAAAACAGTTCTGGTGAAAGGCTAATCGCACACGTCGCCTCAACTCGCATTTGCAATTTGCTGGACTAAAATTGGGTTGTTAACAATTAAACCAATGGGTTGGTTCCCCCCCTTGAACCGGAGTCACCATGCGTCATCAGGTTCCTTTCGTTGGAGAGCGTAAAGTGGTTCGCGCCGAAGATGAGCAAGCGCGCGCCAAGCGTTTGAGTGGAAAAGTGATTGATGATGTTGTTGGTGAGGGGGTTGCTCCCAGCAGTTGGGAGGATGTGGTGCCCGAAGGCTGGGCGGATCGCTCCATTCCTAAAACGCTCAAGCCAACCGCCAGCGCCTCTGTTTCACTGCCACCCAAAACGACGCAGGTGCCCATAAAATCGGGAAGCGCTGCCAAAAGTCTTACATCCAAACCGCTCTCCGCCAAAACACCCGCTAAAAAGCCCAGCTCCAGTGCGATTACCTTTTCCGACAGCGCCTCTCTGGATTGGGTTTCCATTAATAACGGTCGCGGTGTACGCGTGAATATTCACGGCGCTATAGACAATGATTTGCGTAAAGAGTGGGCGCGATTGTTGGAAGGAATTGCAGATAGCAATATCGAAGAATATGAATTTAATTTAAGCGATGCCCCGGCGCTGAGTTTGACTGGCTTGGGTATGTTGTTGCTATTTAAAGAGCGCAAAGGCTCCAGTCGCGAAGCCATCAGCCTGTGCAACTGCAACAAAGATGTTGCCCAGCTGCTTGAGTGGACCGGAATGGATCGCTATTTTGTCATTAAAAAAACGCAAATTTCCGAACCATCCTGATAAATAGATTTTCAACAAAAAGCCCGGCAATCGCCGGGCTTTTTGTTTGTATTTACTTGTGCGTTGTGTGCTCGCCGGAATAATTCACGTGTATATCAGGCGTTGCTCAGTGCCGCGATTAATGCGCGCATTTGCTCATCAGTCCCTATGGTGATGCGCAGGAATTGATTGATGCGCGGCTTGTTAAAATAGCGCACCAGAATTTTGTGATCGCGCAAATACTGGGCGAGGTCAGCCGCGTTTTTACCTTGTGGCTCAGCAAAAATAAAGTTCGCTTGTGATGGCAGCACCTTAAAGCCAAGCTTCTGTAATTCGGCGGTAGTCCAGTCGCGGGTAGCGATAATCTGGTCGCGGCAGCGCACGAAGTAGTCTTCATCCTCAAACGCTACCACTGCCGCTGCTTCAGCGATGCGGTCGAGCGGGTAAGAGTTAAATGAATTTTTTACGCGATCCAGTGCGTCGATTAAATCCTTATGGCCCACCGCCAAGCCTACGCGCATACCCGCCAGTGAGCGGGATTTGGACAGGGTTTGTACCACCAATAAATTTGGATATTTATCGACTAATTTGATTGCTGTTTCCGCACCAAAATCCACGTAGGCTTCATCGACAACCACAACTGATTCAGTATTTTGCTGCAGCAGCGCTTCAATTTCTGCCAGCGGTTTGCCAATCGCGGTAGGTGCATTGGGGTTGGGGAAAATAATACCGCCATTGGCCTGGGTGTAATCGGCAAAATTAATGGTGTAATCATCACGCAGGGCGATGGTTTGATAATCAATGCCAAATAATTTGCAGTACACCGGGTAAAAACTGTAGCTGATGTCGGGGAACAACAGTGGCTTATCTTGCTGGAAAAATGCCATAAACAAGAGTGCCAGCACTTCATCCGAGCCATTGCCCACAAACACTTGCTCCCCAGTGACACCATAATAATCGGCAATGGTGTTTTTTAATTTTTTGGAGTTGGGGTCGGGGTAGAGACGCAAACGGTCGATGGTGTCATGGTTAATCAGGTCGATCACTTTGGGCGAGGGCGGGTAGGGGCTCTCGTTAGTATTCAACTTGATCAAACCATCAATTTGCGGCTGCTCACCAGGCACATAAGGCTCCAGTTCGCGCACCACCTGACTCCAAAACTTCGACATGCGAGTTCCTCAATAATTGCAGCAAAAAAGAGTGCGCAGTATACGCCTTGGGGCGCGCGGCTCACACCCAGCGCTTTAATAAAATACTGGCGTTTACGCCACCAAAACCAAAGCCGTTGGAAATGGCGTAATCAAGCTCGGCCGCACGCGCGCTGCCATGAACTATATCAATGCCCCCTGCCGCCTCGTCCTTATGTTCGAGATTCA
Organism: Cellvibrio fontiphilus; assembly: GCA_035317345.1. Classification (GTDB taxonomy): domain Bacteria; phylum Pseudomonadota; class Gammaproteobacteria; order Pseudomonadales; family Cellvibrionaceae; genus Cellvibrio; species Cellvibrio fontiphilus. Next base: position 185,207 of record JAYKTU010000003.1, on the reverse strand, counting down.
AGGTGGGAGGGATCATTTGGTCGCGTAAGGCCAGCGCCGTAAAAATAGTTTCAATCCCACCCGCGGCGCCGAGCAAATGACCGGTGGCGGATTTGGTGGAAGTCACGGCGATTTTTCCCTCGCCACCACTCTCAAGTTTAAATACGCGTTTAATTGCAGCAAGCTCCCCTTTATCTCCCACGGGAGTTGAGGTTGCATGGGCATTTAAATGCTGGATTTGTGCGGGTGTTATTCCCGCCTGTTTGATGGCTATTTCCATCGCGCGTTTTGCGCCATCGCCATCGTCCGGCCCGGACGTTAAATGGTAAGCATCGGCACTGGTGCCGTAGCCGACAATTTCAGCAATGGGTTTTGCTCCGCGCGCCAGGGCATGTTCAAGTGATTCAATGACTAAAATGCCTGCACCTTCGCCCATGACAAAACCATCGCGGTCGCGATCAAAGGGGCGCGATGCGCGAGTCGGTTCATCATTAAACGCCGACGATAGCGCCCGCGCGGCCGCAAAACCGCCGAGGCTTACGGTGTGGATACATGCTTCTGCACCGCCACAAATCGCCACATCCACCTCGCCTGCGCGAATCATGCGCGCGGCATCGCCAATTGCCTGTACACCGGCCGCACAGGCCGTCACCGGCGCACCTAATGGCCCTTTAAAACCGTATTTAATCGAGATATGTCCAGCGGCCAGATTCACCAGAAACGAGGGGATGGTGAAGGGCGATAATTTGCGTGTGCCACGCGCGTCTGCGGTACGCACTGCCTCAGCAATCGCCGGAAAACCACCAACTCCGGAGGCGATAATGGTCGCCGTGCGCTCTTGCTGTCCGGTGGTTGTGGGTTGCCACTGCGCTTGCTGCAGGGCTTCATCGGTGGCGGCGAGCGCGAGCAAAATAAAGCGATCCATTTTGCGTTGGTCTTTGGGGCTGACGATGGCGTCTGGATTCAAACCTGCTTCCGCATCTTCCTCAATTGTGGGAACCACACCGCCCACTTTGGCGGGTAAGTCGCTAACCATTTCATCTGGCAGGCGACGCAAGCCGGATTTGCCCGCGAGCAACCGCTGCCATACAGGTTCAATGCCGCAGCCCAGTGGAGAGGCTATGCCCATTCCGGTAATCACAATGCGGGTTGGCTGGCTCATGGTTATTCCTCAGTTTAATTTACATGATGATCATCATTTATAAATTATATGATGGCCGTCATGTATACTGTCAATCAGATTTTATCCATGGCTGGTTTAACCCCAAGAGGAGCGCTATGAGAGTCAGCAGAGAACAAGCAGCAGAAAATCGCGGAAAAATTTTGCATACCGCTGCGCAATTGTTTCGTGAAAAAGGTTTTGATGGCATCGGTATTGCTGATCTGATGAAAAAAGTTGGCCTAACCCATGGTGGTTTTTACGGCCATTTCACCTCAAAAGAAGATTTAATGGCGCAGACCTGTGCTTATGCAGTAGATGAGCTTTTGGCACAGGGCGAGGTGGTACGTGCAACAGCAAAAGGGTCGAAATACAAAGCGTTTATTTCACACTATCTATCGAGCTGGCACCGCGATAATCCCGGTAGCGGTTGCTTGATGGCCGCGCTCGGGGCAGATGCAGCGCGTCAATCGCCAGCAATCAAGCAGGCATTTACCCAAAGTTTTAATCGTCTGCTCAGCGCTATGATGAATTTATTGCCCGCCACAAAAACTGAAGCCGCCAAACGCGAACAGGCACTATTAACACTGGCCACTTTGGTCGGTGCACAAGTTATGGCGCGCGCCGTGGACGACCCAAAACTGTCAGAAGAAATATTGCGGGTGGTGAATAAAAAATTGCATTGATTAATTGCATTGAAGAATTGGGCTGAATGGCGTTAGTGTGTTTAGTGAAGTAAACAGCGCTATAGTTGAATCATTCAGTATCAGGGAGCGCGGCTATGTACACTACACCCCGGTTAATTCTGCTCGATCTGGATGGCACCCTCTACGTGGGCGACAGCCCCATTCCCGGCGCGATTGAGTGCCTTGCCACCTTGCGTGCGCAAGGGATTGCGCTGCGTTTTCTCACCAATACCACCACCAAATCCCAACAGCAATTAATTGATCAATTGCGCGCGATGGGATTTGCGCTGGGCGATGACGAGTTAATTAGTGCGCCGGTTGCTGCGCGCATCGCGCTGGAAAAATTGCAGCAACAAGTGGGCAGACCATTGCGCATTTGGCCGCTGGTCGCCAGTGCCATCCAAACCGATTTCAGCGATTTTATTCACGATGAACAGCAGCCGGATTATGTGGTGCTCGGCGATATTGGTGAACGCTGGGATTTGGAATTAATCAATCGCTTATTTAATGTCATGCATGGCGGCGCCGAATTAATCGCACTGCATAAAGGCCGCTTCTGGCAAACCGGTGATGGGTTAAAGGCCGATATAGGTTTTTTTGTCGCCGGCCTTGAGTATGTGTGCAGCAAACAGGCGCTCATTATGGGCAAACCTAATCGCGATTTTTTCCAATTGATTCTCGACTCCGCCGGTGTGTCAGTGAATGAGGTGTTAATGGTTGGCGATGATATCGACAGCGATGTGGGCGGCGCGCAGCAGTTGGGTATGCGGGGGTGCCAGGTAAAAACCGGAAAGTTTCGCGAAGCTTATTTTATGCAATCCGGTATAAAACCGGATTTTCTTGTGGATTCTGTGGCGCAGCTGGCCGCCACGATTAAGTCGCTGCCGACTTAATCGTGGCGTGGTGCAAAATAAAAAACACGCCGGGTGAGCAAAATCGCAGCGCATACCAAACCCACTATCAGCGCCGTCCAAAAACCGCTGGCGCCCATAGGTTCGGCCGTTAACCAATCTTTAAACGTCAGTGCATAACCCAGTGGCAAACAAATTCCCCAGAAGGCGAGCAGCATTATCAACATGGGAATTTTGGTGTCCTTGTAGCCACGCTGTACGTTAATCATGGTCACTTGAATAACATCGGCTATTTGGAATAGCGCGCCCAATAAAAATAAATCAGCCGCGATTTTTTGTACTGCCAGGTCAGAGGTATACAAGCTGGCAAACCAATCGCGCCCCAAAAATAAAATGCTCGCATTGGTACAGCCAACGCCCAGCGCTAACAGGAGTGCGCTGCGCGCCAATAAACGCGCTTCGCTATGGTCGTTAGCACCCACCAGAAAACTGACGCGCAGCGTAATGGCTATTCCCAGGCTTAAGGGCAACATAAAAAAGACGGAGACCAAATTTAAAACAATTTGATGTGCGGCTACGGTAGTCGCACCCAGCGGTGCTAAAAACAGGGCGATCATGCAAAACATGCTGACTTCAATAAAACTGGTAAAACCAATGGGCAATCCCAGTTTTAACAAGCGTTGAATAATGGCGATTTGCGGTGCAGCCCAACCGCTTAATAAATGAAACGCAGCAAAGGTTTTGCTGCGATTTAAATAGATTAATAACGCAAGTGTTGCACACCAATTAGCAATGCTGGTTGCCCAGCCGCAGCCGATTCCACCCAGTGCTGGAATTTGAATGAAGTTTAAATCTGCACCGTAAATAAACATGTAATTGAGCGGCAAATTGAGCAGTGTGCTCAGCAGCGAAAACGCCATAATCACACCGGTGTGACCCAACCCATCAGTTAAACCGCGCAGCGCAGTAAGCAATAAGAGTGCAGGTACGCCCCAGGCAAAGGCATCCAGATAGCCTACGGCAATCCGGTTGGTTTTTTCATCCAACTGCAGAATATTAAGCAGGGGTTGCATGTTCACTAGCAGCCCAATCATCAACACCATAGCACCCAGGGAAATATAAATACCTTGCCAGGTTGCCGGCATGATCTTGTCAAATTCCTGTGCACCCCTGTGCCCGGAAATAGTTGGCTGCATTGCACCCAGCACACCGGCAAAAAATAACAACACCGGAACCCACAAACTGGTGCCTATCCCTACACCGGCTAAATCCTCCGCGCTGGCATGACCGGCCATTACGGTATCGATCACCCCGTTGGCCATTTGTGCAAGCTGCGCGATTAATATCGGTGCTCCCATCAGCGCCAGCTGTTTCCATTCGTGCAGGGTACGTGCAACCAAACTCTGGTTGTGATCGGGGAGGGGTTGATTAATTTGATTGTCTGGTGCGTTCACAAAAATATCCGTTACATCTGGATGGGGATATAAACCCCGGTATAAAACTGCAGTGTATTAATAATGCTGCAAACCGATATAGTGGATTTGCGGCTGCGCGTGATCATAGTTGGCGATACTTATGCGCGTACAACTGGCGTAGTCAATTTGCAGTTGTTTAAATAGCGCCGGGTTGCGCCAATCCAACTGCAACACATGGGCGATAAGAATGCGAATAACGCCGCCGTGACAAATAATCGCGCTGTGTTCGGTGCTGTGTTGCGCATTTTTATAGTTCAAAAAAGTTTCCCAACTGTGAATAACGCGGTTGGCAAAATCCTGCAGGGTTTCACCCTTGGGGGCATGGGCGCTGGCAGGGTTGTGCCAAAATTGTTCGATGTTATTCCATTCATCGCCCAGTTCATCAAAGGGCACACCATCCCAGATTCCAAAATCCATTTCTTGTAGGCCGGCTTCAAACGCCAGTGGAATTTTATGCTGGAGCGAAAATTCCCCCGCTACTTTGGCACAGCGAATTTTAGGTGAACTAATCACTTGGGTAATTGAGGTGTGCTCATGCAGTTTGCTGAGTGTACACATTAAATCCTGCTCGCCCTGAGTGCTCAGCGCAATATCGGTGCGGCCATATAAGGCTGGCGCTCCCGCGACTTTGCCGTGGCGAATCAAGCTGATTACCCGCGCGCCAGTGGCATGGCTCACGTTTGTTCTCCTGTTAAGCGGCTGGTATCGCCTTTTAAATAAAGCGGCAAGCCAGCGGCGATAAATACAACGCTATTGGCGACTCTTGCCAGTTGCTGATTTAAGCGGCCAGCTTCATCGACAAATTGACGGCTAATCTCTCCCAGCGGAATAACACCCAAGCCCACTTCATTGGCGACAAAAATAATTTCGGCGGTCGCTCCTTGCAGTGATTCCAGCAATTGATTAAACAGTTGCGCAAAATCCTGCTGGGGGTGCTCAAATAATTGGTTGTTAAGCCACAGGGTCAAACAATCTACCAAAATGCACTGCGGTTTTTTACTTTCCTGCGCGAGGGTTTCTGCCAGTTGTAGCGGGCATTCACGCAACTGCCATTCACTTGGGCGCTGTTGTTGATGGTGTGCAATGCGCGCTGCCATTTCCGCATCCAGCGCGGTGGCCGTGGCGATGTAAAGTACCGGGAGTTGCGATCCCATAGCGAGCTGCTCTGCATAGCGTGATTTGCCCGAGCGCGCACCACCAAGAATTAAACTGATCACAATAAAATTCCTTGCAGATAATTAGGCATTGTACCGGCAATTATTAGCAGTAACGCGTAAATACTTAATTCGGCAATCTGCTGCGCAGCGCCCAGGCAATCGCCGGTATAACCACCAATCTGTTTCAGGAAATAACCCTGTAAAAGCTGGCGCAACACTAACAACCCCAGTCCCAGAGCAAGAGCGGCTTGCCATTGCAAAACAAAAAAAATGGGTGCTGCGGTGATTATTAATATAAAAAAATCGGTTTTGGATTGGTTGTTGGCCAGCGGTTTACTTTTGCTGCTGTCGTCATCGGCAACGTAGGGCATAGTGAAAATTAAACTGGCAGCCAGTGTGCGTGAAAGTGCATAGGCAACTAACAACGCAAGCGCAATGTGTGTGCTTTCTGCAAGCAAAAGATATTTGCCCAGTAACGCCATGATTAATGCCGCCGCACCGTAACTGCCGATACGGCTATCTTTCATGATCTGCAATTTTTTCTCGCGCGCAAACGCGCCGCCAAAACCATCGGCGGTATCCGCTAATCCGTCCTCGTGAAATACACCGGTGAGTAACAAACTACATACCATCGCCAGCCAAATACTGACGTTGGTAGAAAAAATATAGCTTGCTGTTAAAAACACCGCGGCTACCAAGGCGCCCAAAAGCCAGCCTACCAGTGTGTAATAACGGCTGGAGCGATTGAGTAATTCGGGTGAATATTCAACCCACGCAGGCATGGGAATACGACTGAAAAAACCCAGTGCGAGAAAAAATAAATTGAGTTGTTGTTTCATAGAATTTTCGATGATCTACATGTGGTGGAGAAGATGCCGGTGTAAGACCATCGGAGACATGGATGTCGACGATGAGCCTCCATGGATGGATTCACGGCGTGTCTTACACCGGTATCTGCTTCACCACCTGCTGGGTGCAAAAAATTAAACCTTCACGCCAGCGCTTTCAAAGGTTGCCATCTGGTTGTAAAAACTCACCGCCGCCTGAATAAGTGGCAAGGCAAGCGCAGCACCGGTGCCTTCGCCCAAGCGTAAACCCAAATCCAGCAGCGGTTCAGCATTCAATAATTGCAACAATAATTGATGGCCGGCTTCCTCCGATTTATGCGCAAAAATCATGTAGTCCCGCGCGTGAGGATTGAAATGTGTTGCCAGCAAAGCCGCAGCGCTGACAATAAAACCATCCACCAAAATTAATTTTTTGGCTTGCGCGGTGGCGAGCATTGCGCCGCAAATTTGCGCTATTTCAAAACCGCCCACTTGCGCCAGTATATTGAGCGGTGATTGATCTTGAATCCGTGCAATGCCTTGGCGTACTAATGCGATTTTTTTCACCCGTTGTTCATCGCTAATACCTGTACCCTTACCAACGCACTGTGCAACATCGGCGCCACTGAGTGCCGCCAAAATGGCGGCTGCTGAACTGCTATTGCCAATACCCATTTCACCAAAAGCCAAGACATTGGAGCCGGCGGCAATTTCTTGCTCTGCGAGTTGCTGGCCAAGCAGCAGTGCTTGTTCAGCCTGTGCCAGCGTCATGGCTGGTTCATGGGCAAAATTGCGAGTACCCGCAGCAATGCGCTGCACTATTAATGCAGAGGGCGCAGGTTTTATTTCGTATTTAATGCCGGCGTCTATCACTTTCAGTGGCAAGTGGTTGGCGCGGCAAAAACAGTTAATCGCGGCGCCGCCAGCTAAAAAATTCAATACCATCTGCTGGGTAACACTGCTGGGTGCAATGCTTACGCCTTCCTCGGCTATGCCGTGGTCGCCGGCAAATACCAACATCAATGGTCGCTCAATGCTCAGGCGCTGCTGTTGTTGCACCAGAGCAATCTGCAGTGCGAGCTCTTCCAGTTGACCCAGTGCACCAAGCGGTTTGGTTTTTTGATCGATACGGTTCTGGATTGCGGCGCTGCCAGAGCGGTCAAGGGGGGCGATTTGCCAAGCCAATGCCATAGTGTTGTCTCTCGATTTCGGGGCGAGCAACTTACCACAAACTGTCGGGGATTTTACTGGCACTGGTAGCGGGCGGGCGTATAATCGCGCCCCGAAATTCCGTCACCTGTGACCCTGCGAATCCGGAGCCCGCCATGTTTGAAGTCCTGCCGTTACTACCCAATGACCCCATTTTGGGGTTGAGCATCGCCTACGCCAAAGACACTAACCTGAACAAAGTGGATCTAGGTGTGGGTGTTTACAAAAACGACGCAGGCCAAACGCCGATCATGCGTGCCGTTGCCGAAGCAGAAAAGCTGCGCATAGCGCGAGATACCACCAAAGCCTATACCCCACCTGCCGGTGTTCCGGGGGCGAACGAAGTGTCCACCCGTTTGGTATTTGGCGATGGGCATCCAGCAGTGGAGGCTGGACGGGTGCGCACTGTGCAAGCGCCTGGTGGTTGCGGTGCGCTGCGTGTGGCAGCTGAATTAATCCAGCGCGCCAAGCCCGGTGCTAACCTCTGGGTAAGTACCCCGACTTGGGCCAACCATGTTCCACTCTTGGGTAGTGCGGGCCTCAAACTGCGCGAATACCCCTATTACGATTACGCCAATCACAGCATTAACTTCACAGCAATGCTGGACACCATCAAACAAATTCCACGCGGTGATTTGGTGTTGCTGCACGCCTGTTGCCACAACCCCAGCGGTGCGGATTTAACCCGCGCCCAGTGGGATCAGGTGGCCGAGGTATTGGTTGAGCGCGGCATTATTCCGTTTGTGGATATGGCCTACCAGGGCTTCGGTGAAGGTTTGGAGGAGGACGCTTACGGCTTGCGCATGCTCGCCACCCGTGTACCGGAAATGATTGTGGCTACATCTTTTTCCAAAAATTTTGGTTTGTACCGCGAGCGCGCTGCAGCGCTGAGTTTGGTGTTTGCTAACCCGCAACAAGCCGATGCCGGTTTTAGCCAGATACTCAACGTGGCGCGCGCGATCTATTCCATGCCGCCGGCGCATGGGGCAACTATCGTGGATATTATTCTGCACAGCGATGAACTCACCCAACTCTGGCACAGCGAACTCACGCAAATGCGCGAGCGTATCGCCGGTTTGCGTGTGCAATTCGTGCAATCACTCAATACGCTGCAACAAACCCGGGACTTTAGTTTTATCGCCCAGGAGCGCGGCATGTTTTCATTTTTGGGTTTAAATGTTGAGCAAGTACATAAACTCAAAAACGATTACAGCATTTACATGACTGACAACAGCCGCATTAGCGTTGCCGGTTTAACCACCGAAAAAATGGATTATGTAGCCAAGGCGGTTGTGGCAGTTCTGTAATCTATTACACATGGCGAATCAAAACCCCTGAATAAAAAAGGCGATATCCAGAAGTGGATATCGCCTTTTTTATTCAGGGGTTTTGTGGCGAAAACTAATACTGTTGTTTTATTTTTTCCGGTTGGCTAGCAGTGAGTTCCAGTTCGCCCTGACGCAGATGATGTTTTTCGTTTGCGCTATTTTCAGCGAGTGGTTTATCGATACGCAACACTGCTTTTTGCAGGATTAAGGTATTGGGGTAAGTGATGATGTTGCCGTCGTCGCGCTTTAAAATCACATGAAACAGAGTGATTTCTATTATCACGCCACTCATATCATCGTCTTTGTCCAAAATTTTAATACTGTCGTTTACTTTGTAGGGGAAGCTGAAAAAAATAATCATGCTCGCAGTGACATTGCTCAATATTGACCACTGGGCAAACAGTGCAATGCCCACCACCGCAAAAATAGACGAGAGAAATACTGAAATTTCGCTGTAGCCCAACCCAAGCACCAAACACATCACGACAATACACAAAAACACCATGCCGATATTCATCAGCCGGGTCATGTAAAGCACACGCAAATCGCCCAGTGCGCGGCGCACGCTGACGTCGTGAATAATGCGATCCAGTAATTTGGACGCGAGCGAAAAAACAATAATACAACTGAGGATGATAATAATTTTGGAGAAAATACCGTGGCTGGTTATCTCTTGTAAAAAATCCATGGTTTCCTGAAAAGTTGGTAGATTATCCACACTGGCACCTGCATTGCTGATTCAATTAACGACTGCCATACTCGTTCGCACATTATAACCATCGGATAGCTGAACGAGTGCTTTATGAAACCTTTGCTGTGTATTGCCCACCGCGGCGGCCCTGCAGCGGGGCCAACCCCCTTACCGGAAAACAGCCTGGCGGCGATAAAACGCGCATTGGAATTGGGCGTATATGCGGTGGAGATTGATGTTTTTCAAATCCACGGCGAATTATTTGTCACCCATGATCGCCGGTTAGGGCGGGTAGTTTCCGGTCAGGGTGTGATTACTGCCCAGTCGCTGGATTATTTACATGCGCAGCGTTTGGAAAATGGCGAGCCACTACCGCGCTTGCAACAAGTATTGGAACTGGTAGGGAGCAGGGCGCTGCTCAATATTGAAATCAAAGGTGAGAATTGCGTGACAACGCTTGCGCGCCAGCTGGATGACTACATTCAGGCTGCCGGCGGCAGTTACGAGCAATACGCGGTATCCAGTTTTGATCACCAACAACTTTTTCACTGCTTGCAACAAATACCTCAGGTTAAACGGGGAGTGTTGATTGAAGGTATTCCTTTGGATTACGCCGCCTGTTGTGAACCGCTTAAGGCCTACTCTTTTAACACCCATTTGAGTTTTCTCACCCCTGATTTGATACAGGATGCCGGGCGGCGCGGCCTGAAAAATTGGGTGTATACGGTAAACCACGAGGATGATTGGCAGTTAATGCAGCAGCTGGGTGTGGATGCGGTATTTACCGATAAACCCGATGCGCTTATCGCCTTCAATCAGAGAATACAGGCATAAACAGCCAGCTCTGCCCATCGATTTAGCTGACCTGAAGGGCGAATCTATGATTCGCCCTTATCGCATAAAAACATTTTTGAATATTCATTATCGCTCTGTTTTTGCGCAGGTTTTTGCGCTGAAACAAGAGTATTCCACACATTCTCTTCTAGACTTTCCTTCACCTGCGCTGTTACACGGCCGCTTTCGGCCAGACGTTGGTGGATAAAACTGCTTATTGGTTAAGGCTATCGATTGTTTATTAAATATAAATTTATCAAATTGAAAGAATTGGCCTAAGGTTAGTCTGTATCTAGTGAGTCAGCTAAAAGCAAGTCAACTTACTGCGAGCCAATTTAGTCAATCAATATCTCAACAGGAGAAGGTTATGGACAATAACAACACTTCAGCGGGTCAATGCCCATTTGCACATGGTGCAAATACTGAATCAAGCAAGTCAGTTATGAATTGGTGGCCCAAGGCTCTCAATCTCGACATCCTTCATCAACACGACCGCAAAACTAATCCGCTCGGCGAGGCGTTCAACTACGCCGAAGAATTTAAAAAACTCGATCTGCAAGCTGTTAAAAATGACCTCAAAGCACTGATGACCGACAGCCAGGACTGGTGGCCAGCCGACTGGGGGCATTACGGCGGTTTATTTATCCGTATGGCCTGGCACTCCGCCGGTAGTTACCGCATTGCCGATGGTCGCGGCGGCGCCGGAACCGGCAACCTGCGTTTTGCTCCTCTGAATAGTTGGCCAGACAATGGCAATTTGGACAAAGCTCGTCGCCTTTTGTGGCCCATCAAAAGAAAATACGGCAACAAATTGTCCTGGGCGGATTTGATGATCCTCGCCGGCAATATGGCCTATGAGTCCATGGGCTTGAAAATCTTCGGTTTTGGCGGCGGCCGCGAAGATATTTGGCATCCTGAGAAAGATATCTACTGGGGTTCAGAGAAAGAGTGGTTAGCGAAGAGTGGTGGTGAGGGCAGTCGCTACTCTGGCGAACGCGATCTGGAAAACCCGCTGGCAGCAGTGATGATGGGTTTGATCTACGTAAACCCCGAAGGGGTGGACGGCAACCCCGACCCACAAAAAACCGCTAACGATATTCGTGTGACCTTTGCGCGCATGGCCATGAATGACGAGGAAACCGTTGCACTCACGGCAGGCGGTCACACTGTCGGTAAAGCCCACGGCAACGGTAGCGCTGCCAACCTTGGCCCCGAGCCAGAAGCCGCCGGCATCGAAGAGCAGGGTTTGGGCTGGATGAATCACAAAACCCGTGGTGTGGGCCGCGATACAGTCACCAGCGGTATTGAAGGTGCATGGACTACCAACCCCACGCAATGGGACAACGGCTATTTTGAAATGCTGCTCAACCACGAGTGGGAATTGACCAAAAGCCCGGCCGGTGCCTGGCAGTGGAAACCGGTAGATATCAAAGAAGAAGACATGCCCGTGGATGTGGAAGACCCCAGTATTCGCTGCATGCCCTTGATGACTGACGCCGATATGGCGATGAAGGTTGACCCTGAGTACCGCAAAATCTCCGAGCGTTTCTACAAAGATCCGGCCTACTTCTCGGAAGTCTTTGCGCGCGCCTGGTTCAAATTAACGCACCGCGATTTAGGCCCCAAGGCGCGTTATTTGGGCACTGATGTGCCGGCAGAAGATTTGATCTGGCAAGACCCGATCCCCACTGTGGATTACACCCTCAGTGATGCCGAGGTCGCCGATTTAAAAGCCAAAATATTGGCCAGCGGTTTGAGTGTTGCTGAGTTGGTTGCCACTGCATGGGACAGCGCCCGCACTTTCCGCGGCTCCGATTTCCGCGGCGGTGCCAACGGTGCGCGTATTCGCCTTGCACCGCAAAAAGACTGGGAGGGCAATGAGCCGGCACGTTTGCAAAAAGTGTTGGGCGTATTGACCAGTATCCAGTCTGGCCTGAGTAAAAAAGTCAGCATTGCCGATCTGATTGTGCTGGGTGGCACCGCTGCTGTTGAAAAAGCGGCAAAAGACGCCGGTGTAAACATCACCGTACCCTTTGCAGCTGGCCGTGGTGACGCAACTGATGCGCAAACCGATGCTGAATCTTTTGCAGTTCTGGAACCAGTACATGATGGTTTCCGCAACTGGGTGAAAAAAGATTATGTAGTGCAGCCAGAGGAAATGTTGCTTGATCGTGCGCAATTAATGGGTTTAACGGCGCCTGAAATGACGGTATTAATCGGTGGTATGCGCGTACTTGGCACCAATCATGGTGGCACTAAACACGGTGTATTTACCGATAAAGTCGGCGTATTAAGCAACGACTTTTTCATCAACCTCACCGACATGAGCTACCAGTGGAAACCTACCGGTAAAAACTCCTACAACATTGTTGAGCGCAAAACCGGCAATGTGAAATGGACAGCAACCCGTGTAGATTTAGTGTTTGGCTCCAACTCGATTTTACGTTCTTACGCCGAAGTCTATGCGCAAGATGACAACCGCGAAAAGTTCGTAAAAGACTTTGTGAATGCCTGGGTAAAAGTAATGAACGCAGACAGGTTTGATCTGAAATAATCTTGCTCGTTGTCCAGGCGAAAACAAAAAGGCCGATGCACAAGTATCGGCCTTTTTGTTTTCAGAAAATGCCACTAGTGTTGCGCTTGTTCTACCGCAATTACTTTTAAACGACGAACCTTCCCCTGTGGTACTGGCCACTCAATCGCCCCGCCTATTTTCAGGCCGATAAGTGCGCTGCCCACGGGTGATAACACTGATATTTTCATCTGGCTAACATCGGCATCCTGCGGGTACACCAATTGAATGGTTTTTTCCTCGTTGGAATCCAGGTCGCAAAAGGTTACTTTGCTATTCATTGCAACCACGTCATTGGGGAGTTTATTTGTCTCCACAATTTTGGCCCGACTTATTTCCATATCCAGCGCATCTGCCGCATCTGAATCGCTGGTTTCAATCAATTGCATTAACTGTGCGTAATCCAGTTTACTAATAACCAATGCATTGCTTTTTTTGCTGCTCATAAAAATATCCAAAATAGCTAAAGGCAGCCAGTGTGGCTGTCCGGGTGTTTAATCAAAAAAACTGAAGTAAAACTAATCAGAAATAAAGCTAAAAAGAGGAGTTGCGGCGATTAAGTTGGCAATAACTTAATCGCCAAATAACACAAAGACGCGAGCAGAACTGGCTTCCGGCGCGGTAAGAAAAGGTGAGATAGAGGCGAATGCTGAGTAATTCATAGGCAAACCATATCAAGGCCGTCCGATTTTGTCTACTCGCTGCCGATCGGGTCTTTCAGCCGCAGGCACACATTTACCCTTCTTTGTAATGCCGGTGCCGGGTGCTACATGGCAATTTAAGGCCTCTGGATTTAGTATGGCCGCCACAACAAGAAGCAGTTACCGGCCGATCAAACCCGGACCAGATGCAGGACAGCGGAAATCATCAACCATAACCTCCGGTAAACCTTTACTACCAACAGATTCCTGACGAGAAATACAATGAAAATGATTCACCTTTTTCTGCTGGGAGCGCTCGGCGTTTCCGGTATGGCGCTGGCTGAACCAGTGCAACACATCAGTGCCGATAACCAGCAATACCTCTATACCGGTCGCATCGATTTTAGCGATAAAAAATCCCCACAGCTTTCCTGGCCCGGCTCCAGTATCAAAGCGAATTTCACTGGCACATCGCTCGCAATTGTTCTGGATGACCAGTTAGGGAAAAACTTTTTTAATGTGATTGTGGATGGTGAAACCCAACACCCCTATGTGCTTGAAGCCAAACAAGGCGAGCACACCTATGTGATTAGCACCGCATTAAAACCGGGCAACCACAGCCTGGAAATTTATAAACGCACCGAGGGTGAGGAGGGGGCCACCCATTTTAAAGGTTTGGTGTTGGATAAAGATGCCAGCCTTCTAAAACCGCCGGCGCGCCCTAAACGCCGCATGGAAATTTACGGTGACTCCATTACTAGCGGTATGGGCAACGAAGGTGCCGATAACGGTGCCGATCATTTGCTCAGTGAAAAAAATAATTATTGGGCCTATGGTGCTATTACTGCACGCAACCTTAATGCGGAGCTGCACACTATTTCGCAAAGTGGTATTGGCATTATGATCAGCTGGTTTCCGTTCATCATGCCGCAGTTTTATGACCAGCTAAATGCAGTGGGCGACAATAATAGCCAATGGGATTTCACCCGTTGGACACCTGATCTGGTGGTGATTAACTTATTCCAGAACGATAGCTGGTTGACTGATCGCGATAGAAAACTGCAGCCGCACCCAACCGATGAACAAAAAATCCAGGCGTATATCAATTTTGTTCGCAGTATTCGCGCTAAATATCCCAATGCGCAAATCATCTGCGCCCTGGGCAGTATGGATGCCACCGCAAACCCAACTTGGCCTGGTTATGTAAAAGCCGCTGTAGCGCGTATGCGAAAAGAAAACAATGATAAAAAGTTGGACACCATTTTCTTTCCCTTTACAGGCTATGGCCAACATCCTCGTATTGCCCAGCACAAGGCAAATGCCGAGTTGTTAACCGCGTTTATTGAAAAGAAAATGAAGTGGTAATGTGATTCTTTCTTAAAATGAATCCCGCATCACTCAGTGATGCGGGATTTTTATTTTGCGCTTAACGCTTTAAATCCAACAAGCGGAAGTAAGCATCTTTGGGTTGCAATTGGCGATCAAACAACAGTGGGTAGTTGGTGCGGCCGCGAATTGGGAAGCCATTGAGCCAGCTGGCATCATCGCTTATACCCCAGAAGGTTACGCGATCAATTTTATCGCTATGTTTAATAAACAGTTTGAATAAATCTTCGTAGCGTTTGGCCAGTTTGTCTTGCATTTCCTGCGGCAGCCCTTTGATATAAGGATCGCGCTCGGGTTTGTATTCAAAACGGGTGGATACTTCGGCAACCGGCAAATCCCATACTGATGGCAACACATCTATATCCAATTCAGTGAAGTGCACACGCAAACCCAATTTGGCAAATTCGATAATACTTTTTTCAATTTCGTCGATAGGCGGTGTGTCTATTCCCAAATGTCCCTGTATGCCTAAACCATGAATAGGCATACCACGCTTTTTCATGCGTTTGAGCATTTCAATGGTCGCTTCGCGTTTACCGGTGCGCTCAATGTTGTAATCGTTGTACATCAGGTGGGCTTTGGGATCTACCTCGTGCGCCAATGCAAAGGCGTTATAAATAAAATCATCGCCCATGATTTTGTACCAATGACTATCGCGCATTTTATTGTCGTCACCCACAGCCTCATTCACTACATCCCAAGCGGGTAGTTTGCCTTTGTAGCGGCCAGCGAGTGTGGTGATGTGCTCTTCCATTTTTTTCTGCAGCGCATCTTTACTGATGTAGCTGCCATCGGCATTTTTAAATACCTCATCGTGAATCTGGCTGTGCCATACCAGAGTGTGGCCTACCATGTGCATATTGTACTTAGTGCCAAATGCCACAAAATTGTCGGCATCAGTCCAGTTCCACTGGCCCCGGGTATCGCGCAGTACCCCCCATTTCATACAGTTTTCCGGGGTGATTGAATTAAACTCTTTGCTGATCAAGGCATTAAGTTTTTCGTCTGTACCTGTTGCTATGTTGGCATTGAGCGCCGCGCCAATCAAAAAATTATCCTTATACGCCGTTTTAAGCCCGGTTTGCTCCAGTGCTTTGGTGGCGGCGGTAACTCTGGCCGCCTGACTTAATGCGAGGCCCGCGCCTGTAAGTGCAAACAATTGCCGACGTGAAATATTCATAGGTAAATCCCCTTCGAGATTATTGTTGTGGATAAAACTTTACATTTTCATGGATAAAAATCGACTTGGTGTTCTTGTATACAAGTGATATATTTGTTCTGACTATAAGATACGCAGCAATTGCCATTTCAGCAAATAAAGAAACGTTTATAAGGGGTGTCCTGTGAGAAATACCTATATCAATAAATATTGGTTGCTCTGTTTTTTATTCCCGTTGATGTTTGTCCCCAAGGCGATTGCTGAGGATGGATATGAAATGTGGCTGCGCTATCAGCCAGTTACCAATGAGCAACAGCGCAAAATCTATCGCGCGCAGATCAGTCAGCTGGTGGTTGAGGGGGATTCCGCCACTCTGCATAAAGCGGCTGCCGAGTTGCAGCGGGGCTTAAGTGGCCTGCTTGCAAAACCTGTCGCAACTATTACTGCAGGCAAGCCCGCCGGTAAAAAACCGGCGAAATATGCGTTGATTGTCGGCACTCCCAAAAATTCGAGCGTGATTGCTGAACTGGGAATGGAGCAGGAATTATCGGTGCTGGGCGATGAGGGTTACATCATTGCCAGCAAAACCCTGAATAAACGCCCGGTGACCGTGATTGCTGCCAATACGGATATAGGCGCGCTCTACGGCAGCTTTCATTTTTTGCGCCTGCTGCAAACCAACCAGACACTGCAAAATCTGGCGATAAAATCCGCCCCGAAATTACAGCATCGTGTCGTCAATCACTGGGATAATTTAAATCGCGTAGTGGAGCGTGGTTACGCCGGTTTATCGCTCTGGGATTGGGGAACCTTGCCCGACTACAAATCCGCGCGCTACGAAGACTATGCGCGCATTAATGCTTCGCTCGGCATTAACGGCACTGTGCTGAATAATGTGAATGCAGACCCACGTGTACTCAGCGATCAATTTCTGGAAAAAATTGCCGCGCTCGCCGATGTATTTCGCCCTTACGGCATAAAAGTTTATTTGTCGATTAATTACAATTCGCCGCGCGCTTTTGGCGATTTGGAAACAGCTGATCCACTCGACCCACAAGTACAGCAGTGGTGGAAAGAGCGCACTAAAAAAGTCTACGACTACATCCCCGATTTTGGTGGCTATCTGGTAAAGGCTAATTCCGAAGGTCAGCCTGGCCCGCAGGATTATCAGCGCGATCATGCCGATGGTGCCAATATGCTCGCAGAAGCCTTAAAACCCTATGGCGGTGTAGTATTTTGGCGTGCCTTTGTATATAGCCCGGACATTGGTGACCGCTTTCGCGGCTCCTACGATGAGTTCAAACATTTGGATGGAAAATTTGCAGACAATGTGATCCTTCAAGTCAAAAATGGCCCCATTGATTTCCAGCCGCGTGAACCTTACTCCGCTTTGTTTTCCGGTATGGAAAAAACCAACATGATGATGGAGTTTCAGGTCACCCAGGAATATTTTGGTTTTGCTACGCATCTGGCTTATCAAGGTCCGCTGTTTGAAGAATCGCTGCGCACTGACACCTTTGTAAAAGGCGAAGGCTCAACGATTGGCAATATTCTTGAAGGAAAAGTATTTAAAACCAAACACACCGGTATGGCCGCGGTGATTAACCCTGGTACGGATCGCAACTGGACTGGTCACCCCTTTGTGCAATCCAGCTGGTACGCCTTTGGTCGTATGGCTTGGGATCATGAAATCAGTGCCGAAGCGGCAGCGGAAGAGTGGCTGCGCATGACCTTTTCCAATGAAGAAAAATTTATCGCGCCGATGAAAGAGTTAATGATGATCTCGCGCGAAGCCGGTGTTAACTATCGCTCGCCATTAGGTTTAACCCACCTTTATTCGCAAGGTGATCACTATGGCCCGGCACCCTGGACGGAAAATTCCGAACGCCCCGATTGGACTGCCATCTATTACCATCGCGCCTCCAAAACCGGTTTGGGTTTTGATCGCACTAAAACCGGCTCCAATGCAATCGCCCAATACCCGGCACCAATCGCCAAGTTGTATGGCGACCTGAATGCAGTGCCTGAGGAGTTATTGCTCTGGTTTCACCATGTCAGCTGGGATCACAAAATGAAATCCGGTCGCAATCTGTGGGAGGAGCTGGTGCACAAATACTACGAAGGTGTAGAGCAGGTGCGTGCTATGCAGGTGACCTGGGAAGCGCAAAAACCTTATGTGGATGCCGCGCGCTTTGCGCAAGTAAAAGCCCTGCTGCAGGTGCAAGAGCGCGATGCAATTATCTGGCGCGACTCCTGTGTACTTTATTTCCAGACCTACTCTGGCCGGGCGATTCCCGCCGGTTACGAGCAGCCAAAACATAACCTTGAGTATTACAAGTTTCTGGCGCGTACCCGCTATGTGCCCGAGCCTTGGCATCCCGCCAGTTCCAGTCGAGTGCTCAAATAACTCCGGGTCTGGCAGCCGCAGTTCACCCTGCTTTTAAGAGGAGGTACTGCGGCGCTCCTGCACCAGCCGTCAACCGCACGCTACTTTGGCATCAAACTGCAACCTTGGCCTTGGTTGGTGCCAACTCTTTTTATCCATTCTGAAAGTACCCGGCTTTTAGCTTCCGGCTATCGATAATTGTTCTTTTGATATTTTATGTTACATTATAACATATCTAAAAGACGAAGGATGAGCCATGGCCAAGCCTACAACTGCTGCTGCCTCCCAGCCCGCCATGACGGCTGCCAAGCTACTGAAAATGCCGGCCTCAGCCTATATGAATGAGGTGCAACTGGATTTTTTCAGGGCTTTGCTACTGGATCTGAAGCGTCAGACCAGCGAGCACATAGAAACCATCAAACAGGAAATAGCTAGCCCTGCCACAGAAGCCGATGAACTGGATCGTGCGTTGTTGGAGGAGGAGAACCGGCAGCGCATGCGTATCGCGGAGCGCGAATATTACTTGCTGCGCAAGATCGACAAAGCCTTGGATCGTATTGAGCGTGGCGAATATGGCTATTGCGAGGCATCGGGTATGGAAATTGGGTTACAGCGCCTGCTCGCTCGCCCCACTACGGAATACAGCGCCGAGGAAAAGGCGCGACAGGAACAGCTGGAGCGCAATTACACCAAGCTGCGCACCTAAACTTCTGCAATTGTTCACCCCAATTTTTGAGCAACACATCAAATTAATGTACAGGCAACCGTTATGAACCCCTCTCCTGCGAATCTTCTTCCCGTTACTGTCCTCTCTGGTTTTTTGGGGGCTGGTAAAACAACGCTGCTTAATCACATTTTGAATAATCGCGAAAACCGCCGCGTTGCGGTGATAGTGAATGACATGAGCGAAGTGAATATTGATTCATCGCTCATCCAAAACCAGGTTGAATTAAATCGCGCTGAAGAAAAACTGGTGGAGATGAGCAACGGCTGTATCTGCTGCACCCTGCGTGAAGATTTACTGGTGGAAGTAAATCGCATGGCCAAGGAAGGACGCTTTGATTATTTGGTGATTGAATCCACCGGTATCTCCGAGCCTTTGCCGATTGCAGAGACCTTTACCTTTGAAGACGAAGATGGCCAGAGCCTCTCGCAAGTTGCACGCCTGGACACCATGGTGACTGTCGTTGATGCGGTGAATTTCCTAAATGATTATTACGATGCGCTTTCTCTGCAAGAAACCGGTGAAAGCCTTGGAGAAGACGACGAGCGCAACGTGGCGGATTTACTTGTCGATCAAATCGAATTTTGTGATGTGTTGCTAATCAGTAAAACCGATTTAATTTCTGCTGAGCAGCTCGCTGAACTCAACGCGATTTTAACCAAGCTGAATCCTGATGCTGAAATTATTCCCGTTGAGCGCGGCAATGTAGCTCTGGATAAAGTGCTCAATACCGGAAAATTTAATTTTGAAAAAGCCCAGCAAGCACCGGGTTGGTTGAAGGAAATGCGCGGCGAGCACACTCCCGAAACAGAAGAATATGGCATCAGCAGCTTTTCTTACCACGCACGCCGTCCGTTTCATCCGCAAAAAATCTACGATTTCTTCTCCAGCCCAGCCGTAAAAGGAAAGTTGCTTCGTTCAAAGGGATTTTTTTGGCTGGCATCACGCCCGCAGTGGGCAGGGCAGTGGAGTCAGGCGGGTGGCATTGCCCAGCACGGTGCTGCCGGTATGTTCTGGAAAGCCATTCCCAAAGAGCGCTGGCCGGAGGATGAAGATCATGTGAATTACATTATGGAAAAATGGGTAGAACCCTTTGGCGATATGCGTCAGGAGTTGGTGTTTATCGGCCAGAATATCGATAAAGATTTTGTGGTTGAGCAGTTGGATAAATGCTTGCTCACAGAAGAGGAAACCCTAAAAGGCCAGGAGTATTGGAAAACCTTGCCTGATCCGTTTCCAACCTGGACGCAGGGGCATGCGCACTGAGTTGTGTGCTTAAAAATAAATTTAGTCTACTGACTCGTCGCTCTCGCTGATTTTTATTGTTGTGGAATCCCTTTAATGTTGTTAACTACTCGCCCAGTATTTGCTAAACGCTCGTTTATTGCTCTCACCAGCGTAATCTCTGCGCCACTATTTGTTATATCGCCAGTCTTGCTTGCCGCCGCGCCAGGACAAATTGAAGAGGTATTAGTAACCAGCCATCAAGCCTATCGTGGTAATGTGCCCTCCGCCGAATTACCGCAAGCAATTCAGGTGATCGATCAATCGGTGTTTGCTGATCGCGCGATCAATCGTTTTCAGGATGTGCTTGATTATTCCACCAGTATCTCGCGCCAGAATGATGGCGGTGGATTGTGGGACAGTTTTTCGCTGCGCGGTTTTCCCGGCAACGAAAACATGCCCTCGAATTATTTAATTAATGGCTTTAACGCCGGGCGCGGTTTTAGTGGTCATCGCGATACCTCCAATATTGAGCAAGTAGAAATATTAAAAGGCCCAGGGTCAGCGCTATATGGTCGCAGTGAACCTGGCGGAACCATTAATATCATCACGCGCAAGCCAGAGTTTACTCAGGAAGGTTATGTAAAAATGACCGGCGGTAGTTTTGATCAATACCGATTGGAGGGCGATTACACCAATGGTGTGAGCGACAAACTCGCGTTGCGTATTAATGGCGCCGTGCAGGATTTTAAAAGTTATCGCGATTACGTGGAAAGCGATAAACAAGTAGTCACCCCTTCGCTCAAATACCTGTTTGATAACAACGCATCACTGTTGTACGAGGCCGAGTATCTCAAACAAGATCAATTATTTGATCGCGGTTATGTTGTATTGAACAATGATTTTGAAACCGTGCCGCGCAGTCGCTACCTGGGTGAGCCGGGCGATGGGCTCACACGCATTTCAGCCACTGGGCATCAACTCACTTATCAGCAAACTCTTGCGAATGATTGGACATTTACATCCGGTATTGGCTACCGCGAATCGGAATTAAATGGCTTTTCATCCGATGCGGAATTGGCACGTGGACGTCAATCCCTGTATGACGGCGCGGGTCTGCTCACTCGCCAACGTCGCTATCGCGATTACGACTCCGAAGATTTAAGTGTGCGTGCTGAAGTGAGCGGCAGCCTCGCTATGGGTTCGCTCACGCACAATCTTATGCTGGGTATTGATGCCTATGATTATGATTTATTCACGCTCCTTGGCCGCTATCGCGGTGCCAAAGGAAGCTACGCGTTAGATATCTATAACCCGCAATATGGTGTTGCACAACCGGGTGCAGTAAACCCGCTTTATGCCAACAAGGAAACGCAAAAAGCAGTGGGCATTTATTTGCAGGATCAAGTGGAGCTATCAAACCGTTGGCGTGCTCTGCTTGGTGCGCGGTTGGATGATTACGAACAAAAAATTCACGAGCAAGTCGCCAATAAATTTAACGCTGCCGATGACTCGCGTGTATCACCGCGCGCAGGTCTAGTGTTTTTAGCTGCACCCTGGTTGAACCTTTACACAAGCTATTCAGAAGGTTTTGTGCCGCAAAGTGGAACCGATGCTTACGGTACCGCCTTTGATCCGGAAGAGAGTGAATCTATTGAGCTGGGTGCAAAAATATTTTTGCAGGATTGGCAAATTACTGCCGCCGTTTTTGATGCAGAAAAAACCAATATGCTCACCACCGATCCGGTCAATGCCGGATTTTCTGCTGCGCTCGGCAAAGCGGGTTCTACCGGTTTTGAATTGGATGCAAGTGGGAATATCACTGATAATCTAAGCATTATTCTCTCTTATGCGTACCTGGATACCCGCACACTGACCGATAGTGTAAATATCGATTGGGGTGTATTGGTGCCGGAGGGTAGCCCGCTAGTGAACGTGCCCGATCACAGCCTGATGTTATCGCTCAAACAATCCTTTTCAATTGCGCAACGCGATGCGGCGGTAGGTGTTCGCACTCGCTACATCAGCTCACGCTTGGGCGACACGGTCAATCCAAATTATCGCTTGCCGTCTTACACGCTGGTGTCGCTTTTTGGTGATATCAATATCACACGCGATGTGAGCGCTGAGTTGGTGGTAGATAACCTGTTCGATGAAGTCTACGTGTATAACTCCTACTCGCCGCTGTGGACCTTACCGGGCGAGCCGCGCGCGGTGCGTGCAAGCGTCAAGTTTGAGTTTTAATCGCGATGGCAACGCCGTTTATTGAATTAAAGACTGCTGACTCGCGGCGCATTAAAAGTATCGATGCGCTGCGCGGGTTAGTGATGTTGATCATGTTGCTTGATCACGTGCGCGAGCGATTTTTTTTGCATCGCCAAGTGAGTGATCCCATGGATGTGGAAGTCACTGAGCCGGCGTTATTTGCCAGCCGTTTAGTTGGGCATTTTTGCGCCCCTGTATTTGTTTTTCTTACCGGCTTATCGGCCTGGCTGTATCAACAATCCGCGCGCACAGAAAGTGTAAGTCAATTTTTGCTAAAGCGCGGCTTGTTGTTAATTGCATTGGAATTCACGTTGGTTACCTTTTCATGGATGGGAAATTTCAACACGATTTATCTGCAAGTGATCTGGGCAATCGGTTTAAGTATGTTGGCCTTGGCGCTTCTGGTGAAAATGTCGCGCATCGCCCAGTGGCTTGTCGCCGTTGGCATTATCGCGCTGCACAATTTGCTGACACCTATTCAATTTTCAGTGGATGAATGGGGCTATTCACTCTGGACCATTTTGCATGACCGCAACTATTGGATAAAAACCGATTCGCTGGCGATAAAAGTCAGTTACCCGCTATTGCCCTGGATTGGTGTGATTCTGTTGGGTTATTGCGCGGGGCCACTCTTCGCCAAGCAGATGCCCGCCGTGCGGCGCGCAACCTGGCTGATGGGTGCCGGTATTGGCAGTTTGTTATTGCTCCTGCTGTTGCGCGGTTTCAATCTCTACGGTGAAACCCTGCCATGGCAAGTATTTGCGTCACCCGTGCAAACACTCATGTCGTTTTTAAATTTCACCAAATACCCGCCCTCGTTAGATTTTTTATTGTTGACCTTGGGTGTTATGGCATTGGTGCTGGTATGGCTAGAGCGGTTTAACGCGGCGCGTTTTGTTAGCGTGCTTTCGCAATTTGGCGCAGCGCCCTTGTTTTTTTACCTGCTGCATTTGTATGTGCTGCTGCTTATTTACACTCTGCTGTTTGCATGTTTTGGTGCGAACAAAGGCAGTTATTTTGGTGTGGATTCCATTTACAGCATTTGGTTAATCACTGCGGTGCTAGCGCTACTTTTATATTGGCCAACTGCACTGTTTGCGGCCTACAAGCGCCGCTCAACTTATCGCTGGGTAAAGTATTTATAGCCTGAATAAGCACAGGAGTAGGTGATGACTGCATTAGTAAATACCACCATGAGCGCGACCGATTGGGCAATCGACCAAGACCCCGCTGTACTCGCGCGCATCTACGAAGACGCCATTAGTATTGCGATTTGGCAGCGCCAATTGCAGCAAGAGGTTGAGTATTATGTGGATGAGTTGCTCCGTAAATCCAAAACCATTGCACTGAAATTGTCGGGTTCGCCTGAACAATTGATGGAAGAAATTCAGCGCGTATTTCCGCCTGCATTAATCAATACGCAAGATTCTTGTGTGAGTGCTGCGGCATTTTATGCAGATATCCATCAAGTGCTGGATATGTTTTGCTGTTTGTTTGATGCAAAAATTCTCGGCCTGCGCATCAACACACTTGAACATGCTATGTGCCCGCGTTTCCATACCGATAATGTCGCCATTCGTTTAATCAC
The DNA here is from genome assembly GCA_035317345.1 of Cellvibrio fontiphilus. GTDB lineage: Bacteria > Pseudomonadota > Gammaproteobacteria > Pseudomonadales > Cellvibrionaceae > Cellvibrio > Cellvibrio fontiphilus. Next base: position 161,066 of record JAYKTU010000003.1, on the reverse strand, counting down.
CACCTATTACGGCTTGGCCACTGAATGGCTGCCCGATCAATTATCCAATCGTACGGCTCTGGGCACGGCGTGCGCCAGTCAAATCAATACCCCCGGTGCTATCACCGATAATGAAAAAAATATTCAACGCATGGCAGCGGGTGATGTGGCGTTATTCAAAGGCGAATTGTGGGCTGGCAATGAAGGGCGCGGCATCATCCACCGCTCACCCGCGCCAACGGCGCAGCAACCCAAACGTTTGGTTGTGACTTGTGATTTGATTGCATCCTAATGAACAACAGCACCGAAATGAGGGCGGCTTTTTCGCCCACTTGGGCACAGGCGATTTACTGCGCGTCATCCTGGCAGCGGTTGGCGTTGGCACTCGCAATCAATGCGCTTCTTTTGTGTGTCATTTTTTGGCTGGTGTGAGTTTGATGATTGCACCTCAGCTTTAGCGAGGAAATTCTGTGATCCGCTTGGAAACACTTGGCTATGCTTACCGGCAGACGAATTCCGTCAAACCTGTGACAGATCCTGAGTCATCTCTATGGGTATTGCATACCCTCAACCTCACGATTCCCGATCAGTCTATGGTTGCACTCCTCGGGCCAAACGGAAGTGGTAAATCGACCTTGCTGCAAATAATCGCGGGCGAGTTAACTCCCAGTCAGGGGCAGATCGGGTTTTCACCAGAGCTACAAGGTGCTATCGGTTATCTATCCCAGTCGGCTCAATTCGATGTGAGTATTCCCGTGTCGGTTTTTGAAGTGGCCGCAATGGGGTTGTTGAATAGGCGAGGTTTATTCAGCGCTATTACTGCAGCAGACAAGGCGCGCGTGAGTGAGATGTTAGCGCGAGTGGGTTTGTTGCATCTTGCAAGCCATAACCTGCAAGAATTATCCGGTGGGCAATTGCAGCGCTTGCGCTTTGCACGACTCTTGGTTGAGGGCGCAAAGCTCTTGTTGTTGGATGAACCTTTCAACGCAGTGGATGAAAATACCCAGCGTGATTTGCTAAGGCTCTTGAATGAGCAACATCGCGCGGGCTGCACCATTATCACTGCCCTGCACAATCAATCGATCGCCAATTTGCATTTTCCGCTGCACCTTCATTTGGGGCGGGAGATTGTTGCGCTATCGGCACCCGCCACTGTCACTGAGGCTGAGCAGGGCGCGGGATCTTCGTTTAATCCAGCAGAGTTAATCTCGTATGAATTGGCTCGTTGATTTTTTTATCGCGCCGTTTGTTGAATTTGAATTTATGGCGCGCGCACTCGTGGGTTCTGTGTGCTTGGCATTGAGCGCCACACCGATTGGCATTTTGTTAATTATGCGCCGCTTAAGCTTGACCGGGGATGCCATTGCCCATGCCATTCTACCCGGTGCGGCCATGGGTTATGTGATTGCCGGTATGTCGCTTTTTGCAATGGCACTGGGCGGTTTTATTGCCGGTGTGTTGGTCGCGCTCTTATCGGGTTATATCGCGCGCACAACCCCTTTGCGTGAAGATGCAAGTCTGGCTGCCTTCTATTTAATATCCTTGGCGCTGGGTGTGATTATCGTGTCGCTCCGTGGCGGCAATGTTGATTTGCTCCACCTGCTGTTTGGTTCCATTCTTGCTCTGGATAATGCTGCACTGGGTTTAATTGCTGGCGTGTGTGTGCTGTCGCTGACGATGCTGGCGATTTTTTATCGCGCATGGATTTTAGAGGCCTTTGACCCACTGTATTTTCAATCGCGTCGCGCGTGGCGTGCAGGGGTGCATAGCAGTTTTTTAATTATCTGTGTGTTGAATTTAGTGAGCGGATTTCACGCGCTGGGCACACTCATGGCCGTTGGCATGATGGTGTTGCCCGGCATCTGTGCGGGGTTCTGGGTTCGCACAATCCCGGGTGCGATGTTAGTCGGGATTTTGATCGGAGCCGGAGCAAGTTATCTGGGCTTGCTCACCGCGTTTCACGCCAATCTTCCTGCAGGACCCTGCATTATTTTGGTCATAGGGTTAGCTTATCTGGTATCGATTCTTGTGGGGCAGCGGGGCTGTTTGGCCAGTTGGCTTGCAAAACCGACTGCATCAACACTGTTGGAGACTTAATTAATGAAACATTTTTTTTCGCGTCTCTCTTTATTCCTAGCCAGTATTTTTTTTACGGCCTTCGTAATGGCGGAAACGGTTCCCGCAAAACCGAAACTGGTGGCGACGTTTAGTGTGATTGGTGATCTTGTGCAAGTTATTGCGGGCGACAAGGTAGAGTTGCGCGTATTGGTTGGGCCGAATAGTGACGGCCATGTGTATCAACCCACAGCCGCCGATGCGCGCGCCGTTGCGCAAGCGGATTTATTACTGGCGAATGGTTTGGGCTTTGAGGTGTGGCTGAATGCATTAACAAAAGCAGCGCAATTTAAAGGTAAACAGCGCATTCTCGGTGCGGAAGTTGAACCCTTAATGGTAGCTGATCCTCATGGCGCAGCAGAGATTCCAGACCCTCATGCATGGCAGGATATTCAAAACGTATTGCTTTATGTTGCTGCCATCACTGCAGAATTAATTGCGTTGGATCCTGCGCATCGCAAGTTTTACACGGAAAATAGTGAAAAATACACTGAGCAATTGCGCGCGCTCGATAAAAAAATAAAACAATTTACAGCATCCTTACCTGCACAAAAGCGTAAGATAGTGACAAGTCATGATGCGTTTGGTTATTTCGGTAAAGCCTATGGTTTTGAGTTCATAGCCCCTCAAGGCATGAGTACCGATTCAGAAGCAAGAACGCGGGATGTCGCCCGTTTAATAGAACAAATTCGCGCCGAAAAAATTCCGGCATTATTTATGGAAAATATGTTGGATGCGCGTTTGCTAACGCAAATTTCACGCGAGACAGGAGTCGTCATCGGCGGCACGCTTTTTTCTGATGCGCTCTCAGAAAAACACCAAGCCGCCCCCGATTACCTGAGTATGATGGAACACAATCTAAGCGTATTACAAAGCTCATTGTTATAAAGATTATTTCATTGATACACCTGACTTGGTAACTCAGTAATTGTCTCTAGGTAATACCCATTTTAGCACTTAATTCATCCAGTTTGCCGGATGCTTGCCGGCCTAACGGTGTTAGGGCTAAGCCGTTGCAGTGGACAGGTCTATCGGCGAAGAAAAAGAAGTGTGCATTAACCGCTCATTCGCGCTGAACATCCTAAAACCAAAACGAATATTGGTAACCTGCCATTTCACACATTAGGCTTGAATGTTGTGCATCTAGAGCTAAAACAATTCAATGCTTGCTGTTGAGCTCTGAGTGGTTTGATCTCCCAGGGCCTGACTGTGAGAATCATGTTGTTGTTGCATAACATAATAATCACGATGACTCTCCAAGAGTTTTTCGAGTGTTTGTGCTTTGATCCCAATGGGTGGTGATGCTCGTAGATATTCATCCAGTTGCCAGAAATGGTTGACCATTTCAGATAGCAAAATCTTTACAGAATCCAGTTGTTGTCGACTAATATCCTGAAATTGCATACTGCCGAGTACTTCCATGATCCCGTCGTGTACTGCGGTCATTGCTTGTCGCGAATCCACGCTGAGAGATGTTAGGTACTCAGACACTGAAGTAAAGTCAGTCAGAATGGATTTAAGGCTTGCTGAAATCGCTTCTATTTTTTCAAGTTCTTCACGCGTCTGATCACCGTCCAACACCCCTGATAAATTTTTCTCGACTGTCTCGCTCACACTAACAATCGCTCGATCAATTTCAGACGTTGCGGATTCCGTTTCCTGTGAGAGCGATCGAATTTTGTCAGCCACCACCGCGAATCCCCGTCCTGCATCACCCGCGCGTGCTGCCTCAATTGAAGCATTTAATGCAAGTAAGTTGGTCTGCTTGGCAATATTACGAATTAAACCGGTGAGGCCTGTTAGACCTTTCACCTGAAGTAACACTTCCTGAATGCGATCATTATCTTGATTCACCTGAGCGGATTTATTAGAGGCATACTGCGACATTTCGTCCAATAGTGCCTGATTGGATATGAGTCGTTCCGACTGAAGAAATTTTAGTTGGTCTGCATTGCGCTCACTATCTTTCAATTTATCCAGTAAAAATTCACTGGAACCATATACGCGTTGCATAACACTCATAATTTTGAGTGAGCCGTTCTCTGTCTCCCTATTTGCTGATTCAATGTGTTTTTCAAGTACATCGCTGTATATTCGCATGTACTTTATGTCATCGCTTATGAATGCTTGGTTCAGTAGTAATATGCTGTGGTCGACTAATGATTGGCGGGCCTCCCGATGTAGTTCTTGTTCAAATCGATAGCAAAGCTTCTGCGATAAAAAACGAAACGCAAAAAGTGTAGCAACTAGTGTAATTATTCCTCCAATAGAAATGACCCAATAGGTTTTAAGAAGCCATGTAAGAAGCTCAGGTGCGAAAATAACGAACATCCATCCGATAATTATGGTACTCACTGCAACCAGCGCCGCAGCGATCAAATCAATTTTAAGATTGGAAACCCTAATCCGGTGCTGCATTTATCACCTCATGCACCAGGAACAACTTGTTTGATAACTTTTAGTAAGTCAGGTCCTGCGATGGGTTTGACTAACCAGCCTGTTGCGCCATTTTTTTTGGCTTCTTCTCGCTTGGCGGCCTGGCTCTCCGTGGTCAGCGCAAGTATCGGTGTAAAGCGCAATATCGCGCGGGTATTCTTAATAAAATCCAATCCATTCATGTTAGGCATATTAATGTCGGTAATGATCAGGTCCGGTTTTAATCCAGCTTTGATCTTATTCAATGCTTCCAAGCCATCTTTGGCGGTATCGACTTTGAATCCTGACATTTCCAATGTCTGCTTTACACTCATCAACATAGTGAGCGAATCATCAATAAGAAAAACGGTTTTAGCCATTGTTAACCTCATGTTGAGAGTGGGTGGCATCTGCAGTATGCGACACCAATGATGAATTCTTTAACCACTGGGCAAGTGCTGCGTTTTCTGGGTATTTAGTCATTTTTAGATGAAACCCTATGATTAATTGCAGCACTGCTGAGTGCATATGCTCGCAGGATCCCGCGTTAATTTTTTTGATACCGGTGTTACCTAGCATGGTGTAAAGGGTCTCGGCATCTTCAACGCCTACGACTTCCTCTAAGAAAATGACCTGACCTTTTTGTTTGATCGTCATTACGCAAACTCCTGAGGATTCAACACCAATAAAACAGAGCCGTCCCCTAGCAGGGCCGAGCCGGAATAAATAGGCATTTTTGCAAGTTCACCTGGCAAAGGTTTTAAGATGATATCGATCACTTCGCTAAAATCATCCACCAATAATCCCAGTACCTCTCCCTGAGACTTGACTACGAGTAGTGCAAACTCATCTTCTTCATTTTTTTGCTGGGCTTTATCCAACCCCAATACGGTGTTGAGTGAAATCAATGGGATGATCTTTCCACGCAGCAGAGTTGTGCGCTGCTGTTTAATGGATTGGATAGCGCTTGCTGGCAAGCGAACGGTTTCTACCACCAGGTCCATGGGGATGCCAAAAATTTGCGAGTCGCTGGCTATGACCATGACATTAGTCACCGCCATTGATAGCGGCAGGTAAAGCGTGAGACTGGTACCCTTGTTGACCTCCGAGTCCAATCGAACTTGCCCACCTATTTTTTGTATCGCGGTTCGTACTACATCCATACCGACACCGCGGCCAGATAAATCCGTCACTTGTTCGGCCGTTGAAAAGCCTGCAGCAAAAATCAGTTGAATGGCTTCACGATCGTTTAGCTTTTCTAATTGGTCTTCGTTGATGATGCGTTTTTCATAGGCTTTTTGTTTGATGATTACTGGATCGATTCCCTTGCCGTCATCTTTTACTTGGATAACAACCCGGTCAGATTCCTGCGAGGCGGTGATGTGCAAACGGCCGACGCGAGGTTTGCCGCGTGATTGACGTACATCCGGTAACTCAAGCCCGTGATCAAGGCTATTGCGCAATATATGAATGAGCGGGTCGGCGAGCGCCTCAATAATATTTTTATCGGCCTCGGTGTCTTCTCCCTCAATAACCAGATCTACTTCCTTGCCCAGCTTACGAGCGATATCCCTAACGAGGCGAGGGAAACGCTGGAAAATAAATGACACCGGCATCATTCGCACTTGCATAATTGCATCTTGCAATTCCTCTGCAATGCGATTGATAACTGAATACTGCATCTTTATTTCTTTGGCGAGTTCGCGCACACCGTATTGATCCTCGGCTTTACTCGCGAGATAAGGCAAACCATTTTTTGCTACAACGATTTCGCCAATTAAATCCATTAAACGATCAATTTTCCCCTGTTCAACTTTGAGTACTTTGCTTGCTTGCGCATCTTCTGCTCGCCGACCGAAATTGACATCGGTTTCTTGGGAGGGGGTAGGTGTAAGAACTTCAGTTTGTTCATGCAAGTCCCGGGCAAGCTGTGTTTCAATGTCTGCTGTTGGCGCTGCTGGTTGACTCGTTAATGTTGTGCCAAGCGCTTCCTCAGTATGGACGCTCTCTTCATTTGAACTCATCAATGAATCCAGCCAGTCAACCATGGGCTGAATATTTTCCGAATTTTTCACAAGTGCACTAAGCCCGGTAAAGTGAGAGTAATAGGGTTCATGACCGGTTAAGACGGCTCCAAGTGTATTGAGCACTGCGGTAATCCGGCCGAGCGCCCAGGGTGCGTTACTCTTTAACGTCAGGATCTGACGTTGCGTTTCAATAATGCCGAGCAATGCAGTATCCAATTTTGGCCTGCTACTGGAATCTGTAGTTGAATGTGTAGTTGAATGTAATCCTGCTGCGCCGGTATGTTCAGCGACGGTTGTAATGCAAACTTGTTCGGGAACATAACGAAAATGTTGTTCTAACTCTTCACGCGTTGATCGTGAAAAGGCGATGTATGCCGCTGAAGAGCGGTAACAATCAAAACTATCTACGCGCGGATCATCGGTATAGAGCGTCGCTCCCCACAGCAGCTCGGGTAAACAAAGCATTAAGTGAAAAGGATCTTCACCTTTGAAAAAACATTCCGGTTCCGGTTGATAGACAATAAAAAAATGTTCTGGTGTTTGCGATGCCAGAATGGCACTGGGAACCTGATTAAATGCCCGCCGGATACGCTGGTCGATAACAATAGCATAGCCAGTTTGTACTGACGGTGATGTTAGCTGACCCTGTTCGACGGATGCATCTGGCTCAGTGTGTGCAGACTGTGTGGTGCCGCTCAAGTACGAACGTAAGGACGTTGCTATTTGCGCTGCATGACGGGTGTAGTGGGGGATGTTGTAGCGATCTTGAGCGATGTCATCAATCAGTTGCGCAACAAAATCCATGGCATCCAGTAACTGGTCTGCAATTTCCGGTGCGAAATCCAACTCCTTGTCTCTTATCGCATCCATTAGATCTTCAGCTGCATGAAGCACATTTGTCATCGCTTGAAATTCAAATAATCCACTGTTGCCTTTTAAGGTATGCACAAGGCGAAACAATTCCCCGATGAGTTCGCTATCGTTGGGGCAGCGCTCCAATTGCATCAGGCTTTCCCCTATGGATTGGAGAAAGTCACGTGCTTCAGTAACAAATTGTGCAAGCAACGGATTCATGAAGGGTTCTCAATGCCAAGCAACATAAAACTGTATTTGAGTAAATCCTGCGACTTGATAGGTTTCAGCATGTAGAGGTTGGCACCTGCCTCATAAGCGCGAAACTTATCGTTATCTTCTGCTTCGGTCGAAATCATAATGGCTGGCGCTTGTGGAATATCGCGGCTGCGTAAATCTTTCAAAAAATCATAACCATCTAATTTGGGCATATTGATATCCACCAAATACAAATCAAATGGCTTCATCAGTGATTTTTCCAACGCTTCTATACCGTTGATCGCTTCTTCAACCTGAAAGCCCACTGACTCCAGAATTTGTTTGTGATACATACGTACTGTTGCAGCATCGTCAACGACGAGGATCCGTTTACTGTCGGGTTTCATGTTGACTCCGGCTTTTGATAAACAATGGCATCGGGAAATTTTTTTACTTTAAAGAGGGATGTGATTCTGCTCATGGATTCAGAGTGACCTAAACAGACATAGCCGCCAGGGTTAAGTGCGTCAAAAAAAACTTCCGCGGCTTTGCGGCGCGACAGGTCATCAAAATAAATCAGTAAGTTGCGACAGAAAACCACATCAAACCCCCGGTAGGAACGTGTGTCGGCAGGTTCTGAAAGATTGACACGCGTAAACTCGACGGAATCTCTTAAGTCACTACAGATTTGGTATTCGCCGTCGGATTTTTTTTCAAAATAATTGCTTAGAATTGGTGTTGGCAAATTTTGTACTGAGCGCGGCGAGTATTTGCCCAAGCGTGCTTTTTTCAGTATGTCAGTGTCGATATCGGAAGAGACCAGCTCCACATCCCATTTGTCGATATCGGGCCAATGTTCCAATAAGAAAATCGCAATAGAGTAGGGTTCCTCACCAGAAGATGAAGGAATTGACCAGATACGAATGCGTGAGCCCTGGGGTTTGCGTTTGCAGATTTCAGGAAGCAGTGAGTCCACCAGGCATTTGAACTGGTAGTCTTCCCGGAAGAAGTAGGTTTCGTTTACCGTCATCAAGTTAGTGAGCTTCTGCAATTCTTCGCCGGATGATTGAAAGCGCAGTGTGGTAAAGTAATTACGAAAACTGTCTGATTGTGTTTCTTCAATACGCTCGATCAAGCGCTTGTCAACAAAGTAGCGTTTGTTGTCATCAAAGAGTATTCCAGTTTTTCGGTAAAAAAATTCCCGAAATTTTTGGAATTCATCCAGACTGATTTCTAATTTGTTCACCTAGGCTCCCTGAATCCGTTTAATCGCCAGATCCGCTGCAAACGAGATGTATGGTTCGTGCGTGAATTTTTGCTTCAGATTCTGGAGCGGTATAACGCTTGTTACGGTGCCCACCTCAACTAACAAATCAACGGCAGTTGCACAGACATTGATGTGATCATCGTGAGAGATGACATCAATCAGCCATTGTTCAACATTGGGGTGCTTTAAGGATTCGAGAACGTTCACTGAAAAAATGCGTACATCGGGATCTGCATCGTGCAGCAGCGAATTCATTAACGGGGCAACGGAATCCGGCATAAGCTTCATTGCCTCTATTGCCTCGTTGCGCAAACCCACGTCCTCACTGCGAAGGCAGTGCACCAAGCCGTCAATCGCTTCACGACTACCGGATTGGGTCAGTGCGAGTAGAATCGCTTTACGCACTGATGCATCATTTTCTATCTGGAGTTGATTGGTCAGTGCAACTACTGCCCCTGGGTGTTGTACCAAATCTCGCACCGCCCACCTACGCGCAGTAGGGTCGCTGCTTGTCAAGGCTTCCAATAAACCCGATAGCTCACGATTCTGCGCGCGCTCATCGTGCCTATCTGAATTAGTTGCTGGACGTTTGACGAATGCCATAATTCCCCTCATCAGGTGCGGCCCATTCACACAATTGTTGGGCAATTTTTGTTGCCGGTAGAACGATACTTGCGCCGCCGCAATCAATTAATTCTTTCGGCATGCCAAATACCACCGCAGACTCTTCCGATTCCGCAATAGTGCGCCCGCCCTGACGATAAATTTCATTGAACGCATCCGCACCATCGTTACCCATACCGGTTAACATGACGCCAATAAGGTGCTCCGCATTGCAATGCTCCAGCGCACTGCGGCCCAATAATTCCACCGACGGATGCCAGCGATAGAGCGGCGATTCCGGTTTGGGCAGCGCATACAAGTTGCCCGCTCGCGTAGTAATCACCATGTCGCCACCGCCTCTACCGATGTAAACGCCTCCCTTTTTTATGGGCGTAGGTTGAGCAACTTCAACAACATGTAGTGGACAAATAGAATTCATTCGTTGGGCAAAAGGCCCGGTAAAAGCGGCGGGCATGTGTTGTGCAACCAGAATGGGGAAGGGAAAGTCATCGCTAAGGTTACGCAAAATAATTTCCAAGGTGCCGGGCCCGCCGGTTGAGACTCCAATTAATACCAAACCTTCGGGTGTCTCATCGGATGACCGCGGAGCAATTACTTTGTGCTTTGCGGTTGCTGCGTGTGACGATGTGCTGGTTACAAAATTCGACGGTATGACTCGCGTGGTGCGCGGCGCGGTGCTGTCAGATCGGTTGCTTGCGAGTCTGTTTGGCTTTGCTACCTGGGATATTTTTGCACGCGTTGCTGCGGTTAATTTTTCTATTAATTCATCACCAATTTTTTCTATCGATAATGAAATGGTACCGTCTGGCTTTGGGATAAAATCGACTGCTCCTAGTGCTAATGCCTCAAATGTGGCCAATGCCCCTTTTTCTGTAAGCGATGACACCATTACTACGGGTACTGGCCGTTCCACCATAATTTGCGCGAGTGCAGTCAGACCATCCATTTCTGGCATATTTATATCCAGCGTAATAACATCAGGCTGAAATCGCTGGTTCAGGTTAATCGCCTCAATACCGTTCCTGGCAAATTCAATGGCAAAATTGCCTCGCGCGTTTATCAGCTCCGCAATCTTTTTTCTCATCAACGCAGAGTCATCAACAATTAGAACTTTAGTACTCATGATCTCTTTACATTCATCGTCTATGCAGTGGCATCTGCCAATGCTTTGTGATCTTGTTGATCTAACAAATATGCAGGGTCAATTAATTGAATCATTCGTTTTTGCAATTCCAGATTGGCTACTCGTCCGAGTAACTGCGCTTGATCCAGTGACAGTTTAGGCGAAGCCTCAATCGATTTTTTGGGTACCTTCAGCACTTCGGTAACAGCGTCGACAATAAAACCAGTGCGCATGCCATTGATTGAAAAAACCATAATGCGCTGACGATCATTGCGTTCGAGCGCGGGCATACCGAGGCGTTTTCGTTGATCAATCACCGGTAACACAGCCCCGCGCAAGTTGATAACACCCTCGATAAATGCGGGCGCTTTGGGAACATGGGTTAACTCATCCGGAATACGCACAATTTCCTGCACGCTTTGAATGGGAACACCGAATTCGCCTTCGGCTAAATGAAATACCACCATTTGCTCTTCGTCATCATCCAGTGGCTCACTGCTGTCACTCTCTGCGGCCTGATCAATCATTTGGTCGGTATCCTGTATTGCTTGTGCCACAGCGGAATGTTTAAACATGTTTTCTGTGGAAATTATCGAGACGATGCGTTTACCCTGTTGCAGGCGGCAAATTTGTGTGATGTCCGCAAGGCTCGCATCTTTTGCCAGGAGTGGCGGAATGGGGTCGATAAATTCCAGCGGTACTCGTAAAACTTCAGACACCGAGTCGGTCACCACTCCCACCGACATTCCATGCAGTGCGACCACAACAACACGTGAGCGTTCATCGAGTGGTTGAGTGGGTAAATGAAACAAGCTGCGCAAACTCACCAAAGGCAGCAAACGATCGCGCAGATTCATAATCCCCAGCACATGGGTATCGGCTTTGGGGACATGCACTATGGATTCCGGAATTTGCACGATTTCTTGCACATGCGCGATATCTACCGCGTACTCTTGACTGGCGACACTAAAGCTCACTAGTTGGCGCTCATCAAAAAGCTCGTCGTCATCATCCGCGTTATCGCCCATCCCTAATTGCTGAGCAGCTACACTGCGGATTAAGGATTCTATTCCCGAAAATTCATTGGCAATGATCTTGTTGAAATCCAGCACCATTACCATTGAATGACCGGATACATTTTTCAAAATACCAACTAATAAATCGCTGTTGATGGTGCTTTTAATTCCGGCGACATCTTCAATTTTTTCTGGTTCAACATTAATGACACTGGCGACGCGATCAACTACGAAGCCCAGCGGTTGCCCCATGTCGATCACAATTGCACGGGTCGAGTCGTCATAGGATTTATCGGTAATGCCAAAAATTCTGCGCAAAGAAATAATCGGTAATACTTTTCCACGTAAATTCGATAGACCATCAAGCGAGGAGGGTGCCAGTGGAACACGCACTACAGCGGGCACACGGATAATTTCCTGCACGGGCGCCATATCCACGGCAAAGACATCATCGCCAATCAGAAACGTGACAAATTGGCGAGCATCGGATACTTCCCCGTCCTCTGCTTCCTGTGGCGGCTGGTTGAGGTTTGTATTCATCACTCACCTCACAGACTTTGTAATTCATCTGCAAGAGAAGCAATTTCTTCAATAGCGGCAGATAATTCCTCGGTGCCTTTTGCTTGCTGAATAGCGGCGCTGGATGCTTCGGTAGAAGCTCGTTCAGCTTCCTGAGCGGCGGTAGCGATCTGCTCCACACCCTTCTTTGCTTGCGCGATAGCTGCAGCGATTTCAGTTGCGGCATCGACAATTTCCTGCGAGCCACGTTCTATATCAGCGGTGTCCCGTTCAATAGAAACCAAATTGGCTGTCGATGCCTTCGCGGTAGCCGCCTCAGATACAGCGGATTTAATGATTTCATCCAAATCACCACTGACTTTGATGATCTGATCTTGCACGGCTTTCACCAAGTCTTTAATGCGATCCGCATTCTCAGCGGAGTCGCGCGCGAGGTTGCGGATGTCGGTAGAAACCACTACAAATCCTTTGCCAAATTCCCCGGCTCTGGCAGCTTCAATTGAGCCATTCACAGCGAGCATGTTGGTTTGAATGGAGACGGTGGTAATCGCATCAATTATCTTGTCGATTCGGCGCGAAACCTGTTCTAAATCTTTTACTTGTTTAATGCTGACTTGTGTTGCAACGACAGACTCTTCGATACCCCCAATCAGTTGATCAACCGCTGTTTTATTGGTGGCGAGAACACTGCGTACATTTCTAACCAAATCAACACTTTTAGTGGCGCGCTCCATCGCGATTTCAACGCCTTTTTGAATTTGCGCTACGGCAGCAGAAGATTCTTCTGTGGCCGCTGCCGAGGTTTGCGAACCTTTCCGAATTTGTTCCAGCGCCGTCATGATTTGACTGGCAGCGCGGTTAATTTCTTGCACTGCAGAGGAAAGCTCTTCGGCGCTTGAGGCGACATCTTCCGCACTTTTGGTGATGTCGGTGGAATTTTTTAAGTCATCGGCAATATCAGACAGCGTTTGAGCAGTGCGCTCGCTTTCGGCAAGGGCTTGTGTCTGCTCGTTAATGGTTTTTGCAGATTCCTCAGCGGCGGCAGATTGCTCCTCTGCGGCGGCGGCAATTTCTTCCGCGCCACGCAATGCTTGCTGTGCAGCTTCATTTGATTGCTGTGCACCAGTCGCGATTTCCTGTACGCCTTTCACAATATCCACAACATCCAGCCGAATTTGCTCCAGCATATTGGTGATGCCTTTTCCTTTTTCGACTTCATTACTGATCGTTTTTGCCGAGTTATTAATACCCTCGGCAATCGCTTTCACTTCCTGCTGGATTTGGCCCACCATATCTTGAATCTGTTTAGCACTTTTTTCAGAGGTTTCTGCCAGCGTACGCACTTCGTCAGCGACTACCGCAAAACCTTTTCCATGCTTTCCTGCGCGCGCCGCTTCAATCGCGGCGTTAAGGGCGAGCAAGTTGGTCTGGTCTGCAATACGCACAACCGCCTTTACAATGTCGCCGATATTGGCGGCTTGTTTTTCCAGCTCTACCACTAACTGCACAGAGGCTTCCTGGCGCGTTGCTGCAACCCCAACGTTTTGAATGAGCTTGCCAATATCCTCCGAGGTGCGTTGGATAAGCTGCTGGGATATTTCACATTTGGTTTGACTGAGGTTGGCACTTTCAAGTTGACGAGTAATTGCCAAGGTAACTTGTTTGAATGCAACTAACGATTCTTGTGCAGCTCCGGAGGCTTCTTCAGCACCAGACGCAATCAAATCTGACGCGCGTTTCAACTCTTCGGCGGCCGAAGATGCTTCATTAATACCCGATGAAAGTTGAGCCGTGGCGGCGGCGATGCGTTCGGATGCCTGCTGCTGTTTGGCCAATGTGCGCGCGCGTTTGCGCTGCATTTCTGCTTCTCTGGATATTGCTGCTGCTGATTTACTGGTATCGATATTAGTGCTATTTGCACCAGGTTTTTTGACAAGAGCCACTTGGTCATCTCCTAAGTACAGAGGATATTTGCGTGCACCAAGCTGGGTCAGGAATTCAGAGGGAAAGGCTGGCTACTTGGCTGGAAAGCCGTTTTTGTAACGGCAATGATCCAAATGTAGATGTCCAACCGTAGAGTTCAAAGAAAATGAAAAAAAATTCTTTCAGAGAAAAACCTCCTGTTTTTTTGGAATAAAACTAGAGGAGTGTTCTTTATGAAAAACGGTAATAAAAAGCAGCATTAAAAAGCGGGAGACGAATAATAAATTAATTGCTTGCTGTTATAAGTGTTAGCCTGAACCAAAGAAACATCCCTGTCTCAGATCGCATTAACGCGCGAGTTCCCTGCGCACAATGTCCGCGCCTGCGCTTAACGCTTTCAGTTTGCCGAGCGCGACTTGGCGGGGTAAAGGTGCCATGCCGCAGTTGGTGCAAGGGCAGAGTTTGTCGGCATCTACAAATTGCAGGGCTTTGCGCAGAGTGTTAGCGACTTCCTCTGGTGTTTCGATGGTGTTGGTGGCGACGTCAATTGCACCGGCCATCACTTTTTTGCCGCGAATCAGTTCCAGTAGTTCCATTGGCACTCGTGAGTTGTGGCATTCCAGTGAGATGATATCGATGTTGGATTGTCGCAATTTGGGAAAAATTTCTTCGTATTGACGCCACTCAGACCCCAGCGTTTTTTTCCACTCGGTATTGGCTTTTATGCCATAGCCATAACAAATATGTACGGCAGTTTCACACTTAAGCCCTTCAAGCGCTCTTTCTAATGTGGCAATGCCCCAGTCATTCACCTCATCAAAAAACACATTAAAGGCAGGTTCATCAAACTGGATTATGTCCACGCCCGCTGCTTCTAACTCTTTCGCTTCCTGGTTGAGAATTTTGGCAAATTCCCAAGCCAGTTTTTCGCGACTTTTGTAGTGGCCATCGTACAGCGTATCAATCATCGTCATGGGGCCGGGCAGGGCCCATTTAATCGGCTGATTGGTTTGTGTGCGTAAAAATTTGGCGTCTTCAACAAACACTGGCTTCTGGCGCGACACATCGCCCACTACCGTTGGTACGCTTGCATCATAGCGATTGCGAATTCTAACGGTTTCGCGCTGCTTAAAATCAACGCCGCTCAGGTGTTCAATAAATGTCGTTACAAAGTGTTGGCGCGATTGCTCGCCATCACCAACAATATCAATCCCTGCCTGTTGTTGTTCCTGTAATGACAAACGCAAGGCATCCTGTTTGCCTTCCACTAACTCATCGCCTTGCAATTTCCAGGGTGACCAAAGTGTCTCGGGTTGAGCAAGCCAGGAAGGCTTGGGTAAGCTGCCAGCGGTTGATGTGGGCAATAGTTTGTTCATAGATGAATCATCTTGTCTGTTTAAAAGTTATCGGGAAGCGCTGAAATATTAACTTCTCGTCATGCCCGCGAACGCGGATATCCAAAAAAATGAATAGTTTGGCGAATTAAAATGCGTAATTAGCAGACCATTGTTCAAGCAAGCTCTGGTAGGGTTTGATAAATTGTTTCTCAGCAAATTTCCCCTGCTCAATTGCCAACCTGCTGCGTTCCTCGCGGTCATAAACCACTTTGGTTAGTGAGTAATCCTGATTTTTTAAATTGGGTTTGTAATAAGCGCCCGCTACCGCATTGGCATTATAAATTTCAGGCCGATAAATCTTTTGAAACGTTTCCATAGTGCTAATGGTGCTGATCAATTCAAGGTTGGTGTAATCCACCAGCAAATCCCCGAAGAAATAAAAGGCGAGCGGCGCGACGCTAGTGGGCGGCAGAAAATAGCGCACGTCTAATCCCATTTTCTTGAAATACTGTTCAGTCAACGAGGATTCATTGGGCTGATATTCAACGCCCAACACCGGATGCTGGTTTTCAGTGCGCCGATAGGTTTTGTTATCGGAAACACTCAGGCATATCACCGGTGGTTTATTAAAATGCGTTTTGTAAGTCGTCGAGTTCACAAAGTGCTTGAATAGCTTGCCGTGCAAATCACCAAAGTTATCGGGAATACTGAATGTCGGTTGGTTTTTGTTGTGCTCTAACAGCAGCACACTAAAGTCATAATCGCGCACATAAGAGGAAAAATTATTCCCCACAATGCCTTCAATACGCCGGTTGTTGTAGTGATCCAGAATAGTGGTTTTCAAAATTTCAATCGCAGGAAATGAATCACCATTACCCTCGCGAGCAAGATCCATCTCCACTGAAATAATCTCCAACTCCAGCGAATAACGATCCCCCTTGGGGTTATCCCAATGCGCCAAGGCATTAAAACGATTGTCAATCATCGTCAGCGCATTGCGTAAGTTTTCTTGCCGGTTATTTCCCCTCGCCAAATTGGCAAAGTTGGTAGTGGCACGCGTAGTGTCCGCCGGACGATAGTTCTCATCGAAACCAATACTTTTGATGCTAAACGTAAAATCGTTGTTCATGGTGATGTCGCAACCTGATGAAGAGGCAAGGGTAAAGTCGGCTCTGGTTAAGCACAGGTTGTCTTTATACTGGAATGCCAAAATGAATAAAAACGATATAAATTCATGAAAATGTGAATATTATTCATGTTGAGGTGGGGTAGTGTGGAATTTGGCCTTGAAAAGGGTGGGTTTACACTGGGGGATAAGCACACCTATTGGCTTGGTTGAGTTGAATCAGTCATTGAACTGAGCCATCCTTGGCGCGCTATTTAACCGTTGAAAATTTGACCGCTTGCTGTGAAAGAGGCGGATTGGCAAAGGGGCGTAGCATCAAATGAAATGCCAGAATACAAGGAGCATACCCATGGCGTACGATGAAAATAAATATAGCGTTCAAAAACTTCCCAACCCTTTGCTATTGCATTGGATCTTGAATCCCGGCTTGGCCATTAATGAAGTCATTCTCGGCCAGCGCATCCCAAAAGTCACACTGATCGACAAAACCAGCAATGCATCATTAATTGAACGCACCTATGTTCCATGTCCTTCTTGCGGGGCCATTCACTCTGGCATGTTGTGGGGTAAAGGAAATGCTTTTGGTCATTGGCTTGGCTACATCTGCCCTAATTGCGAACAAAAAATTCCGTGCTTGTGGAATGTTTTCAGTCTGCTCTTGCTTGCTATTCTCTCTCCTGTGTGGTTTCCCCTTAAAAAAATTTACGAGCAAAAATACATCGACTTCGAACTCTCGCGTTACAAAAAAGTAGAGGCCAGCACCGCTAAGCCTATTAATAAATTTACCTGGATAAAAATGGGCGCATCATTTGGTTTGCTGATGTTGGTATTATTTGTCGCCACGGAATATTTCCGTGGGGGAATAACGCTGGATAGATTTATTTTCCTTGCGATCCTTAATGCCATAGGCGGCCTGTTTTTTGGTGCGGTTATGTGGTTTTTTATGGGGCGTAAGAAGAGTTGAGTTGGTGTAGTTTGGGGTAATGTTGGTCATTGCACGTAGGGGCAGTGCAGCCTAATCCTTCGTTCGCCATGTTCGCATTCATTTGTTATTCTCCCGAGAACATGTAGTGGATACACCCTGCAGTTGTAATAGGGTGTAATGGGGTTTTGTTGGTTGGGGTGTTAGTTAGCGCGTGGAGTGCGCGAGTTGCGGCGAGTCGCGCTGGGTGGGTTTGCGAGCTGCAATAGTTTTTTGGGGCGGGGGTGTGGAAGTAGGTTGCTGGTGAGGAACGAACCGCAACAGGTTTAAGGACTGCAATGTGCCCAAAGCGGACGTTTAATTTTTATCTGATTAAAAATATCAAAGGACGAAATCTATGCATCTTATTAGTGAATTGGAAATAATCAACTTTAAGTCTTGTAAAAATCTAAAAATTAAATTGGAAGGTTTTTCGCCTCTTGTTGGATACAACAATGCAGGAAAGACAAACATACTTAAGGCAATAGATACCTTGGTAAAAGGAAAAGCCATTGGAGAAGATAGCTTTAATGACATAACGAAACCATTAATAATCATTGCAGTGCTAACAGGTCTCAATGATGAAGTTTTGTCTCATCTGTCTGCACCTCAGAAAGCGAGTTTGCAGCCATACATCGAAAATGGTTGCATTCATATTCAATTTAGGCAGGAAGGGATAGGCAAAACTGCCTCAACTCTTGGTGTTAGAGCTCCTAGTAATGAATTAGGCGAGTGGGTTAACCCAAATGGTATTCCACAAGCTATTTCGACTCTATTTCCTGAGCCAACTTTTATAAATTCAATGGAGGATGCGGCAGAGGATGTTTCTAAGTTCAAAGCAGGAAACACTATTGGAAAGCTTATCGCAAACTTGCAAAAAGAAATCTTGAAAACTAAGTTGGATGAGCTCTCTACCGCATTATCTGCTGTTGGTAATAAATTAAATCTAAATGGTAGTGAACGCCTTAAAGATTTATCCGATTTTGATGACGCGATTAACGAGAAGGTTAGTGATTTTTTTCCTGGCATTGAATTGCACGTTGATATACCTACACCAGAAATTTCTGATCTTTTTAAACAGGGTACTATCAAGGTTTCCGAGAAGGGAAATATTGAAACACGTGATTTTAGCAGCATGGGGCACGGCGCACAGCGTGCGATTCAAATGACATTAATTCGACATTTGTCAGAAATCACAAAAGATGTCACAAAAGAAGGGAAAACCAATCTGCTACTTATTGATGAACCCGAGCTCTTTCTTCATCCACAAGCTATAGAGCAAATAAGATCATCGCTCAAAACTCTTTCCCAAAAAGGGTATCAAGTAATATTTTCTACGCACTCTCCTTTTATGATCGAGCCGGAAGATATCCCCATAACAAACATTGTGCGAAAACACGATGTGGGGACTAAAGTTGAAACAAGATTGGCTGATGCAATAAAAAAAGTACCAGGCAATCATGATGCGCAGGCAAGATTGCTATTCGATACATATAATCTTGGGCAAATATTGTTCTCCGATATGGTTTTAATTGCAGAGGGTGATACGGAAAAACACGTGTTACCATCGCTTTTTAAAGCCGTCAGTGGAAAATCTCTCGGTGAAGCAAGGCTTGCATTGGTAATTGCTACAGGCGCAGGAAATATTCCCGGGATGTTAAATATTCTAAAAGAGATGAATATACCTGCTAAGGCGCTGGCAGATCTTGACTTTGCATTTACTGCTGCGAAAAAACAAAAATTGATTGACGCTGATAACGTAGATATAAATGCATGCTTGGATATCATAGAAAAAATTCAACCTATCCATGGTTTTGAATTGCAAGACCGATTACCAAAAAAATCTTCGAGTCATCGTGCATCGGAAGTCTATGAGCTACTTGCTGCTGAGAATGAAGCATTACATCACCTATGCTCGATCCGAGATGAATTAAAAAGCAAGTCGATTTGGATTTGGGCGGCAGGAGCAATCGAACCCCACTTGTGCCTCGAAGCTAAAAGTACAGGTGAATGGTTCAAGTTTAAGCAAAAACTCGCTTCAAACCCTGTTGAAGATGTCGTCCACGATGTCGATTACATAACTGATTTTGTGAGTTGGTGCCAACAGCCGTAATTGCTCTTTCTAAGTGTTTTTGTAGGGAGTAGCTCACAGCCATTATTGATTTGGTGCGTAACTATTTTTCGTTGAAGGGGAGTAGCACGTAGGTTGGGTATTACTACCCAACCTACATTAAGTGCCAACGTCCGCTCTTGGCCGAAAAGCGAAGTTCGGTAGCTTGCTTCGCGCAGCGCTGTTTTAATTCAAATGTTGGTTTTTTATCAGGTGGTCACGTGAGGGCTTTAAATCGCAATCGGAAGCAATGTCATGTTGCGGTTCGTTCCTCACCAGCAACCTACGGTAAGTGCAACGTTCCCCAATTTGGTGATTTCTGGAGTAAAGTAGTTGGAAGACATCAAACAGCTGAAAAACCAGAGTGTGAATTGTATGGGGTATAAGGTTTATTTACACAAATTTGAAAATGGTGATTCTGCAAGTATTCCTTATGACGAACTCCTGGGGATATTGCAAAAATACGGAGAGGTTGTAGAGCGCGGTTTTGGTTTGGAGTTTATTTCACAGGTTGGTGACATTGCGGATAGCGTGTCATTAACGGGAAATGCAGACACAGGCATCACTGGAATTACTTTTGATCGGCCCATGAGTAACCCAAGGTTTCCCGAGATTATTTATGAACTCTTGGGTTTACCGAACACCTGCTTTTTCGGCCCTAACCTGGAGTTTGTGCATACACGCAGTGAAATGAATGAGCACTACCCACAAGGATTAGTTGAACATTTACCGGATGGACCCAAAAAAATTGCATCACCTTCTGAAGCATGGCCGCATGCATAACGGCATGCGGGATTTTGAATAAATCCGATCCCGTATTTCGCCAGGCTCCATACAGGCTACGCGTTATGCATTTTCTGGTTGCGGAGCTGCGTCCAGTTTTTTCTCTTCCTGGGCGACAAACAAATCAAAACTCCGTTCGATAAATTCACGCGGTGTGTCGTAGGTGATGAAGACCAATTTAGTGCGGCGGTCTTCGTCTGGCCACTCGGGGAGGAGGGCAGCGGGGTGAAATATGTGTTGTACCCCGTGGATAATTACCGGGCCATGGTAGCCTTTGATGTGAACTATGCCTTTTAAACGCAGCAGGTTTCTGCCCATGAGTTGGGTGATGATTTCCAGCCACATTTCAAATTTTGCTTCGGTAAAGGGTGTGTCAAATATAAAACACTGCGCTTGAATATGGTCGCCGTGGCGGTTGATGTCGTTTTGTGTAGTGGTTGCGGGTGTTAATTCACGAAAGGCCAAACGGGTTTTGGTGGCCGGCTGAATGGAAAAAGAGGTGACGTTAAGCCACTGGTTGATTGGAGTGGCGGAATTCTGCGGCTCGATATGATCCAGTTGCAAAATAATATCGGCGGCGATACTGCCGTTTTGTGCGACTTGCACCTGCGCCGTAGGGTTAAGCTCGCTGAGGTTTTCCAAAAATTCAGTGAGTTTATTGTTAGCGTCGACTAAATCGGTTTTTGTTACCAGCAATAAATCGGCAACCGCAACTTGTTTGCGTGATTCGCTATGGCGCTCCAGCGTTGCTTCACCATTTACTGCATCCACAGTGGTTACTACAGCCTGCAAACGAAATTGCAGATAAATGGAGTGGTCTGTCATTAAGGTGTGAATCACCGATGTCGGATCGGCGAGGCCAGTGGTTTCAATTATGACGCGATCAAACGAGCGCTTTCCTTCGCGTGAATAACGCCAGGGAATATCGCGCAGGGTTTTGGCGAAATCGCCGCGCGTGGTGCAGCACATGCAGCCGCTGTCCAGTTCCACGACTATGTCTTCCGCAGAGTGGCTTACTAACAAATGATCAAGGCCGACTTCACCAAATTCATTAATTAAAATTAATGTGCGCTCCATGCCCGGCTGTTTAACCAGTGAATTCAATAGGGTGGTTTTACCGCTGCCTAAAAATCCGGTTAACAAATACACCGGAATGCGTTCTTGGTTATTCATGGTTTGCTCCACTCGGCAATGGCTTCGGCAAAATAGCTAATAATTAAATTTGCACCCGCGCGTTTAAACGCGAGCAGGGTTTCGGTAACCACGGCGCGCTCATCCAATACCCCGGCGACGGCGGCGAGTTTGATCATGCTGTATTCCCCGCTCACCTGATAAATCGCCAAGGGTTTTAGGGAAGCCGCGCGAATGCGGTAGAGAATATCCAAATAGGCCATGCCCGGTTTAACCATCAAAATATCCGCGCCTTCGGCGTCATCTTGCAGGGATTCCGCAATGGCTTCGCGCGCATTGGCGCAATCCATTTGGTAAGCATCGCGCGTGCCTTTAAAGCCGCTATCCACCGCGTCTCTAAATGGCCCGTAAAAGCTGGATGAAAATTTGGATGAGTAGGACATGATGGGAATGTGAGTAAAGCCTGCGGCATCCAGCGCGGTGCGAATGGCCGCGACCATGCCATCTACCATGCCGCTGGGCGCGATCATATCCACACCGGCCTGCGCAGCCACCACCACTTGTTTTTGTAATTTCGCGAGGGTTTTATCGTTATCCACTTCGCGGTTGCCAGTGGTGCCGCAGTGACTGTTGAGTGTGTATTCGCAAAAACAATTGTCGCTAATCACCAGCATCTGCGGCGCTGCGGTTTTTGCAATGCGGATCATGCGCGCCATTAAGCCCTGTGGATTCCAGGTGTCTGAACCTTCCTTGTCTTTGTGATGGGAAATACCAAACAACAAAATCGCTTTAATCCCTTTGTGCCACAGGCTGCGCACATAATCGGCCAGTTGCGTTTCCGGGTAGCGATAGATTCCCGGCATGGATTCAATCGCCACGCGCGCGGAAATGTTTTCTTCCACGAAAATCGGCATGATTAAATCATCCAGCGAAAACGCATGTTCACGCATGAGTTGCCGCAGAGTTGGGGTGCGGCGCAAACGGCGGAAGCGCACAATATTTTCCGGTGCACTCATGCGCAGTGCTCCGTGTGATTGCGCTGTTCAGATGCACTCGTATCCGGTGTCTGTGCTGCAAATGTCTCCCAGGGTAATGCAGTTTCGTTGCCCGGCATTCGGGTTGCGTCACGCAAATAGGTGGCGAGTTGTGCAACGGGGAATTTACCCAGATCTTCACCGCTTTGGGTGCGTAGTGCGGCTGTGCCATTGGCCATTTCATCACCGCCCACCACAATCAGATAGGGAATGCGCTGCAGCGAATGCTCACGAATTTTGTAACCAATTTTTTCATTGCGGCTATCCAACCCGGTGCGAATGTCGTGCTGTGTTAAATAGCCCTGGATTTTTTGTGCGTAACCAGCGTGTTGTTCGGTGATGGACAACACCACGGCTTGCACGGGCGCGAGCCACGCCGGTAATTTGCCGGTGTAGTGTTCCAATAAAATCCCGGTAAACCGTTCAAGCGAACCAAAGAGCGCACGGTGCAGCATGACCGGACGCTGACGCGAGCCATCTTCGGCAACGTAGGTGAGGTCAAACCGCTCGGGCAAATTCATATCCACTTGCAGTGTGCCGCATTGCCAATCGCGGCCAATGGCATCGCGCAATACAAATTCCAATTTGGGACCGTAAAACGCGCCTTCGCCGGGATTTAATTGATACGCCAAATTCATCGATTGCAGTGAGGTGATCAACGCGTTTTCCAATAAATCCCATACCGCGTCGCTGCCCATGCGATTGGCCGGGCGCGTGGATAATTTGATGGCGATATCGGTGAAACCAAAATCCTTGTAGATATCCAATACCAACTCAACAATGGTTTTGCATTCCTGATTCATCTGTCCCGGCGTGCAAAAAATATGGGCATCGTCTTGGGTGAAATGGCGTACACGCATTAATCCGTGCAGCGAACCGGAAGGTTCGTAGCGATGTACCTTGCCAAATTCCGCCATGCGAATCGGTAAATCGCGGTAGCTTTTTAAGCCGTGTTTAAACAGCGAAACCCCACCAGGGCAATTCATGGGTTTGAGTGCAAAGATGCGTTCATCTTCAGTGGTGGTGGTAAACATGTTCTGGCGATAATTTTGCCAGTGGCCAGAAATTTCCCACAGGCTGCGATCCATCACATCCGGCGTATTCACTTCAATATAGCCTGCTGCTTGCTGGCGCTTGCGCATGTAGGTGATCAGTTGTTGGAACAGCGTCCAGCCGCGCGCGTGCCAGAAAATCGAACCGGGTGCTTCTTCTTGAAAGTGCAGTAAATCCAATTCTTTGCAGAGTTTGCGATGATCGCGTTTTTCCGCTTCCTGTAAGCGCGTCAGGTGTTCCTGCAATTGTTTTTTATCGGCCCATGCTGTGCCGTAAATGCGTTGCAATTGCTCGTTGTTGGCATCGCCACGCCAATAGGCGCCAGAAATTTTAGTGAGCTTGAAATGGTTGAGAAAGCGCGTATTGGGTACGTGTGGGCCGCGACACATATCGATATATTCCTGATGGTAGTAAAGCCCCATGGCGTCTACCTCTGGCATATCCTCGATCAGTTTTAATTTGTACTCTTCGCCGCGCTCGGAAAATATGTCTTGTACTTGCGCGCGCGGCGTCATTACTTTTTGCACATCGTAATCTTGCGCAATCAATTGCTGCATGCGCGCTTCAATGGCTTCCAAATCCGCTGTGGTAAACGGGCGTTCATAGGCGATGTCGTAATAAAAACCATCATCAATCACCGGGCCAATCACCATCTTGGCGCTGGGGAATAATTGTTTAACGGCGTGACCCAGCAGGTGCGCACAGGAGTGACGAATAATTGGTAGGGCGTCGGCATCTTTTGCGGTAATTAACTGCAGTTGGGCATCGCTGTGAATCTTATCGCTGGCATCCACCAGCGTGTTATTGACGCGCGCAGCGACTGTGGCTTTGGCGAGACCAGCACCAATGGATTGGGCAACCGCAAGTGCAGAAATAGGCGCAGGGTAGTGGCGCACACTGCCATCGGGCAGAGTGATGGCAATAGTAGATTCGCTCATGGTCATAGGTTTCTTCTTGGTTTTTCGAAAAAATTAAAAAGGCACGGCGGGTGCGCTGTGAATGCTGGCAACTGCATCGTGTTGATGCAGGCTCTCACGGTGAATCACCTGAATATTCACTGCCGAAAATTGTGGCTGCAGTGCTGCCTGCAAGCGGCGCACGGCGTCTTCCACGTACATCAAATTTTCGCCATTGAGTTTTGCGAAGGCTTGTTCATCCACACGCTTCACAGCCGTTTGGACTGGGGTGCCCAGTGCGTTTTCAATGGCATCAACTAATTCGCTGATCGGTAAGGGGGCATCATGAGGTGCGGCGCCGAGTGAGACACTGACAAGCGCTTGACTGCGTTGGCTGTGCGGTGTCGCCACACTGCCGTGTTGTGCGAGCCATTCACCAATCGCATGGGCAGTTGGAGGTTCATAGCGCCATTCATTTTTCCAATGGGCGAGAAATGCCTCTTGCAACAACTGTCGCGAGAGCGCAGCTGAGCAGGGGCAGGTGGAGGAGTAATCGACACCCACTTGCAGGCGCAGCTCTGCTTGATTGCGGTTGCTGTCCCACTGGGCATCAAGTCTGAGTGGATAAAACTTCCAGCCCTCCAACTCGCTAATCAGCGCCGGGCGTTTCAATAGCAACTGGGTGCGCAGAGTTAATTTCGCCGCGGTGGAACCAAGATCGCGGTGGCTTTCGATCACCGCGTACAGCAGCTCCGCAATGCCGCCCTGCGTTAATTCCACATTCGCCAAGTGCGTTTGCGCCAACTGGTACAGGCGTGACATGTGTATGCCTTTGGCGCTTGGGTTGGGTAGGTTGACGTTGATGTCCAGCTGTAATTGAAGCGGGCTGCCGCCTTGTAGCGCGTGCAGTGCAATGCCGTTCATGCCGACCCAATCGATGCTCAGGGGAATGGAGGCGGCCTGTTGTGAGGCAATATCGGGTAGCGTGCTTAGGTCGGTCATGCGGTGGGTGGTTCCTGAAACTATCGAAATGGATTAAAGGTTTTAATTTGAATTGTTATAACATAACATAACATAATGGGTTAACGATTAGCCATTGAGGGTCAGATGAGTCCGGAAAATCTCTTTACTGCGCTGGAGTTTATGCCGCAGGGGACGCGCATCCCCAGCCGCGATTTATTGGCCCAGATGAGTTGGAATCAGCAGGGCTTGGTTCCGGTAATCACTCAGGATGTTCACAGCAGAATGGTATTGATGATGGCCTGGATGAATGCTGAGGCATTGGCCATAACGCTCGCCGAGCAGCGCATGTGTTATTGGTCGCGCAGCCGCCAGTGTTTGTGGCGCAAGGGGGAAACCTCTGGCAACCAACAGCGCTTGTGTGACTTGCGTATTGACTGTGATGGCGATGCGATTTTGTGCTTGGTGGAGCAAATTGGCCCCGCCTGCCATACGGGGCGACCTAATTGTTTTTACTGGCAGGTGAATGGCGATGTTGCCGAAATAATGACAGCACCCGTAACGCTGAAAAGTGAGCGATTAGTTTAAATAGGTTGGCTCTTCCGCTTCTTCATAAACACTGAGCGCAACATTGTGCATAGCGTAAGAGGATAGGCCCAGTTCGTTTTCATTGGTCTCCAGTGCGACAATGCCGTCCACCCAGAAAGGTGTGTATAAATCTGGCAGGCGAAAACCCTTGGGGTGTTTGACATAAATTAATTGGTTGGGCGGCGGCGGTGGAACGTGAATGCAGGCGCCGAAGTAGGGCACTAAAAAAAATTCGGTAACGATTTGTTGCTCGTTGTAGCTAATAGGGACTATGTAACCGGCGATGCGAATGCGTTTATTATTGAATTCCGGGCGCACGTTAGTGGATTTAAGTGCGTCGCGCCAATCGCGGCCGGATTTTTTTTCATCTTCCAGATTTTGTTTGGCTTCAGTAATGGCTTGGGCAATTTGATTTTCAAAGGCAGAGCTGTCGAAACCGGTTGGAGGGGTGTCCTGTGCGATTTCTTCATCGCTGAGGCTCTCGTGGTCTACTTGGGGGATGGATTCCAGAAGGCGCAAATCTTCATCGGGTAATAACTCTGTCCACTCCACAGTGACAGCCGGGCGCATAAGATTTATCGGTGCACTCGTGGATTTTTCTGTTGTGAATCCGGGGGTGGGTAGCAAAAATAACATGGCGCATAACCAGAGCCGGTACATATTTTTTTGTGACATTGACATGGATCTACCTGAGGAGATTTAAACGGAGCATAAGTTGCGTTATTACCCTAGTGACAGGCTCAATCATACAAGTATTCGCGTATGCGGTTAACATCTTTCTTGAATATTGAAACTCCTTACAGGAATTATTAGTGCATGAATAATTACGCTATTTCATTGCAGTCCCTGCGTTATGGTTGGAGTAATGCAGGGAAAGTCTTATTAAATATCGATAGCCTGAATATAGCAGCCGGCGAAAAAGTGTTTCTATTCGGCCCTTCGGGTTCCGGTAAAAGTACGCTGCTCAATTTGCTGGCTGGCACTATTACTCCTCAGCAAGGCCATGTAAACCTGTTGGGTACTGCACTTAATGATTTGAGTTATCGCCAGCGTGATGCATTTCGTGCGCAGCACCTTGGTATTATTTTTCAGCAGTTCAATCTCATTCCCTACCTGAATGTTATCGATAATCTACGCTTGCGCGTGGAGTTTTTGCCGCGCAAGCAACAGCAATTTGCCTATGCACAAATCCCTCAATTGTTAACCCGACTAGGCCTGGCGGAGGCGCAGCAGCAAGCATATCGCCTTAGCGTTGGGCAGCAACAGCGAGTGGCATTGGCGCGAGCGCTGTTGGGCGCTCCAGATATTGTGATTGCCGATGAACCAACCTCTGCACTGGATGCGGATTTGCGAGAGGAATTTATGACATTGCTGTTTGAGCTCTTAGGTGAAAAAACCACACTGATTTTTGTTAGTCACGATCATCAACTGCGCAACCGCTTTGATCGCGCCATAAATATAAAAGATTTCCATGACGCTACTGCTGTAATAGGAGTAGAGCAACCATGATGCGCACACGAATTGCTGTAAAAAGTTTATTGAATCGTCGCGTCACAGTGTTGCTCACCATGCTTTCGCTAACCATTGGTATTGTGTTGGTGCTGGGTATTAATCATCTGCGCACCCAGGTTAAGGAGAGTTTTAATAACACTCTTGCGGGAACTGATCTGATTGTGGGCGCACGCGGCGGCTCGCTGAATTTATTATTGTATTCCGTTTTTCATATGGGCAGCAGTGCCCACAGTATTCGCTGGCAAACCTATGAAGAATTGGCCAAACATAGTCAGGTAAAGTGGTTGGTGCCATTGGCGATGGGTGATTCCCATAGGGGGCACCGCGTAGTGGCCACCACGCCGGATTTTTTTGTGCATTACGCCTATGGTCAAAAACAAGCGCTGCAATTTTCCCAGGGAAAAGCTTTTGCGGGCAAATACGATGTGGTGATAGGTGCAGCGGTTGCGCGTAAATTGCGTTATCAGCTGGGGGATAAAATTGTGCTCGCCCATGGTATCGCTGAAGTCTCTCTTGCCAAACACGACGACTCGCCCTTTGTGGTTGCCGGCATTCTTGCGCCCACAGGGACTCCGGTGGATAAAAGTTTGTATATTTCATTGGCGGGTATGGCTGCCATCCATGAGGATTGGCAGTCAGGTGTGCGTATCCCCTCGGCAAAAAAAGTAGCGCAAGCTGATCATGATCACGAACATAAACATAATCACCATCAAAAAAACAAGCAGGATCACGATCATAAAGACGAGCACGAGCACGAGCACGAACACAAACATGGCGATGATCATGTGCATGATCATGATCACGCCCAATCACTCAGTGCTATTTTGGTGGGGCTGCAACAGCGCTCAGCTACTTTCACTGTGCAGCGGCAGGTGAATCAATATACTGCTGAGCCGCTGCAGGCAATTCTGCCGGGGTTGGCGCTAGCGGAATTGTGGCAGTTAGTGGGGTCGGCAGAGGCGGCGTTTAATATTATCGCTTGGCTGGTGGTTATCGCTGGTTTATTGGGTATGACTACCAGCCTGCTCGCCGGTCTTAGTCAACGCGAACGCGAATTCGCCATATTACGTTCACTCGGCGCAGGCCCTTGGTACTTATTTTTATTGATTATGCTGGAAGTGCTAATTATTTGTGGAAGTGCCATTGTGTTCGCTATCGCACTGCTCGTACTTTTGCTCTGGATGCTACAACCCTGGCTGCTCAGCGAATGGGGCATTCAACTCACGTTTTCTTTTATTAGTGTGCAACAAATTTATTATCTGCTGGCCATACTAATTGCTGGTATTTTGCTATCCCTCTTGCCAGCATTAAATGCTTCACGCCGGGGCCTACATGATGGGCTTTCTGTAAAGTATTAGTGATTTAAAAAAATGAGTTGCCCGCATGGAGCTTGGCGAATGCGGGTTTACCTCATAAATCAATAATTCTTATCGGTGTTTGGCAATAGTTAATTTCTTGCAGCATCTGCTGCTACTAACCTAAGCCATTTCTTTCTTTGACTGTCTGACGATCCTTTAAGTGGGCCAAAATTAGTGATTTTTATTGGGGAAATACCACAAAACTCCAGAATTGCTCGCTTCATTTGGTTATGGCCAGGCATTTTTGTAACCCAGTTGTAATACCAGGGCGGCGAATCCATAGTGACGTACAAATGTGCAGACTTACCAGTAAGGAGTTTGTCCCATAAACTTGAATTTTGACGATACTTGAAAGCGTATCCTGGTATAAACACTCTATCGATAAATCCTTTCATCAGTGCTGGCATTGCGCCCCACCAGTTTGGATAAACCCAGACCAGGTGGTCAGCCCAAGAAATCAAATGTTTGGCATGCTCTAAATCAGGTTCAAGCTCTTGAACCTTTTTGTATCCTTCGTGGAGGATCGGGTCAAATTTTAATAATGCAAGGTTGAGTAACTCTACCTCTTGGCCCATCTGTTTGGCTGTGGCCAAATAAGTTTCAGCAATGCTTTTGCAAAAACTTTCCTGCGCTGGATGCCCCAGGATTATCAATTTTTTCATTTTGTTCTCATTGATTTCAAATTATTTTCTATTGCGATAACTACATGCCGGCGGTTTGGGATAATAAGTGCAAGTGGTAAGTAGGAGGCCAGATAGTAGAGTCTGAGCGTTTCCCGGCCGGGAGACGAAGCACAGTGAATTACCGCCAGCTGACCGAAAAAGAACGATATCAAATTTACTCGCTAAAAAAGCGGGTTTAACGCAAAAACAAATTGCCGTGGAGCCGGGAAGGATTCTGCGACAGTCAGCAGAGAGCTTGGGCGTAATCGAGAGTTGAAAGGGATGTACCTGCGCAAGCCCGGCGATTTCTGCACTGGGTATTATTGTAGTGCTCGGTGTTATGTTGTTTGAGTTGGCTTAGGCTCTCCGAATTGCATAGCTATGCACCATGCAGGATAATACTGTTTACTTAACCAGCTTGCATGACAGCCTATGACTAACGCCTTTTTATTGACCCGCCAATGGCGCGATACCCGCGAGGGTGTGGTGTTGGATTTGTGGTGGGCGACGGAGCAGGGGAGTTGTTGGACACAAATTACCGGGCAAGAGGTAGTGTTTTTTGTTGAGCGCAAATATGCACCGGAATTGCCTGCGCTTTTTTCCCGCTTGCGCGCCTGGCGTATGGCGGAGGTGGAATTAAAAAACTTTCATAATCAGCCGATTGTTGCCCTCTATTTCAAACAGCACCGCAGTGCACGCGATGCGCAGGATCTATTGCGTCAGCAGCAAATTGTATTTTGGGAGAGTGATATTCGCCCGCCTGAGCGCTATTTGATGGAGCGTTTTATTACCGCAGCGGCGCAGCTGGATATACGGGATATTACCCAACAACCGCTGCGCAACCCGCGTTTGGCACCCGTTGAGGATGTGTTGTGGCGACCACAATTGCGACTGTTGTCGCTGGATA
Organism: Cellvibrio fontiphilus; assembly: GCA_035317345.1. Taxonomy (GTDB): domain Bacteria; phylum Pseudomonadota; class Gammaproteobacteria; order Pseudomonadales; family Cellvibrionaceae; genus Cellvibrio; species Cellvibrio fontiphilus. The sequence continues at coordinate 130,590 of JAYKTU010000003.1, read as the reverse complement.
TAGAAACCTCGATGGATGCGCAGCAGCTTTATTCCATTGCCATTTGGTGTGATGCGGCAAAAACCGTGTTTATGATCGGTGATGGCGAATTTACCGCGACACCAGAAAGTAAGCACAGCGTTATTTTTTGTCGCGACGATAAAGAATGCTTACAACAATTTTTTGCGGCAGTTGCGGCGCTTGATCCTGATATTTTAATTGGTTGGAATTTGGTGCAGTTCGATTTACTGGTGCTGGAAAATATTTGCCAGAAATTAGCCTTGACACTGAATTTGGGGCGCGCACAGCAAGCGATTCATTGGCGCCATGAGGACGCTAGTGAAGGCGGGCGCAGTTACGTGGTAATTCCAGGGCGCGTTGCGTTGGATGGTATCGAATTATTAAAAGCTGCCAATTACCGCTATGAAAGTTATTCGCTGCAAAACATCGTCGGGACATTATTAGGTGAGAGCAAGTTAATTGGTGGTAATCAGCGCGGTGATGACATTACCCGGTTATTTAATACCGACAAACTTGCGCTCGCGCAGTACAACCTGTGTGACTGCGAATTGGTGTGGAAAATATTCCAGCAGCAGGAGCTGTTAGCCTTTGCGATGGAGCGCAGCCAATTAACCGGCTTGTTGTTGGATCGCATAGGTGGTTCGGTGGCGGCCTTTGAGTATTTATATTTGCCGCGTTTGCACCGGCGCGGTTATGTGGCGCCTAACTTGGGTGAACTTGAGTCGGATGTGATTAGCCCCGGCGGATATGTGATGAACTCGCGCCCTGGCATTTATGACAATGTCCTGGTGCTGGATTTTAAAAGTCTGTACCCAAGTATTATGCGCAGTTTTTTAATTGACCCCTGTGCATTTTGGTTGGCGCAGCATGAGTGCATGGGCGATGAAAAAATCGTGCCGGGTTTTAATGGCGCTTTTTTTGCGCGCGAAGGGCATATATTGCCGCAAGTCATTGAGCAGCTTTCCTCGGCGCGCGATCGCGCCAAGCAACATAAAAACGCGCCGCTCTCTCACGCGATTAAAATTATTATGAATTCATTCTACGGTGTGCTGGGTTCAACCGGTTGCCGTTTTTTTGATCCACGTGTATGCAGTTCCATCACTCTGCGTGGCCATGAAATTATCCAGCGCAGCCGCGAATGGATTGAACAGCAAGGATATGCGGTGATTTATGGCGATACCGACTCGTTATTTGTGTGGCTGGAAAATAATTGCGCTGGTCATGCGCCCAAAAATGCAGCCCAGTGTGATGCGATTGGTAAGCGTCTGGCTAAAGAATTAAACCTTTGGTGGGCGCAAACCTTGCAACATGAGTTCGCGATAAAAAGTGCACTGGAAATTCAATACGAGACGCATTACCTGCGTTTTTTAATGCCGACTATTCGCGGCTCGGAATTGGGCACTAAAAAACGTTACGCCGGTTTAGTCGAGGTAAATGGCGTGCGCGAAATGGTGTTTAAAGGTTTGGAAAATGTACGCACTGATTGGACTCAGCTCGCCAAGGATTTTCAGGCAGAGCTTTACCGCAAAATTTTTAACGGTGAGGATTATCTGGATTTTGTGCGTATTACTAACGATGAGGTTATTGCCGGCAAGCGCGACCTGCAATTAATTTATCGCAAACGCTTGCGGCGCCATTTGCACGAATATCAAAAAAATGTACCGCCCCATGTGCAGGCAGCGCGTAAATTCGCGCTACTGACGGGCGAAGCTTTGCGGCGTGGTGATTGGATTAGTTATGTTATTACCACCAATGGCCCTGAGCCGGTGGGCAGTTATGAAGTGGATCTGGCTTTGTTGCAAAGCCCGATTGATTACCAGCACTACGTCGACAAACAACTCAGCCCGGTGGCTGACAGTATTTTGCATTTTTTGGATGAATCCCTGACCCAGTTGGTGGATCAACAGTTGCCCCTATTCGGCTAATACCGCTTGCGGCATGTGCCTGCTTGTTCCCCCTCCCCCTTCGGGCTATAGTCTTTTCCCCTTTTTAGTGTTCAGGTAAACCCATGTCCGATATCGATGAAGTTCTTGATTTGCTGCGCGAGTACAACGAACCCGTGCCTGTGCCTCTGGAATTGCCCGATGAAGACCGTCTGGTCGAAATTGAAGAGGAGTTGCTTTTACCTATCCCGCGTGAGATGCGCCAGTTTTTACTGGAGGCCAGCGATGTGGTTTATGGCTCCATCGAGCCGGTCACTGCTGCCGACCCCCACTCCCACACTTATTTGCCAGAGGTGACAGCGGTCGCTTGGGAGCAGGGAGTGCCGCGTTATTTAATGCCACTGTGCGAAGTGAATGGCAGTTACTACTGCGTAGAGCCGGATGGCGAAGTCGTGTTCTGGCGCGATGGTGACTTGACCGATGAGACTTGGCCTTCGGTATGGCACTGGGTGCGCGATGTGTGGCTTGAGTCATAGAGTGCAACGGGCAATAAGTCACGAAAATGGATTTTGATGCCACGCTGCGCCAATTCACTGGGCTACACTTAGCCTTACCCCTGAGCGGGCAGGCGGCCTCGATTGCCTGAGCCCGGCAACCGGTTTTGTATTGATCAGAAGAGTGTTGGCAGTGCGTAAGTATGTTTTTGTCATGGGTGTGCTGTTACCGGGTTTACCCGGCGGGACACTTATGGCTGAAATGGCGCCGCCAGAGTTTTCGGCAGCAGTGGGTGCAACACTGGCGCAGCCTGCCGCTGCCAGCCTCTCACAACAATCCTCCAGCTTGATTGATGTTGAAGCCCATGTGCGACAAATCGCCGAGCGCACGGCGGCTGAGGAAAAAGCGCGGCTGGAGCAGGAGCGGCTGGCGCGCGAGGCGCTGGAGCAGGCCAGTAAACCCAGGCAGCTCACTTTTTTCAAATACCACAAAGATGGCGCCGTGGCTTACTCGGACCGGCAGCCGCGCAAAACCGACTATCAGGTCATCGTTTATAACTCCTGTTACGCCTGCAACCCCTTGTCTACCGTGGATTGGCGCGTCACACGTCTTTACCTGTCGCAATTTACCTACTCGATTACCCAAGCTGCCGCACGCCACGGGGTAGATCCCTCGTTAGTGCGCGCGGTGATTCATGCCGAGTCTAACTTCAACCCGCTGGCCCGTTCGCGCAAGGGCGCTATGGGGTTGATGCAATTAATGCCCGGCACCGCCAGGGATATGGGGGTAGGCAACGCTTATGATGCCGCACAGAACATTGAGGGCGGGGTGAAATACCTGGCTTGGTTGCTCAAGCGTTTTAACGGCGACATCACCCGTGCAACCGCCGCCTACAACGCCGGCCCCGGCAATGTGGAGAAGTATGGCGGCGTGCCTCCATTTGATGAAACCAAAACCTATGTCTTCCGGGTGAATATCCTGCACCAGCGTTACAAAAACCAGTTGGCCTTAGCAAGCAACTAGTCGCTTATAACAACATCGTCTAAATTCCCGCTCAAAAAATGCGCGTTTTTGCCGCTATAGGATTGTGTCCCTCAATCCGGCAGGCAGCCCTATGATTATTTCCAATTCGCAAATCCAAATGGCATCCCGGCAGGCGTACCGCGAAGAGCACCGGGTCAGCGAACGCCTTGAGTTCTGGGGGGGCGATAACACCCCGGCGCCCAATAGCGCGCCGGCCGCCGCGCCGCAAGAAGTCGCCGTGCGGGTGGATTTATCCTCAGCTGGTTCGGTGTTGGCCATGCATCGCGAGCGACAGCTGCTGGATCTGTCGCCGCAACTGGATTCCCGTTCGCGCTTGAATCTGATGATTCTGGGGGCGATGTACAAAGCGATTACCGGTGAGGAGATGCAGGTAAGTACACCTGCTGATCTGCAGGCTGCGATTGGTGCTGCCGGTGGGCAAACCCTGGCGGTGGATGCCAGTCCACCGCCGCAAGTGGCGGCGCGTGCAGCCGGGCCGGGGTTGGTGTATCAGCGCCAGGAGCGCTATCTGGAGCAGGAAAAAATGAGTTTTGCCGCGGTTGGGGTGGTGCGCACCGCCGATGGCCGTGAAATCGAGTTTAGTGTTGCCCTGTCCATGAGCCGCGAGTTTGTGCAAGAGTCCAATCTGGAGCTGCGCCTTGGCGCGGCCAAAATCGATCCGCTGGTCATTAATTTCGACGGTTTGGGGGTTGGCCTGAGCCAAACCCGCTTTGCCTTTGATTTGGATAGCGATGGCAGTGCCGAGCAAATCGCGAGCTTGCGCCCCGGCAATGGCTATCTGGCACTGGATCGAAATGGAGATGGCCAGATCAATAATGGCACTGAATTATTTGGACCCAGCAGTGGTCGCGGATTTATGGAGTTAGCTGCCTTTGATGAGGACGGGAATAATTTTATCGACGCGGGCGACAGTATTTATCACCAGTTGCGTATCTGGATGACAAACGAAGATGGCTCCAGCCAACTGGCGGCGCTGGGCGATAAACAGATAGGTGCAATTTTTCTTGGCCATGTGTCATCGCCCTTTCAATTGAAAGCGGCGGACAATCAATCCCTGGGTGAAGTTGCCAACTCCGGCGTCTACCTCACCGAGGATGGCAGGGCCGGTGTGATACAGGAAATCAATTTGACTGTGTGAGTTTTGCCCCGGAAAAAAGCGCCGCAGCGGCTCGGAAAACTCTGCGGCGCATGGGGTTAAAAACGTTTAGTCCTGTGCCGGTAAGGGCGCCGGAGTGGTGCCAGCGGGGAAATAACGGGCGTAAATTTCCGAGCCGGTGGCGCCAAAGGTATTGATGTTGTACCAAACCACTACACGATCTCCCGCGCTATTGCCGGCTACCACAGGTTCAACGGCAGTGCCTACAAAATTCTCCAGCAATTGCCCGTTTGCCCAGCTGCCGCTGTTGCCACTGAGGTTGGCGAACCAGCTGTCTTTGGTGGTGTTGTCGTTGGATTCCTGTGACCACACCAGCAAGCCATTCGCAGCGCTATCGATGGCAACTTCAGGAATGCTCTGCACAAAATCGGCGTTGCCCGGTTTGATTATCGACTGGGTGCCCCAGGTGCCGTTCGCAGCACGGGTGTTTGCCATAATTGCCTGATTTTTACGGCCCCAGGTGACAAGGGCAACACCATTCCCGTTGCTGGCGGCGCGTGGTGCACTCACCAAGTCACTGCCGCTGTCCTCGCCGACCACGGCAATCTCATTTGACCAGCCGTTGTTGTAACTTTTGGCCAGTATCCGGCTGGTGAAACTGCCACCACCCAGCGAATTCCACTGGCCCCACACCAGCAGGGCTTTGCCTGCGCCATCGTTAATCAAGAGCGGATGGTTGAGCGACATATCGCCACCGGTATCGGCGATCAGGATTTCATCGCCGGCCCAGCCACTGGCAGCGGTATAGCTATTGGCGGCGATATTGACGCGGTTGTTGCCGCTGTTTAACCACACCACCAACGCTCTGCCATCACCCAGCCAAGCGAGGCTCGGTGATCCATCCTGGCCGCCAATCACTTCGTTGTCCTCCAGCAGAACCGGTTGCGACCAGCCCGCTGCTGCCGTGTAATGGCTGGACCAGATGCTAAAGCGCCCTAAATTGACCGGCGACTGTGCCCATACCGCCAGCGCATTGCCGTTGCTGTCGATAATAGTTTTGGCGAAAAAGCCCATTGCCCCCTCGGAGTTTTCGATGCGCTCTGCATTCGCCCAGCCGGTTGCGGGCGCAAAGCGGCGCACCCACAAATCGTAGGCGCCGGCAGAGGTGAGTTGCGTCCAGGTTGCCACGGCGCGCCCGGAGCTTGGGTCTACGTAAATTTCCGCTTTATCAACAGACCCGCCATCGGTTTCCAAAAGTTGTGCCGTGCCCCAGCCTGAGCCTTTTACATAGCGATTGGCAATTAAATTATCGCCACCGCTAGCGCCCTCGATAATGCCTTTCCAGATCGCCCAGGCATTGCCTTGATCATCTATGGCTACCCGTGCACTGGCCGCACCAGTCGGTGAGATTCTGATGGCATTGGAGACAACTGAGTTGTTGGACGAGCTGCTGCGCGATGAAGCACTGGTTGGTGTGCTGCTTGCGGATGACAAACCCAACGAGGACGAGGTGTTACGTGATGAGGCACTCAGGGAGGAAACAGTTAATGATGATGCGCTCAACGACGACACAGCAGACGAAAGGCTGTTGGTTGCACTGCTGACACTGGATGCCGCACTGGAATTATTATTGCCGCCGCCACCTCCACCGCCCCCGCAGGCAACCAATAAACTGCAGGTTGCTACAGCAATCGTTGGCGTTACAAAATGTTTTAATGACATTAATTTGTGGTGGAAAAAATCTTGCGATAAAAAAGAATGGTCGTATTTATTCATGATCACGTCCGCAAATAAATTGGCTGAATTCAATAGTGCTAAACAGCAAACACGTGAGTGTGTTGTTCACTTATTAGAAATCATTGCGGCTTGTGCGGTTAGCTGTAAAAACTGACAGGCTATTAAAATGGATTGGGATTAATAATGCCGTGTAACACCGCTTTGGCAACGGCGTGTTGGCGATTATTGACGTCGAGTTTTGACATGGAGTTGGTTAAATGAAAATTAATAGTGCGCTCGGAGGTATTTAGCAGCTGTGAAATTTCCCACGAGGTTTTTCCATCGGCAGTCCAACGTAAACACTCTTTTTCCCGCGCGGTGAGCAATAGTTTTTTATCGGGAACATCCAGCCTCAATACGCGTTGTACCGTTTCATGCAGGTAGGCGGCAAATAAATGAATATAGGGTGATGCTTGCTGGATTAATTCCAGTTGCATCTTTTTTTGTTCGTTTAACGTCATGCTGAAAATGCCAAATTCTCCGGTGGGGCCATGCACTGGCATACTGATGCCGCCTTTTAAACCAAATTCAGTTGCTTCATTCATAATGCGTTCGCCCATCTCGGTGCTTACTGGCCCAAGGTCTTGCCACTGAATGGGAATTAAATGTTTTTTGCAATGCACTATGACCGGGTCATCCAGATAATAAGCATTTTCAAAATAATGTGTCAGCCAGGAATCGGGATAACCTTTAATGGTAATAATCCTCGCCTCAGCAAAACTGGTGGGTACGCGTAAGGCGTAAATAAAATTATCAAAACCCATTTTGGTGCAGTGAGTAACACAGAGGCGGGTAATGTCTTCGGTGGTATTGGCCTGCGCAAACTGGAATACCAATTCATTAAAATCGCTGAGTTTCATTGCCGCTATTTTCCCTGATTGTGTTACCGATAAATTAACGCCGGGTCTTCAGTATTTATTGTTTTTGTATGGCTAGCGTCAATTAAAAAACTGTAGCGAAATGTAATAACAACAGAGTTGTGTAGAGAAGTTGGCTAGCATAAAAAAACCACCTGTAATTTCTTACAGGTGGTTTTTGGGGCACACCGCCGGGTAATTGTTAACGCTCATCTACGCCAGCGGCAAATATTTCCTCGGGCAAAAAATTACTGATTAAACAAAAACTCCATCAGTGCATTTTGTGCGTGCATACGGTTTTCGGCTTCTTCCCAAACCACTGAGTCGGGGGCGTCCAGAATATCGGCAGTCACTTCTTTGCCGCGATAGGCTGGCAGGCAGTGCATAAATAATGCATCGCGTTGGGCGAGGCTCATCAGCTCTTTGTTGACTTGATAACCGCTGAAAATTTTCTCGCGCTGTTTTTTCTCATCTTCCTGGCCCATAGAGGCCCAGGTATCAGTCACTACCAAATCGGCACCGGCAACGGCGGTGCGTGGGTCATTGCTCAGGCTGACGCGATGTTGATAAGGGGTGACAAATTCGTCTTCCGGTTCAAAGCCTTTGGGGGTGGCAATGCGCAACTCAAAGTCGCACAGCTCGGCGGCTTGGATGTAGCTGTTACACATGTTGTTGCCATCGCCGACCCAGGCCACGGTTTTGCCGGCAAGTGAACCGCGCTGTTCAACGTAGGTTTGAATATCGGCCAGTAATTGGCAGGGGTGATATTCATCGGTCAGACCGTTGATAACGGGCACACGCGAATATTCGGCAAAACGCTGCACAGTGCTATGGGCGTAGGTGCGTATCATCACCATGTCCACCATGCTGGCGATGCAGCGTGCGGCGTCTTCAATGGGTTCGCCGCGGCCTAATTGCGAGTCCTTGGTAGAGAGAAAAATCGCGTGACCGCCGAGTTTGGCCATACCGGATTCAAAGGAAACGCGGGTGCGGGTGGAGTTTTTCTCAAAAATCATCGCCAGCACTTTGTTGTTAAAGGGCTCAGGGGCAGTGCCCTGGCGCAACATGGCTTTGAGTTCGATAGCGCGCGCAATAATTTGTTGCAGTTCGGCGCGGTTAATGTCGTTGAGAGTCAGGAAATGTCTCGGTGCCTTTGAGGGAACCATAATCGTTGCTCTTTCATTTATAGCGCGCGCTTTATTGCGCGCGCCCACTTAAAACGCATTACTAATTGGGAGAAAACTCTGTCACTAGTTGTACCACTTTGCTAACCAGCTCGTCGGCTTCTGCATCGCTGAGGATGAAGGTGGGCAGCAGACGAATGGTGTTCATTGCCGTTACGTTGATCAATATTCCCAGCTCACGGCCTTTTTGTACCAGCTCGGCACAGGGTGCATTGAGTTCGATACCAATCATTAAGCCTTTGCCGCGAATATCGGCAACCTTGGGGTTGTTTGCCAAAGCCGCTTTGAAGCTGTTGAGCATTCTCTCGCCCAGCTCGCTCACACGTGGCATCAAGTTATCGCCCAGCAGGGTTTCAATTACCGCGATGCCTGCGCTACATGCCAGCGGGTTGCCACCGAATGTAGTGCCGTGGTTGCCCGCTTGCAGCACTTCTGCTGCTTTGCCACGCGCCAGACAAGCACCTATGGGCATACCGTTGCCGAGGCCTTTGGCGGTGGTGACTACATCTGGCAGTATGCCGTTGTGCTGGTAGGCGAAGTAGGTTCCGGTACGGCCATTGCCAGTTTGGATTTCGTCAGTCATCAGCAGCAACCCATGTTCATCACAGAGGTTGCGCAGCTGGTTCAAATAATCTGCCGCAGGCACCCTTACGCCGCCTTCGCCTTGTACGGGTTCAACCAGAATAGCGACTACATTAGGGTGCTCAGCAATGGCGGCTTTTACCGCCGCCACATCGTTGTAGGGCGTGCGAATAAAACCTTCCACCAGAGGCTCAAAACCGATTTGTACTTTGACGTTGCCGGTCGCGCTGAGGGTGGCCATGGTGCGGCCGTGGAAACTGTTGGCCATTACAATCACAGCGGGATTTTTTACGCCTTTTTCGTTGCCATATTTCCGCGCAATTTTAATCGCAGCTTCATTGGCCTCGGCTCCGGAATTGGAGAAGAACACCTTGTCCATGCCCGATACCTGAATCAGCAGATCACCCAAGCGCTGTTGCTGGGGAATGTTGTAGAGGTTGGATACGTGCAACAAGGTCGCCGCTTGTTCAGCGATAGCCTTGGTGAGGGCAGGGTGCGAGTGACCCAGACCGCACACGGCGATACCGGCAATCGCATCGATGTAGGAGTTGCCCTGATCGTCCCACACGCGGCTGCCCGCGCCCTTGGTCAGGGTCAGGGTTCTGGTGCCGTAAGTGTTCATTAAACTGGACATGATGGTCTCCAAAAAACAAAGCCGGGGTTGGTAAAAAATCAGTTCCCAATAACCGGAAAAACGGAAGCAGCACAGCCAATCGAGTACGGGCTGGCGGGCAATTGATTAAGGGGATTTTTCGCTAAATCAACACGGCGAGCAAAAGTGACGCAGTGGAAGCGCTCAAAGCGCGCAGCAAAAACAAGTCGCAAATATATAAGTTATTGCGATTATTGGCAAATTTGCCCTTTTTTGTCGCAGTTTCCCGCAGGTCGATACTCAATCGACACTCTTGGGCTTTTAGTTGCTGAAGCCATTTCCCTGAACAAACTCTTTCGCAAAAATTATGTCGTTTTGCAAATGAAAACCCTGGTCGGGCGGTTGGATAAAAAAGCCTTCAAATAAACGCACACCCTGCAACCAAAGGCTGGATAGATTGCGCGAGTTTTCAATTTGGGTGGCAATCACTTTAACGGCATTGGCGTTTGCAGCGCTCACCAGGTTTTTCAAGAGTTCAGGGTTGCTGCCGCTGTTGGTCAGGTTGGGGGAAAGACGTAAGTAGTCCAGTGATAGCTGGTTGATAATTTCCATAATGCCGGGGTTTTCTCCTGCCCGTGTCAGGCAGATACCGCATTGTATGTTGTGCAGTGCCGTGGTGATTTCGCGGGTTTGATGCAGGTGATTGATCACCCAATTCTCCTCCAGCATAAATACCAGACGTTCGCTGCCGCGCAGGCGTGAGGAGCGCAATACATTGGCGGCAAAGGAAAAAAAGGTGCTCTGCTGCAGGGTGTCTTCGGCCAGATGAATAAACAGTGTCGCCTGTTCGCGGGTGGCGCTGTTGTTGGCGATTGCACTCACGGCTTGCTGTAATACCCAGCGATCCAGCTCAATGCGCTGGCTGGGTTTGCTGATGCGACTGAGGAATTGTTTGGCTGCAATGGCTTCGCCATCCTCAGCTTTCAGGCGCAACAATACTGAGAAGTGTTCAATGCGCGAATCCTCCAGGCTGATAATCGGCTGGAAGGCAAGGGATAAGTCGCGGCTAAAAACGATCTGCGAAAAATCAGGCTCAACCTTGGTCAATACCGGAATGTTGATAATCCCGTCGTTCAGTATTTGCCGGTTTGGTACTTCGGTAGTTTTCGTTTTTTCTGTTGCATCGGGTACCTGGGCGGCAATCTTGGCGGGTAGTTTTGCCTCAAAATCCTGCTCTGCGCTGATAAGCGCCTGATTGGCTGTGCCCAGGTTGGCGGTCAACAGGGCGATACCTATACCCACATCCAATTTGACCTGCGAACCGTTGACTTTGTAGGTATGCGCACCGAGGTGACGCCGCAGTTGCTCACTCCGCTGCCGATGGAACTCCGCACTGCGTTTGCCGGCCAAGACGCAGGTCACCATATTGGATAAATCAATCCACTGTTCATCGCTGCCGATGGAATCGTCCAATTGGCGACAAAACTGGTCGTGCAGGGTAATTAATTCCACCATACCCAACTGCTGGCTCAAGTCGGTCAGGTTATCCACGCTGATGTAGTAGAGCGCACTGGTGTTCTGGCTCTGGGTGCCGCTGTGAATTTCCTCTTCCAGTACTGAAAAGAAATAACTGCGATTAATCTTTTGCGGTAACTGGGTGTGGCGGGTAATGCGCGCCACCCGGCTTTTTAAAGCTGATGTTTGGTTGAGCGCCTGTTCGCAGGTGTTGATCAGGTCGGTTGTTTCAAAGGGTTTGGTGATAATGGCGTTTACGCCCAGTGCCTTGATATTGTCATGGAGGCTGGTGTCCGTATCCGCTGTTACAAATACGATGGGCAGCAATAAAAATTGCGGGTCTTGCCGCAAGAGCACCGCCAGCTCCATGCCGTTGATATCCGGCATATGCATATCCAGAACGACCAGATCCGGCTTGAATTGCGCGGCTTGTTGCAGGCTTTGCAGGGGGTGCTGAACGCAAATAACGTCCATGCCTGCATAGCGCAGGATTTCACTTTCCAGACTTGCCATGTCGGGGTCGTCGTCCACCACCATCACTTTGTGGGTATGGGTGTGCTGACCAATAATTTGCACCAGTCGCTCAATTAACAGGTTCATGTCGAGCGGTTTGCTCAGATAGTCGCTGCTGCCGGCACGCAGGGCGCGCAGTTTGGCATTGACATCGGTACGGCCAGACATGAGTACCACCGGACTGGTGGGCGGCAAGAGGGTTTTGAGTTGATGCAGATTGCTGAGTGCCTGCAGACCTTCGCGCTCGAAGTTGGGGTCCATGAGGACGATGCTGGGCAATTCCACGTAGAGCCTTTGTACACATTGTTGCAGTGTTTCAAAATACTCCACCGTAAAGCCCACACGGCGTAAGTAAGTGCTGCACAGTGCGGCAAGGGTTCGATCCGGGTCAATAAGAAATACCAATTTGCCTTCTGCTTCCGGGAAAGCCTGTTTTTCGATAGGGGCTGGCAGGCGGTCCTTAGCGGTACTGCCTTGTGCCGTGGCTGTCATTACGCGCGCTAAATGTTTGACGTGTTCTTCCAGTTGGGCGTATTCCTGGCCTCCAAAGCTGCGCCCCAGCTCCTGCAGTTCGGCGAGGAAGACTTCCAGTTGCCGGGCGGCATCGCGCAGTTCCGGCAAACCGTAACTGGAGCCGGCTTCACTTTGTTTATGCACAAATTGTTGCAGTGCATTAAAGCCCTGGGTGCTCCAATTCATGTGGCGCAAATATCCCCAGATGTTATCCAGATGATGTGCGCGTTCGTTTAAGCTGCCAATAAAACGCTGGCGCAGGGCTTCAAGCTGTCTCTCAAATTCTTGCGGCATAGGCTCAGTCCTGTATTCCTGATTTTCAGTATAGAGGCTCTTGCGCAAAGTGTTATTGAGCGAGTGGCAAGGGTGAGTGTCTGTTGTTGATGGTGTAAAAAACCGTTTTGGCGGGTGAGACTTGCAACTGCTTTGCGCACAATGGCGTCCATTTTTGCTGATCTGTTTTTACAGGTTGCGCACCTGTTTTTTATCACCCGGGATATTTGTCGATGTTTATACAAGTTAAGTCTTATCTACCTTTTGTCACCCTGAGTGGTCTGATGGCTCTGTGGCCGATAAGTCATGTCCAGGCGCAGGAAATGTTGGAAACTTTGATTGTCAGTGGTGATGCTCCTGCGCCAGCAATGGCTGATCGTGTTATGTCAAATCACATTGGTGATTTTCACCCCGGCGCACGTCTGGATTCCGCCGAGTTACTGCAAAATCTGCCCGGTATACAGGTGGATTCGCGCAGCAACTACGCTCAGGACACTCGTATCAGTTTGCGCGGTTTTGGTGCCCGCTCCGCATTCGGGGTGCGCGGTATAGACCTGCAGGTTGATGGCATCCCCATGTCTACTCCCGATGGTCAGGGGCAATTGGGTAGTGTCATTCTGGATAACATCCAGCGCGTTGAAGTGCTGAGGGGGCCAATCGCCGGGCTTTACGGCAACGGCGCCGGTGGTGTAATCGCCCTGCAAACAGCCGCGCCTGAAATAAGTCAGTTGAGCCTTGGTGTGGCGGCGGGCGATCCGGGTTTGCAGCGCCAAACCCTTGCCGGTGAGTGGCGTGAAGGGGCGGCCGCTGCGCGCTTGCAATTAGCTAACACCCAGGTGGATGGTGAGCGCCCGCACTCCTACGCCGAGCGCCAGCAGGGCATTGCGCAAGTGTATTACCGCACCGCCGGCGACCTGGATATTTCCCTCAAACACGAGCGCAACCGCGACCCGCTGTTGCAAGATCCGCTGTCGCTGCGCCCCGAAGAATGGCGCAATAATCCGCGTCAAACCAACCCCATCGCGGAAGCCTTTAATACCCGCAAAACCGTGGACTACGAGCAGACGTCTGTCAGCTTGCGCCAGAGCCTGGGTGCAACCCGTTGGCAAACATCGCTTTGGCAGGGGGAGCGTGCTATCACCCAATATTTGGGTTTTAGTGGCGATGCTATTTCCGGCAGTGGCGGTCTGGTTGATTTGGCGCGGGATTTTGCAGGTGCCAGCGCGACTCTCAGTCAGGGGTTTGAATTATTGACTATGCCGGCAGACCTGAGCCTTGGGCTTGAATTGGCGCAGATGGAAGACCGGCGGCGCGGTTTTGTGAATAACAATGGCACCGCTGGCGACCTGCGCCGGAATGAGTTAGGCAAGGTAGATAGTCTGGATGGTTTTGCACTGCTGCAACTGACACCGTTGAGCGGTCTCTCGCTTTACTCCGGAGCGCGCCGCGGGCAAATGGACGTGGACGTGGAAGATTATTTTGTGGTTGCCGGAAACCCCGATGACAGCGGTGCACGGGATTATCGCGAAACAGCTTATGCCTTTGGTGGTAATTACCAGCTTGATGCGCGCTGGGAAATTTTTGCCAGCCGTGGGCGTGGTTACGAAACCCCCACACTGACTGAAATGGCATACAAGCGCGTGGGCAGCGGCTTGAATACCACGTTGGAGGCTGCGCTCAATTATCAAACGGAGTGGGGAATCGCTTATCGGCAGGATGACCGCCTTGAGTTGGTGCTAACCCGTTTTGCTATCGATAGTAACAATGAACTGCTAGTGGATCAGTCCTTGGGGGGGCGCACCAGTTATCGCAATGCCGCCGCCACCGAGCGGGAAGGCAGTGAATTGTTTGGCCGCTATGCCTTTGGCAGCAACTGGCGATTGCTTGCTAGTGCGCAATTTATCGATGCTATCTTTGCTGACGGCGCACTTGCTGGCAAACAGCTGCCCGGTGTGGCAGCCGAGCAATATCAACTCGGTCTACAATGGCTGCCCTTTGGCAGTGAAGCGCTGCAATTGGCGGCGCAGCTGCAGCAGCGTTCCCGGGTGTTCACGGCTGACGATAACGCTGTTGCTGCTCCCGGATATCGCACCTTTGACCTGAGTGCCCAGGGCGAGTACCCATTCAGTGCGGTAAGCCTGCGCTGGTGGTTAAAACTCGCCAACCTTGGCGATGAAAACTACGTCGGCTCAGTGGTGGTCAATCAAGCCAACGGTCGCGCCTTTGAGCCGGCTTTGGGGCGCAATGTCACCGCTGGAATAAATGTTCAGTACGCTTTTTAATGATGTTCTGTCGAGTAGCGTTTTAGTGAGCGGCGTTTTATTGATTCGCCAGCGGTGCTGTTATCCCGCTGCGCTGTTAATGAGGCGCCGCGCTTGTTGATAAACCTTGGTGAGACCAGCGTGACCAACCCTTTGCCCCCATTGCCCGAACTGCCATTAAGTGCCCTGCACCATGACTTCCTCGCCGCGCTCAAGCACACGCCGCTGTTGTTGGAAGCAGAGCCCGGTGCGGGCAAATCTACCCTTGCGCCTTTGTGGGTTTTAGCCCAAGTGCCCGCCGGCCAGCAGGTGTGGCTGGTGCAGCCGCGGGTACTCGCGGCGCAGGCCCTGGCGCAGCGACTGGCGCAACTTTTGGGCGAGCAGCCGGGGCAGCAGGTGGGTTATCAAGTGCCTTACGACTCCTGCACCAGTAACGTCACGCGCCTGGTCTTAATGACGCCGGGGGTATTGCTGCAGCATTTACTGCAAAACCCTGCGCTTGACGGGGTAGCATGCGTGATGCTCGATGAAATTCACGAGCGTAGCGTGAATCAGGATTTGGCCTGGGCATTTTTGCAGGAGGTGCAAATCCTGCGTGATGACTTGCAGCTGGTGCTGATGAGCGCTACCCCGGACCCGGCCCTGCAACAGCAAATTGCCAACCGGTTGTTTGCCCCGGGGCGCTGTTTCCCGGTGACGGTTCAGTATCAACCCGCCAAACAAGATGTGCGCGGTATTGCTGAAAAAGTGGATGAACAACTACTGCGCGCGCTGCAGTCTTATCCTGCGTGGCAAAGTGCCTGCTGCTTGGTGTTTTTACCCGGCTGGCGCGAAATCGACGGCTGCGCCCAACGCATCGCCCAACATTTTCCCACGCACACCATCTGCCGCTTACACAGCCGCGTGGATGCCCGTGAACAACTGCGCGCACTGGACCCGGCACAGGGCGCGCGCATTATTTTGGCGACCAATATTGCCGAGACCTCGCTCACCATTGCCGATGTTACCCTGGTGATTGACTCCGGCCTTGCGCGCCGCGCCGATTATGAACAGCGCACCGGTATTACCCGCTTGAAAACCGCACGCATCAGCATGGCCAGCGCGGAGCAGCGCCGTGGCCGCGCCGGTCGTGTGCAGGCCGGTCATTGCATTCGCCTCTGGTCGCAGGATCAGCCGCTGGCCGCTGCGGATTTGCCGGAAATTCGCGCCACCGATTACCTGCCGCTGCTGTTGCGCATCGCCCACTGGGGCAGCCCTGCCAGTTCACTGCCGTGGCTGGAGGCACCCAATAAACTCGCGTTGGATTTTGCGCAGCAGCAGTTGCAGAAAATGCAGTTGTTGGATGCGCAAGGCACCATCACCGCCGCGGGCGAAAAGGTCAGTGCATTGGGCACTCACCCGCGCATTGCCGCGTTGTTATTGCAGCACCGCAGCACTATTCCCAAGCCATCGCTTGCGCTGGCGCTGGCGCTGCATTTTGAATGGGCGGGCGAGCAGGATTTTGCACAATGGTTAGACACAGCCGCGCAGGAATTAACGCGCAATCGCCACTGGCAAAAACAACACAAGCGTTGGCTCTCTGTATTGGGCTTGCAACAGGATGAAGGTGAGATTGATGCACTATTACTGGCGCGCGCATTTAATGATCGCATTGGTTTTAAACAGGAGTCTGGGCGCTACCGCTTAAATTCCGGCATGAGCGTGGAACCGCAAGGTAAATTGGAGTCCAATTGGGCAGTGTTTTTACTTATTAACACCAAACCCAAAAGTCATTCCGGTATCGGTGTTGTCTTGCACTTAACTCAGGGACAACAACGCGAGTTAAGTCAGGTCAGTGAATCCTTGGTATTTAAACAACAGCGCTGGCAAATTCATCAAGGTTGGCGCATGGGGGACGTGGTGATTGATGAGCAGTTTCAGCCGCTTGCCCCAGAAAATATCAGCGCTGCGCTGGTTGCGCATATCCAACAAATTGCGCGTGAAAAAACCTTGGCGCAGTTGCATTGGAGCAGTGGCGCGCTGGCGTTGTTGGAGCGCGCGCGGTTGTTGGTGCAACATCAGGTGCTGGATTTGCCCGCGCTGGATGATGCAACGCTCATCGCCAGCATGCCGCAGTGGTTGGCCCCTTTTTTAAATGCCTCCACCCAGCTTGAGTGCTTGCCGCTGCGCGAGGGGCTGGAGTTTTATTTGGGTTACGAACACTGCCAAAAAATTGCGCAATTATTGCCAGAGAGCATTCATCTCCCCAGCGGGCGCAAAGTGTCTATTGAATTTACCAAGGATGGCAGCGCTCAAATCGCCGCTAAATTGCAGGAATTTTTTGGCTGCGAACAATTGCAATTGGGCGATGGCAAAATCCCGCTGAAAATTCATTTGCTCTCGCCCAATGGCAGCCCGCTCGCCATTACCACTAACTTGCAAACTTTTTGGCAGCAGGCCTACCCGGAGGTACGCAAAGAAATGCGCGGCCGCTACCCGCGCCACCCCTGGCCGGACAATCCGCTGGAGCATGAAGCCACCGCGCTCACCAAAAAGAAATTGGCGCTGCAACAACCGCCGCGCTAATCCCGCTTGGTATTAAAGCGCTAAACCTACAGCCAATTCAGCAACATAACCTTCATTCAAGTTGCCGGTGACTGTTGCCATTTGGTATTCCACACCATCGCTAAATACATTGTCGGCAGCAAAGCTGGTGACTGAGGTGTTTTGCCCTTTGGTATAGAGGGCCGAATTGTAGACCGCTTGGGTAATGGTTTGCGGAAAAGCAAGTTGGGAAATTTTGCTGGATTGCGCAGTGCTGCCATAAGCACTTAAAAATATTTGAAAGTGAATATGAGTTATGCGCCCCGCATACCAACCCGGATAAATGGTAGTGAAATGGGCAGTACCACTGGTGTCGGTATATTGCACCCCGCGGCAATAGGTTTTACCTGCTTCGCTTCCATAACCTGAATAATTGCCGTCCTTGTCGCAATGCCAAATATAGACATAAGCAGAAATCGGTGTGCAGTTGTTGTTGACATTGACCAGTTTAAGTTTGAGCTGCAGTGGTACACCGGTTTTATCTTCCGCTACATTTTCGCGCAGAATCATTGAGCTGTTTAATAAAGTGGAAAGTGGGTAGGGGCCAATGGTTTCGGTGGGAATGACGACACAGCTTCCCGAGCTGCTGAGTGCGCTGCTTGTGGTTGTCGCAGAAGTGGCTGTGCTGTTGGTGGTACTTGAGCTACTAGTGCTGCCACCTGTCGTTGATCCGCCACCACAGCCAATTAATCCGGTGGCGCCCATTAAGCTGAAGAGCCCGAGTGTTCCCAGTGTTTTGCGGCGCTCGTTGTCTACTGCAGTGGTTGCTGACGCTTGAGGTTGTTGGTGCATAATTATTTTCCTGTATTGATAGTTAATAGCCGCGAAGACTCACCCGGGTTGCGGTTATCACTCTGACTTAATGTGTGGAAAATAATTTGTACTGAATTGTGGAAACAATTTTCAAAAATTGTTCAAACTTGATGACTGTGCAAAAACTGTGAAACTTGGTTGGCGATGGCGTAAAAGGATGAAAATCCCCTGCTGAAAGCCTGTGTTTACCATCCTTGGCTTGGGTAAAACAGCCGGGTAAATCAGGGTAATTGCAAACGATAACCGACACCGTACACCGAGTGAATCAAGTCATCGCTACAAATGGGTGACAATTTTTTACGCAGTTTGGTGATGTGTGAATCCATAGTTCTATCACTTACTATGCGATGGTCGGTGTAGGCATTTTTGAGTAGTACATCGCGTGAAATGACGCGCTGTTTGTTGAGCAGTAACGTTTCTAGTATACGAAACTCAATGCTGGTTAATTCCACGCACTGTTCGCCTACACATGCATACTGGCGTTCTTTATCCAAATGAAAGCCTGATTCCCGGGGTTCATCATTTTTGTTGGTGCGGCGCAGCACTGCTTTAACGCGGGCAATAACTTCGCGAGGGCTAAAGGGTTTGCAAATATAATCGTCCGCACCTAATTCCAATCCGAGCAGGCGATCAATTTCTTCCACCTTGGCGGTTGTCATGATAATTGGCACTTGTGAAACCTTGCGCACTTCCTGGCAAATACTCAAACCATCGCGTTTAGGTAGCATTAAATCCAGTAATACTAAATCCCATTTTTCATTGAGAATTTTTTGCAGTGCCAGCTCGCCATCACTTACCAGTGTCGCGTTAAAGTTTTCGCTGGTGAGGTAGTCTTGCAATATTTCACCTAAATCAATTTCATCTTCAACGATTAAAATGTTCATGCTGATTCCTGTAGAGGTAAATAAACGGATACTTTCAAACCACCCAGTTCGCTCTCGCTAATGTCGATGCGCCCCTGGTGTGCTTCACAAATATTGCGACAAATACTTAGCCCCAAACCGGCGCCACCGGTTTCGCGACTGCGCGATGACTCGGCGCGGTAGAGGCGTTCAAATAATTTTTCATGCAATGCTGGATCTACGCCGGGTGCTGAATCTTCCAGAGTGAATAACGCTTCGGCACCATTATCCTTGCGGTAGGTTTTTAACTCAGCGCGAATCTGGCCAGGGCTGGTTGTGTAATTGATACTGTTATTAAATAAGTTCAGGAATAGTTGGTGTAAACGCTCTGGATCGGCAAAACATATCAGCGATTGTTTTGGGATTTTTACCTCCAAACCCAAGCCCTGTTGAGTCGCCTTGCTTTGCAGGGAATTTGCAATTTCCTCGATGATTTCCACCAAATCACACTCGCGCTTGCGGTAGGTCATGGCGCCTATGTCGGTAAGTGAAAGTTGGTATAAATCATTCACCAAACTATTCAGTCGCTCAGCGTGCTTTTGTAAACGGGCAATAGATTTATTATCAAATTTGCGCACTCCGTCCTCCAGTGCCTCCAGGTCGGCTTTTAACACTGCAATCGGGGTGCGCAATTCGTGGGATATATCTGCAACCCAACGTTTACGCGATGTTTCACTTTGCGCCAGAGTATGAGCCAGATGATTCAAGTGTTCCGCTAATGTAGATATCTCATCCTGCCCTTTGCTGGGTAAACGCTGACTGTAATCGCCGCTGCTCAAACGCTGTACCTGGGTTGCCAATTTTTTTACTCGTTGGGTCAGCAAGTAGGAAAGTGGAATGGCACAGGCGAGAGCGATGGTTAAACCTACCAATGCGGTCAATAAAAAATGTTGCTGTTGACGCTTGGCAAATTCGTTGTCCCGTAAATCGCGCAGCGCCGGGTTCATCGGTGTACCCAGATAGCCTATGAGTTTTTTTTCTGCGTCAAGGTTAATAAACAGTTCGTTAAAGAAATAAGTTTCATTGCGCCATTTTTTTCCGCTGACCAGATTTTTATTCTCATCCAGCAAAATAAAACGACGGAAGGGCTGGTGGCGTAAAAAATCATCCGGCCGTGCAGGACGCTGGTCGCGCGCATTTTTTTGTGTGTCGCGACGCAATAGAAAAGATTGCAGTTGATTTTTTTCTTCACTATCTGGTGTAAAAAAAGGATTTACATCTGGCGGTAAGGGCAAGGGGATGGGGCGCTCACTTCGCTGCCGCCAATTCGTGGTGTATTGCCAGACAAACATTTGCCAAAAGTCGCGATTGTTTTTAAAACTTTCCCAATTGCCAAACAATAAATAATGCTGCTCCAGCGCGCGAATTAATGTGGCGTTGCGCGCGGCTTCTTTTTGCTCCATGTAATTATTAAAACTGCGTTCAAAACTTAGGCGCGAATAAAGGTATAAGCCTCCCGTTAACAAGAGTGCAAAAAGTGCGAAGGCGATAAACACCTGAACTCGTAAATTAAACTTCACAGCGATAATTACCTTAAAAAAGACGGGGGCCGGTAAACCGGATTTTTACAGAATAAGCAAAAACCGGGATTTGGCAATCGCCCCGATTGGCCTACCGTCACTGGCTGGGGTAAAATGGCAATACTTGAGCAAAACACTCGGATATACCGACCTTGCCCTGTCGCCCTCATTTCCCCTGAGTCAATCCTTAAAGATCATCGAGGTAGTTAAGATGGATGTGTTAGATACAATCAAGCAGCAAATTAGTGACAACGCCGTGATCCTCTATATGAAGGGTTCACCCAGCGCACCACAATGCGGTTTTTCTATGCGCGCGTCCCAGGCGCTCATGGCCTGCGGCCAGCGTTTCGCTTATGTGGATATCCTGAGCAATCCCGACATTCGCTCCGAGTTACCTAAATTCGCCAACTGGCCAACCTTCCCGCAGTTGTGGGTTAAAGGCGAGTTGATTGGCGGCTGCGATATCATCACCGAGATGCATGAAAAAGGTGAATTGAAACCGCTGATTGATGCGGCAGTAGCGGGTTAATAAACAAGAGCCTATCGCTGTATGGGCTCTTTATTAGTGTTGTTGTTAAGGGTTTGGTGGTGGGCTTATCGATGAGCCCGCGGGTTATTGCAAAGCGAAATAAATCAGCAGCAGGGCGCCCAGCAGGCTCACCCCACACATGGCCAAACCCATGGCTCGCTGTCGGGCGCGCCGCTCTTCGTCATTTGCATCGCGCAACTGATGCGCGCGCCAGGCAAGATCTTTTGACTTAAGCAGCTTGTCACGCATTTGATTCAGTGCGGTTATATCTTCCAGCAGATTTGGTTCCGGGTTATCACCTTGTCGTTGTTGTTGGTCTTGCAGCTGCTTTAGCTGCTTGTCCAACTGTGCAACTTTGGTATCCAGCGCGGCTGATATCTGGCGAATATGCATAACTCTAGGCTCAAAAGGTGGCGGGCTAACCTTAGCAGAATTGCCACTGCTTTGCTGTCATGGGCTGGCAGTAGTTTGTGAGTGCTTCAGAAAATCTTCAAAAAAATAATTGTCTAGGCTGAAAAGCTAATAAAATACTTTAACTGTGATTGCACTGTGCTATAAAGCCGCCCCAAAATCGCTCGCCGGCAAGTTCCGGATTTGACGAGATACCTTAAACCTTGAGCTGCAGGAGATGAACAACGATGTTGAGAATGTTTAAAGTTCAAGGTAATACCCTGCGAGAGGATAAGGAATCGGATGAAAGCACACGCTTGGCATTGCACAATGCGCTTTGGATTGATGCCCATGAGCCATCCGACGAAGAGCGCGACGAATTAAACGGTTTTTTGCGCGCTGAGCTGCCTGAGTCAGACGATGTTGAGGAAATCGAATTCTCCGCACGTTACTTTCAGGACAATATGGGAATTCATGTCCACTCCTTGTTTCTGGCACCGGGTGACTCGGGTCGTCACAGTACCGCTACGGTCGCCTTCATTCTCCAGGAAAAACGTCTGATCAGTGTACGCGATGGCGATCTTGCAGATTTCCGCCTGCTGCGTATGCGCGCGCGCGCAGGGCAGGTGCAGGTAGCGTCCCCTCAGGATCTGCTGGTAACTATGTTTGAGCAGAAAGTGGAAAACCTTGCTGACGCGCTCGAAGACATACATCGCAAGCTGGAGGACGTTAGCCACATGGTGCTGGAGGACGCCGATGCCGAGCTGGAAGATGCGATTGATCGGCTCGCCAAACTGGAGGACAGCAACGGTAAAATCCGGTTGTGTCTGATGGATACCCAGCGTTCTATTTCATTTTTGCAGCGTCACCTGCGCGAGTCCTTTGAGTTGCAAGAGACCGCCCGCGAGATTAAGCGCGATGTGGATACACTTATGTCGCACACTGCGTTTTTGTTCGACAAGATCAACTTTCTGATGGACTCGACCCAGGGTTTTATCAATATCGAACAAAACCAGATTATCAAAATTTTCTCCATTGCCGCCATGGTATTCCTGCCGCCTACTGTGGTTGCGAGCGCCTACGGGATGAACTTTGAATACATCCCTCACACCGATTGGAAATACGGTTTTGTAGTAGCTGTGGTGCTTATGCTGCTCTCAGCGGTTTTGCCTTACTGGTATTTCAAGCGCAAAGATTGGCTCTGAGTTATTTTTTGTACCCGCTAGCAAAACGCCGCAGGGATTTGTCTCTGCGGCGTTTTTTTATTGGTATGTCCCATCTGCAACGGGTTTGGCATCAAGCTGGCCTAGTCTTCAACCCATTCCCAGCGCAGCGGTTGGCCAAAATCATCGAGAATCACTTTTTTGCGTGGGCGCGATTTCTTGGGTTTAGCGGTGACGGGTGGTTTTTTGCGAGCTTCAATTGCCGCAACTACTTCAGGTAGCGGAGTGCGGTCTTCCTGACTGCTACCATCGAATATGCTGATCAAGGGACCATTGGCATCTGCCCTGCCACTCAGGCCGCGCGGAACCTCGTTGACTTGTCCCCCTTGCTGCAGAAACTCCTGGATTTGCTCTTCCAGTTCCTGATGCAATTGGCGGCGGGTTTTGGTGGGTTTAATCATGAATCCAGAAGTAGTCTTGTGAAAAATCGATGGACTAAAAAAACGGCATCAACCAGCATACCAGCGCTGCGGAGCAGAGGGCAAACCCTGTTGCTGCCCGATCCTCGCATCGGGAGCTGGCTTTGGGGTAAACTGCGCGCCGCTTTAATTATCCCGCCCGCATTCAAGCAGTCTGCCGCCATGACCCAAGCCAGCCTAAAAATCACTGAAATTTTTTACTCGCTCCAGGGGGAATCCAATACTGTTGGATTGCCCACGGTGTTTGTGCGCCTTACTGGTTGCCCGCTGCGCTGCGGCTATTGTGATTCTGAATACGCATTTTATGGCGGTGAGCGATTACAGATCGACGAAATTCTTGCCAAAGTTGCCAGCTTCAATCCTCGTTATATATGCGTGACGGGTGGTGAGCCTCTTGCCCAGCGTGAATGCTTGACCCTGCTAACCGCATTGTGTGATGCGGGTTATAGTGTATCCCTTGAGACCAGTGGTGCCTTGCCGCTGGATGATGTGGACCCCCGGGTTATTAAAGTCATGGATCTGAAAACGCCGGGTTCCGGCGAGGTCGGTCGCAACCGCTGGGAGAATATTCCTTTGCTGAGTCGACATGATCAGGTCAAATTTGTGATTTGTAGCCGTGAGGATTACGACTGGGCAAGGTTCAAGTTGGATGAGCACCAACTGGCCGGGCGCGTTGCCGAGGTGCTTTTCTCCCCGAGTTTTGGCCAGATAGAGGCAGTCACACTGGCGGAATGGATTCTCGCGGATAATTTACCTGTGCGTTTCCAGCTACAGTTGCATAAGTTGTTATGGAACGACACTCCCGGTCATTAATCGTTTTTCGGCGCTTCCAGTTTGTCGGTGCTTTTATTGCTGTAGTGCATTCATTGTTATCGTGCCTTGTCATCCTGTGTTTAGCCCTGCTTACTTCCTTATCTGATGTGGTTGATTGAGTTATGTCGCAAAAAAAAGCCGTTGTTCTTGTTTCCGGTGGTTTGGATTCCACCACTGTGCTCGCTATCGCACGCAGTGAAGGATACGCCTGTTACTCAATGAGTTTTGATTATGGGCAGCGCCACCGCTCTGAGTTAGCTGCAGCAGAGCGCACTGCCCGGGCGCTGGGTGCGGTTGAGCACAAGGTTATCAAGCTGGATTTACGTGCGATTGGTGGTTCGGCGTTGACTGACGACAGTATTGCCGTACCCGAAGAGGAGACCGGTGGTATACCGGTGACATACGTGCCGGCGCGCAATACCGTGTTCTTGTCCATCGCGCTGGGATGGGCTGAGGTGTTGGGTTGCGACGATATATTCATTGGTGTCAATGCGGTGGATTTTTCTGGTTACCCGGATTGTCGCCCGGAATATATTGCCGCTTATGAAGTCATGGCTAACCTTGCCACCCGCGCCGGTGCCGAAGGCAATAAATTGCATATCCGCACACCGCTTATTCACTTGAGCAAAGCCGAGATTATCCAGCAGGGTATAGCCTTGGGGGTGGATTACAGTCTTACGGTGTCTTGCTATCAAGCTAACGATTTGGGTGAAGCCTGCGGTAAGTGTGACAGTTGTCGTCTGCGTAAGCAGGGGTTTGTGCAGGCAGGTGTGGCTGACCCAACCCGCTACCAGGTGGTGTGATTATCCGCAGTAACCACGCGCCCTGAGTTCCTGTTCAAGCTGCTCAAGTGGCATGGGGCGCCCAAAAAAGTAACCCTGAAACAAGCTGCACCCGTTCTGCTCCAGAAACTTTTGCTGATCATCTGTCTCCACACCCTCTGCAATCACTTGCAAATTCATGTTGTGCGCCATGGCGATAATAGTGCGGGCAATAATCGCATCGTTGGGGTCTATGGCTATGTCGCGCACAAATGTTTGGTCAATTTTCAATTGATCCAGTGGCAAGCGCTTGAGATAGGACAGGGACGAGTAGCCGATGCCGAAGTCATCCATCGAAAACCCTATGCCGCGATCCTGCAATTGCTGCATTTTGCCGATACTCTGGTCAACATTCTTTAGCAGTGAGCTTTCGGTCAGCTCCAATTTGAGCTGCTGCGGGTTTACGCCACTGTCGTCCACAATTGTCAGTACATCCTCGACAAAATTAGGCTGATTGAACTGAATGGGGCTCACGTTCACTGCGATATTCAAGTGGGCAAATTCGGGATGCTGACGCCAGCGGATTAATTGTTGGCAGGCCTGCCGAATTACCTCGCGCCCCATGGGGACTATCAAGCCAGTCTGCTCGGCAACAGGGATAAAGTCTGCAGGAGAAATCATGCCTTTTTGTGGGTGTTGCCAGCGCAATAATAACTCCACCCCGATTGCCTTGCCTTGGGCATTTACTTGCACCTGATAGTAGGGGATAAGCTGCCGGTGCGAGTCGTGGGCGCTGCGTAAATCCTCCTCAATGGCTGCGCGTTTTTCCAGATGCGATTGCATCATGGGATCAAAAAAGCGGATGGCATTGCGACCGCTGTCTTTGGCTTGGTACATGGCGGCATCGGCATGGCGCAACAAATCATCAATCGAATCATTTTGGCTGTTGAACAGGCTCACGCCAATGCTTATGGTGCAGTGATAAACCGATTGCCGCAGTGCATAGGGCAGACTGATGAGCTGATGTAGCTGCTCCGCGCGTTTTTTGGCCTCCAGTGCGGCGTCTTGCGGATTTTCTCCCAGGTTATCAAAGACCACCACGAACTCATCGCCACCCAAGCGGGCAGCCAAATCCGAACTGCGAATAATACTGCTAATACGCTCCGCAACCTGTACCAGTAACTGGTCGCCAATATGATGACCGCGCGTATCATTGAGTAGTTTGAAGTGATCCAGGTCGATAAATAGCAGCGCTGCATATTGTTTGCTGCGCGCACTCTGGGAGATAACCAGCCTCAGGCGATCCTGCAGCATGCGGCGATTGGGCAAGCGGGTGAGTGGATCAAAAAATGCCAGGTTATAAATCTTTTCCTGATCCTGCGCGCGACGTAATTCGCCGCCGATACGCTCGGCAAAAATCATCAGCAGTGAACTTAATTGCGGGGAGACAGGGATGGGGTGCTCGGCCATGGCTATTAAAATACCAATCGGCTTGGCTTCTGCATTGCGGATACCGACACCAAGGTAACTTTCTATGCGATAAGCGCGAAACATTTCATCATCAGGATAGTGGCTCACAGCCCCTTCGCTGACGTAGCAAAGGTTTTCGTCCATCACATCGGCGCAGGGGGTGTGTTTCAGGTCATAGCTAAAATTTGGTTGGAGCTCGCCGCGCTTGAGGTAGGTATGAGTATGGGCTTGCATTGGGTTTTCAGCGTCAATCAAGCTGATTAACACATGATCCGCTCCAACTGCCTCGCTCAGCGCGCGTAGCATAGTGACAAAAAAGTCAGGTGCCGATGCAGCATCAGCAGCGGCAGCAGCGAGCGCCAAATCCAGCCGTTTACGCTCAGTAATATCCTGAATTGTGCCTTGTAGCAGTGGCGCCTGTGTCCCGCTGCTTTTGTCGGCTTGTAGTTGAACCCAATAAGATTGGCTGCTCCGCGTGTCCAGGCGTACATCCAGCGACAGTGGTTGCGGTTGTTCCAGGGCTGATTTCAGCGCGACCTGTAACAACAGGCGATCATCAGGATGAATAAATGTATCGACAAAACCCTTCATCTTGCCATTCAGGTGTTCCTTGGGTAGCCCGAAGAGAGTGTGTATGGATGGGCT
Source organism: Cellvibrio fontiphilus (assembly GCA_035317345.1). Classification (GTDB taxonomy): domain Bacteria; phylum Pseudomonadota; class Gammaproteobacteria; order Pseudomonadales; family Cellvibrionaceae; genus Cellvibrio; species Cellvibrio fontiphilus. The sequence continues at coordinate 103,938 of JAYKTU010000003.1, read as the reverse complement.
GAATTGATAGTCATCACCCAGTGGGTCCCACTGCCAGTGTGCTAGTCGCGCCATCAGTTGAGCATGGGCCAGTTGTGCTTGCTGTTGCTCCTGATGGAGGTCGGATTGCACCAAGCGGTCGTAACTGTTGGAAATCGTGATGTGAGCCGCTGTGATCATAAAGCCGAGGATGACGGTGCCAGCGGTGTACAGCCAAATCAACCAAAAACTCAAGTGAAGGTTGGGTAGGACGAACGGCCCCAAATTGTTGACTGTGGCCCAAATGGCGAGAAAACAGAAACCGATAGTGGTCAATGCGCTCCCAAATAAACCAAACCATAACGCGGCCCAGGCAACGCACACAAAGGTGATAAAAACGATGGGAAGATGTGCGCCATCTGCGTAGTTGTTCAGCGGAAAACAAATCAGGCCCATTGCCAGGCTGGTTGCCATGATCATAAAAAAATCTTTTTTGCGTTTTGCTACCTTTTCGAGATATTTGCGATTCATATTAACGAGCACAGGCATTGCCAAAAAGACTCCCAGGCTATCGCCCATCCACCAGGCAATTGCAATATATGCCGAGGTTTCCAATGACAACTGATGATAAACACCCAAGAGGCTGGACCCCACCAGCGCTGACAATGTCATGCTCAAAGCACCGAGCAGAAAAAAACCAATCGCGTTTCGGCGATCCAGGCTCGCGAGGTCGCAGTTGAAATGTCTCAATAGCCAGACAGTCGCTAGTGGTGCCAGTGTGTTCCCTGCAGCAATCAATAGATTCAATAGCAGGTTGTGCCCTGAACTTATATTGATAATCAAGGCGGCCACAAAAACGCATGGCCAGAGTTTGGTATTCCACCTGTAAAGGGCAGCCGCAGCTATGCCACTGGGCAGCCAAAAGAGAGTCACCTTGGCGTTTTCAAAAGGCACGAGTAGCCCCAGCAAGCCAGTGGAAACATAAGCCAACACTAAGAACAAACAGTGGCTTATTTTGATTTTACTGGCTCCAGGTGTATTTTCTGCGAATTGCGCAAGCGGCATGCGTGAATCTCATGAGTGTCTGTAAACCGTGATTTTCCTCATGAATGATAGGTCAGAATTTGCCCATCGGGACTTAAAGTTTGCTGTTGCCCTGGGTATTGCGCCATGCGCCTGAACAAGCGCTAGTGATATTGTTTGATTGCAGTGCAAATTGTTTTTTGTTTGAGCTATTGCTGCCAATCTTGTTGGTGATGATAAAAAGTTTCAAAAAAACGCTTGTCTTTTTGCATCAAAACCTTATTATACGCGCCTCGCATTTAGGGTCGTTAGCTCAGTCGGTAGAGCAGTTGGCTTTTAACCAATTGGTCGCTGGTTCGAATCCAGCACGACCCACCACTTTCAACATAAAAAGCGGTGAAAACAAAATGCGTCTGTGGGTCGTTAGCTCAGTCGGTAGAGCAGTTGGCTTTTAACCAATTGGTCGCTGGTTCGAATCCAGCACGACCCACCATTTACGTAATTTCTAAAAGGGCGCTTGTTAGCGCCCTTTTTTATTGCGTCGAAGTTCTTCCGCGCGCAGTTAATTTTCCCGTTGAGAATATCGCGCTGTGATAAAATCTGGCGCGATTTTCTTGCTTGCCGTGCGGGTAAGTGACCACCGAGGCAATTTTATGTCAGAGCTTTTGAATGTGACCGAGCGCGTAAGTCTCGCTCCGCGCGACCCCAATGCGCAGGACTTGGTAAAACAACACCTTGCCCGCGCTTGGAGTGCGCCGCAATACACGCCTGAACAAGAGGCGGAATACAAGGCGCGTATCAAGTCCCTGCTGAAGCAGCACAATGCAGTGTTGGTTGCTCATTACTACACTGATCCTTTAATTCAGGCGCTGGCAGAAGAGACGGGTGGTTGTGTATCTGATTCATTGGAAATGGCTCGTTTCGGAAAAAATCATTCCGCCGATACATTGATAGTTGCAGGTGTGAAATTCATGGGCGAGACAGCCAAAATTCTCACTCCTGAGAAGCGTGTGTTAATGCCTACGCTTGAGGCTACTTGTTCATTGGATCTGGGGTGCCCTATTGAGGAGTTCTCTGCGTTTTGCGATCAGCATCCTGATCGCACCGTGGTGGTTTACGCCAATACCTCTGCCGCAGTAAAAGCCCGTGCTGATTGGGTGGTTACCTCCAGTATTGCTCTGGATGTTGTCGACTATTTGGATCGTCAGGGTAAAAAAATCCTCTGGGCGCCAGATAAACATCTAGGTGCTTATGTGCAACAAAAAACCGGTGCAGATGTCTTGTTGTGGGACGGTGCCTGTATTGTGCACGAAGAATTTAAAGCCAAGGGGGTGGAGGACTTAAAATTGCTCTACCCGGATGCAGCGGTGCTAGTGCATCCTGAATCGCCCAAGGCGGTAGTAGATTTGGCTGATGTGGCAGGCTCGACTTCGCAATTGATTAAAGCGGCGCAAACATTGCCTAACCGTGAGTTTATTGTGGCAACTGATCAGGGCATCTTTTACAAAATGCAGCAGTTGAATCCTGATAAGGTTTTTCATATAGCACCAACGGCAGGCAGTGGTGCGACATGCCGCTCTTGTGCCAACTGCCCCTGGATGGCAATGAATGTGCTGGATAATCTTGCCAGCGTGTTTGATCGTGCAGGCAACGAGATCCATGTCGATCCAGAATTGGGGCGTCAGGCGATGATCCCTCTGCAGCGAATGCTCGATTTTAAAAAGTAATGATCGAGTGAAAAACTAAGTCGCGATTTTAAAAGTAGTAAACAGGGCGCGATGGTGTGCCAGAGTGGGGTTTAGCTTGTTTCGGATGGCCCCACTCAGTACCATTGCGCCTTTCGTGCGATGACCTTCTTTTAATTCTTATTTCTTTCCTTATTTATTTGATGCCAGCTTTATTTGCTGACTAACGGAGCTCCCGATGATTCAAGGCAGTATGGTTGCCCTGGTGACCCCCATGAATGCAGATAACTCCCTGGATTGGGCGAGTTTGCACAAATTGGTGGACTGGCATCTTGAGCAGGGAACCCATGCGATTGTTGCCGTAGGCACGACCGGTGAGTCAGCCACCCTGACGGTAGAAGAGCATCTCGCAGTCATTAAAAAAGTGGTAGATCAAGTTAATGGTCGTATACCAGTGATCGCTGGAACCGGTGCCAACTCCACGTCTGAAGCAGTTGAACTTACCCAGGCTGCAAAAGATGCAGGAGCGGATGCTTGTCTGTTGGTTACTCCCTATTACAACAAGCCTACCCAGGAAGGTTTGTACCTACACCATGCGCATATCGCCCAAGCGGTTGCCATACCACAAATCCTGTACAACGTGCCGGGGCGCACCGGAGTAGATATGAAACCGGAAACTACCCTGCGCTTGGCCAAAATTGCCAATATCATCGGTATTAAAGAGGCGACAGGTGATCTTGAGCGCGCTCGTTTGCTGGTAGAGCAAGCGCCAGTGGACTTCGCCATCATCTCTGGCGATGACGCAACTGCGGTTGATTTAATACTTTTAGGTGGTAAAGGGGATATTTCTGTCACGGCGAATGTCGTACCTGCTGCCATCGCGCGTATGTGCGAATTGGCCTTGGCAGGTAATGCTGAAGAAGCACGTGCAATTAATCAACGTTTGCTGCCTTTGCATGCTGCCATGTTTGTTGAATCCAACCCTATTCCGGTTAAATGGGCTGTGGAACAAATGGGGTTGATTCAATCGGGTATTCGCCTGCCGCTGACACGTTTGTCGGAGCAGTATCACCAACAGCTTAAAACAGCTATGCAGGCAGCTGGTGTTTAACCACCTCCTGATGTGCTGTTGTCGATGAGAAGATTCATGAGTTTATATAGCGCAATGACGATAAAAATATCCGCTTACCGCATCAATCGCCCGCTGCAGTTGTTACTTGTGGCTTCTTTAGGGATCTCCCTGTCTGGGTGCGGTATGTTTTTTGGCGATGAGGGGGTATTTCGCAATCGCGAGAGCGACTACCTCAAGGCAGATAATATCCCGCCTCTGGTTTTGCCTGCGGGCAAGCATTCTGAAGCAATGGGTGAGCTTTATCCTATACCGCCTATCACAGCGACTGATTTTGGTTATGATCCGGACTCCATAGATACTGAAGTGCCGCGTCCTATGCCGCTTTCTGCAAATCTGGAGCAGGAAAATGTGAAAATTCAGCGAGTTGGTGGTGAAAGCTGGATCTTGCTCAATGCTGCTCCCGGCGAGGTGTGGCCACGAATTCGTAATTTCCTGAATGTAAATAATTTGCCGGTTAGTCGCGCTGATATTAGCCGCGGCATTATTGAAACCAGCTGGTTGCAATTCAAAACTGATCTGGCTACCTATGATCGTTATCGCTTGCAGATTGATCAGGGGGTTCAACCTGAAACGACAGAAATTCACATTGTCCACATGAGTGTTCCCGCCAGTGAAAAACCTGCAGCCGATATGAATTGGCCGCGTAAGTCGATAAATGCTGAGCGCGAAAAATGGATGCTGGACGAGTTAGCTGCTACCTTGGCGAGCGAGACAGCCGAGGGTGGCACATCGTTACTTGCACAGGCAATTGGTGGTTCAGTAAAAGCTAACCTGACGATGTTGCGTGGTGAGCCAGCTATGCAAATCAAACTTGATCGCACCCGGGCTTTTGCTACTTTGGCCTATGCTGCTAAAAAAGATGGTTTTACAACCTTCGAGGCTGATGCTGATGCGGCGCTTTACTATGTTCACTATAAGGATCCGGAAGATGCCAAGCCTGGATTTTTTAAGCGACTTTTTAGAATTGGATTGAATCCCAAACCACCCACAACGCCTTACAGTCTTGCTCAGATTAAAGCCAACATGTTGACGGGAGACGAGTTTGAAGCTGCTCCGCGCTCAGAACGCAAGAAAGAAAAAGTATTGCCCAAAGCGCCCGGTTATTTGATTGTTATTACAGGTGATAACAACGATTTTATTGTGCGTGTTCGCGACCCTTACGGTAAGCGCTTACCTACTGGTGAGGCACGCCACTTGGTGACTTTGTTGCGTAAAAATCTGATCTAAATGTCAGGACCTTTTAGATTTGCGTCGCTGGGCAGCGGCAGCCGCGGTAATTCGACGCTTGTCGAATGGGGCACAGGCACACTGCTTATCGATTGTGGATTCAGCGTCAAACAGGCCAATGAGCGCCTGTCGCGCTTGGGTAAGCGGGCAGAAGACCTGACCGCTATACTGGTTACCCACGAGCATACAGATCACATAAAAGGTGTTGCGGCCATGGCGCGTCGCTATGATTTGCCGGTTTATATGACGCCAGGCACATATCATAGTCGCAACATGGGGGAGTTGCCGGATCTACGTTTGATCGAGGCTTACCAGCCATTTGAGCTCGACCAGTTACAGGTCACCCCTGTAGCGGTTCCTCATGATGCGCGTGAGCCATCCCAGTTTGTGTTTGAATATGCAGGTCGACGCTTGGGTGTTCTTACTGATTTGGGCAGCATAACTGCTCATGTAGAGGCGCATTACCAAAATCTGGATGCAATGTTGTTGGAGGCCAATCATGATCCGGCAATGCTTGCTTCGGGCGATTACCCTACTTCACTTAAGCAGCGGGTAGGTGGTTTGTGGGGGCACTTGAGTAACCAGCAGGCCGCTGGCTTCCTGCAGCGTTTGGATTGTGCGCGTTTGCAGCACTTGGTGATTGCCCATATCAGTCAGCAAAATAATTCGCTAGAGCTGGCACAAGCCGCTTTGGCACCCGTCACGGCGGAGGTCAAACAAGTGACTTTTGCGTGTCAAAACCAGGGATTTGACTGGTTATCTGTGTGTTAATTCGATTTATTACCTTTACCTTTAAATAGCAGGCCCATTAATGGAAAAGCGCGAACAACTCTACGCTGGCAAAGCCAAATCCATCTTCAAAACAGATGATCCAGATCATTTGATTATGTTATTTCGCAATGATACTTCTGCCTTTGATGGCAAGCGTATCGAGCAGTTGGATCGCAAAGGCATGGTGAATAACAAGTTCAATGCTTTCATTATGGGTAAGCTGCAAGAAGCTGGTATTCCTACCCACTTTGTGAAACTCCTGTCTGACACTGAAGTGCTGGTTAAGACCATGGAGATGATCCCCGTGGAGTGTGTGGTACGCAATCTGGCTGCCGGTTCACTGGTGCGTCGTTTGGGGGTTCAAGAGGGATTGGAATTAAATCCTCCTACTTTTGAGTTGTTCTTGAAAAATGATGCCTTGGGTGACCCCATGGTCAATGAATCCCATGTGCAATCCTTTGGTTGGGCCACCCCTGAACAATTGGCGCGCATGAAAGAACTTACCTTTAAAATCAATGACATACTTAAAGCGCTTTTTGCTGAAGGCAATATGCTGTTGGTTGATTTCAAGGTGGAGTTTGGTCTGCATAAGGGTGAAGTAATTCTTGGTGATGAGTTTTCGCCGGATGGCTGTCGTCTGTGGGATAAAGACACCCGTGAAAAATTGGATAAAGATCGCTTCCGTCAAAATCTTGGTAATGTGGTCGAGTCTTATGAGATGGTTGGTCAGCGGTTGGGTCTGACTTTTTAGTTGTAGTCGCAATTGGAAATAGAAGGGGGCTCCGGCCCCTTTTTTGTTGCTGCTGTGTGTTCTGGCAATTAGAAACTATAATCTATAAATATTGATCATTGCTCGCGCGCGGAGATTGAAATGGAGATGTTATTGTGAACGAACGTCGCGTTTTTGAACGCACCTCGACATCAGTCAGAGTTGAAATGTCCAACCCCAGTTTTGGCACCATTGTTGGTTTTGCTAAAGATATTTCAGACGGCGGGGCTCAGGTGCAAATTGAAAATCAAATTTGTCCACCAGTTGGCACTGAAGTAATGGTGAAGTTTAAAAAAGCAGTTGGCGCTATTAATGTTGAACCAGTACGTATGCGTGTGGTTCATCAGTTGCGCAATACTATAGGATTGATGTTTGTCCGCGGTGGTAATTAAGCGCGCCGATGCGCGCTTTAATAATCTATTAATGCCTAAGTCCGGATAAAGTTGAATTCGGCTTCCTTTTGCTTACGCTAATTTATGCACTGTTCGGGCAATAAAACTTGTGCAGCGGTTTTGGTCAGATTATTTACTATTTGTTGCAAGCCCTTGCAGTTTAACTTGTCATTTTCTTGTAAATCCAATTGCTTTAAATGCAGCAAATTCAGTAAAGCAGTTGCATCCTCTATTTGATTCCCATTGAGCTTCAGATTTTCCAAGCGGCCTAGCATTGCTAACGTTGTTATATCATCAATTTGGTTTTCTGCCAGATTTAGCTCTTTAAGTGCAAAAAATTTTTCCAAACCTGTTAATGATTTAATGGCTGCATTGCTGCAATTGAGAGATGTTAAATCTTCTGCGCTAGTGATTTTTTTATCGTAAATAGTTTGCTCTACGCAATCGAATAGCCGTTGATCCGCAATGGTGTAATCTTTAAAAATTGATGGTGGGACATACACCAGATTGTCATTCACGCTGACTGAATAATTTTTGCACCCGCTAGCGAGTAAGCTGCATAACAAGGCAAAAAATATCCAAAGATATTTGCCTGTGGAGAGTGCATAGTTGCTCTGCATATTTGCGTACCTTGTTTGCGATATGGGGAGGATAGAAGAGAAAAGTTGGCTAACAGCAGCTTCTTACTTTAATCAGATAATCCCTTGTCATCAATGATAGAATCGTCAATTCAGTATTGGTTCAGTTGATTTTATTAACAATCAAGCCAAACCAATCATCCGCAAGGATTGAGCTGGTATGTTTGGTGTATTCAGCATCTATTTTAATTACGTTTACTATTCTCGGTCACTTTGGTTTTAACGGAGACTCATTATGAAATATTTATTAGCCTTATTCTTGTCTGTTGGATTGATTGGTTGCACTACTACCGATCCTTATACTGGCGAGCAAAAAACCAGCAAAACGGCAAAAGGCGCTGGTATAGGTGCGTTAGCGGGTGCGGTATTGGGCGCAGCGACTGGCGATAATGCAAAAGATCGCCGTGAGCGTGCACTCAAAGGCGCTGCTATCGGTGGCGTTGTAGGCGGTGGTGTAGGTAACTACATGGATCGTCAGGAAGCCAAGCTGCGTCAGGAGCTGCAAGGTACTGGTGTGCAAGTAAGGCGTGAGGGTAATAACCTTTATCTGGTGATGCCGGGCAATATTACTTTTGCTACCAATAGCGCTGATATTCGTTCCGATTTTTTTGATGTATTGAATTCGGTGGCTAAAGTGCTGGCTGAGTTCAACCAAACTTCTATTCGCGTAACCGGTCACACCGATTCAACCGGTAGCGACAGTATCAATCAACCACTTAGCCAACGCCGTGCAGACAGCGTAGCCATGTATCTGCGCAGCCAGAAAGTGTCTAGCTCGCGAATCCAATCATACGGCTATGGCTCGCGCTACCCGGTTGCCAGTAACGATACTCCGATTGGTCGTGAACAAAATCGTCGCGTAGAGCTGGAGTTGGTGCCTAACGAGCAATAATAGTGTTCAGCACCTGCTGACTCCAAAGCCGCTCGGGTAACCGCAGCGGCTTTTTTATTGCCTGCAGGCGAAGTTAGGAGTGAGAGCGAAGGCGCTGAACAAAGGTGCTAATTTTTTAGCATCTTTTTCTTGACTCCCAAGGCAATGGTGCTATTTTATTAGCATGGTGCTAAAAAATTAGCATTTGCCGGGATAATTAGTTGGTGATTTATGACCTTGGATGATGTGAATAAAGTGGCTGCCTCGCAGCTGAGTCGCCGCGAGCGACAAATAATGGACGCTCTATTTGAAGCGGGGGAACTCTCCGCCCAGGATGTGCGCGCGGCAATTCCCGATGCGCCCAGTTATTCTGCGGTCAGGGCGCTCTTGGCTAAATTAGTAGAAAAACAAATAGTCGATTTTCGTGAGGAGGGGCCGCGTTATATTTATTTTCCCCGTATTGCGCCAGAAGAAGCTCGCGTGTCGGCGCTGCAAAAATTGTTGAAAACTTTTTTTGGTGGATCAACAGCAGCAGCCGTTAATGCTTTGTTGGGAATGAATAAAAACCCGCTGAGTGAAAATGAAATAAAACAACTACAGCAGGCTATAGACGATGCAGCAAAAAAAGAAGGTGCTGCAAAATCATCGCGATCAGTTCGATAACATCACCGCTTCAGTAATTTGCATAAGGGATGTTTTATGGATAACGCAGCAACCGCAGAAATATTGATTACAGGCCTGGTGAAACCTCTGGTTTTAACCACTGTAACGTTGTTGCTGTGGTTGTTGGTCCGTCACAAGTCTGCAGCGCTTCAGCACTTTGTGCTGAGTCTTGGCTTTATTAGTCTTTTGATACTACCAGTGATAGCGGCCTTTGCTCCAGTAATACCAATTAACATTAATTTGCTGGAACTTTTTGCCCAATGGTTTCCACTGGGATTTTTAACGCGGTTGAGTCTTTGGTTGGAACAGGGCTTAACAATTAATCAAGGACTATTGGTTGCAGCAATTTATTTATTGCCGGCCACTAGCTTGCTAGCTTATTTAGTACTGGGTATTGTTGGACTTTGGCTGCAACAAAAAACAGCCCAAGAGATTATTGCCCCGGAACTAATCGCGCAGAAAAATGCGCTGTGCGAACTGATAGATGTACGTCGTCCGGTTAGATTATTAACTTCAGCGGAAATCAAGTCGCCACATACCTGGGGTTTTTTTCGCCCTGTCATCTTATTGCCTCGTGCTGCTTTATTGTGGGACGAGGATAAGCTCATCAGTGTGCTTGTGCATGAGTTAGGGCATGTGGCGCGTTGCGATTGGCCGATTAGCATACTTGTAAAGGTAGCTTGTGCCATTTTTTGGTTTTTATTGCCACTTTGGTGGTTGGCTCACCAATTGAGTTTGCAAGCCGAAATTGCAGCGGATGATTATATTTACAGGCTGCGGGATAAATACCTGATTTACGCTAGAAATTTGCTTTCCTTTGCCAGTTTGACAACAGCACTGGAAGCTAAAGATAGCGCTTTGTATATGCGTGGTCACTCTGAAATACATCAACGCATTTTGGCAGTGCTTGATCATCAGAGGCCGCACCAGCCTTTAGTCGCAGAATCAGCACAGTACTGGATTGTGCTTGGTAGCTTATTGTTAATTATCTTTTCGTGTGTGCAATGGGTTCCTCTGCGCGAACAAATGACAAAATCCGCAGGTTCTTCATTAGTAATTCGCTTGCCCGAATTGCAAGATTCAATTGTGTCAGAGCGCGGCATACGCAGTGAAAGATTTTCTTGGGAATTGGTACAAGCATTAAAACCTGCGATGACGGCTCCTCCAGCATCAATTGAACAGCTGGAGCATTTGCATATTGAAGCGCCTCGCCCGGATAAAACTGAATTACAAGGATTAACACAAGTGGAGCTGGATAATGCTCAGGGTTTGCAGTTGCCAAGAATTCAAGTGGAAGGGTATTTGCCCTTAAAACTCGTGACGCCTGAGTATCCTGCGCAAGCACTGAACAAGGGTATTGAAGGTTGGGTCGAAGTTGAATTTACGATCGATGCAGATGGTTATATTGTAAATCCGCAGGTTATTGCCCATTCCCCTTCAGCTATTTTTGATCGCAGTGTATTAAGTGCATTAAAAAAATCTCATTACAGGCCACAGTTGTTTGATGGCCAGCCCATTGTTGTGCACGGTGTAACTGAACTGTTTCGGTTTACGCTTGTGCAGGACAATTCAAGCGCGCCAGCGGATCACCCTGATTTAGCAGCGCGACGACGGTAAATTTCCAAGCCTCTCCGTTTTACTTTTTGTATGCCACACCTGGCAGGGTATTGCTTTGCCTTTAATAACCTGAGGATACATTTATGAATAGTTTTCCAGTTTCAATTGATGCACTTGATTTTTCAAATTCACTATTGATGTGGATACTGAAAATTTTTCCGGCGGCACTGTTGGCTACTTTTTGTCTTTTGTATGCTATGCATTCTTTGGTTAACAACGACTATCCGCTGCAGCTGCCCAAACCCATACCACCCATACCCGAAGTGATACTGGATATTCCCCGTGATATTCCCACAATCATTGACGAGCCGCCCGTGCGTCCTGTAGAGCAAGTACCGCCTCCTGTTATTAATATCACTGAGCCTGTCGAGGTGCAGATAAATCCCGGTCTTAATTTTGGTGAGCCGCCGGTTGCAGTAAAACCGCCGATTGATTCGGGGTTCGGATTTGCTGGCCAAATGGTGCCTATTATTCGCATCGCGCCACCATACCCACAAGGCGCTGCAGCCCGTGGTATTGAAGGTTATGTGGATATCATGTTTGATGTTACGGCACTCGGAACCACGGAAAATATTCGTATTCTGGAAGCTGTACCCTCCAATATTTTTAACCGTAGTGTGATTAAAGCTGTGAAAACATGGCGCTATAAGCCAAACGTTATTGACGGGACTCCAGTGGCAACTCCTAATGTGAGGGATAGGGTTCGTTTTAATATGGAAAAATAAGAAGGTCGAATAAATGATTGCGGCAATTGACGGCTGTGTCGATAATGCCGCAATCATTTTGTTGAAATGTCTTTGTATCCTATGTCGATCAAGATTGCGCTTTTGTGTAACGACCCTGAGCTGTTGGCACAGGCTGAACTATTCGCCCAGCAATTTTCCTTACCTCTGTTGCACGAGCGCAACCCAAGTGACATTGATGAGGTTGATTTTGTTTTAGTGATTGCTGCTCATGGTGTTGAATTACAACAAACTGGCCGCAAGGCGCCAGGGCCTATTCGGGCGGAGTTCACTGAGGGTGCAGTTGATCATCGCCGTAAATTTGGTGGCGGTAAAGGTCAGATGATTGCCAAAGCGGTGGGTATAAAAGCAGGCGTTTATCCCCGTGTATTAGATGCAACTGCAGGGCTCGGGAAAGACAGTTTTGTATTGGCCACTCTGGGGTGCTCGGTGACTATGATTGAGCGTTCGCCGATAGTCCACTGCCTGCTAAATAATGGGCTGGAACGCGCCCGGGATTTTGCCTTGGAAGATGCAGAGCTGGGCGAAGTGCTAGCGCGTATGCAATTAGTGAAGCAAGATAGTTTGGCCTATCTTCAATCCCTGACTGCAGACTATTATCCCGATGTTATTTACCTCGATCCTATGTTTCCCGAGCGCAATAAAACTGCCGATGTAAAAAAAGAAATGGCGGCGTTTCATTCGCTGGTAGGTAAAGACGAGGACGCGGATGCACTATTGCCACTGGCGTTAGCTCATGCCAATTATCGTGTGGTGGTGAAGCGGCCGCGCAAGGCGTCTTTATTAAATGATCAGGCGCCTTCTTATCAGCTCGAAGGAAAATCCAGTCGCTACGACATTTACACCCTGAAAAAATTGCCGGAGCGACTTAACTCTGCAAGTGATATTTAATGGCCACCGTATTGACTGGCTTCCAATTGCGCTAAGTGTTTATCGGCAGGATTTTTGATCCAGTTAAAAATCATCGCCAAACATAAAAGGCCTGCAAAACCCGTTGCCAGATAGAAACCGTATTTTACGTGGCCAAATAAATCCCCTACCGCGCCCATCAACAAGGGGCCAAGCGCAGCCGCTACCGCCGTAAAAAATAAAATCACGCCGGCGACTGTGCCGTGTTCACTTTTATTAAAGCAACTAATGCCTTTGGAATTAAGTGTTGGATAAATCATCGACATAAACAAGCCTGACAAAGGCAACAAATAGACAGCATAATTTACCCCGCCCAACATGCTGCCCAAAAAGCACAGAAATATACAGCTGCTGAATAACGCCATTACCGATGTCCAACGGAACCTGGTAAGAATCCAGGCGCCCAAAAAACGGCCTCCGGCGCGCAATACAAAAAATATCGTAAGCGCGTAAGTCGCAAACCAAACTGCATTGCCGGAATAATCTTTTAACAGTGTTGGCATCCATACATAGATGGCAACTTCAGTCGCAACATAGAGTGCGATAGCGCCAGAGAAGCTGGCTGCATAGGGGTTGCCAATCATTTTCAGTGTGCGTTTTACATCGATTTTTTCCTGCACACTGGCAGGTTTATGCTTGGGGTAATTTACGCGCGCCGCGATCAGGATAAGTGCCAAACAAACGAAACCGGCGAAAATGTACAAATAAATCCAGGATACTTTGGCGGCCAAAAGGTAGGCGACAATAGCGGGGCCAATGATCGCACCGACACCAAAAAAACCTTCCACCGTATTCATGGTGCGGGTGTGCTCCTGGCTGGAGGTGGAAATATCACCTATCAACGCCAGCGCGCCGGTCTTGAAAATACCAATAGCGCAACCGGATATCAGCAGCAGGCCCACAAAAAATTCAAAATAACTGCCGAGTGCAAATAAAAAGCAGGAAATGGCAAAAAGCCCCAAGCCAATCAATATGGTGTATTTGCGCCCGATGCGATCCGCCAAAAAACCAAAAGTAATGCCACTGAAGGCGATGGCAATCATGGGGGCGTAGTGAAATGCACTCGCTTGGGTCAGGTTGAGGTCGAACTCCTTGATGATTTCCGGAATGATCACACCTACGGCATCGGTGGTCATGGCAAACATGGTAAACATCAGAAAGGTCAGCCAGCGGATAAGAACCAGATTGTGCTCTTGGTGTGCAGAAGTCATGAGTAAGCCCTGTGCAAAGAGATAATTTATTGTGAGTTATTAGGCTCCGGTAATGAGCGAGTCTTGCCTGCCTCGATTCCTGTCGTGCTTGATTCCTGTTGGGGCTGATTCCTCTTGGGAGGGCCCTGTTAACCATTCCCGTTGGTTTAATCCTAGTACAGCATTTGAGTTGGGCACTCAAAAGCGTATGATTAGGATAACGGTTGACTTATTTATTCACAGTGGTTTAATTAAGTCAACTCGATTACATGATAAGAAATGATTTTTATATTCTCTAAGGGTAATAGGGGTCGTTATGAGCAAGGGTAGTAATTCGAGTGGGCTGCGCAGGTATAACGAGCGCGTACTCATCAGCGCTTTGCGTAGTCTGGGTATGGCCTCCAAATTTGAATTGGCGCGCTTATCCAACCTCACCCCCCAAGCGGTAACCCGGATTATTGACGACCTGGAGTCTGCGGGGTTGGTGGCACAACGGGGTAAGTTGCAGCGTGGTTTGGGGCAGCCGTCCACCATGTACAGCATCGATCCGAAGGGCGCTTTCTCCATCGGGGTGAATGTCGGCCGTAACGATATCCAGATATTACTGATGGATTTTGGTGGCAATGTGATTAGCAAAATTGCCCATGAGTTCAGCCTTCCTGACCCCGACTTCTTGCTCGACAAAGTGGCCGAGGCGGTTGTCCAGCTACAAGTGCTACTCAGCCCTGCTGAACAGGCGCGACTGGTAGGCGTGGGGCTAGCTATGCCTTGGTTTATGGGGGGGTGGCAGCAAGAACTGAATATGAGTGATGCTTTGGCAGCGCGCTGGAATTCGCTCAAATTTGACCAGGAGCTGGCAGCGCGGATTAGCTTGCCGATTTTTATTGAAAATGATTGCTCGGCTGCCGCTATCGCTGAATTGCAATTTGGTTTGGGCAATCAGGTTAAAAACTTTTTATATGTGTTTATCGGCACTTTCGTTGGCGGCGGCGTAGTGCTGCAAGGCAATTTGGAGAGTGGGGTGCACGGCAATTCCGGCGCCCTGGCATCAATGCCGGTATCGCCGTCCACACTGGATTCCTGCCCTCCGCCCAAGGGGCCATTTGAGGTATTGGCAAATCGCGCGTCTATTTATGTATTGCGTCGTCATCTCAAGGCGCGCGGTTTTGCTATCAGCAACATCTCCGAGTTGCCCGGTATTTTGCCGGCGGCCCAGGCCGCGGTTGACGAATGGATTGAAGACTGCGCTCAAGCATTGACCTTTGCGATTTTCTCCGCGACTGGTGTACTGGATTTTGAAGCCATAGTGCTGGATGGCAATTTGCCGCGCGTCATTGTTTTAAAACTGGTGGAGCGCCTGCGGGTAATGATGGCTGAGCTGACTCCTGCAGGTGTGTATTTGCCCGATGTTTTCTGCGGAATTATCGGTGTGGATGCCCGCGCGATTGGCGGTGCGATACTGCCGTTTTATGCCAATTTTTCACCGGATACCACGGTGATGTTAACGAATCAGGGCGGTAGCGAGCAGCGGTAAATCACCATGCTGTCAGCTGCGATCTGAATTTTTATTGTCGTTTAAGGGGAATGACTGTGTTGCAGCTGAATGATAAGTGGGTGTGGGATTTCTGGTTTGCGGTGGATGGCGCCGACTACCATATGTTTTATTTGCAGGCCGATAAAGCATTGCAAAATCCGGATTTACGCCATTGGAACGTGTCTGTAGGCCATGCGATTTCGTCCAACCTGCGCGACTGGACAGTTCTGCCCGATGCCATAGCCCCCACCCAGGGTGATGATAATGCGCCCGATTCTTACACCACCTGGACCGGGTGTGTCATCAAAGCCGGCAGTGAGTGGTTGATGTATTACACCGGCACCAAACGCGCGGAAAAAGGCTTGGTACAGCGTGTGTGTCTGGCCAAATCCCCTGATTTGATTCACTGGACCAAACACTATAGCAACCCGGTGGTGGAGCTGGATGGGCGCTGGTATGACGGCCTTAATCTGGACTATTGGCACGATGCTTCATGGCGCGATCCCTGGGTATTTAAAGACCCACAGCAAGATCTTTACCACATGCTGGTGACCTGCCGTGTGAATCGCGGCGAGCCGGATGGCCGAGGTGCCATAGGTTATGCCTCATCGAGCAATTTGCTGGACTGGACAGTGGGTGATGCCTTCCTGGCGCCCGGTTGGTTTGGTGAGATGGAAGTACCGCAAATCGAACAAATTGGCGGGCGCTACTATTTATTCTGCTCAGTCTCCACCCGTTTCCATTCCGCCAAACACAAAGCTGAACCCGGCTGTGAGCCGCAAACCGGCGTGAAATATTTTGTTGCTGACTCAATGTTGGGGCCCTATACCACTTTGGGCAACGGCTTCCTTACTGGTCCAAAACAGGACGGCCTCTATTCAGGCCGTTTGATAAAAGGGCCGGATGGTGAATGGTATTTGATGGCATTTATGGGTAACGATGCCAGTGGTCAGTTTATTGGCAATATTATTGACCCGATTCCCGTGTTGGTTGCGCCCGATGGTCAGCTGTCGCTGCGGGATTAAATTCTCCCTGACTGATTTGTGACTCTTCTCCAATGCCCGCCGGCGACCTCTCCGGCGGGCATTTTTTTGTAGTCAATAAAAAGCTCCTCTCATGCCACTTGATAAAAAACCAATACATCAGCTTGTTTTTATTAAATCACAGTGCTTTAATAAATCGAGTTGAAGCAGATAAAAACTAACTTCTGAGATTTGATATGTCACGAGAGGCTCAA
Source organism: Cellvibrio fontiphilus (assembly GCA_035317345.1). Lineage (GTDB taxonomy): Bacteria > Pseudomonadota > Gammaproteobacteria > Pseudomonadales > Cellvibrionaceae > Cellvibrio > Cellvibrio fontiphilus. Next base: position 87,579 of record JAYKTU010000003.1, on the reverse strand, counting down.
GCAGCGAATAGGGTGTTGATTGGCGCCATCGAAGCGGGTGGAACCAAGTTTAATTGCGCAATTGCAGACATGCAGGGCAAGGTGTTGGCGCAAGCAGCGTTTCCCACGCTCAGCCCGGACGTAACTCTCGCGGCAGTGAAAGCGTTTTTTGATACCGGTTTGCACGAGTTGCAAGGTCGCTTTGCGGCAATAGGTATTGCCAGTTTCGGCCCGGTGGAATTGAACCGCAGTGCCGCCAATTACGGTTTTATTACCAAAACCCCCAAAGCGGGTTGGTCGAACACCGATGTCTGCGGTTACTTTCGTGCGGCATTTGCTGTTCCTGTCGCCTTTGAAACCGATGTAAATGGCGCAGCCTGGGGCGAGTTAGTGGCAGGCGCTGCACGCGATTGCAGTAATTTTATTTACGTCACCGTGGGTACTGGCATAGGTGCCGGCATAGTGGTGAACGGCAACTTGTTACAGGGCGTGACTCATCCCGAGGTCGGGCACATGCTCATGCCGCGCGCTTCATTGCAGGACGACTACGAGGGTTGTTGCCCGTTTCATAAAGGTTGTCTGGAAGGTTTGGCGTCCGGTACGGCGATTAACAAGCGCTGGGGCATTAATGGCAAAGACCTGCCCGATGACCACGCCGCTTGGGATTACGAAGCCCATTATCTGGCGACTATGTGCGTGAATTTAACCCAGTGTTTTGCACCGCAAAAAATTATTTTGGGCGGTGGGGTGATGGATAAAAAATTACTCTTTCCATTAATTCGTAACAAGTTTCTGGAATTAATAAACGGTTATGCCCCTGAATCAATTCTCGCGCGGGTAGATCAGTTTATTGTTCCCACCGGGCTTGCCGGCCAAGCCGGAATTGTAGGCGCGATTGCGTTAGCGCAGCAGGAGTTGAAGCGCGAGTTATGAGTTTTATTTGTTGGCTTATTATTGATTGCTTTATGTAATTTTTTAGTTGTTCGATTGCTTGTTGTTTGTCCGCTTGTTTTTTGCTCGTCCAGCTTGTCGTGGCAGACTCGTCTGCCTTTTGCGCCCGGTAGGTTTTCCTGCCGGGCTTTTTTATTGCAATCTGCCAAAAAAATTTTCAATGTGTTAAATAATTTTTGAGTAACGAATCTGTTGTGAATCCTGCCTGGCTTTTTGTAAGTATTCGTCAAACACCATGCACACACGGCGGATAAGCAGGCGGCCTTTGTTGTGCACCTTAATTCCTTCTTTATCAATGCCAAGCAAGCCGTCCTCCTCCATAGGCGCGAGTTGCGCGAGTTCGCGAGCGAAATAACTCTCCGGCTCTATGTCAAATAATTGCGTGACTTCAGCGAAATCCAATTCGCAGTGACAAATCAGGCGGTTGATTATGAAACGGCGCAGTTTGTCTTCGTCATTCAAGGTAAAACCTTTGTGGATGGGCAATAATCCCATATCCATCTTTTGTTGATAGGCGTTGAGTTCCTTGGCGTTTTGCACATACACGTTGTCGATCATACTGATGGAGGAAACGCCCAGTGCCAGCAAATCGCAATCGCCGTGGGTAGAGTAGCCCTGAAAGTTGCGCTGCAATTTTTTGGCGTCTTGTGCGCGCGCCAAATCATCCTCCGGCTTGGCAAAATGATCCATGCCAATATAGCGGTAGCCCGCTTGCTCCAGGGTGTGAATGGCAAAGTGCAGCATGTCCAATTTTGCTGCCGGCGAGGGTAAATCCTGCTCGTTAATTAATTGCTGGCTCTTGAATAAATGCGGCATGTGGGCGTAATTAAAAATGGATAAACGATCCGGATTTAAATCGATCACTTTCTCTAAGGTGTCGCGCAAACTATCGAGTGTTTGCAGTGGCAAACCGTAAATTAAATCCATACTAATGGATTGATAATCCTGTGCGCGCAACTCGCGGGTCAAGTCGCGTACCTGCGCTAAAGTGTTGTAGCGATTCACTGCCTGCTGCACACGCTCATCAAAATCCTGCACGCCCATGCTCACGCGATTAAACCCCAAATTGCGCAAATGTTTCATGGTGCTTGCGCTCACGCGACCGGGATGAATCTCTACGGAAAATTCGCCCTGGTTTTCATCCGCCAAACGGAACAAGTGGCGTGTTGCTTTCATCAGTAATGACATTTCCTCATCGCTAATGTAAGTGGGTGTGCCGCCGCCCCAATGCAATTGTTTGACGAGTTTTTGGGTATCAAATAAATTCGCGTAAAGCGCCAATTCCTGGATCATGCGCTGCAGGTAAGGTAGGGCGCGGCTTTTATTGTTGGTCACAATTTTATTGCAGCCGCAGTAGTAGCAAAGGCTTTCACAAAAGGGGATATGGAAATACAGCGACAGCGCGCGCCCGGCGTGATTGCTGCGGCTAATCGCATTGCGCAGTGCGGTTTCGCTAAAGGCTTCGGTAAATTGTGGCGCAGTGGGGTAGGAGGTGTAGCGCGGGCCGGCCAGATCATAACGCTGTAACAGTTGCTGATCCCAATCCAGCGGCTGGGTAAAAAGTGACATGGCAGTGCTCTCCCGGAAAATGTTGCTGCCATGGTAAAACCTGCTGTTTGGAGTGACTTGATATGGATCAAGCCTATAATGGCTGCACAGGTAATAATCCCGCGCCCGATTCATTTTGTAGTTGCCATCGCCATGACTGACCCTCGCTTTCTATCCACTGAGCCAAGCCCTGTATTTACCGAAGAGTTGTTTGACCGAATCGCCGATGCACTGGCCGATAAGGGCTATCTGGTGTTGGATAACCCACTGCCGCAACCGCTGGTGGATGGCTTGCTGTTGAATTTGCAGCAGCAAATAACGGCATTAAACCCCGCCGGGGTAGGGCGACAGGGTGATTATCAACGCAACCAACAAATTCGTGGCGATAGTATTCAGTGGCTGGAACCTGGCGTTCCCGCTGTCACGGAATTTTTATCTGCGATGGATAAACTGCGTGAAGCCATGAACCAGCGGTTGTATCTGGGGCTAGTCGATTATGAAAGCCACTACGCGGTGTATGAGCCGGGTGCGTTTTATCAAAAACACCGCGATGCCTTTCGCGGCAAGCCGGGGCGCAAGCTCTCCAGCGTGTTTTACTTGAACCCCGATTGGGATACACGCAAGGGTGGTGAATTAGTGCTCTACGATGAGGCAGGCGAATTGGAATTGCTTCGTGTTGCACCAGAATGTGGCAGGCTGGTGTTGTTTTTAAGTGAGGATTTTCCTCACGAAGTGCTGCCCGCCAGTGTAAGGCGCCAGAGTATTGCGGGTTGGTTTCGCATTAAGCCGCTCTAGTGGCCGCTTTGGTGGTGCGACCTGTGGGTTGGCAGCTTTATTGCAACAGCAGCACGTAGCCTGCTGAAATTCTCCGGGGACAGGAGAAATGGACACAGGGATGAGGCTTCGGCGGGCACAATAACAAAAACGCATGCAGAGCGAGGCCGTGATGTTAAAGGAAGTCACTATGAGTGAAATGAAAATAGATTGGCAGGATTACCACTCTGGCCATTTCTATGACGAACTGATTCGCGCCCCCGGTGAAGCCCGACCGGAAACCCGTCACCTGGCCCAATATCTCGCATCGCTAAGTGGCGCTGAATTACAAGAGCGCAAACTTTCCGCCGAGCTCGCTATTAAAACCATGGGAATTTCCTTTACGGTCTACAGCGATGCCGGCAATATCGACCGCGAATGGCCCTTCGATATTATTCCGCGCATTATTCCGCAGCGTGAATGGCAAAAAACCGAACGCGGATTAATCCAGCGTTTAACGGCACTGAATTGTTTTATTAACGACATTTACAACGATCAAAAAATTATTAAAGATCGTGTGGTGCCTGCGTATTTATTTGAGGATTCGGTCAATTTCCGCAAAGAATGTATCGGCATGAAACCCGCCTACGGTGTCTGGTCGCATATTTGTGGCAGCGATTTAATTCGCGATGATAAGGGTGAGTTTTTAGTGCTGGAAGACAACCTGCGGGTTCCCTCCGGTGTTTCTTATATGCTGGAGAATCGCAAGGTCACCAAACGGGTTTTTCCTGAACTGTTTGAAAACCACAATATTGTGCCGGTCACTGAATACCCCAATCAATTATTCGATACACTCGCATCGTTATCGCCACGGCAATCCGAGCGCCCTGAGATTGTGGTGCTCACGCCCGGCATTTATAACTCCGCCTACTTTGAGCACTCCTACCTCGCGCAGCAAATGGGTGTGGAACTGGTGGAGGGCAGTGATTTGTTGGTGGATAGTGATGACTGTGTGTATATGCGTAGCATCGATGGTTTAAAGCGGGTGGATGTGATTTATCGCCGGATCGACGATTTATTTTTAGACCCGGAAATGTTTAACCCTGAATCGGTATTAGGCGTGCGCGGGTTAATGCGCGCCTGGTTAAAAGGCAATGTGGCGCTTGCCAATGCACCGGGTGCTGGTGTTGCGGATGACAAGGTCATCTACACCTTTGTACCCGACATGATCAAATATTATTTGGGTGAAGAGCCCATTCTTTCCAACGTCCCCAGCTATTTATGCGTGGATAAAAAACAGTGCGACTACGTGCTCGCCAATTTGGATAAATTAGTGGTGAAGCCCGCTAATGAATCCGGTGGCTACGGCATGATTATTGGCCCGCAAGCGAGCAAAAAAGAGCTCGCGGAATTTGCCGAGCGCATTAAAGCCAATCCGCGCAATTATATGGCGCAGCCGTTAATCTCCCTTTCTACCGCGCCCATTCTCACCAACGGCAATGCTGAGCCACGTCATATTGATTTGCGTCCGTTTGTGTTGCAAGGGCGTGAGCACCATGTCACACCCGGTGGCTTAACACGGGTGGCGATGCGCAAGGGTTCTTATGTGGTGAATTCATCGCAAGGTGGCGGCAGTAAAGATACCTGGATTGTGGTGGAGGGCTAAAACATGTTGTCACGAGTTGCAGAGCGTATTTATTGGTTAGGCCGCTACATGGAGCGCAGTGAAAACACCGCGCGGTTGGTGAATGTAAATTCCAATTTATTGCTGGATTTACCCTCCGGTGTGCGTGTGGGTTGGGGTTCGTTAATTGATATCAGCGGCACCGGCAGTTATTTTGAGCGCGGCGATACCCAGCTCGCCGATGAAAAAACCGTGGTGCAATTTATGCTCGCGGATAAAAAAAATCCCGCTGCGCTCATTAATTCGCTTAGCTTTGCGCGTGAGAACGCGCGCATTACCCGCGAGATTATGCCCATGGAAGCATGGGAATTAATTAACGATTTGTATCACTATATTCGCGAGCGCGCCGATAAAGTGACCTCGCGTCGCGACCGCAATATTATTTTGTTGCACGTGATTAGCAGCGTTCAGCAATTCACCGGTTTACTCTCGGGCTGCATGAGCCATAACAATGCCTATGATTTAATTCGTATTGGTCGCAACCTGGAGCGCGCTGATATGACCACGCGTATCGTGGATGCCGGTTTGGTGAATTTATTGCCGCATTTATCCATTGGTGGGACGGAAGTGTTGGAGCCTTACGACAACATTTTATGGATGAGTGTATTGCGCTCACTCAGCGCCTACCAAATGTATCGCCAACAAGTGCGCGACCGTGTAAACGCCAATGCGGTGGTGAAATTTTTGCTACAGAATGAAGATTTCCCACGCGCTGTTGCTCACTGTTTAAAACAATTGGAACAATGTTTATGGGCATTGCCGAATAGTGAAAAGGTATTGGCCTCTATTGTGAGCATCCAACACAAATTGGATGAAGCCGATTTTGACAAGCTCTTGCAATCCGGTTTGCACGATTACATCGATGAATTGCAACTCGCCATAGGCAATTTGCACTTCAGCATTGCCGACACCTGGTTTTTGCCCGTCGCGGTAGCCCAAACCCAGGAGCAAAAGTCAGCCTAAGTGTATTCTGCTAATTGCAGTGATTGGTCGAAGGCAAAAAATATTTTGTATTGCGTATAGTCCAGCTATTGGACAAGACCCTGCGGGGTCTTTTTTTTCACTAAATAATTTAATGGCTTTAAAACAACAAAGGACAGCCTGAGCTGTCCTTTGTTTAATGCAAGGTGCTTTTCTAGTACTTTGTTTATTTAACCAATAATACAGCCTCAGATTTTTGGCCTTTTGCTGGAATCAATGCTCTGGCTGATGACATTGAGTCAGAGCATTCTGGTTTGAGATCTGCCAATTTTTTGGTTGTTAAGCGTGGCAATTCAATACTGATTGTTTCCAAGGTGTTACTGTCATCATCTATGTCATCAACATCTTGCATTTTCAATATTAACTTGTTGTTGCTGACGGAGGCCTCAACGTTCTCTTGGCCTAGTTTAAACTTCTTCTGCTCCACATGAACAAAGTCAATACCTGTATCAATCCAGTAGCAGTTACCCCATTCATCGTAAGTATCGCCGGCATAATCATAAAGTGTGCCTTTACCATCAGCGGCAATCGATAAATAGATTTCGTCACGCACACCGCTGGAAACATCTTCCGACATGTCCCACAAGCCGGCAATTGTTGCAGTTCCATATTGGGTGGTTGTGATTGAGCCACCACTCCCACCACTGCCGCCGCCTCCACCACATGCGCCCAATAACAACAGGCTACCATAAATCACTTTTTTCATCGTCCAGTCTCCATAAAGCGGTGTTCCAATTAGTCAAACGCATCAAAAACCTACATCGATTGTTTGTCTGTTTTGAGCGGGCGCGATTTTAACATAAGCCTTTGATTTCACTAAGTGTGGTTCGCTAGTAGATAAGTGTTGTGTGTTATTGATGTGAGTGGACGCTAAATAATTAATTGACAACGTTGTCCATTGGGCGTAAGTTTAGGCTTACCGGCATCCCGTTCGGGTGCTGTTCCCAAGTGTTTGTCTCGTTTGTTGGAAATAGTTAGTGCAGGTTTTTCAGTCATATTTGCAGTAACAGTTGTAGTTGCGCTTTTAGCACAACGGCAACGGAATAATAAAAATCTGACGAATTAGGGGTTAGTCGCTGACGGGTTTATCGCTAAATAGTCCGCTAATGAATAATAAATTTGAGCTGCTTGCTCGAAATGGTTTTGTGTTGCCCTGAAAAATTATTCATTGCGCTCGCTGCGGTATTTTCATAACCCGCTTCCGCAACGCAGGCCTGGATACTGTACTGCTGGTGTCACTGCGGTTCATGTGTGTGCGTTTTTCTGTGTGTTGTAAAAAATCTCTCTCTGGGGGAGCGGGCTGCTTTTTGCCTGAAAAAACATCTATCAACCATCAAGGGGAAAATAATGAAAAATAAATCCATGCTGATGCTTTTGTCATCAGCCGGCTTGTGGGCCAGCGCCCATGCGCAAGCCTACAATTGTGCGCCCTTACCTCAATACGCTGCTGGCACTTATGCGGCGGGCGCTTTGGTAAAAAATGTAAATAAAGCCTTCCGCTGTGACGTGGCGGGTTGGTGCAGTGTTGGCGGCCCTTATGAACCGGGTGTGGGTTGGGCTGCGAGTAATGCGTGGACTGACCTGGGCGCTTGTGATGCGACCAATACGTCAAGTTCTACTGCCAGCAGTGTGATGGTTGCCAGTTCAGTGCCATCAAGCACCGCGCCGTCTAGCGCAGCGCCTTCCAGTGTTGCGCTCTCTAGCGCAGCACCGTCCAGCGTTGCACCATCAAGTGCAGCAGCTTCATCGACAAATTCCAGTGCAGTTAGCGGCACCTGCCCGGGCATTAATGTGTATCCGAATTGGACGCAAAAAGATTGGGCGGGCAATCCTTCCCATGCGGCGGGCGGTGATCAAATGCAGTATCAGGGCAAGGCGTATCGCGCTAATTGGTGGACGCAGAGTATTCCCGGTAGCGATGGTTCATGGACTTTTGTCAGTAACTGTAGCGGTGCAGTTAGCAGCAGTGCGATTTCATCCAGCGCAATTTCACTTGCCAGCAGCAATCCAAGTTCTTCAGCGGTTACATCGCCCAGTAGCGCTTCACGCAGTTCATCCAGTGCTGTGATTGTTGCATCTTCATCCGTGCAGTCGTCTGTGCAATCAGTAGCGAGCAGCAGTGTCAGTGTGCAGGTGACGGGCAATGTGCCCAATCGCGCTGATCCGGTAAGCCTGCGCGTAAAAGGTTGGCCAAGCACCTTGGCGATGGGTACTTACACCGATAACAACGGCAGCAATACGCCGGCACTGGCGAGTGCAAAAATAGATTCTATTTTTGCTACCGAAGGCGATGGTCGCGGTAATCGCGGGCAAGTGATTACACCTAACACTACGCTGCAAACCATTCAACAAGCGCGCGCGGTTGAGCAAACCAGCGGTGCATCGGTACTGCCAGTGATTGGTGTAGCCACGGCCGATGCAACGGGCATCGGCGCGGACGACATTTTGGATAACGCCAATTTGGTAAAACATTTCCAAAATTTAATTCGCGTCGCCGCAACCTTGCAAACTAATAAAGATGCAGCGCGTGTGAGCAGCGGTACGCTGGTGTTGAACAGCGGTTTGTTGGCGCAATGGCAAGCGAATATCAACGGTAGTTTTAAAACCGCCTTTGGTAGCAGCGGTGCCTGGGTTGCAATCGACGTGAAACAAGCTGTTAAAACTGCGCTGGATAACGAAGCGAATTATTTGCTCGGCAATCAATCACTCGCCGCAGTTTATAATTTGAATGCGCTTAAAACCGAAGTCGATTCGGCACTGCAAAATAATATTACCGGTTGGGTACAAGCACATAACCTGTTGGTAAAACGCCTGAGCCCCGATGCGAGTTTTGGTTGGGTTGCCGGTGTTGCCAACCCCGGCAACCTCACTTGGGTACACAGTAATTTTGCCGGCTTGCAGGATGTGTGGGACACCGCTTCATTCAGCACAGCTAATTTCCTCAATAGCATTGGTGCTTACACCAGCAATAACTATCGCCCGGATTTCCTTGCTTTTGATAAATCCGCCGACGACAGTTTCTCGCCTACTGCGCGTGGCAATTTCGCGTTTGATGCCAAGGCTTGGGAAAATTATTTGAACTATGTGCGTCAGGTTACTGATTCACTCTCCACCCCCGCCATGCTCTGGCAAATACCCGGCGGTCATATGCCAAGCGTTGGTGAAACAACAGGTAATTACAATCTGTTGAGCGATGCGGGCAGTGCGGGCAGTTATTTCATGGGCGATAAAACCATTGGCAAATCCATCAACAATATTCGCAGTGAAGTGTTGAATATTGCCCTGAATGGATCGGTTTATGGTGGTGCTACCAGTGTGCGTAATTTGTTGCAGCAAACGGCGGATTACGATTGGGGTATCGCGCAATTGCGCCGTGCGGCCTACAGCAATGTATTTGCGATTTTGTGGGGCAGTAATGCCGGCACTGGTGTAGTGCCTATGGCCAATAACGGTGACGATAACGGCTGGCTAAAAAATAAAATTATCGCTTACAAAAATGCTGGCGCTATTCCACTGTACTTTGCCGGTCAAGCGGCATCCCTGTCGCAATTAACCAGCATCCCGCAATTAAATAATGATTTGCTGGCGGTAGAGAGCAACATGAATAACAACGTGTTCCTCTACCAAACGCCTTCTAATGCCTGGGTGCCATCCAGCATTTACAAGTGGGGCGATTTCCTGCAAGCGCTTAACGCCATGCACAATGTGGGCGTGGAAAATGTGAAGTATTGGTTGATCGATCCTAACGCATCGGATGAGCAAAATATTAAATACGCCAAGGTCGCGATTGCTGCTTTCCTCGCGCAAAGTATGAAAGAAACTATTCAATACGATGCCTGCGATGAAAATAACTGGTCGATTAATACCGGTGATCCGGTTAACTACCCAATGTCTGCTTCCTGTGGTCAGTTGCAACAGGATTACGCCTCCTACGGGCAAGATCCAATTACCGGGCGCGACAACCCTTACTCCTGCCCACGCAATCCTAAAATGGAAATTACTGCCAACACTCACGCGCGTTGGTACGGTGCGCCCGGCCCCTTATTCACCGCGCCGGATTCAGTGCTGGCCAAAGCAGGTTTGTTAAAAAATGGTTCGGTTGGCCGTTGGGATTACAGCGAATGGTGTCAGCAAACATCTGATCCGGTGGACTTGGCAAAACAAGCCTACCTGCGCCCCACCTGCAAGGTATACCAAGGGCAATCTGCCGGTAAATTTGTGTGGGACGGCAGCGCACAAAAATCTGTGGAAGGTTGTGGCTGGTGGGGGCGTGGTGTCATTCAAACCACTGGTCGTTTGAACTTCGGCAAACTCAACCACTTCCTTGGTCGCAGCCATGTTGATCCGGAAAATGTTGGCAAAGTCGTTGATGGTGTTGCCGTTGCCGCTCCACCAGCACAACCGCTCTACGCCGATTTGGATTTGTGTTCCAACCCGCAATTGGTGTGCAGCACCCAACAACACGGTGAAATTAAATGGATCGCTGGCTTGTTCTTCTGGATGAACGAAGTGCAAGGCTACAACGATGTTGGCGGTGCCTATGCATCATGGAATTATTACGAGCAATTAAAAGCCTATGTGGATGGCGGACTGGTTGGCTCTAAATTTATCGATGATGTATCCGGCATTGTGAACCGCGGCTGCCCCGACAAAACCTGCCCCATCAGCGGCGCAGTAGATGGCTTGTCCGGCCGCAAAGACAACTTTGTGAAAGTATTAAGAGCATTGGGGCTTGATCCAAAATAAATCATCGCCCAAAAATAAAACCCGGTAAAACCATACCGGGTTCTACCTAAACCCCCGGCCACAAGCTGGGGGTTTTTATTTATCCGTATGAGGTTATAGATTTGCTAAGGTGACACTTGTTGGTTATCATCAGCTGATAAGTAAGTAAACAACGGCACAACAGTTGCTAAATGATTTTTTTAATGAAGTGAATAAGCGAATGGAGGGTGATGAAAAATGAGTAAATTGAAAATTGGAATCATGCCCCGTGATCAGTTTCAGCGCAGGACTTTGGATATTGCCGCTGGTAAAATTGTGCCAGCACGTAATGAACCAAAAATTTGGTTTAGTTCATTAAAATCTTTGAGCCAAGTGTTAAGTGAAAATAATGTGCGGCTGTTAAAGTTGATGGAGGAGCACAACCCTGAAACGCTAAATGACCTTGCATTACTAAGCGGGCGCCAGCCTAGTAATCTGAGCCGTACCTTAAAGACATTAGAGCGCTACGGTTTGGTGGAGTTAAAAAGAAAAGACAAAACTTTGCAGCCTATCGCCAAGGCAACTGCGTTTGATATTCAGTATGCGATAGTGTAGTAAATCTTAGTAAGAAAAAGGCGCATCTTTTGCGCCTTTTTTGCCTCTGCAGAATTAAAACGTAATACCTGTGCTTACATATAAATTCCAATAATGCGCCTTGGTATCCCCCGGCTCACCAAACAATTGGTAATCCACACCCACTCCGAGCAATAAAGTTTCCTGAATACGCAAACCCACTTCGCCGTTGGCTTCAAACATGGCTTCCCAATCATTTAAGTTCGGGTCTTTGAATTTAAATTTGCCTATGCCAGCGCCCACACTGCCCAGCAAATACAAACCGGAATCATAAGCGTAGGGGTCATAATTAATGCCACCAAAACCAACGGAATAGGTTTCCACTTTTACATCCGGTATATCTTGCTCCAGCTGGGTTACATTCTGGTTTGTGGCGATATAAACAGGAATGCGCGGCAATATGAGTTTTACACCCAAACTCCGCTCAAAATCCATCTCGTATTTGTCGTACTCGCCATATTCAAACTCATCTTCATCCGCAATGATGGTTCCCCAAGGCGCAAATTTAAACTGCACCACCATCGGCAAATCATCCTGCGCATGGCTTAGGTTGGCAGTCAGGCCCAATAAGACTATGGATAAAAAACGTTTCATTTTTGTCCTTGAATAATTAATTACACATGAAGTTGAGATGGGGCGGCTTTGTGAAGCAAGCTGCCGAATTTTTCTTCCAACTAAAAAACAGAAGTTTGCAGCAGATACAGTTAAAACGCTGTTAACATTTGCTCGTCGAAATCAGCTACCGACAAGGTTAGGTTGAATTTTTCTGCAAGGTGGTCAAGTTCATGTTGCTTAATCGCCAATGCATCCAGTGTGAGAGTATTGTCGTCTAGCTGCCACACTAATCTCGAACCGGCATAACTGTATTGCATCGCCAACATCGCATTTCTATTCCCCTCAAGTGCTGCCGCCTCCAGCTTCGGCATTTTTCGGGTTATTTTATTGAGTACCTGCTTCAAATCCCAAACGTAAGTAACCTCACGCATGAAATCGTGCCGACGATATTTGTTGAGTAACCAACCAACAGTAGCGGCACTAACTACTACTCCTAATAAATTCCAATGAAAATGGCTGCCACTTTCATCGGGAAATAGAGCAATCAACGTTTGCGACAAAGCCAAACTACCCACGGCTAAACTAATCGCGCAGCCAATAAAAACTATTTTTAGATGCTTGCGATAACGCGCCTTATCTATATCAATTAGTTGCATAGAATCCCGAATAAAGAGTTGAATAGATTTTTTGGGCATTGCTGCCTAACCCACGTGCTGCACCACCATCGGCAAATCATTCTGCGCATGGCTTAGGTTGGCAGTCAGGCCCAACAAGACTATGGATAAAAAACGTTTCATTTTTGTCCTTGAATAATTAATTACACATGAAGTTGAAATAGGGTGGCTTTGTGAAGCAAGTTACTGTAGGGGTAGTTATGAGCAAAAGCAGCACCTCAATGACTCCGAATAGGTTAGCAAATACCGCACCTATATTGACTTTAGTTGTGGTTAACAGCCACAACATTACTCTCCAGTGAGTCGCTCAGTACGATAAAAAATCCTGTATTGGCGTCACGAGTCAGGTTGATTCCGCGTTTTGCACCCGATATTAATTTGTTTAACTGTTTTTCTATATTTCGCTTGGATAGATCAGCAACAGATACTTTTGACTCAATTCCTTCAAGCAAAGTCACTATATCCATCAGGGTAAAGCGCAAGATGTTTTTCTCAAATACAAGATAATCTATCAGCCCAGTTAATAGCATGCTGTAGGAGGCTGTTCTTAAAATTCTGGTTTCGTTATCAAATGCAATTAAATCGGCTTGAGTTACGCGATCAGCGATGGTGATAAGGTTATCAGACTCTTTTGCGTTCGAGGTAGGCAAGGCTTTTTTATAGTTTTTCCAAAAATCTTTATAGTACCGTCTGTCTTCACCTTTTAATGACAGGCAATTAATTATGAGTTTTCCAAAATCTTCACCGGTGAGTGGAGTTAAGCTAATGTCTGCTCCATTTTCTATTAAGAAATCCAACGTATCCTTTATCCTTTTTCTATTTGAAAAATCACCCAAGCCAAATTTTCTATCCAGAGCATGCATAATAGGTGTTGCATGAGTCGCGGCATCTGGTTGGTTTATATTGGCTCCTCGTTCAAGTAACCAGGTACACAAAGGGATATTGGTGTATGCAGCGGCGCGCATTAATGCGGTTAAACCGTTAATGCTAGATGCACGGTCTATGTCCTTGTCGATCTCATACATGAGATTCATCACTTCAATTGCTATATCTATTTTTTTTGCAACCGCACTGCTCTCAATACAAGAATAGAAAATGGACACCTCAGCGGTTTTCAGGAATGGATCGCGCCTAGCAACCCAAGCAGCAGTAGCCCACAAACCTGACATGCAAGCCAAGCCACTGAAAGATCGGCTGCCCGTAATGGGCGCTGATTCTTTGGTAAGCATTTTGAATGATAGCTGGCAGTTTTCCAGAGCCAGGAAAAGTGCAGATAAATCTTTGTTGCGCTTTTCCAAGCTACTTATGCCCAACAGAGAAAGTTCAATAAAACACAAAGACGCAAACCAAATAGGTGATTGCCTAAGCCACCTTGAGGAAACTTCTTTAATGTGGGAAAGGCCCATTCTCATGTCTTCATCGATTGGTACATCAATGCTACATAAATTTAACGGGAGTCCTGCCTGTACATAACTGGTAAATACTTTTCGGTAGGCTTTAATAATGTCGGATTTTTGTTTATTGTTTTCCGCGAACACATACCCACAGCCGGCTTCAATAAACGCTTTATTAAGTGCAATGAAGGCTTCTTTTTCTTGCTCGGTGACACTATCTACACGCAGTAAAGAAATAGAATTTAAACCGGATAATTCTGTAGCGCTAACTGACATGATAACTCCCTGATTTTTTGTAGGGCCAATGCCTGTTTGTAATCAGTGCTGGCATTAGCGGTTACTACGGGTTTCCTATGAGAATGGAACTATAAATTTTTCTTGTTTCCTGTTGCGGTTTAAAAACTACAACTTAAATAAAAAGTATGGATCGTAAAGCAATTTTGTGGAATTCGTCTTTCGGCCAATAGCGGACCTTGACAACAGCAATTCCCGTAAGTAGAACGAATGAATAGACGCCATATTTTTAACTACTATTGCTTGTTAAATTTTCCTGGATCGCTTTTCAGCAACTATCAAGGAAGAAATATTTTCTGTGAGCCAAATAGGAATTTCTCTATCTGACTTTTCATAAAGCATTTTAATTGCTGAAATCACATTTTTAACAATAAGCAAAGGGTTTCTTCTAAGTAATTTTAAAGCCAAATTTCTTCTAGTTTCAATTTGGCCATTAAATTGTGGCTTTCCTTTCATGTGAATCAATGCGTTACGATCAGCAGTAATTTCCTTAATTCGTGATCTAACAGTTGCTGATCGTTCAACAGGTTTAATGCCGAATAAAATAGGAATAATAATAAATAGTTTTTCCAGTAGATCTGAGTCTTTCTCTATACGGGACGACTCCCATTCGACGACTACAGTACCTTTTTTGTTTGTTCGCTCAAACTTCAAGCTACCCTTCAATTCACTATGAATTATTCGATTTGACCAAGCTTCTAAACAGGCAATAGACATTACTATGCAATTCATTGCGTGTTGAATTGCTCTAAAGGAATTTTCAGTATTGGACTCCGTTTCAGCCAATTCTTTAACTCCGTCAATGGCTCCGACTACATACTCTAGTTTTTTACGTACGACATCGGCTTCTACAGCATGAAATATTGCAGAATCAAGCATAACCCCATGAAATTCGGGAGACCAAATTCGGCATTCAAAGCCTTCAAAGTTTGCAATTGATTTTATATGAATGTCCGTACCATCCTTAACGAACGAGCCATTTACATATTGATCGCCTTTGATTTTCTCACCGCTAATTTCTATAAGATTTTTCATATTTTAATTCGTGAACCAACCATTTGGTTGCATGGTTATACCTTTACTGGAAATATTCTGGCTTACGATCTTTTATGGAGCATACTAATTGGCAAGCGACTTGGCGAACCCTGCAAGCTCAAAACTTGGAGTAGGTGTAAACGCGTCGTTAGTGCCTACTCGTTTTGCTTCGCTACACGCACCCTCGTCATAATAAAAAGCTGACCTACTTAGAAAGCCCAATTGCTCCCTAAGATGATTTTTTGCTCTAATTTTGATTGCGATATTCTTGTTATGGTTTTGTATATCCGCCGTTTTAAAGCAACGAAAAATGATCATTCTGACATCCTTGGTTAAAGCATTCTAACCCCCAAAATAAACCTATTCTGTTTATCAATAGCGCTATGGATTTCTTTGTTGTCAGAGTATTTTTCAAGCAACTCCATTTCTTCAGGAGTTGTCCAATACGGCCCCGTTATCGCTAGCCTATGGTGAACTGGAACTTGATCAATAAGATTTGCTATCTCCTTTATGAAGTTTTTTACTCGATCTCTTTCGGTAATGTTTACCGCATAATCACTGATAACGGTGTCAACCATATCATCGACTTTAAATGACATATCATCAAGGTTATCTAAGTGGTCAATTGCTGCTAATACACACGATTGAAACAAAAACTGTGAGGTATCTGTTCGATCAAGGCCCGCCAATCGTCCAGTTTTATTACTTCTGTAATTTGAAGCGCAGACAAGAATCGCCTTGTATTCACCCTCAAACACTAATGGAGTAAGGCAATCACCTTGAGATAACCAAAAATCGATTTGTGCTGGCGAAATCCAATCTTCATAGGGGAGAATTCGACCAAAGTTTTTTAAATCATCTTTGAAATTAGCCCAATCAAGTGCATTTATGTGAATTATATCAATACTACGAGCCCCCAAGAACCCATCGTAATTTGATGGCAAAAATATTGTTACCTCAGTTTCACCATGAATCAGATGATCCCATGCGCAAATCCAAAATATTCTTGTAGCGGCATGCCGTATAGGCGCACTTATTTGCCCTATCGATAATGCATGAACTTTACTCAATGACTCTAAAAGAGCGCTAACAACTCCTTTTACCTCGCTTAAATCGATATTTACATGAGGATCGTGTTTTACGCGGTTATATAAAAGCCTAATGGCGTGCAGATTGGCTACAACAGAGCCATCAGAAAAATGGGGATTTAACTCATCTATAAATGATGAAAAATTATCTTTAACTGATTTATTTGGAAAAACATCTCTTTTAAGATGAAGCTCTACTGACGCAGCAATCTGACTAATAACCCCCTTAATCTGATCTTGATTGTATCCATTGATAGTCAAATCACGGATTACTCTTTCGCTCTCAGCAATTTGATTTAATACTTTATCTCCATAGGTAGACATGTAACCTCACTACATTTTGCCAGCTATCTCAGTAATGGTGAGAAGCTATTTTAAGTTCTATTTGCACAATTTATGTGAAATTTTCGTTTGAAAATTTGGGGCCAGACCAACCGACCAAGAGCTGGAATAAGATTAATGGAAATCTAACTATTACATCCATCAATTAAGCGCAGACCAGTATTCTTGAATAACCCTTCATCAAATTTGAATTACTATACTAAGTGATCACACACAGAGGACGACTACACCTTGAATCTGACGCTTCCTTGAAACTCAAATGCTTTACATTTTGTTAGGCATACCTATTAGAGATAGACTTTAATGCAGATATAAGTTCAGGTGCGGTATTTTTCACAAACTCGACTTGAGCTTTTGTAATTTCCTCACCATGAATTGCTGGACTGCATACGGAATACACTTCACGAATAGCATGACCAAGTTCGCGCGTAAGTAACTCGGCTCTGTTAAGTGACTCAACAATTCTAAAAATTGGCTCTGGCCGCCTAGAATTTCCTTCAGAAATGAATCCATATATTTTCCTAAGCTCCTTTTCGATACCTAAGCGAGCCCTAAATAGAAGATCTATATCTCCAGCCGGCTCTTCCAGAATGTGAGCATCAGATTTAGGAGAATGAAGACCAAACGAACTAATGGCAGAATGAATTGTACTTTTAATTTGCTCTTGAATGTTAAGTAGCTGAGAGTCGGCTGGCGGCGGATAGCCAAACAGAAACTGCGGATTCATAGTTTGTTTATTTTCAGAGGTATTTTGAATTGTGTTACGAATTGCCTGTAGCTCACCAGAAACATGTTCCTTAAGCTTTTCTACCTCTTGCTTAAACTCAAAGCCAAATAGCTTCATTTCTTTAAAGAATGGTCCTATTGCAAGAGCAACCCATACAATAAATACGATTGCGTCGAACCAAGTGGGATCTCCAGCCAGTAACTTTTCATGGCGGCCATAAAGATATAGGCCAATGCTGAAAATCAGTATCGTCCACCAAAAAGATTTAAAATTCTTGCTAAATTCCATGTGTTTTCACTCGTACTTGTCTAACAGTTTATTAATCGACCTTACATGAATAAAACGTCCGCTTTGGGCACAAAGCTGTCATTCAATCCGTTGCGGTTCGTAAACTCACCCTCAACCTACCTTGATACTGCTATTAGAAAAAAACGGTGTTGCTGAACACTAATCTTCTCATTGAAAAACGTCAATTACAGAAGATAACGAAGGTTAGGGGAGGCGCCTGTGATGGTCACTATAGTTACCAAAATACGTGGATTTGGTAAGGCGAGTGACCATTGCGGCAGTGGGGAATATTAAGATTTTGAGGGAGCGAGATGGAACGAATCGTCTTCAATTCTTTGCACATCCACCGACACCAACAACTGCGGTGAAATTCCGCCGCCAAAAATAACGCCTTTGAGCGGGGTTACGTCTGAGTAGTCGCGGCCCCAGGCGGTGGTGATGTGTTGGGCGCTGGTGAGTTGGTTGTTGGTGGGGTCGAATTCGTACCAGCCTTCGCCGGGGGAGTAAACGGCGAACCAGGCGTGGGTGGCGTCGGCGCCGATGAGTTTTTGTTGGCCGGGGGCGGGTTGGGTTTCCAAATAGCCGCTTACGTAGCGCGCCGGGTAGCCGAGCGAGCGCAAGCAGCCGATAGCGAGGTGAGCAAAGTCCTGGCAGACACCGCGTTTGTGTTTGAACACATCGGCCAACGGCGTTGCTATATCGGAAAATTCCGGGTCGTAACTAAAGTCGGTAAATATGCGCTGGGTTAAATCCAGCACTGCAGATAAAAACGGGCGCTCGTCGCTGAATGAACTCGCGGCATAATCGGCGAGGTCAGCATGTTGTTGCACCATGGGTGAGTCCAACATAAATTCGCGGGCGCAAAGGGTTTCCCAATCTTTACTGTGTTGCAATAAATATTTTACGTAGCTGCAGGGGTTACCAAAATCCAGATTAATGCTGTTGCTCAGCTCGCGCATGATAATGTTGCTGGTGATGCAGACTTCCAACTCGCTGTGGGCTTTTTCAATCGAGAATTGTAAAAACTGGTTGCCAAAATAATCGCTGTGGCGCGTGTGGGTAGTCGCGCCGGGAGAAATGTGAATGTCCACGGCATCGACCTGTTGGCGGTCGGTATTGCGCGGTACTACATAGGCAAGGTTGTAGCAGTGGCTCACGGGCAGTGCATACTGGTAGCGGGTGCTGTGACGAATGCGATAGTTCATATGAGTTCCTACAACTGCTCTTGCCATTCGGTATTTTTTACCAACAGCTGCGGCCCTTCGGTGTGATCGAAATAGCGTTGGCTTATTGCTTTGGCAACCTGACTCATTAAATGGTGCAGGCGCGCGAGCAATTGATCCAAACCGCCGCGCAATTTGTGTTCGCTAACAACCAGTACATGAATGTCACTGAGTTTTAATGCGGTGGTAGCTTCCAATAATAATTTGCGTTCACTGCTTAGCTGATCGCTGTCATCCGGCAAATCGGCAAAGTGTTGTTCCAATGCTTCCAGTTGATAAATCAATGAGCGTGGATTGTTGCGATTGAGCATGAGCATTTCCAACGCTTGCTGCAGTTGAATACCATTCTGGTAGCGGCGGCGGTAAGGGATAAGCGCTTCGCTGCACAACAAACAGGATTCAATCAGCGTTTCCTGTTCGGCTTCATCCTGCTCGCTCACCAGCAGTGCGCGCAGGGTGGCGATAATTTGCAGCGCGCGCTCCAGGCGTCGCCCCATCTCCATAAAATGCCAACCATTGCCGCGTGTCATGCTCTCGTGAATTAATCCGGCGAACGCGAGCAGGGTGGTGATGAGTGGCGCAAGCGCTTCTTCCGGTGCAGAGAGCGCACCGGGTTGCAGTGAATGTTTTAATTGCTCCAGTTCATCGCCAATATCATTAATCACCCGTTGGGTGTCACTGGAGAGTTGTTCTTTGACCTGTTCGGCAGCTTGCATCATCGCCACGATATTATTAGCCAAACTGCCCAGGCGTTGTGGGTCGCCAATAATGGCGATAAGTTCCGGCTCCGGTTGTTTGAATAGTGCTTCGTGCCAGGCAGTAAAACCGGGGTAGGTCATGGTGACGTGGGTGAGCGCGGCGAGCAGGGTGCGCGTCACTGAATCGGGCAGGGCTTCGGTTTTATTTAATTGGATAAACACGGTGCGCAATAGGCGCAATGCTGATTCTGCGCGCTCGGCGTAGCGCCCCATCCAAAATAAATTTTCCACGACACGGCTGGGCAGTGCGCTGCTGTGTTCACTGACGCTGGTGAGGTCTGACCGGCGCAGGCTCATTTGTTTTTCCGGCTCCGAGGCGAGCACCCAGGTGTCTTTGGAAATAGAGCCCTGTTGGTTGGAAATAATTTTTTTATCGCCATCCAAGTTCACACGCGTCAGGCCGCCGGACATGACCGTGTAGGAATTTTCGCTGGCTACTGCAAAGGTGCGCAACACCGCAGGGCGCGCGTGAATTTGGCCCTGGTGCCAGGTGGGAGTTTGTGCGCCTTCAATATATTCCTGCGCTGCAAATTGCAGTGGATTTTTGCGAATACGGTTTTGCCAGGCCTGTAATTTTTTATCGTCCAGTTCCGCGCCGTAGACTTCGTATAAACCGGGGCGACGATAGGTGGGTTTAATTAACAGGTTTTTTAAATTGCTGCACACATATTCCAGGTCGTCGCTATTGCCACACCACCAGGTTTTTACCGAGGGCATTTGCAAATCGCGCCCCAGTAATGCCTGTGAAATTGCGGGTAAATAACGCAGCAGTGCCGGGTTTTCCAAAACACTGGAGCCAAGTGGATTGGCGATGGCGACATGGCCGAGGCGCGCCACTTCCAGTAAACCGGGTACACCCAAACGCGAGTCGCCTTTTAATTCTACCGGGTCGCAATAGACATCATCCACGCGGCGCAAAATCACATCCACACGTTTTAAACCGTCCAGCGCTTTCATCCACACATAGCCGTTGCGCACACTTAAATCGCCGCCTTGTACCAATTGAAAACCCAAATAATTAGCGAGGTAGGCGTGTTCAAAATAAGCTTCGTTATAAATGCCGGGCGTTAGCACCACAATACGTGCAGTGCCGCCGTTGGGGTTTAGATCCTGCAGTTGTTGGCGCAGCCGCGCAAAAAATAACGACAAACGATGCACTTGGCTGTCGCGGAATAAACTGGGAAAAACGCGGTTCATCACGGTGCGATTTTCCAGCGCATAACCCGCACCGGAAGGCGCTTGGGTGCGGTCAGCCATAACGCGCATCTGGCCATCCTGCGCGCGCACCAAATCCACGCCGTGCAAAATTAATTGCTGTGAACCAGGCAGTTTCACTTGATGGCAGGGGCGTAAAAATCCGCGATGGGAAAATAATAATTCCGGTGGAATGACGCCGCGCCGCACCAAACTGCGCTCACCGTAAATATCTTGCAGTAGTAGATTAAATAATTCCGCACGCTCCACCAGCGCGGTTTCAATACGGTTCCATTCCTCGCTATGAATTAGCAGGGGAATAGGGTTGAGTTGCCAATTCTGGTTGGCATTGGGCTCGTCGTAAATTTTGTAGGTGGCGCCATCGTCACGCAAAATACGGCGCGCTTTTTTTTGCCGCTCTTCAATCGCTTCTGCCCCCAGTGTTTGCAGGCTATGCAACAGGTAGCGCCAATGCGGGCGAATACCGCCTTCGCTATCGTAGGCTTCATCCACCCCCGCGTTGGGGGATGGATAGTGTAGATCCTGCAGCAGCGGTTGATTGATCGGATTTTCCATAGCGGTCACACACAAGCACACATTTTTCGTTATTGGGATTGTAAACACATTGCTGTGTGTTTACTTGCGTAAATCCAATGTATGCGGGTATTCATCTGCCGGCTCTTCTGCGGGTGGTGCCATAGGGCGCGGTGGATGTTGGTGTGCAAAAAATTCGCGCAATATTTTTCCTGCGGGTGTAATCGGCAGGGCGCCCGGTGTGTAGTTGATATCAAAAAAGCGATTGCCGCGGCGCGATTCTGCTTCGTTGGCATTGACCGGGAAGCGCTCGTAACTGCGCCCGCCGGGATGACTGACGTGATAGCTGCAGCCGCCAATGCTTTTACCATTCCAGCTGTCGATTAAATCGAACACCAGCGGTGCATGAATACCAATGGTGGGGTGCAAGGCCGAGGGCGGCTGCCAGGCGCGATAGCGTACACCACCCACAAATTCACCCTGTTTTCCGGTGGGGTTTAAACACACACGGCGGCCATTACACGCGAGAATATAACGCCCCGGTGTTAGCCCCGTCACCTTGACTTGCAAGCGCTCCAGTGAGGAATCCACATAGCGCGAGGTGCCAAAACTGCTGATTTCTTCGCCCAGTACGTGCCAGGGTTCAATCGCCCAGCGCAATTCAATTTGAATATCGTCCAGCTGTACGCGGCCATAATGCGGGAAACGAAATTCTTCAAAGGGCGCGAGCCATTCTAATTGGAAGGGGTAGCCATGTTCGTTTAAATCCCTCACCACATCACGCAGGTCTTCCCACACATAATGCGGCAACATAAATTTGTCGTGCAGTGCGGTGCCCCAACGCACCAGCGGTTTTTTGTAAGGATTTTTCCAGAAGCGGCTGATTAAACAGCGCAGCAATAAATTTTGCACCAGCGCCATGCGCGCGTGAGGTGGCATTTCAAAGCCGCGAAATTCCAGAATGCCTTGGCGACCACTGGCTGAACCGGGTGCATAAAGTTTGTCGATACAAAATTCGGCGCGATGGGTATTGCCGGTGACATCAATTAATAAATTGCGCAGCAATCTGTCCACCAACCAGGGCTGCTCTACCAAACCATCGGGCATTTGTTGGAAGGCGATTTCCAATTCATAGAGCATTTCCGCGCGGCCTTCATCGACGCGTGGTGATTGGCTGGTTGGCCCGATAAATAATCCGGAAAATAAATAGGAAAGGCCGGGGTGATGCTGCCAAAAGGTGATGAGGCTGCGCAGTAAATCCGGCCGGCGCAAAAAGGGGCTGTTGGCGGGTGTGGAACCGCCAAAGGTAATGTGATTGCCACCGCCGGTGCCCGAGTGACGGCCATCGAGCATAAATTTTTCTGTACCTAAACGACACTGGCGCGCGTCTTCATAGAGTGCTTCGGTATTGCGCACTAATTCGGGCCATGTTTCCACCGGGTGAATATTCACTTCAATCACACCCGGGTCCGGGGTGATTAAAAATTTCTTCAGGCGATGATCTTTAGGCGGTTCATAACCTTCCAGTACCACCGGCATATTGAGGGTAGCTGCGGTATCTTCAATCGCTTCAATCAAGGCGACGTAATGTTCAAGGTAAGTGAGCGGCGGCAAAAATAAATGCAGGCGACCATCGCGCGCTTCAAAACACATGGCCGTGCGAATGACATAACCCGCTTCCAGAAAATCTGTCGCGGGCTGCAGACCGAGCGCTGTTTTTTGTTCAATAATTTTTTGGTGAATCGACTGCTTCAATGTGCTGCGACTCTGCTGCAGCGCGGTTAACTGTGTACCGCTGGGTGCCAGTGGTGCGTCTAGCGCGAGTGGGTCGCTCTCGGGTTGATAGCGCTCGTAGTCATGCTGCGGAAACTCCAGCGAATTGAGCGGCAGACGCAGCCCCAGCGGTGAATCGCCCGGCACTAAAAACAAATGTTCGCTGCGCAATTTCCAGCGGCCGGTGAGCCAGCGCTGGTGGGTGTAATTCCATTCAATGGGCAGTACGTAACCGCTTTCGGTAGTTAAGCCCCGGTTTAATAATTTGGCGATGCGGCGGCGCTCCAGGTCATCGCTTAAATCGGCGCTGAGTGGATCTATATTGGCGGGCAATTGTTGTTCTGCCCAGAGGTAATAGAGCACATCTTCGTAAGCGGGAATTAAATGCGCGCTATTCACACGAATTTTTTCGCACAAGACCTGCGCAAATTTTTTGGCATCCTGATGTGTGAGGCCGTAGTTTTTATCGGCGCGCGCGAGCAGGTCGGGGTTGCTCCACAGGGCTTCACCATCGGTTCGCCAAAAACAGCCCAGCGCCCAGCGCGGTACTTCTTCGCCCGGGTACCATTTGCCCTGACCGTAATGCAGTAGACCGTTGGGCGCAAAGGTGTTGCGCATGCGCAGTAATAAATCTTTGGCGAGGCGCAATTTGTCAGCGCCCAGTGCACCGGTATTCCACTGCTCGGATTCCATATCGTCAATGGACACAAACGTCGGTTCGCCGCCGGTGGTGAGGCGCACATCCTGTTCGATCAGGTCTTTATCCACCGCCGCGCCCAGCGCATTAATCGTCGCCCACTGCTCCTCGGTGTAGGGCTTGGTGACGCGCGGGTCTTCAAGGATACGGAACACTTCATTGCTGTAGCTGAACTCCACCTCGCACTTGCTGGTGGCACCGGTGATGGGCGCAGCAGAAATCGGGTCGGGAGTGCAGGCGAGGGGAATATGCCCTTCGGTGGCGAGCAGGCCGGAGGTAGGGTCAAGGCCGATCCAACCGGCGCCGGGGATAAACACTTCAGTCCAGGCGTGCAAATCGGTGAAATCATTTTCCGGGCCGCTGGGGCCGTCCAGTGCTTTGATATCAGCGGTGAGTTGCACCAGATAACCCGAGGCAAAACGTGCGGCATAACCCAGATGGCGGAAAATTTGTACCAATAGCCACGCGCTGTCGCGGCAGGAGCCTTTGGCGAGGCTGAGGGTTTCCTCGCAGCTTTGGATGCCCGGCTCCAGGCGCACGCCGTAGGCTATGTCCTGTTGCAGTTGCTGGTTTACGCTTACCAGAAAATCGTTCACATGCCAGGGTTTATCCTGTTTTTCGCGCTGTGCTATTTCCGCGTTAATCGCCGCGACTCGCGCGCTCAATAGCGGGCCAGCTTCGGTGACTTCCAGATAGGGAATCAGCTCGCGCTGCAGCTGTTCGTCGTAGTGAAAGGGAATGTGCTGGGCATAGTCCTCCACAAAAAAATCAAAGGGGTTGATGGAGGTCATGTCGGCGATGACCTCAACCTCTATCGCCAATTCCCTGGTTTGTTCAGGGAATACCAAACGCGCCTGAAAGTTGCCAAAAGGGTCTTGTTGCCAGTTGAGAAAATGTTTTTCCGGAGTGATTTTGAGTGAATAGCTGTGAATTTTGGTGCGGCTATGGGGCGCCGGACGCAGGCGCAACACGTGGGGAAAGAGCGTCGTTAAACGGTCAAACCGGTAAAAAGTTTTGTGGTGAATGGCAACGCGAATGGCCATAAAGTTGTCCTTCCTGCATATCAATCGTAAGCGCCATTTAATAAGCGCCATGATGGTGCACCAAAGGGTGCACTGGTCATGGAAATGAGCCATAGCTGATCATGCCACGCCAGTATTACCTTTGTGTTGGGCGATAGACGCGGGCGTTATCAGTGACTGACAAGAGGCTACGCAATATCCGCACCATCGGCGCGGGTATGGTTGGTTGTGCACTGAACTCCCGTTTATACCGGATAAGCTGTTTATACTTGCCGGCTCAAATGACTGCCGTTTTACCGGGTTGAACTTGTTATGCTAAAAATTTTCCAGAACTGGTTGGATCGTTATTTCTCGAATGAAGAGGCGTTGTTGTTGCTGTTGCTGTTGGTAGCGGGCCTGATTGCCGTGTTGACCATGGGGCAGGTCCTTGCACCTATGATTGCGGCTATTGTTATCGCCTTTCTTATGCAGGGCATGGTGACCCGTTTGCGCTCCTGGGGCACTCCTCATTGGTTGGCCGTGAGTATTGCCTTCTCGGTGTTGGTGGCGTCCTTGGTTGCCATGCTGCTGGTGATCATGCCTATTTTGTGGAATCAGTTGCTTAAATTTTTTAACGAGCTGCCGCGTATGGTGGTAGAGGGGCAAAATGCGTTGATGTTGTTGCCGGAAAAATATCCACGCCTGATCAGCGAGCGGCAACTTGAGCAATTGTTTACCACCATGACTGCTGAATTAACCACTCTGGGGCAGGGTGTGTTGAGCGTTTCAGTTGCTAATATTCCGATGTTGATCGGTTTGTTGATCTATTTAATTCTGGTGCCCATTCTGGTGTTTTTCTTCCTCAAGGATAGCAGCCTGATCATTAGCTGGTGTGCCAGGTTCCTGCCCAATAATCGCCCGATGATGACCAAGGTGTGGCAGGAGATGAATCAACAATTTGCCAATTATGTGCGCGGCAAAGTGCTTGAGATTTTAATTGTCGGCCTGGTGTCCTATGTGGTTTTTGCCCTGTTTGGTTTGAATTACGCCGCGCTCTTGGCGATAGCTGTGGGGTTATCGGTAGTTATCCCCTATATAGGTGCGGCGGTGGTGACTTTGCCTGTTGCGCTGGTGGCTTATTTCCAGTGGGGGTGGTCGTCGGAGTTTATTTATTTAATGCTGGCCTACGGCGTAATTCAGGCTCTGGACGGCAACGTATTGGTGCCATTGCTCTTTTCGGAGGCCGTCAATCTGCACCCGGTAGCAATCATTTTGGCGGTATTGGTTTTTGGTGGGCTGTGGGGGTTTTGGGGCGTATTTTTTGCGATTCCCCTGGCTACCCTGGTAAAAGCAATAGTTTATGCATGGCCTATCGCCTTGCAGGAAACGCATATCCAAACCTAGCTTGGCCGGTGCCGTTCTGCCCTTTTCTGCAACCTCGGCCCTTTTTTACAACCTCGTCGGCCTTTTTCTACAAGGCCAACCCTGTTAGCTGTTGGAAATAAAGCCCACCGGCGGCAGCTGCAAAAACGCCTCAACAATCAGCCTGTCCCAGGACTTGGTCAGTTCCCGCAAGTATTGGTTGTCGGCTTCAAAAATGCTGTGCTGGGTGACACCGCTGTTGGTAGCATAGGTCATGAGTTCTATGGGTGGGCCAACGGTGAGGTTGGACTTCATGGTGGAGTCCATAGACACCAGCGCGCAGAGTGCGGCGGTATCCAGGCCTGTGTCCGGTTTTAAAATGCGATCCAGAATAGGTTTGCCGTATTTGCTCTCGCCAATCTGTAAGTAGGGCGTTTGGTCGGACGAGGTAATGTGATTGCCCTGGGGGTAGATCAACATAACGGCAGGTGGCTCGCTACCGATTTGTCCACCCAACAAAAAGCTCGCTTCAAAACTGACATTGGTATTGTGCTGGGCGTGTTTTTCCTGAATGGCAATACTGATTTCACCCACATAGTCGGCGGCATCGTGGATGCTTTCTACAGTCGCCAAGCTGACATCAGCGCCGTCTTTAATATCCTTGCGGATTTTGGCAATCACCGATTGGGTGGTAGCCAAATTGCCGGCTGAATTAATCACCAGTTGCCGGTCGCCAGTGATACCAAAGTGGTACATCTTGCTGTAGGTGCTGACCTGATCAACACCGGCATTGGTGCGTGAATCTGAACAAAAAATCAGACCCGCATCCACTTTGATTGCAACGCAGTAGGTCATAACAACAACCGGCTCAAGGAAAAAGGTCGCCTAGGTTAAAAGTAGCCCCCCCAAGCGTCAAGGTAAAAATAGCCCAATAGCCGCAGGTTGTGCTGGCATTTGAATCTTCTTTTTGCGTTCGCTTGCTGGCAGGAAACAAGGTATAAAGCCCAACCGCGCCGCATGGTTGTTGCAACCTTATGTGTCGGGATGCCGGGCCGGATTCGGCCGCTAGATCAATGTCAAAATAAGGATGACTTATGAAAAAGCCCCTCTTTGCCACCTTGGGCGTGGCTATCGCTTACACCGGCGCCGCTTGGTACACGGGTTATGTTGGCGAGCAAAAATTCCGTGAGCAGTTGGAGCTGACCAAACAGCAGCCTGCCAGCGTGGGTATGCAGTTGGATTTGGTGAAATATGAGCGCGGTATTTTCACCAGTCAGGTGGAGCTGGTAATCAAGCCGCTGAGCGAGTTGCCACTGGAGCTGGTTAGGCTGACCAGCCGTGCGCAACATGGCCCGGTGTTGTTTGGCGATGGTCTCGGTTTTGGGTTGTATGACATGACCAGCCGTTTCCAGTTGCAATTGCGCGATGAGCAAATGAATAAGGATTTACAAGCTGCCCTGGGTGACAAGCTGGGGGATATTCACAGCCGTGTTTACTTTGATGCGAGCTATGACGGCTCCTGGGGGTTGGACGCGCTGGCAAAAGAGGAAGATGGCACCAGTTTGAGTATGCAGCCATCGCAAGTCAATTTCAGTGGTCGCCTGGATTCATTGAGTGGCGAGGCGCAAATCAAGATTGGTGCGATCAACGCCAAGTTGGCCGATGGCTCCCACATCGATGTGGCTGAGATTAGCGGCAGTGTACAGGTAGAGAATCTGGAACCTGGCGTTAATCTCACCAATATGACCTTGACCATGCCCGAAGTGAAAGGTGCTAACGGGCAGGGTGTCGCTTTCTCACTGGAGGGCTTGAGCCTGGCGCAGCTGCAGACGTTGAACAACAACAAGATCGACACCCAGGTTAAATTGGATATGGTCAAACTGGTTGGGCCTGTGGTGGTGGAAAAGGCCTACTATCACATCAGCTTCAATCAGGTAGACAAGGCTGCACTTAAGGCCATTAATGAATCCATGAGCCGCGCCGCTGGTGTAACCGACCCTGAGGCACTGCAGATGGTGTATTTGCAGGTGTTTACCGAAGCGCTGCCGCTGTTGTTGCAAGAAGGTTTGTCGGCGCAGCTATCACTGGGTGCTGAGTTTATGGGGGGTAAATCGGAAGCGGTGTGGAATACCCGTTATGTGCCCCCTGCTGATGGCAAAACCCTTACCCAGCTGCAGGGGCTTGAGGAATATTTGCAATTAGTGGACAGCGATTTGTCGGTGAAGGCGCCGGCTGGCTTACTGCAAGCGACCCCGGCAAGCACTATGGTGGGTACTTATCTGCAGGAGGACAATGGTAATTACCTGCTCAAGGCAAGCTTCAAAGCAGGTGAGTTGGTTATAGGCAATACCACCGTTCCACCCGAGCAATGGATGACAGCCCTGGCGGGTATGTCAGCAATGGCGCAGGCCGGGCAAGAGCCGGCGGCCGTTGAAGCGGATGTCTATGCAGATGCGGAGGCCTATGAAGGGGCGGATGCTGAAGCTACCGAAGCGGATACCGCCACCGAGTAACCTTAAGCTGGAAGGTCGCGTGTGCTGCGTATAAAGCCCTCCATAAAAAAGCCCCGCTAGCGGGGCTTTTTTATGGAGGTAGGTTGTGCACCTGATGCAATCATCAGTGGCCAATCGCTACTTGTGCATGTGCAAATCCATTTGTGGAAAAGGAATGGTAATGCCATGTTCATCAAATGCCAGTTTGATTTTTTCAGTCAAAGCAAAACGTACATCCCAGAAATCTTCGGTTTTTACCCAGGGGCGCACAAAAAAATTCACGCTGTGTGCCGCCAGTTCACCCACGGCAATCAGTGGCTCCGGGTCTTTCAGGACACGCTCATCGGCGCTAATCACCTTGGCAATCACATCGCGCGCCAGGCGAATATCATCGTTGTAGCCAATGCTGAAAATCATATCGATCCGGCGGGTTGGATGAGCGGAGTAGTTGATGATATTGCTGCTGTAAATGGTGCCGTTGGGAATGACGACTTGCTTGTTATCGCCGGTGTGCATCAGGGTCGAGAAAATACCAATTTTGTCGATAATACCGGCGACTCCTGCCGCTTCAACAAAGTCACCGGCTTTGAAGGGGCGGAAAATCAGCAACATAAAACCGGCGGCGAAATTTTGCAGTGAGCCCTGCAGCGCCAAACCAATCGCCAGACCGGCGGCACCCAAAATAGCGATCACCGAGTTGGTATTCACACCTAGTTGATCCAGCGCGGCGATAATCACCACTACCATCAACAGTGCCCGCAGCAGCGACTGGATAAACTCCACCAAAATAGTATCCAGCTTGGTGTGGCTCAACACTTTGCCAACCATGCTGCTCACGATTTTGGCGACCAGCTGGCCAATCAGGAAAATAACCAGCGCCAGCAAAATTTTGATGCTCCAGGGCATCACGTAAAGATCAACTAACTTCATCATTTGCTCTTGATCCAACATGGCGTAATCCTCGTCGATGACCGGTGGTTAGTGAAACTGGAATTGCTGCTAGGCTACATTGCCGGTGGTGCGTACACGCTTGCTGCCTTTAAC
This sequence comes from Cellvibrio fontiphilus, assembly GCA_035317345.1. GTDB lineage: Bacteria > Pseudomonadota > Gammaproteobacteria > Pseudomonadales > Cellvibrionaceae > Cellvibrio > Cellvibrio fontiphilus. The sequence goes on along the minus strand of JAYKTU010000003.1, from coordinate 57,871 downwards.
GGTTTGCGATTTGCGTGCGTCGGCACGTTTTTTAAGTTGCGCATCAATCGCATTCTTGGCGGCGATCAAAAAGCCCACAACGATAAAGGCGCCCGGTGGCAGCAGGGCAAAAATCACGTTGGGAAAGTCAGCGCCAAAGACATTAATCTGCCAGCTGCGTGCGCTTTCACCAAAAAGTAATTGCATGTCGGCAAACAAATGCCCGGTGCCCAGAAGCTCGCGTACAGCACCCACCAATACCAGCACCAGCAGGAAACCCATACCCATCATAAAACCGTCAATGGCAGAGGGAAGCAGGTTATTTTTGCTGGCAAAAGCGTCGGCGCGGCCCAGTACTGCGCAGTTAGTCACTATGAGGGGGATGAAAAGCCCGAGAATTTGATAAAGCTCGTAGGTGTAGGCTTTCATTAGTAATTCAATACAAGTAACTGCCGAGGCGATAATCATTACAAACGCGGGCAGCCGCACAGCATCGCTTACATAGTTGCGGATCAAGGACACCACCGTATTGGTGGTGGTGAGTACCAGAAGTGTGGCCAGGCCCAACCCCAGGGCATTGACCACACTTGAGCTGACTGCCAGTAAAGGGCACAAACCTAATAGCTGTACCAGAGCCGCATTATTGTCCCACAACCCTTTACGGGTAATGTCTGCGTAATCTGTACTGTTACTCATGGATGTCACCTGCGATGGGTTGTTTATCCTGTTCAAACAAAGTCTGGTGATTGGCGTTTACAAATTCCAATACCCGTTTTACTTGCCCAACAACGGCGCGGGGGGTAATAGTTGCGCCGGCAAACTGATCAAATTCGCCACCGTCTTTTTTCACCTTCCACTCTTCGGCAACGGGAACCGTCAGGCTTTTACCGTTGAAGCTCAAAATCCATTGGTGTTTTTTCAGTTCGATTTTATCGCCCAGACCGGGGGTTTCTTTGTGCAGCAATACACGTACTCCGGCGATGGTTTGGTCGGCGTTGACACCGACAATCATGCTGATATCACCCGAGTAACCGTCACGGGCGGTGGCGGGAATAATAAGCGCCTTGATCTCGCCTTGCTGCCGCGCGCGATAGATCTTGCTGGTGCTATCACTGCCCAGTTGTGCCCACGCCTCTGCAGGAACGGGGATAGTGTCCTGGAGTAAATCGTTGTCGTGATTCTCCACTGGAATTATTTCAAACAGAGCGCGCTGTTGGGCGGCGCGTTCAGCCTCGGCGATGCGCCCCTTGGTGCCCAGATTGGTGAGCGCCAGAGTGCCCGCCGTAGCCAAGGCAAAGGCGGCGAGTAACAAGCTGTTTTTACTTATGGATTGGCCAAGCATTAGTGACCTCCATCCTGTTTGCTAGTGTCAGTGGCGCGGCGCGGTTTTTTGTGACCGTAGGTGCGCGGTGTGGTGTAGTAATCGATAAACGGGGCCGCAAAGTTAAGCAGTAACACCGCAAAACCCACGCCGTCCGGATAACTACTGCCCCAGGTGCGGATCACATAGATCAGCACACCAATCAAGGCGCCATAAATAATACGGCCGCGGGTACTAACTGCCGAGCTGACCGGATCGGTAACAATAAAAAATGCCCCCAACATAGTCGCGCCGGAAAGCAAATGGAACATGGGCGAACCGCCAGAGTTGGAGCTGCCGGCGTCATAAAACAGCGCCGCCATTAACGCCAGCGCCAACAGCATGGAAATCGGTGCATGCCAGGTAAATACTTTTTTGTAGAGCAGGTAAATACCGCCAATCAAAAAGGCGATGTTTACCCATTCCCAGCCAGCGCCGGCCCAGCGTCCCTCACTAAATACGGGCTGCTGTTGATAGAGGGCATCCAGCGTCAAGCCGGAGTTTTGTTTCATAATGTCCAGCACTGTCGCCGAGGTATAGCCATCGACCAGATTGGGGAACTCGGTGCCAAAAAATACCTTGTCCAGTGCGGCGATCAAACCGGGTGTGGTTTGACCATCAGCCAGCATGGGCAGGGGTGTTGCCCATTGGGTCATTTGTACCGGAAAGGAAATCAGCAGCAGCACATAGGCCACCATTGCGGGGTTAAAGGGGTTGAAACCCATACCGCCATAAAGTTGTTTGGCCAGCACAATCGCCACGAAGCTGGCGCTGATTACCAACCACCAGGGGCAATAAGGCGGCAGTGATACGCCAATCAACACACCGGTTACCAAAGCACTGCAGTCGCGCAGGTAAAACATCACCGGGCGCTGGCGAAGTTTCATCACTAAGGCCTCAAACGCGAGACAGCTCAGGCTCGCCAAAACCAGATTGATCAGCACCCCTACACCAAAAAAGTGGGTGAGGGCGGCTATCCCCGGAAATGTCGCATAAACCACCAGGCGCATGACGCGACCGGTGCGATTGTTCCCATGGGTATGGGGAGAGGTGATATTTAAAAGCGCCATTGGTTTGTCTCGTTAAAGTCCGTGCCTGAAGGCTGGCGCTAGGCCAGCTCTTGCAGCTTCTCTTCCAGCTTGGTCACACCGGCGCGGAAGGCGTCTATATTTGCATCATTCTCAGCCTCTGCCTTAGCCAGACGTTCACGCGCCTTGATCAGGCGAGTTTGCAGCGATTGGATCTGTTCAGCACGCTTCTCTTCATCGCTCATGTTCGCCATAGCCGCTGCTTTGGCCTTGGCTTTTTCGATTGCCGCTTGCGCTGCATTTTGCTCGGTGGTGGCCATTGCTGCGGGTGCTACTGGCACAGGCGCGACAGGCGTTTCGGTGATGCCCAAGGCATTCAGCTCGGCCAGCGCTTCGGTGATTTTATCGCGCAGTTTGCTGGCACCTTGCTCAAGTGCATCCAGGTTGGCACTGCCTTCGGTTTTGGCGGCGGCCACTTTCTCTTCGGCCTTGGCCAAGCGCGAGCGCAAAGACTCCAGATTGGCGCGTGCTTTGTCCTCTGGGGACATGGTCAACTTGGCTTGCGCGCGCGCAATAGCGGCGGCCACCGGATCATTGGCATCAACCGCCACCGCTGGCGCAGCAGGCTCTACACTGGCAGCTCCTCCGGCGAGGAATTCGGCGAGCTTTTTCTCGGCTTCCGCCACTTTTAATTCAGCTTGTTTGATACGGGCCTGCTGCTTGATCAGCTGCTCCTCAGTGATAGGTTTGTTGGCCTCATTGGGTACCAGTGGTTTTTGCGCAAACTCAAGGCCATTTTTAGCCGCAGCGAGCAAGCGCTCCAGCTTGGCTTTCTGCTCCTCACCTGAAGGTTGTGTGGCACCGGCTTTTGCTACCGCAGCGGTGATGACATCCGCTGCTGCCGGGTTATTGACCGCTTCGGCTGCTTTTTCCGCCAGTTTTTTCTTGGCTTCCTCGGCCGCTTTTTGGCGTGCCAAGCGCTTGGCTTCTTTTTCCGCTTCTTCTTTGGCGATCCGCTGCTGGCGGAACTCAAAGCGCTGACGTGAGCGGTCAGATTTTTCCTTTTCTATTTCATGTAAGCGGATACTGCCTTTGGCAGCGCGATAGTACTGCACCAGCGGAATAGTACTGGGGCAGACATAGGAACAGGCGCCGCATTCAATGCAGTCAAACAAGTTATGGGATTCCAGCCGTTCAAAGTCCTCTGCCTGGGCATACCAGAATAACTGTTGTGGCAGCAAGCTTGCCGGGCATACTTCGGCGCACATGCCGCAGCGAATACAGGCCTGCGCGGGCTGGGGATCGGGTAGTTCTTTAGCGCTGGGCGCAAGGATACAGTTGGTGGTTTTTATCACCGGTGCGGTCAGATCCAGCAGGGTGAACCCCATCATCGGGCCGCCCATCACCACGCGGGTGGCGTTCTGCAGGTTAAATCCATGATGCTGCAACAGGAAATCAATGGGGGTTCCAAGCAGTACATTCACATTGCGCTGGCTGCTTAGTGCCTCACCCACAACGGTGGTGATTCGCGATACCAGTGGTTCGCCAAAACGCACAGCGCGCCAGGCGGCAACAGCTGTAGCAACGTTAACGCAAATTACCCCGACATCGGCCGAGTGATGGCCGCTGGGAATTTCCCGTCCGGTTAGTATCTGGGTGAGCTGTTTAGCGCCGCCCGACGGGTATTTGGTGGGAATAACCACTACCTGAATGTGTTCGGCCTCTGGTTGCAGTGCTTTGGCGCCTGCAACCGCCGCTTTTACCGCGGCAATCGCTTTGGGTTTGTTGTCCTCGATACCGATCAGCAACTGTTTGGGGTGATGCAATATGTGACTCAGCAACAAGGTGCCGGCAACCAGTTCCTGGGCATGGGTCTGCATCAACATATCGTCGGCAGTGATATAGGGCTCGCACTCGGCACCATTGAGGATCAGGGTATCGATTACCTGAGTCGATTTGGGCGCAAGTTTAACTGCTGTGGGGAAACCCGCTCCACCCAAACCAGCGACACCAGCGGCGCGAATTTTATCCAGCAAAACCAGCCGATCCAGTTGCAGGTAATCTTCGCAGGGCGTCAAGGGGATCCACTCGTCTTTGCCGTCGGGTTCGATAACGACTGACAGGCTTGTCATCCCGGACGGGTGAGGAACAGGTTTTGACTCTATGGCGATAACAGTTCCCGAGGTAGAGGCGTGGGTATTGACACTGAAAGTGCCATCGGCCGCGCCGATCAGCTGCCCCGCCAACACTTTCTGACCCACCTGCACAACAGGTTGTGCCGCTGTGCCCATATGTTGATTGAGTGGAATAACCAAAACCGGCGGCAGCGGCATATCGCCCAGAGGCAATTGCAGGGATTGGCTTTTGTGCTGGGGCGGATGTATGCCGCCCGGTAGTTCCCAGACTTTTATCAAGCTAGTCATCTGTGCAGATTTCTCGTCGTCAATGCGGCGTTTAGGCAGCTTTTTCGCCGTCGCTATCGGCGGGGGTATCAGACTTGGTGCTGTCAAATGCACTACCGCGGCCAAGGTCAGAGGCAATCAGGTTTGTATTCAGTGGCAGCACAGCTATTTCCTGGGCAATCACATGAAATACCGGTTTTTGATTGGTCGCTGGCAGATCCCATTTCCAGGTCTTCAGGTCAGTCTCCACCGGAATCATGTCAATACAATCCACCGGGCATGGCTCTACACACAGATCGCAGCCGGTGCATTCATCGGCGATCACCGTGTGCATGTGCTTGGCCGCACCCAAAATCGCGTCCATCGGGCAGGCCTGAATACACTTGGTGCAACCTATACATTCGTCTTCGCGGATAAACGCGACACGTTTTACATCCAAATGTTCGCCGTGTTCAGCGTCCAGACTGGGCGCTTCCACATCCAGCAAGTCAGCCAATGCGTTAATAGTGGCTTGGCCCCCGGGCGGACATTTGTTGATGGCCTCACCATTGGCTATAGCTTGGGCATAGGGACGGCAGCCGGGGTGACCACACTGGCCGCATTGGGTTTGGGGCAGGAGCGCATCGATTTGCTCAACAATCGGGTCGCCCTCTACTTTGAATTTAACCGCCGCAAAACCCAGAATCGCACCAAAGAGTGCCGATAGGCTACCCAGAGCTAGCAGGGCGCTGATAATCGGGTTTTCTAGAATAAATTCGATCATGAATGCCAGACTCATCAGTTATTGCAGGCTTACCAGCCCACCAAAGCCCATAAAGGCGAGCGCCATCAAACCGGCAGTAACCATGCCTATGGCGGCGCCCTTGAATGGTGTAGGTACATCGGCCACTGCCAAACGTTCGCGCATGGCCGAAAAGAGCACCAACACCATGGCAAAGCCCAGCGCGCCGCCAAAGCCATAAATAGTGGATTCAAAGAAACTGTGCGCCTTTTGTACATTCAGCAAGGCAACACCTAACACGGCGCAGTTGACAGTAATAAGTGGCAAAAACACGCCCAAGACGCGATAGAGCAGCGGGCTGGTTTTTTCCATAAACATTTTTACGAACTGCACAACGGCAGCAATCACAAGGATGAAGGCGATGGTACGTAAATAGCCCAACCCAAGAGGCTCTAGCAGCCAGGTATTTACCAAATAGGTACAGATGGAGGCGAGTGTCATCACAAAAGTAGTAGCGCCTGCCATGCCTATGGCGCTTTCCAGTTTGTTGGAGACTCCCATAAACGGGCAGAGGCCGAGGAATTGTGCCAATACAAAGTTGTTCACCAGCACGGTACTGAGCAGAATGATTGCTAATTCGCTGAAACTCATGGTGTTTTTCCGGTGATCAGGGCTGTGGACGCAGGGGCTGCGTATTATCGGCAAGTAGAGAGGCATTCTCAATAAATAAAGCGCTAAAGGTTTAGCTTGTTTATTTATATCCTTATGACCTTAACCCCAGAACCCCCTCCCAACCTCCCCCTTGTCAGGGGGAGGGGCTTTGACTCCCTCTGTTGAGATTAGGGTGGCTTTGGCTCTTGCTCCCTCCCCCTTATCAAGGGGAGGGTTGGGGAGGGGTTAAACGGGGATTACATCACCCGTTGCCCTGGTTTGGCGCCTGCATGAGGCTCCAGCAAGTAAATCTCCTTGTCGCCCGGGCCTGCCGCCAGCACCATGCCTTCGCTCATGCCGAACTTCATTTTGCGCGGTTTCAGGTTGGCCACTACCACAGTGAGTTTGCCGATAAGGTCTTTCGGGTCATAGGCGCTCTTGATGCCGGAGAAGACGTTGCGGGTTTCACCGCCCAAATCCAGTGTCAGGCGCAGCAGTTTGTCGGAGCCTTCGACCTGCTCAGCGTTAGCGATAAGGGCTATACGTAAATCCACCTTGGCAAAATCACTAAACTCGATTTCTGCTGCCAGCGGGTCATCGGTCAGTGGCCCTTGAACTTTTGGGGCAGCGGCTGCCAATGCTTCTTTGGTGGCTTCCAACATAGCGTCTACCTTGTCTTTCTCCACGCGGGTGAGCAGTGGTTTGAACTCGTTAATGGGGGTGCCGGCGCGGAAGCTAACCGCAGCTTGCCAATTCAGGGTTTCACCCAAAAAGGCTTCGGCATCGGCAGTGAGCGCCGGCAATACTGGCTTGAGGTAGGTGAGAATGGCACGGAACATATTAATGCCCAAGGTACAAACGGCTTGGGTTTGCGCCTCTGCACCGGCTTGTTTGGCCAGTTTCCAGGGTTCCTGGGTGGCAATGTATTCGTTGGCAGCATCGGCCAGCGCCATAATTTCGCGCATGGCTTTGCTGTAGTCGCGGCTCTCGTAGTAGTTGGCGATGGTTTCACCCGCATCCACAAACTTCTGCCAGAGTTCGGCATCGGCGATCTCGTTTGCCAACACCCCACCGGCATTATTGATGAACTTGGCCGTGCGGCTGGCAATATTCACTACCTTGCCCACCAAGTCGGAGTTTACCCGCTGGATAAAATCTTCCAGATTCAGGTCGATGTCATCCACATTGCTGGTAAGTTTGGCGGCAAAGTAGTAGCGCAGATATTCCGGATTCAAATACTCCAGATAGGTTTTGGCATTGATAAAGGTGCCGCGCGACTTGCTCATCTTGGTGCCATTTACCGTCACAAAACCGTGTACGCAGATTTTGGTGGGGGTGCGCAACTTGGCTGAGTGCAACATCGCCGGCCAAAACAGGGCGTGGAAGTTCACAATATCCTTGCCGATAAAGTGATACACCTCGGTGGTGGAATCGGCTCTCCAGTAATCCATCCAATCTATGCCCTTCTGGTCGGCATAGTTTTTCAAGCTGGCGATGTAACCTATGGGCGCATCCAGCCACACATAAAAAAACTTGCCCGGCTGGCCGGGAATTTCAAAGCCAAAATAGGGTGCATCGCGGGAGATATCCCACTCCTGCAAACCGGCATCCAACCACTCGGCCATTTTGTTGGCGACTTCATCCTGCAGGTGACCGGCGCGCGTCCAGTCTTTGAGGAAATCGCTAAACGCCGGCAGGGTAAAAAAGAAATGCTCGGAATCTTTGGCGATGGGGGTAGCGCCGGAAATGGTCGATTTGGCGTTCAGCAAATCCATTGGCGAATAGGTTGCGCCGCATTTTTCACAGTTATCGCCATACTGATCTTCCGCCTTGCATTTGGGGCAGCTGCCTTTGATGTAGCGATCCGCTAAAAATAGATTTTTTTCGGGGTCGTAAGCCTGGGAAATTTTGCGGCTGGCGATATGACCATTGGCCAACAAGCGCTCATAAATCAGGTAAGACAGCTCGCGGTTTTCCTCGGAGTGGGTGCTGTAAAAATTGGCAAAGTTGATATTGAACCCGGCCGACACCGCTTCGTGATCGCGCTTGATATTGGCGATATGTTCCTCGGGGCTAATCCCCTTTTCCTCGGCCTTGAGCATGATGGCGGTACCGTGGGCGTCATCTGCACAGAAATACAAACAGTCGTTGCCGCGCAAGTTTTGAAAGCGCACCCAGATATCCGTTTGAATCTGCTCCAGCATATGGCCAAGGTGCAGGTCGCTATTGGCATAAGGCAGGGCACTGGTCACCAGAATTTTACGAGCAGCAGTGTTGGGCGGTGTTTGAGTCATGGGTGTGAACCTGTCAAAGCGGGAATCTACGGCCGGAGCGGCCAGCTAAAAAATGGGGCGCACTATAGCATTTTGTGTTGCCCCTGTAGCATTTTGCGCTGTCTCTCCAGTGCAGTTAATCCTGATCGTAAGGCTTGTATTCAATTGCCGTAATGTAAAACAACTCTTCCCCTTCCGGTTTTTTCAGGACGATTTCATCATCCAGCCGTTTGCGGAGCATGGCTTTGGCGAGGGGCGAGTCCATGCTGAGTTTTTGGCGCGCTACATCAAATTCGTCGGGACCGACGATTTGGTAGGTTTTTTCGTTGCCGTCTTCATCTTCCAGAGTCACCCAGGCGCCAAAAAAAACTTTGCTCCGGTCATCGGGCAGGCGATCCACTACGGTGAGCACTTCCATGCGTTTGGATAAAAAGCGCACGCGGGAGTCAATTTCGCGCAGACGGCGTTTGCCGTAAATGTAATCGCCGTTTTCACTGCGGTCGCCATTCTTGGCGGCTTCGTGCACTACCTGGGTGACTTGCGGGCGCTCGATTTTCCACAGCTGGGTGACTTCATCTTTCATGCGTTTAAAACCGGCCGCGGTAATGTAGGTTGAACCTTTTGCGCTGGGTGGTCGCCAACGTCCCATGTGTTTACTCCACTAATTAGTCATGGCTAAAAACGGTTAAATAAAATGCCAGCTCTTCGTTGAGGGCGCGCTGGATATTTTGTGCCTGCCGAAAGCCGTGGCCTTCTTCTTTGAAAGTCACGTAATTTGTCATTATGCCTTTTTGTTGCAATGCAACGACCATGGCTTCGGCCTGTGCGGGCGGCACAACTTTATCCTGCAGCCCCTGGAAAAAAATCACTGGGCAATTCAATTGGTCAATGTGATGGATGGGTGAGCGGTCGCGATAGATTTGCTGCTGTGCCGGATAGCTGCCTACCAGTGAATCCAGATAATGCGCTTCAAATTTGTGAGTGTCGCGCGCGAGAGCTTCCAAATCGCCAATGCCGTACAAACTTGCGCCGGCATTAAAACTGTCGCTGAAGGTGAGCGCGGCAAGCACGGTGTAACCGCCGGCGCTGGAGCCGCGAATGGCAACTTTTTGCGGGTTAATTTTTTGCTGGGCAATTAAATAATCCACGCCGCTGCACACATCAATCACATCGGTGATGCCCCAGTTGTGTTTTAACCGGTCGCGATACTGTCTGCCGTAACCGGTGCTGCCGCGATAGTTCACGTCCAGCACCGCAAAACCACGGCTGGTCCAAAATTGGATTTTTAAATTGAGCGAACTCTCGGTAGCGCCGGTGGGCCCGCCGTGACACATAACTAACAGCGGCGGCAGATTATCGGCTGTGGTCTGATATTCCGCATGGGTAGGCGGGTAAAAAAAGCCGTGGGCTATTTCACCATCGCGCGTGGGGAAGCTCACTGCCTCAGCGCTTGCGAGGTAGCGATTGTCCAGCGTAAAACTGGTGTGCTGTAGCGGTGTGCAGTGAGCGGCGCTATAGCCCCAGAGTTGAGTGCCTTGGGTAGCGCTGGCACCTAAAAATAGTGCGCGCGAAGTGGACTGCGGCTGGCAAAAAATACTGGAAATATCGCGCAGCGGTGCAGCAATCGGGTGCAACTGTTTTTGTGTTATATCAATTCGCCCTAACTGCCACACACCTTGCTGGCTGTAGCAGCAAAAAATCTCATCGGCTGCTAAAAACCCGTAGCAGCTCATGCCAAATACCCACTGGGGCGTGGCAAATTCCGCGTCCATTGCGCAGATTGCTTCAGCGCCTTTGCCTGTCCAGCGATAAATATTCCACCAGTTGCTGCGATCCGAAACAAAAAATAATTCACCGGCGGGCGACCATTGCGGCTGAAAAATGGATTCGGTATTGCTGCCTGCAATCACTGCACTGTGAACCACATCGCCCGCCAGGTTTAATTCGGCAAGCACACATTCGGTGCCATCCCAAGGCATTTGGGGGTGGTTCCAACGCAGATAACTGAGTTGGTCGCCGCCGGGGGATAAGCGCGGGTTGGAGTAAAAATCTGCCCCCCGCGCCAGTACCCCAAGTGCGCCTCCGGTGAGCGCTATCGCAATAATTTCACTGCGCGGGTGATGGGCATCCTGAGTGTAATTCTCACGCACGGCGAGCAAGCGCGCGCGCTTTTCGTCGTAACAAAAATCGGCGTAACGGTAAGCACCTTCGGGGGTGAGTGCGCGGCTGGTTTGGGTGGTGAGATCGTAGAGGTAAACGCGCTGGTCGCTATCCAATACATAAAAAATGAAATCGGTTGTCGCCAAATAGGGCGTGCCGCCATATTCCTGAATGCGGGTGCGAATGCTGTGTGGCGCGGGCAATAAATCGCGGCGCACGCCTGATTCCTCACATACCAACACACAGCGTCCCTGTTCCTGTGGGCGGGTTTCCATCCAATACAGGCAATTGCCTACCGCTTGCGGGTCGCTCAGGCGTATGCCCTGTGCGGTGAGCAGTTCGGCGCTGATGGGGGAGGGCCAGTGGCCGCAGAGTGGTTGGGTCATGGGGGTATCCGCCGGATGATTATCTGGCCGCGCATTTTGCCCGCGCTGCGCGCGCAGGGGAAGGCGGGGTTTTTATTTGGCCGATGTTGGGCTTTAATGCCGCACCAAACCAGGTGCATATATGACTCGTTCCCGTTTTCCTCTGACCACTCTGTTGGCGCCTAAGGCTTTTTCGCCGGCAGCGCTCAGTAGACTATTGCCGGATTTTAGCCAGCTACCCGCGCAAGCCTGCTGCTGGGTGGGGTTTAGTGGTGGTTTGGATTCCACGGTGCTGCTCCATGCGCTGGCGCAGTTGCAATTGCCGATCAGGCTGCGCGCCCTGCACATCAACCATCAGATTTCCCCCTATGCCGATGCGTGGCAGCAGCAGTGTGCTGCTTTTTGTGCCCAACTGGGGGTGGAATTTATCGCCGAAAAAGTCAGGGTCATTAATATCGGTAAGGGGGTGGAGGATGCAGCGCGCGCGGCGCGTTATGACGTGTTTGAGCGCTACCTTGGCGCGGGCGATCTGCTGCTCACCGCTCATCACGCCAACGATCAGGCGGAAACTCTGCTGCTGCGATTAGTGCGCGGTACCGGGCCTCGGGGTCTGGCGGCGATGGCGGCGCAGCGGCCGCTGGGCCCTGGGCTGCTGGTGCGACCTTTGTTGGTGTTTTCGCGCGCGCAACTGGAAGCCTATGCGCAGTCACAGCAGCTGCACTGGGTGGAGGATGAGAGCAACCAGGATGATGGCTACGACCGCAATTTTTTACGCAACCAAGTGCTGCCTTTGCTACTGCAGCGCTGGCCGGCGTTGATGCGCAAGTGGCAGCAGACCGCCGAACTCTGCGCTGAACAGGAGGACTTACTCACGGAGTTGGCGCAGGCGGATTTGCACACCGCCACACCGCGCGCTGAGCGGGTCGGGCAGAGTATTGATCTGCAAGCGCTCAAGGCCTTGTCGCCCGCACGCGCGCAAAACTTGCTGCGCTACTGGCTGCGCAGTCAGGGGTTAAGTACGCCGGAGCAGAACCATTGGCAGCAAATCCGCCAGCAAGTATTGGATGCGCGCCCCGACAGCGAGGCGAATGTGAGCTGGGGCGATGTTTCCCTGCGCTTATTTCGTGAGCGTCTGTATCGCTTGCCGGTGAGACTACCAACGCTCGCCTTGCAGTTGGAGCTATGCCCAGCGGCAGATAGGCCTCTACTGTCGAGCCGACTAAGCCATTTGCAGATTCGCCCCCGCATAGGCGGCGAACGCTGTAAACCGTCGGGGCGAGCGCATTCGCAAACGCTAAAAAAGCTCCTGCAGGAATACGGACTTGAACCCTGGTGGCGCGAACAACTGCCGCTGGTCTACAGCGGTGATGAGTTAGTTGCCGTGGGCGATTTATGGGTCTGTGAGGGTTATACCGCAGCGCCGGGCGAGGCGGGCTATCGGCTACAGTTGCAGTTCGCTGATGATTAATCGCTACTAGATGAACCCTTGCCGGATCAACCCGCACCAATAAAAACGGGATGCCGAAGCATCCCGTTAGTGCAAACCTTTATCTGGCAGTTTGGTTAGTAGAGGTAAACCGCGCCAGAAGCCTCAAGGTTGTTATCGCTCTGATCCAATCCATTGACACTGCTTGCCGCCGAGCTGGTACTGGCACCGCTGGATGCCGCCACAGAGGCATAACCCTTACCGGATTCACGATGCGCACCTACTAACATATCTTTGCCATCACCAGAAAGAGTCACGTTCAAACCAAAACGGTCGCTGGCATCGGTGTTGGGTGCTTTTACATAACTCTTTTGCGACCAGACGCTGTTGTTGCGGGTAAATACAAAGACCGCACCCGAGTCAGCTTTACTGGTATCACCTTCGTCGCCATTAACACCAACGGCAGAGCTGTCTTCAAGGAAGGAGCCGACAGCAAGGGTGTTGCCATTTTCAGACAGGCTTACGCTGTTGCCGAATTGACCACCACCAGTCACTTCTATTCGATAAGTGACACTGGTAACCGCTACCAAGGCTATGCCTGAGTGTTTGGTCAGGCTGCTGGGTTTGATAACTGCTTCTTGCGCCCAGGCTTCACCTGACTTGGTAAATACATAAGCGGCACCGGTGTTGGCAAACTCTATGTCCTGCGCTGTGTCACCGTTAATGCCAGTCACTTTGCCTGCATCTCCCGGTGCACCTACTACCAAGGTGTTGCCATCTCCGGACACATCAACGCTGGTTCCAAAGCCGGTGTACATGTAGGTGCTGGCGGGTTTCAGGAAGGCTTCCTGAGCCCAATTTTGGCCAGAGCGCTTGAAGACGTAAGCGGCGCCATTATCGATTGAGCCCCGCACCTGGTAGCGTCCGGCATTTTCACATTCCGCATCTATGGTGTAAGTGCCTTCATTGAAGAAGTAACAGGAGTTTTTGGCTTGATCGCCGTTAATGCCTGTTGCGTTGCTGTCTTCACCGGTTGCACCCACCACCATGGTGTTGCCATCAGTAGAGAGCGCTATGCTCACGCCAAAGGCGTCGCTCTGTTCGGCATTGGAGGCTTTGACATGCGATTCTTCCTGCCAGCCATTCTCGCCCAGGCGGAAGGTGTATACCGCGCCAGAGGCTGAGCCACCACGGTAGCTACTGCCCGCGGATGAGCTGCTGGATGTGGTGGTGCTGCTGCTTGAGCTGCTGGTGCTGCTGGTCGATGAACTGCTGGAGGGATAAAACTCCCAGCATTCAAGCGATGATATGCTGCTGGAAGCGTTGAAGTTTAAAACTCCGCTTCTGCCGATAAAGTCTTCAGACGTGCCCACAGCCAGTGTTTTACCATCACCCGAAAGTGCCAGGGATTCGCCAAAACGCAGTGCAACTGGCGATTGGGCAAAAGCGTGAGTAGTCGAGAAAATAGGCTTCACATAAGCATCTTGTGTCCAGCTGCCTTCACTGCGGGTAAACACATAAACAACACCTACATCCAGGTTTAAGGCAGATAAAAGATCGCCAGTGGCGCCGGTTGAAGAGGTGCCAGCGCTGGCTACTTGCTCGTAGTTGTTTTGATTGCAGTTCACGCCCCAGGATGGGCTGTCTTCCAATAAGGCCGATACTGCCAGGGTATTACCATCGTCAGACAGTGCGACCCGGTAGCCAAAACGGTCATTGGGCAGGAAGCGGGAGCTATTCAAATTGGGTTGTTCAGTATTGGAGGCTTTCAGGTAGGCCTCTTGTACCCATAAACCGTTTTCTTTTACAAACACATAAACCGCACCGGCATTCACGGTTTCATTATTGGTTTGGTCACCGTTTACACCGGTTGCTTTGCTGTCTTCTGCCGGTGCACCTACTGCCATGGTTTGGCCATCGGCAGAAATGGTGATACTCCAACCGAACCAGTCAAAAAAACCAGTGTTAGAGGCTTTAAAGTAGCCGATGGCTTTGATCATCTCCGTCGCGGTAAAGGTGGCGTTGGAGCGCTGGCTACAGTCGCTGCCGATACAGGCATCAACCCAGTAGCGGGTATTTATCCAATCGTGAACATGAACACCGATTTCATCGGTTGCGCTGGTGGTAGTAAGGTTATCTGCAATCAGCTGCGCGCCATTTTCACCATCTTGTTTGTACAGTTTATAGTGAGTTGCACCCTCAACTGCACTCCACTCAAAACTGAGTACTTTTGGGCTTTGTGCTTCCACTTTTACGCTTGGCCAAACACCTGAGCCATTGGCGGGAACTGAGGCCGCACTGAAACTGCTGCGCAGTGAGGAACTGCTCATGGCGGAGCTACTACTGGCTGATGATTTGTTGTCGCTTCCTCCGCCACAGGCAGTGAGCAAAATTGAACCGGCTGCCAGCGATAGCAGCAGGGTGGTGCGCTGTAGTAGCGGTAATAAACGATCAATATTCATTCAGCGTGTTCCTGAGGGTTAAAACTGGTCGGTGATTCTGTGTGTCGCGGCGCTTGGTGTCAATCAAATCGCCGGGATTTAGGCGGCGCCCTTACTTCGGCGGAAGTCGCATAAAGACCGCCAAAACCACTAATTGGTTCAGTGGTGTTAGGTGGTGTTAATTTAAAGAAGTTAATCCCTGCTAATTGTGAGCAATTGTGCAATAAAAAAGGCCTTGGTTTAGCCAAGGCCCTGAATGATGCTGCCGCATTGATGCAGGGGCTGATCAGAGGGTTTTGAGGTATTCCACCAGTGCCAAGCGCTGGGCGTGGCTGATGGGTTCAAGCCTGCGCATTATGGGTTTACCTTGTGAATCCTTGCGTGGACGGCCCTGTTCATCCAGGACAAATACCGGTGTTACGCCTGCGGCGTATTCGTGACCTTTATTGGAGTTGCTGGGCAGACTGGTATCGAACACGAACAGATCAGGGTACAGCGCCGGGTCGCGTCCAACAAAACCGACTTTTACAGGGTCCAATTCGCGACTGCCAAGGGTAAATTTGTTAGGGCGACAGACTTTCCCTGAGGCAATCTCCTGATCGCTACAGCTGGGCATAAATAGCTCGTACAGACTGGGAACCGATCCGTTGTGTAAATAGGGGGCGGTTGCCCAGATGCCATTGAGCGGGCGCGCTTTATAAGCCGCAAGTGTGGTGGGCTTGTCCTTGTCTACCACTTCAAAATCCAGATGGCGCTGGGTGTGTTTGATGGGGTTGTCACCGATGGAGGCCAGTAAGTCATAGAGTTTTTCGGCCCAGCGGCGGATAAATGTTTTGTCGTGATCCGGTTCTATTAACACGCCTTCAACCGCGCTGCTCAATGCAGGAAGCACCGGTGTGTTGGCTGCGTAGCGCGGAGACGCCGGATTGAGTGGCTTGATTTTGGTGCCTTCAAAGTAGCCACTTTTTCCTGAATAGTTGAGCGCATTCATTGCCATGTAGGGATCTGTACCTATGGTTTGCAGGCTTGAAAATTGGGAGATGATGCGGCGCTTGGGATCGGTGCGGTCAATCGCTTCGTGACAGCTGTGACATTGGTAGTGAATAAAAACTTCGCGCCCTTGCTCTGCCAGTGATTGGTTAATAGGAGGCAGCACTTGTTGCGCTGCCAGCTCTTCCCAGCTGGGCGACCAGAGGCTTTCCAGGTGACGCTCGATACGTGTCAGGTTGCGCACCACTACCGATGAGCGATAACCAATATCCCCGTGTTGTTTTTGTAAATCAAACTGTGCAAACACGCCGAGTGCCTCGCCGGTATTGCGCCCGAGTGGCCCGGCTAATTCGTTGTCGCCAACACCATTCCATTGCACAAAATCGTGTTGTGGGGTGTCCCACAAGTAGGGGTAGCTAACGGGCGCACTGGCGGGGTTAAAGTTTGGTTCCCTGGGGGTCAGGTGGGCCAGAACGCGATTGTAAATTCGTCCGAAAGCATCCAATCGCCCATAACCATAAGCCACTAGCTGTTCACCGTGGCGCGGCTCGTTAACCTTGTTATAGGTCGTGATTTGCGCGGCTATGGTTTTTAACTCAGCACGAAAGGACTCTTGTTCGGCTGGGTATTTTCCTTTTAACACCTTGGCAGCAAGGCGTTCAAATTTGGCGGGATTATCCAGGCTGGCGTTGAGTGCGGCTGACAAGCTGCCCAGCATTTTTTCCATATCGGCCAGAGGCGCGCCTCCGTCGATCCTGATAGCGGTTCCCTGAAAGTGAATTTGGCTGGTGTGACAGGCGGCGCAGGTAAAACCTACATAATCCTTACCGCCGTGTTCATCTTTTACCCAACCCACAGGCAGTCCATCTGGGTTGGCTATTGAGGGGCTTTGCGTCAGGTAACGCAATCGGTTCATATGTTTGTCAGCGCGAAATAATTCTTCGCTGTCGGCTACTTCCAAATGCAGAAAAATATCGTAGGGGATCAAGTTAGACCCCTGGGTGACATTGTAAAACCACAGACTTTGTGCAGCGCTCCAATTTTGCTCAGGGTAAACAATTCGCTCAGCGCTATCCCCAAAACTATCTGCTTGGCCTGGGGCAGTGTTTAATCTGGTATGGCGCTCACCATCTACCAAAACACCCTGCGAGATATAACTACATCCCTGAACAAACACGCACAAGAGTAAAGCCCGGGAGCACCAATTAATTTTGTGTAACGCGGCAGCAAACAGCTTGATCATTCCTTTAAATCCTAATCTGACTATATAAATAAAAATGGGTGGGAAGGCAGGCGGGCGATTATTAATAAAAATAGGTTGAAAGCGATCCAGTTAAGGAACTATTCAGGGTTGGCGCAGCCTCAGTAATGAACTTTATCAGATTGTGTTTGGCGGTGCTCCAAACGGCTGGGCATACACAAGGGCGTAACCATAGTTACTTGGGGCTGCTACTCACAATCCGGCAATAAAGTAACAAAATCTTTGCAAGTGTGAACGGGGCGACGTGACAGCCTACTTTTGCTTGAACTGTCATAAATAGTGCGTAGACTGCCGCCTCGCCGCGAGAGGGACTCTGCTGATAGAACCGGGTGGCGAATAATCAACCAGTTTTCTGTCAAGGCCATTGCGACAGAAAACTATAAGAACGCAGCGGGATCTTTTATGGTGAATAACTCGTTTTTTATTGATCTAGTGTTAAGCAATCGCCTTGGACAACCGGTGAGTCTCAGCGTTTGTCACCTGCAGTTTCAAGGGCGCGATTATTTTTTAGTCGCCGCACCCAGTCAACAAGCATCCAGTTTTGTCGGTAAAAATGCTGAGCCTTTTGCCTTTCAATTGCGCGAGCGTTTTAGTGTGGACGCCCGACGTTTTGAATTAGTTGAAGTACGTGAATCGCCAGACGCTGCCCAGTTATTTCGCTGGCGTTTTGAGTGGGTGGGTAATTCGCCGCTGTCGGCGCGCAGTGAAGAAATTATTTCACCGGTGTTGCGCGCTGCGCTGCTTAATATGCTTGAGCCAGCGCCTGCCGCTATCGCCTGAGTGTTTAACCTTCCGAGTTTAAGTTAACAGGCGTTTCCTTGCGCCACAAGCGTTGGCGCAAGGGATTAGTGAGCTGCGTCAGTAGCTCTTGTTTGTGAGCCTCACTGGTAAACCAATAATAATCCTGACTGCTTTTGGGTTTAAACCAGCCGCTTAGTTCCCCCATGTACTCCAGTGTTAATTTGGGCATCCCCATTTTTCGGTCACCATTAAAACTGTGATTCCAATGAACCAGCAAATCGCGCTTGGCTATTGCTAACGCCAGCGAAGGGTTATCAGCATTAATTGGTTTGCAACTGATAAAACCAATCACTGGATCAGCGCTGTCGCTATCGATACGTGACGCATTTTCAAAAAAAATATTTTCGCCGGAAAGTACAACTTTGTAATAGGTCATGATCAACTAATCTAACTCAATCCAATTCTGCGTCGGTATTTTGATGTTCAGGTGTTGCCATAGGCAGTTGCTGGAATAATTTATTAAAGTGCTGTTGTACGCGCGCGATATTCATCACCGACATACTGCTGGAAAATCCAAACCAGACATAAAGGCCATTGAGGTTTTTGAACATGGGCGGCAAATGTTTTGGGCCAACAATTACGCCGTCCAAATAGCGTTCATAAAGCAGTGGCAAATCATCCAAGGTTACTTTGCCAACAAATAGCATAGGGATAATTTCCGGCACGCCGGATTGAATAGCACTGCGAATAAAGTTCACATTTTCGACAAAACCTTTCACGTAGGAAATATCTTTAGTAAACACTGAACCACCGGTCAGGGTGCCGCCGCGAAATACCCGTTGAGTGACCCGATAACTGTCGTGCTCACTAATGCCGCGCTCCAGAAAATAGCGGTAAACCTCGCAAAAATCAGCGCCTTGTTCAGCCAGATCAACCGCAACTACGCGGTCGCTTATGCGCCGTGCGCGCTGCGGAAATGAGCTGAAGGTGAGAGTTTCCAACAGAACTGCCATGCCTTCCTGAATAGCGGTAATGCGCGGCGATCCAACGCTTAACCAGGTGGCCCAGGGTTGTGCGCGACCATTCAGCGTAGTGCCTATATGCACCCAACCTTCATGGACTTCCAATACTTGAATGTCCAGCTCGGAAAACGAAGAGCGGCGATTGACTTTTATGCAGTCACCACCAGCGGAGGCATCGGAAACTATGTCATCGCTAATCTGTACCCGAACTTCGCCCGCACCAAAATAATCGCGCATCCGTGCATCCAGCATATTCACTGCATCTTCGGCAGCAATGTGATTGGTATAGGGCCGGTTTAAATGTTCCACTGCGGGCAGGGAAAAAATATGACACAGACGCTCGCCTAATTGGCGCAAAGTTTTACGGTCGCCGCGAATATTGTCGCTGGCAGACCCATAAAGTTGTTTGCTGTATTGACCAAATTGTTGGGTGCCACGCGCGCGCAACAATTCAATAACAATTTGATATTGATCGATGGTGGCCTGCAGAATTTTCCCGAGTGCGTCATCATGCCCCAATTGCCGGCGCACATCGCTCTTTAATTCTTTTAATAACTGGCTGACATTGTCGGGGGCAAATGCCAGCGCTTGGCGTTGATAAAAATCCGCATCAAGCGCCGGTAGCTCTTTGCCTTGTGCAGCGCGAAAGCGCTGTTCAATCCCTATTGGCCATTTAATGGCATCCAGAATGCGTATGGGTTTTTGCAGGGAAACCAGGCGCGTTGATAACTGCTTTAAACGTTCCAGGTAGAGAGAGTCGGTCATAAGCGGAATGCCACAAAATGGGGCGGGCGTGTGCCGGGCACAAATAACGTGAGTGGGCTGCCATTCTAGCCTTTTGCTGCAAAATTGTGGCGAGTATTTGCAGCTGTTTTATGGTGTCTGAGCGAACCTAAACAATTGCCCTCTGGCGAGCTGGGAGATAAATCGCCAAAATGCGCAGGGCTGTATCAATCCATGGGCCGCTTTGGTAAATCGCGAGGAATAGGTTTATGCCATTTGTTGCGCTGGAAAAGTTGCATCAACTTTATGATGGTTACCGCAAGGCGTTTACG
Source organism: Cellvibrio fontiphilus (assembly GCA_035317345.1). Taxonomy (GTDB): domain Bacteria; phylum Pseudomonadota; class Gammaproteobacteria; order Pseudomonadales; family Cellvibrionaceae; genus Cellvibrio; species Cellvibrio fontiphilus. The sequence continues at coordinate 37,996 of JAYKTU010000003.1, read as the reverse complement.
CTGGATGGTCAGCCGCTGCTGTTGCTTCAGGAAAATGGCCGACCCGTGCTGATTAAAAATGCCTGCCCTCACGCCGGCGCTTCGCTTACCTACGCCACGGCAAGTGGTAATAATATTCGCTGTCCGCTACATGGAATTGAGTTTGATTTACACAGTGGGCGCTCTGCCAATCTGGCTTGTACTGGGCGATTGCAGTTTATTCCATTGGTTTACGAGGCTAACCTGTTGGGTGTCGAATCCACCAATACTTAATAGAAACAAGATTTAATCCAAACACGGAAAAACAGGGAGCTTTATGAAAAGTTTGATAATGAAATCACTGATGGTGTTGATATTTGTTGCCGGCATGGGCAACTACCTTGTTTATTTGAAAACCGGGCAGATGCCGCTTCTGGCCATGCGCGATCAATTTGCCGGTAAAAGTCCGGGTGATTTTTTGCCCGACCTTTCGACTGAACAGCTTGCGTCTGATGCTCGCGATGTCGCAGATAAAGTAGTAAATCAACTCTCTGATGAGGAGTCTGGTGCTGAGGTAAAAATTTATAAATGGACTGATGCGGACGGGCGTGTGCATTTCAGTGATAAACCCCAAGCGCAGAATGCGCAGCAAATCACGGTGGATACACGCAACACACTGCCTCCCGTCAGCACTCAATCTGCAACCCATAAAGCAAACGAAACGGCAGCAGGTGATACCGCTTCGCCATTGGAGAAAGCCCGCGCGGCTGCCGATGCGATGAACCGGCGCGCCGCCCAGCAAGAGCAGGATTATTGATTCAGGATGAAAGGTTTCTGGCGAGTAATAGGCTTTTCAATCAAATGGCTGCTGTTACTAATATCGCTCTACCAGTTGTGGTTGCTGGGGCATATTCTTGTTTGGAAATGGGTTAATCCTGCTGAAACCAGTTTTATGGCGATTCGTTTGGAGGAGTTGCGAGAGAAGAATCCCAACATCGAATTGCAGTATGAATGGGTGGATTACGCGCAGATATCTACCCATTTGAAGCGCGCGGTTGTTGCTGCAGAGGATGATCGGTTCATGCAACATCACGGCTTTGATTGGCGCGGAATCGAACAGGCATTACAAAAAAACCAGCGCAAGGGTAAGTCGGTGGCTGGTGGTTCCTCTATCACCCAGCAGCTCGCCAAAAACCTGTTTTTATCACCTTCGCGATCTTATGGGCGCAAAATCCAGGAAGCGATAATTGCACTGATGATAGAAGCCTTGTGGGATAAGCAGCGCATTCTTGAGGTTTACTTGAATGTGGTGGAGTGGGGGAACGGTGTGTTTGGTGCTGAGGCCGCCGCCCGCCACTATTATAAGGTTCCGGCTGTGCAGATTGGTCCTACTGCCGCTGCCCGAATGGCAGTGATGCTGCCCAACCCGCGCCAATATGAAAAAGCCATGCCTGCTTGGGTGGTGCGTCATGCATCCCGGATTCAAGCCAGAATGCGCAACTCGCAAATTCCCTAATGCTTTTTGCCTTGTTTTTCTTTTTCCCGCTTTAAATATTGCTAGCAGTGACCATATCCTGCCGGCGTGGTTCTCGCGCCATGGCTTTTAGGCTACAATCGCGACCCTTATTTTAGGGTCTCAGTATCCTGTAGTAGATGATTTGTTGAACTGAGGTGCTTTTAGATGCCTATTTACGAATATCAATGTGAATCCTGTAGTCACGCATTAGAGGCTTTGCAGAAACTGAGCGATGCTCCCTTGGTGGATTGCCCTGCCTGCGGTAAGCCCAGTCTTAAAAAACAAATATCAGCCGCTGGTTTCCGTTTATCGGGCGGTGGCTGGTACGAAACGGATTTCAAATCGGGTAAGAAAAAGAATCTTGCTGGTGAAGCTGGCAGCTCAGGTTCATCCAGCGCGCCAGCCAGTGCTTGAGTCTGTGGGGGTGGCTAATTGCCAGCCCCTTGTTGTTACCCATAATTTCGCATTAACAAATAATTTCTACCAAATCAGGAACTCGCTATGCGCAGCCAATATTGTGGCGCTTTAAATGCCTCGTTTATCGATCAAGAAGTGACCCTCTGTGGATGGGTTGATCGTCGTCGCGATCACGGTGGTGTGATCTTTATCGACCTGCGCGACCGCGAAGGTATTGTGCAAGTGGTGTTTGATCCGGATGCCAAAGAGAATTTTGCCCTTGCTGACAAAGTGCGCGGCGAGTACGTATTGCAATTGACTGGTAAAGTGCGCGCGCGTGCGCCATCCACAGTGAACCCGAATATGGCCACTGGCGAAATTGAAGTCTATGGCACCGCGCTGACTATTCTGAATGAAGCGGAAACCATGCCTTTCCCCTTGGATGCTTACTCTAATGTGGGCGAAGAAACCCGTTTGAAGTATCGCTTCTTGGATTTGCGTCGTACCGAAATGCAGAAAAACCTGCGCTTCCGCAGCAAAGTGACTAGCGTTATTCGCAACTACTTGGATCGCAACGGTTTCCTCGATGTTGAAACTCCAATCCTGACCCGTGCAACGCCAGAAGGCGCGCGCGATTATCTGGTGCCATCACGTACCCACGACGGTAAATTCTTTGCGCTGCCGCAATCGCCCCAATTGTTCAAGCAGCTGTTGATGGTTGCTGGTTATGACCGCTACTACCAAATCGCCAAGTGCTTCCGCGACGAAGACCTGCGCGCTGATCGTCAACCGGAATTCACCCAGATCGACATAGAAACCTCCTTTATGTCGCAAGAACAAATCATGGAAATTACCGAAGGTATGTTCCGCGAATTGTTCAAGGATCTGCTCGGAGTTGAGTTTGCTGAAATCAAGCACATGCCCTTCTCGGAAGCAATTGCCAAATACGGTTCAGACAAACCGGATATGCGCATTCCGTTGGAATTGGTTGATATCAAAGACCTTGTTACCGAGGTGGATTTCAAAGTCTTCGCTGGTCCAGCAAACGATCCAAAATCCCGCGTTACTGCACTTAAAGTTCCAGGTGGCAACGAGAAGTTGACCCGTAAACAAATCGACGATTACACCAAGTTTGTTGGCATCTACGGTGCGAAAGGTTTGGCCTACATCAAGGTCAACGACAAGTCTGATCTGGAAGAAGGTTTGCAATCGCCGATCGTTAAAAACCTGCCAGTGCCAGTGCGCGCGGCCATTTTGGATCGCGTTGGTGCTGAAAATGGCGACCTGATTTTCTTTGGCGCTGACAAACACAAAGTGGTCACCGAAGCTCTGGGTGCATTGCGCTGCAAACTGGGCGCTGACCTTGAGTTGTACACCACCCAATGGGCGCCTTTGTGGGTTGTTGACTTCCCGATGTTTGAAGAGGATGACAAAGGCGGCTGGACGTCAATCCACCACCCGTTCACCTCACCAAGCTGCACTCCTGATGAGCTGATCGCTAATCCGGGCGCGGCCTTGTCACGCGCATACGATCTGGTACTGAACGGTACTGAGTTGGGCGGTGGTTCGGTGCGTATCCATTCATCCACAATGCAGCAAGCGGTATTTAAAATCCTCGGTATTTCACCGGAAGAGCAGCGCGAAAAGTTCGGCTTCTTGTTGGATGCACTTGCTTACGGCGCACCACCACACGGCGGTTTGGCATTTGGTTTGGATCGTCTGATTATGTTAATGGTGGGCGCAAGCTCCATCCGCGACGTTATCGCTTTCCCCAAAACCCAAAGTGCGGCCTGCGTGATGACTGATGCTCCGGGCACTGTAGATGAGCTGCAGTTGCGTGACCTGCACATCCGCTTGCGTAAGAAAGAAAAAACAGTGGTTGCTGAAGATGCGCCCGAATACGGCATGTAACTTTTGTTGATCTAAAAAGGGGTGGGCATTGCCCGCCCTTTTTTATTCCCCCCACGTTAATAATCTGCAAGTTGGAGCTGTGCAATGGCTGGACATTCCAAATGGGCAAACATGAAACACCGCAAGGCGCGTCAGGACGCCAAGCGCACCAAAATCTTCACCAAAATAATTCGCGAATTAACTGTCGCTGCCAAAGGCGGCGCTAACCCTGCCGACAACCCGCGTCTGCGTGCTGCAGTTGATAAGGCCTACCTCAACAACCTGAAAAAAGACGTAGTTGAGCGCGCGATTTCTCGCGGCGCTGGCACTAACGAATCCGATGCCTATGAAGAATTAACCTATGAAGGTTATGGCGTAAATGGCGTCGCTTTTATCGTGGAGTGCATGACCGACAATCGCAACCGGACTGCGGGCGATGTGCGCCATGCGTTTGACAAAAAGGGCGGCAATCTTGGCACTAGCGGTTCCGTTTCCTATTTATTTGCACGCAAGGGCCAAATCAGTTTTGCACCCGGCATCAATGAAGATGCCTTGATGGAAGCCGCCCTCGAAGCCGGTGCCGACGATGTAGTTATCAATGACGATGGCTCCTTTGATGTGATGACCGCGTTTGAGGATTTTTTCCGCGTAAAAGATGTGCTCACCAGCGCTGGGTTTAATCCCGCCTCTGCAGAAATCACCCTAATCCCATCCTTAACCGTGAGTCTCGATAAAGACGCGGCCGAAAAAGTCCTCGCGCTGATTGATGCATTGGAAGATTTGGATGATGTCCAAAACGTCTACACCAATGCGGACATTGCCGAAGAAATTATGGAGCAGATTGGCTAGCGGCCAGTTTTTTTATTAATTTTCCCTTCGTGTCATATCCCTGTCGTATACAAATTTTATGGAATAGCTGAGCTTGGGGCTTTCTCAAACACTCAGCGAGGCCCAGTGGTTATGGATATGCAAATCGATAAAACCTTTCTTCGACAAGAGCGTGAAAAGCGCGCGTGGAGTCAGAGCCATCTGGCTGCGGTCGCAGCTTTAAGTATGCGCACTGTTCAGCGTATTGAACGCAATGGTATTGCGTCCAAGGAATCGGTTATGGCGCTGGCCAGCGCCTTGGATATTGAAGTGGGGAGTTTGTTAGTTAATCCTGCATCACCGGCATCGGATATTAACTATCGGCGCTGGTGGGGGATTGCGGGAATTGCTGCGTCTTTAATTGTGTGTTTTGGGTGGTGGTCAACTGCAGCCGCCGAACAGGTGATGATTAATGTGTCGGTAAAAGCGGAATCTGGTGCTAGTACCGAGGGCGATATGCAATTCCTGAATGAGCTGGGGGCGCAGAGCGAGATACGATTTGACCAGCAATTTCGCCTGCTGATAACGGCTGTTCGCCAGGGGCAAGGGCTACTGCTATCAGCGGAAATATATGACTTTATTGATGGCAATTACCTGTTGATTTCAACCCCGGCCATATTAATTGTGGACAACAAACCAACGGAGATTCATCTTGATACTCGTGCTAGCGGTAGGTTGAGGTTGAACTTTAAATCTGATTTTTAATTTCACCCTTGCACCTGCAGATATAGCATGCAACACTGCGTCATAACTACTGTATATAGATACAACTTATGGCGCTTATTCTCGGTATCGACCCCGGCTCCCGCAAGACTGGTTTTGGCATAATCAATGCCATCGGCAGTAAACATGAATATGTCACCAGCGGCGTGATTCGCATGAAAGATGCGGATGATTTGCCCGTGCGCCTTAAAGTCATCTTCGATTCACTGACTCAAATCATCGAACAATATTGTCCGCAAGAGATGGCTATTGAGCAGGTCTTTATGGCAAAAAATGCATCTTCAGCACTGAAGTTGGGGCAGGCGCGGGGTGCTGCAATCGTAGCGGCCACAGCGCAAAACGTTCCGGTATCTGAATATGAAGCGCGCAAAGTCAAGCAGTCAGTCGTGGGTAATGGTGCTGCAGATAAATTCCAGGTGCAGCATATGGTGAAAACTTTACTGCGTTTGCCTGCCGCGCCGCAGGAGGATGCTGCTGATGCTTTGGCGGTGGCGCTTTGTCATGCCAATAGTCGCGATCATTTGATTCGTATGGCTGGCTCCTCCAGCTTCCGTCGCGGACGAATTGTCTAAGCCTTTTTATCTACAACCTGTTCAAAGAGACGACTATGATCGGACGTTTGCGCGGTGTCTTGTTGGAAAAACAGCCACCTTATTTATTGTTAGATGTGCAAGGCGTTGCCTATGAAGTACAGGCACCCATGACTACTTTTTATCGTCTGCCCGGCATAGGTCAGGAGACGGTATTGCATACACACTTATCCATTACTGAAAATTTGCATCAGTTATTTGGTTTTGCTGAGCAGCGCGACCGCTCGTTATTTCGCACTTTAATTAGAGTGAATGGTGTCGGCCCCAAGTTAGCGATTGCGATTTTGTCGGGCATGGAAGCGGATGACATCGCCCGCTGCGTGCGCGATGACAATATCACTGCCTTAACCAAAGTGCCTGGCATAGGCAAAAAAACCGCAGAGCGCTTAGTGATTGAGTTGCGCGATCGCCTGAAAAATTGGGATATGCCGCAAAACGATCTGCTGGCGCATAGCGAAATCCAAACTATCGCTACCGACAACGAAGTGTTTGCCGAAGCAGAAAGTGCACTGATTGCGCTTGGCTACAAACCAGTAGATGCTGCCAAAATGGTGTCCTTGGCTGCCAAGCAAAAACCGGATGCCAAGAGCGAAGAGTTAATTCGTATGGCGTTGCGCGCCATTGCCGGATAAGTCGATTATTCTACGCATCGAAAAACAGTCATTATTTATTAACCAGGCTTGTTAACAATGATTGAAACAGATCGTCTGATTGCTCCTGTTGCCAAAGAGCGTGAGGATCACCTTGATCGCACGGTACGCCCTAAATCTCTCGCTGATTATGTCGGGCAGCCTGCAGTACGCGAACAGATGGAGATTTTTATTGGAGCAGCCAAAAAACGTGGCGAAGCTTTGGATCATACCTTGGTATTTGGTCCGCCGGGTTTAGGAAAAACCACGTTGGCCAATATCATTGCTAATGAAATGAGTGTCTCACTAAAGAGTACCTCTGGACCTGTACTGGAAAAGGCGGGTGATTTGGCCGCACTGCTCACCAACCTTGAGCCTGGTGATGTTTTATTTATCGATGAAATTCATCGCTTGAGTCCGGTGGTTGAAGAGATCCTTTATCCGGCGATGGAGGATTTCCAGCTTGACATAATGATTGGTGAAGGGCCTGCAGCTCGCTCCATTAAGCTCGATTTACCACAGTTTACATTGGTTGGCGCTACTACTCGGGCAGGCTTGTTAACCTCACCACTGCGCGATCGTTTTGGTATTGTTCAGCGATTGGAGTTCTATAATGTCGCCGATCTCACTCATATAGTGGCGCGGTCGTCCGCGTTATTAGGTGTTGCGATGGATATAGAGGGGGCGGCGGAAGTGGCCAAGCGTTCGCGTGGCACTCCGCGAATTGCCAATCGACTCTTGCGCCGGGTCCGCGATTTTGCCGAGATAAAAGGGGATGGTGTAGTTACTGCAAAAATGGCTGATAGCGCGCTCAATATGCTCAATGTTGATGAGCGTGGTTTTGACCATATGGATCGCCGGTTACTTGCGGCGATGATGCATAACTTTGATGGCGGGCCAGTCGGTGTAGAGAGTTTGGCCGCGGCAATTAGTGAGGATAAGGGAACTATCGAAGATGTAATAGAGCCTTATCTGATTCAACAGGGTTTTATGGCGCGTACCCCTCGCGGGCGCATCCTCACCACTAATGCTTATCTCTATTTCGGTGTGCCCGTTCCCAAGCGGATGCAAGATATAGAGGAGTGATAGACTCCTCGAACACTGAGTATTTCAGCGCACTTTAGGCTATGATGTGCGCCCCTTTTTCCTAGTTCAACCAGCAAGAGTTAACTCTACCTATGTCGGAAGCCAATCAAAGTCTATCGATTCTCCACCTCATGCTTGAGGCCAGTTTTATTGTGCAAATGGTGATGCTGATTTTATTTTTGGCGTCTGTCATTTCATGGGTAATGATCTTCCAGCGTCAGGTTTACCAGCGTAAAGCTGCTGCTGCATTTGTTTATTTTGAGAAACAGTTCTGGTCTGGAATCGATTTGAACCAACTTTATCGCCAAGGAAATAACCGTAACGAAGCGGTTGAGAGTATAGAAAGTATTTTTCGCGCAGGTTTTAAGGAGTTCAATCGTCTGCGCCAGCAAGCAGGAGCGGATTCAGATGCAATCATGGAAGGTTCGATGCGCGCTATGCGTGTTGCTCTAGCTCGCGAACATGAAAAGCTTGAGGAAAATCTCCCATTTTTAGCCAGTGTTGCATCAGTAACTCCCTATATAGGTTTGTTTGGTACTGTGTGGGGCATTATGGTTTCTTTCCTTAATATAGCCAATGCTGGTCAGCCGAGTCTTGCTACTGTCGCGCCAGGTATTGCTGAGGCTTTGATCGCTACGGCAATGGGCCTATTTGCAGCTATCCCTGCTGTACTTGCATACAACAAATTCTCTGCGCGTGCAGAAAACCTGATGAGTAACTATCAAACTTTTGCTGAGGAGTTTTCAGCCATCCTGCATCGCCAGGTTCACAGTAAATAACACCGCTACTTTGATTGGTTAACAGGTTTAAAAACATGTCTGGATTTGGTCCACCGGTAAAAAAGAAACTTAAAGCGGAGATTAACGTTGTCCCGTTGATCGACGTCATGCTGGTATTGCTGATTGTGTTTATGATCGCTGCACCCATGATGACCCAAGGGATAAAGGTTGAGTTACCCCAGGCGGCGTCAGAGCCTGTTGAGTCAAAAGATGATGAGCCTATTACTGTATCGGTAAAAGCTGATGGCAGTTACTACATCGATTTGGCTGGGGATCCTGAGCAAGCTCGTCCCTTGGCTGAGATTAAAACAATCGTTACCAAGGTATTGGCTGAAAAACCAAATACCCTTGTTTTTGTACAGGGTGATAAAAAAGTGGAGTACGGCGTAATTGTGGCCTTAATGGGAGAGCTGAAATTAGCTGGCGCTCCTTCCGTTGGGTTGATTACGGAGCCGCCGCGCTAGGTTTTGTATGCGATTGGAAAAATCATTTTCACTTCCTATTTTCCTTAGCGTGTCTTTGCATACGCTGCTATTGGTTTTATTTTTGGGGGATTGGAGCTTTTTTAAAAAGGAACCGGAACCCTACAAGCCTCATTATGTCACAGCTACTTTGGTTGATTTAAAACCAAAAGCTAAGGCTGCTCCACAGCAAACAAAAGAGCAGGTTTTGGACTCCAAGGCGTATGAAGATCTAAAAAATAATAAAAAGCAGGATGAGCAGAGGCGCAAAGAAGCTGAAGCCTTGGTTCAACAGAAGAAAGAACAAGAAGCTAAAGCCGCTGAAGCTGAAAAAGTGAAACAGCAAAAAATTAAGGAAGAACAGGCAAAGATTGCCAAAGCAAAAGCAGAAAAGGAGGCGGCGGAGAAAAAACGTAAAGCTGAGGAGCTAGCTAAGCAAAAAGCCGAAGCTGCAAAGAAAACCAAGCGTGAGCAAGAGGCTCAGGAGGAGCAGCGTCGTATACAAGCTGCTTTGCAGAAGGAAGCAAAACACATCAGTGACACAAATGATGATGTAAATACAAAAAGTTATGAAGAGATGTTAATTGAGCGTGTGCAGCAAAACTGGAGTAGGCCGCCCTCGGCTCGTAATGGCTTGGAAGTTGTTTTGGAGGTAAATATGCTTCCAACAGGGGTTGTAACCGGTCTGCGCATTGTGAGAAGTAGTGGTGATGCTGCATTTGATCGATCTGCCGAGCAGGCAGTCAGGCGTGTGGATCGTTTTACCGAGGCCATGCAAATTCCACCTGACATTTTTGAAAAGTATTTTCGTGTATTCAGATTTACATTTAGCCCAGAGGACTTAAGGTCGTGAAACGTTATTTATTGTTGTGCTTAATATTTGTGACGAGCTTAGCCCACGCGCAATTAAATTTGCGTGTCACTAAAGGTGTGGATAATCCAACCAAAATCGCAGTAGTCCCCTTTGCATGGCAAGGCGGAAAACTCCCGGAAGACTTGGCAAAAATCGTAGGAAATGATCTTGAATTTTCAGGTCAGTTTGAGGCTACTTCTCCAGAGCGGATGTTGTCTTTTCCTCGTTCAGAGGCAGAGGTGCACTATCGTGACTGGAAAGCACTGGGTGCCGAATATCTTCTGATTGGATCAATCACTCAACAGGCTGGCCGCTACTATGCGAGTTATGAATTATTTGATGTTGTGCAGCAGAAGCGTGTATTTGCAAAACTGACTGTCGATGGTACATCTGCACAGCTACGCGATATGGCTCATCACATTAGCGATAAGGTTTATGAAACTATCACCGGTATACGTGGCATTTTCTCAACCAAACTTATTTATGTTGAAGCCTTCAAGCAGCCTCAAAAATATCGTCTGATGCTTTCAGATATTGATGGTTTTCGCGCTCGCTTACTGCTTGAGTCTCGTTTTCCTTTGCTTTCTCCAGTATGGTCGCCAAATGGGCAGCGCGTTGCTTACGTATCCTTTGAGGCTGATAACAAACCAGCGATTTACATTCAGGACATTGCAACAGGCCGGCGCCAACAGATGACCAGCTTTCGCGGCTTGAATGGTGCTCCAGCATGGTCTCCAGATGGACAAAAATTGGCGATGGCCTTGTCTAAAGATGGTAATCCAGAAATTTATGTAATGAACGTACTTACGCGTCAATTAACAAGAATCACCAATCATTTTGCAATTGATCATGAGCCGAGCTGGTCTGCAGATGGTGCATCACTCTTTTTTACTTCTGATAGAGGGGGTAAGCCCCAAATTTATCAGGTTCATTTGGCGAGTATGCAGCAAGAGAGAGTGACTTTTGATGGTGATTACAACGCTCGTGCACGAGTCTCTCCTGACGGCAAGAGTTTGGTTATGTTGAACAAACGTCCAGGTACGACTCATCATATCGCTGCGCAAGATATAAAAACTGGAAATTTACGCATTTTGTCCGAGACAAATCTGGATGAATCGCCTACTATAGCGCCCAATGGCGCTATGCTAATGTATGCGACTCGTTCTGGTGGTAAAGGAGTATTGGCGGCCGTGTCTCTTGATGCGCGCGTCAAAATCCTCCAGCCTCCAAAACAGGGTGATGTGCGGGAACCCGCATGGTCGCCATTCTTTAACTAAATCCCCGTTCAAACTAGATCAAAACTTCATTGGAGTTACACACACATGATCACCAAGGCAATCAAGCAAGGTCTTACTCTGGCTGTTGTTATGTCTTTCCTCGTTGGCTGTTCAAGCAGCGACAACGCCGCTACTGAAGCTCCAACCACTGGTGGTTCTTCTGTCGGTTCAGGCGTATCAGAAGCTACTCTGTCAAACGTTGTTTATTTTGATTTCGATCAATACGCTTTGACTGCTGAAAGCCGTGCTGTTCTGTTGGCTCATGCTGACAAGCTGAAAGGTGCTTCAGTAGCTGTACGCTTGGAAGGTCACGCTGATGAGCGCGGTTCACGTGAGTACAACATGGCTCTCGGTGAAAAGCGTGCTAACGCTGTACGTGACTTCTTGGTAACTCAAGGCGTAAATGGTTCTTCTCTGGAAGTTGTTAGCTTTGGTGAAGAGCAGCCAGCTGCTACCGGTAGCGATGAAGCTTCTTGGGCTCAAAACCGTCGCGTAGAAGTTAAATACTAAGAGTCAGAACCCGTATGCTTAAAACTCTGCTTGCTGTTGCTCTAATTGCTTCAGCTCCAGTCCTCAAGGCGCAAGTACGGGTTGTTGAGTCTTCACCCCAGGGCTTCGGCTCTGGGGTGTCTCAATCAAAGATACCCGCCTCTGCAGAATCTGATGTATATTCACAAATCCGTTCACTCCAAGAAGAAGTTGCTGCTCTACGTGGATTGATAGAAGAGCAAGCTTACGAGCTTAAACAGCTTAAACAATTGCAACTTGATAACTACATTGACTTGGATCGCCGCCTGTCGGGAGGTGCTTCCTCCGCTGCTACGCCACTAGATCAAACGAATTCATCACCAGATACTGCGGAATCTTCTGCAATTCAAAATATAGCTAATGAAGCAGATACATATAAAGCTGCTTATGATTTGCTGAATCAAAAAGATTTTGCTGCAGCTGAAAGCGCTTTCAAAGATTATTTGAACCGTTTTCCTAGCGGAGACTTTGCGAGTAATAGTCATTATTGGCTTGGTAAAATCGCAATGCTGAAGAAAGATTATCCTCAGGCAAAATCCTGGTTTACTGATCTGATTGCTAATTTCCCTGCTGCTGCAAAAGTACCAGATGCTCAATTGGATCTAGGAAAAGTCTATTTTCTCATGGGTGATAAAACCAAGGCTAAATCTTTGTTGAGTCAGCTTGCTGCTGGTAATACTGATGCCGCAAAACTCGCAGCCAAGTTCCTTGCCGATAATTTTTAGTTATCATCTCTCAACATAACATCGCATATTAATTTATTTTAAAAATGCAGCCTGCATCTACGGGGTTTCTCAGTTATTACTTGTTGATAAAAAGAAAGGGGATTCCCTTGCGGAAATCCCCATGGTGTATCCAGTATCGAACTGCAGTAAACATTCCATTTCGTTTACCTCAGCATCCTGCTGAAAGTTCAATTCCACCATCCCTTTGATTGTTACACCTACATCCGTGTAGAGAGGTGGATGAGTTGGTGGGTATCAGCTTTATCCATAGCGCTCCCAGTGCTCAGTCTCATTTACTCCTTGTGAAGACATTAGTCCCTAATCATCCGTGTGAGCTGATTCCATCAACTGGTGTTGTCTGCCTCCTGCAAACTGTTCCATTTTTAACTTCGAATCCTTTCTTTCTTCCCTGTAAAGCCACTATAACTTTGGTGAGACTATTGAAATAGTCGGAGATCTCGGGAATTTTTGTAGGAAATTGACTACAGTAAGCAGCGGTTAAGGCTGACAGCAATATTATTGACGCTACAGTCAGCAGGATTAATGTTCTCTGCTTGTTGCTTTTGATGAGGCTGGTGTGCGTTCTCTGGTGATTGCACAGTGCCATAAACTAGAGGGTTAAATGAATGTTGTTATTGATATTAAATCGATTAAAGCCTTTTTCATGGAGTGTGCTGCTCTCACTGCTGATTGTTAACTCTTCTGTTAGTGCTGAAAACGCGCTTAATCCGGCACTCGCTTATAAGCTTCATTATCGGGTGACATTTGAGCCAGAGCGTGAGGGGGCATCGGTCGTGATTAGTATTGAAAAAGGTGAGCTGTTAAAAACAATAGAGTTTGCGAATAGCCATTCCACATACTCTGATATTCGAGCCACAGGAAAGTTGACTCAAAAGGATAAGAGGGTTAAGTGGGAATTACCGAAAGGTAAAGCGCGGTTAACATATTTTGTAACTCTGACAAACGAGCGAACCCCAGGAAAATATGATGCACGGGTTACTAAAGATTGGGCATTGTTTCGCGGTGACGATTTGATTCCTGCTGTTACTGTCGCTGAAGTGCCGGGAGCTCATGCAGTGGCAACATTGGAATTTGTATTGCCTACAAATTGGAATAGTGTTGAGACCGGATGGCCACGTAAAAAAGGAAATACATTTATTATTGATAATCCTGAGCGCTTGTTTGATCGTCCGATTGGCTGGATGATTGCCGGTGACTTTGGCTCTCGTCGTGCAAATGTAGCAAAAACAGATATAGCAATTGCGGCACCTAAAGGCGAAAATTTTAGGCGTATGGATGCGCTAGTGTTTTTTAATTTTATTTGGCCGGAAATTGCAAAGGCATTTGGCAAGACGCCTGAAAAATTACTGGTCGTTGGTGCCGGTGACCCAATGTGGCGTGGTGGTTTATCTGCCTCCAATTCATTATTTTTACATTCTGACCGTCCTTTGGTTAGTGAAAATGGCACTAGTCCATTGCTGCATGAATTGACACATATGGTAACTCGTATTAGCGGTGTGCAAACTGAAGCAACAAATGATGATTGGATCGCAGAGGGTTTGGCTGAGTTTTATTCGTTCGAATTGCTTTATCGAGCTGATGGCATGACAAAAGCTCGGCGCTCAAAAATTATAAAAAGCTTGGGGAAATGGGGGGCAGATGTGACTCATTTGCGAAAAACAAAATCAACTGGTCCGATTACCGCGCGTGCCGTAGTGTTGTTAGATGAGTTGAATCAGGAAATAAAAAAACGCAGCAACAAAAAATATGATCTGGATGATGTAACTCGTCAACTGATGGAAAAAAGAAAAGTCTCTTTTGATGATTTAAAAGCTGCAACAGAAAAATTAATTGGGTCGGATGTTGAAACTTTTAAATCTACACTACTGAAGTGATTATAAGCGCGCAGTATATTAAATATTGCGCGCAATAATTAATCCGCCCCAAATCAAGTTGCGGTTGCCTGCTCCTTGTCTAATTTCAGAGCTGTGCCCTCGAATCAAATAGCTGATTCTGTAGCCATTTTGAAAGGCAAAGGTATAGCCTGCCCATGCCTCTACAAGCCAGGGTTTTAATTCTGCCTGATCATAAGTTACACTACTATCGCGAAACTGTCCTTGCAAGAAAGCGTTATAAGCTCTCGCTTTGATGGCGAACCCGGTCCAGAAATAATGTTCATTGACGGCGTTTGAGTTGCTCGAATAAGACGACCTTTCGCCATAACTTGCCAGCTCAGGATTGAAGGATGCCCATGGGCTGTGAATCCTGCCAGCGCGCAAACTAAGCCCCCAACTTGCTTCGGTCAAATAGCCTATGGATGCTTGGCTAGTGCTTTTAATTTCCAGATTATCAGAAAAGTTATCCAAATATTTTTGACGAGCTAATACATAGCGTCCTGTTATTTCCCCGCCTTCACTGATCTCATTGTGCCAGCCCCGCGCATCTTTACCGCTTAATGAATGGTGTGCCCAATTTTGTAAGTCGCCCACTAAACCTAGCCCCAGCACGCCTACTGTGAGAGTACTTTTCCAAGCGATATTATCAACCAAATCTATTTGCTCACGGGCGATGGATGTATAAACCAAGCTTGCATAAGGGCGATCTTCAGTGTTTGCGACAGACACGCTAATGTCCTCAGGTGTGAAACCAAAAGCCCCAATCTCTCGACTAAATACTTCCTGATAGCGGATCGACGTTCTGGTGTTCCCCAGGAATTCATCCAAGCCAATTAATACTTTATCAAGTCCAGGTTTGGACTTATCTAACTTATATCCTGTCTGGGTGAAATTAAGCCCGTAGGTGTAATCCTGATCTCTATGCCCGGGTACGAGGAAATCGTTGTCAAAGGCAAAAGCCCAGCTGTGTTTGTGCTTTTCTGTAGAGCCTTTGAGATTGAGTTGAGGAGTTTTGCCCTGCTCGACTTTGCTGGCCTTTTTAAGCCAAGTGGGTTGCTGTTCTTCTGGATGAGTCTCTGCGGCCTTGGCGAAACTACCGATGCTAATAAGTAAGCTCAATGCAATCAGTTGGATAACAAGTGCCTGAAGTAGGGCTAATCGACCAGAAGCAGGTTGATCTACAGATGTGCTATTCATGAGAAGCTCCAAATTTCCTACTTTTAATAAATGACTGGTCGTCTTTTTCTGGCTTAGATAATGTTTGGTTAAAAAATGGACAGTCTTTCGATTTAAAGTGACTGGTCGTCTTGTTTTTTGTGATAAAAAAGCGCCTCAACAGGCGCTGCACTAAAGTGATTTGTATAACTACTCTTGTCTGGCCTGTGTTTTGGTAAAAATTTCGGGCAGCACCGCTAGAAAGGCATTTAAAGGTTCGCGACATTTAGAGGCTTTCATGCGCATTACCGTTCCCTCCCATGCGTTAAAGAGGAATTCAGCAATGATTGCAGATGGCAATTGAGTTTCCAGTCCTTCATGTAGTCTTGCTTCTTCGAGCACATCTTCGATGGCTTGGGTATTGTTGCGTAACATTTGTCGCACTTTCAGACGAATCGCCTCACTGGATTCAGACATCTCCTGGCACATATTGCCGATAAAACAGCCGCCATTAATGTTTTCATCGCAACCGCCAATGTTGTCAATAAAAAAGCGAGTGATGCGTTCCTGTGGTGAGAGGTTGCGATCATTTAGCAGGTGGCGGTTATGAATCATCCGCTCTTCTGTCACCTTTTCCAGTGCTTCAATGGCAAAATCTTCCTTGCTTTTAAAGTAAGTATAGAAAGAGCCTTTAGGGACGTCAGCGGCGTTGACTATGTCCTGAATGCTCGTGCCGTTATAGCCGCGAGTAGCCATAACTTTTAGTCCTGCATCCAGGAGATGATCTTTTTTTAGTTCGCGTTTACTCATAATTTAAATATATGACCAGTCGTCTGTTAATTCAAGTGATGGCTTAGTTTTATTTGTTATAGGAACTGAAGCTTTAGTGTTGAGAGGTGGATATGTCAAAGCTTATACCTATTTATTATTTGTCGTATTTGATTTTTTGGGCGCATTAAATTGCTGTGCCCGCACCTTTTGCCATGCATCCCTGTCAGCGTTTATTTTGACTCCTTAAGATGTTTAATCAGTCGGGCTTTTAGTGCTGGCGGCAGGTTGCGAATAGTGAGTGTATCCTGCTCCGGATCATATTCAATCTCTCGCCCCAAGCAATCTGAGGCAAAGCTCATACTCAGCGAGTCATTGCGACCGCTGATACGCACATAGCTGCGGATTTGTCCGGCATGAGGGATAAACTCCGGTTTGATCTCAGGTTTTGTAGTCTCCACAAAACGTGCAAACCGCTCTGGCTCGTAGCTTTTGACTTCCTCGGCGAGGTTTGTTGATAAGTCAGCGATGGTGACGCTTTTGCCTGCTTTATTTTGCTCCAGGCAGTAATCGATCACCTTGCTGCGTGTCAGCTTGGCTGCAGTTTCATCCAGCGTGGTGCTGAAATCATCCACTACCTGCAGGAATATTGCGGTTTCCTGCTTGATATCTTGTTTGTCGGTAAAGGCGATAAAGTCACTAAAAGCCTCCGCAATGTCCTTATCGCCGCGTGCGCGCATCAAGGTTAGGTAGGTGGTTGAGTCCTCGTTTTCCCAGTCGTTGAGCTGGATTTTGGCAGCGAGTGTAAAGCCGCTAGTATCCAAAAATAGCGATTCACCCAGCGCAAGCTCACCGTCCAAATACAGGCCGCTTTGATGCTCCGCCATGTAAATACTCAAGGTATCGCCAACTTCCAGTTTTTCTTCCACAAAGATGAGGTAGGCATCGAGCAGCGATTCTGCGTTTTCCAGCGACTGTTGGAATTGACGCATGGCTTGGTGACTGAAACTGAGAAAGCTCAAGCGCTCTGCACGGTAGTCGCGCAACCAGCCGGGCAGGGGAAATTCGCCTGTTTCATCGGAAAAACGGCCATAACTTTTGCCACCCTTGCGGATAAATTGGGTTTTCAGCTCATAAGCCAGCTCTTCGAGTTTGCCATTTATCGCGAAGGCCGCGCTGGCGAGTTGTAATGCAAAGGCGTCGCCCGGGCTGTGGCGATAAATACGGTGGACAACAATCGAGCTAATGGCCATATCAAGGGTCGCTTAAAGACGGAGATTCATCAAAGAGGTTTGCCAAAGCCGGCTATTATAGGCGCCAACATTTTTTTGCATACACAAGATTGGAGTTCATATGTCGATCACACGTTTAAACCCCACGCCGCGCTGGTCCGATGCGACTGTTTTTAATGGCATCGCCCATTTTGTGGAGGTTCCCAATGACACATCTTGTGCAATAGGCGCGCAGATTGAGCAACTTTTGCTACAGGCTGAGCAAACCCTTGCTGCCATTGGCAGCGATAAGTCCCGCTTGTTATCCGCCACCATTTACCTCACCGATAAACAACATGTCGCCGCCTTGAATCAAGCTTGGGAAGCTTGGTTGCCGCAAGGCTGCCCACCCTCGCGTGCCTGTATTTTGGTGGATTTGTTGGATCCGGCGATGCTGGTGGAAATTGCGTTTGTTGCAGCGGTGAATTAGTTAATCCTGCCTATACTTTCGCTATTGTTTAGCCTGGGATATCAGGCGAATGCGCGCAATTAATAGGAGCATGTATGGCTACACCAATCGACCAGTATTTAAATATTCTTGCCAAAAAAGATGGCTCCGATTTATACCTCAGTACTGGCGCGCCACCCTGCGCAAAGTTTCAGGGAGTGTTAAAGCCACTGACCTCTGAGCCATTTAAGCCCGGTGAAATAGAACGCATTGCCAATGCGATTATGGATGATGAGCAGCGCAATATTTTCGCGCAGGAACTGGAAATGAATCTGGCGATTTCTATTCATGGTGTGGGGCGTTTTCGCATTAATATTTTTAAACAGCGCAATGAAGTGGCGATTGTGGCGCGCAACATTAAAACTGATATCCCCCAGTTTGATGATTTAGGCCTGCCGGAAGTTTTAAAAGAAGTCATTATGACCAAGCGTGGTCTGGTTTTGTTTGTGGGTGGAACTGGCTCAGGAAAATCCACTTCGCTCGCCGCATTAATCGACCACCGCAACTCCTCCAGTGGCGGCCATATTATTACCATCGAAGACCCCGTCGAATTTGTTCACAAACATAAACGCAGTGTGATTAACCAACGCGAAGTGGGTGTGGATACACGCAGCTACAAAGCCGCGTTAAAAAATACCTTGCGCCAAGCGCCCGATGTTATTTTGATTGGCGAAATCCGCGACCGCGAAACTATGGAGCATGCGTTGGAATTTGCAGAGACAGGACACCTGGCTATTTCCACACTACACGCCAATAACGCTAACCAAGCGCTGGAGCGAATAGTAAATTTATTTCCTGAAGAGCGCCGTCCGCAATTATTAATGGGGCTATCGCAAAACATTCGCGCTTTTGTCTCCCAGCGTTTGGTGCCCACAGTGGATGGTAAGCGCTGTGCGGCGGTAGAAGTGTTATTGGGTACTAAAACGATTCAGGAATTAATTTTTAAAAATCGTTTTACCGAGATAAAAGAGATTATGGAAAAATCAGAAAATCTGGGCATGCAAACTTTTGATGGCGCCATTTTTAAATTGTACATGGCCGGTAAAATCAGCTTTGATGACGCCATCGCCAATGCTGATTCCCCTAATAATTTACGTTTGCGAATCAAATTGGCAAGCGAGGGCAGTGCACCGGTCAAAGCAGAAGCGCCAGCTATTAAACCCAGCATCACCGCCCCCAGTAGCTTTGGTGAATTGAGCTTGCAAAAAATTGATGATGACGATGCAGTCGAGCAATAACACCCCTAAAGGTGCAGCATGAGTTTGAAAGCGATAGAACAGTTATTGCAGCCGCGCTCAATTGCGGTAATTGGTGCCTCTAACCAACCCAGTCGCCCGGGCAACGCGGTGATGCGCAATTTATTGCAAGGGCAATTTGACGGGCCAATTATGCCGGTAACGCCCCATTACAAATCGGTCAATGGGGTATTGGCATATCGCTCGATTGATGAATTACCTATAGTGCCAGACCTCGCTATTATTTGTACCCGCGCCACCCGAGTGCCTGCCATTATTTTACAGTTGGGGCGCAAGGGTACACGCACCGCGATTGTAATTGCCGCAGGTTTGGATAATTTATTTACCGCGCAGGGCACTAACCTGCAAGAGCAAATGCTCTCCATCGCCAAGGAGTGGGGCGTGCGTATTTTAGGGCCGGATTCGCTCGGTGTTTTGGTGCCGGCTTTGGGGCTTAATGCAAGTTACGCACACACGCACGCCGCAGCAGGAAAAATTGCCGTGGTGTCACAATCCTCTGCGGTATGCATCACCTTGCTGGATTGGGCGCGCCGCCGTCGTATTGGGTTCTCGCAATTTATTTCACTCGGCGAAGGTGTAGATATAGATTTTGATGAGCTGCTGGATTATTTAGGCCGCGATGCAAAAACCAGTGCGATACTCTTATACATCGATGCAATTTACGACGGCCGCGCGTTTATGTCAGCGGCGCGCGCTGCATCTTTTAATAAACCGATTTTGGTGATTAAAGCGGGTAGTTATCGCGAGACCAGTGTGCTCACCTCGCGGTTGCCGCCAGAAAAAATCGGCAATGATGCAGTATATGATGCAGCTTTTCGCCGCGCCGGTATGCTGCGGGTAGACGACTTACGTGAGTTGTTGGCTGCGGTTGAAACACTTGCTAACGGCAAGCCTATTTACAGCGAGCAACTCGTCATTATTGCCAATGGCAATGGTCCCAGTGCAATGGCGGTAGATGCCTTATTAGCGCGCGGCGGTCGCTTGGCTAGCTTGGATGAAAAACTGGTTGCGCAATTACAACCGCTAATACATTCCGGTGGCAGAGCAACGAATCCGATTAATTTATTGGGTGATGCATCGCCACAAACTTATCAACAAGTGCTGCAAATTATTTTACAAAGCAATAGCGTTGATAATCTGCTGATCATGCAAGCGCCCTCTGCATTAACGGCGGGTGAAATTTATGCTGATGTGATTATCAACACCTATCAAAACTACACCGGCCGCAAACCTAATTTGTTTTGCAATTGGATGGGTGAAGATGCCGCACAGGCAGCGCGTTTGCGTTTTGCCGACGCAAGCATTGCTTCCTTCCGCACACCCGAAGGCGCTGTAGGTGCGTTTATGCATATGGTTCAGTATCGCCGCAACCAAAAATTATTATCAGAAACGCCGGAATCCATTAGTGATAGGGTGCCTTATCAGCCGCTGGCCGCGCAAAAAATTATCGCCCGGGTATTAAGCGAAGGGCGAGAGCAGTTAAGCGTTGCGGAAGTTTCAGCAGTACTGGCTGACTATGCTATTTGCACCAGTAAGCCTGCAGAAAAAAATACAACACGCGCGGCAGCAACAGCTGAACTTGTATTAGCATCGCCCCAGCCTATGCCGCTGCGAATAGAAGTACAGTTAGATCCGGTATTTGGACCAGTTATTTTATTGGGTGAAGCGGCCAGTCACTGGAGTATTCGCAGCAATGCTGTAGTTGCTTTGCCGCCGCTGAATATGGCGCTGGCGCGCTACATGGTGATTCAAGCTCTGGCAGAGGGCAAAATTCGTGAGCGTCAGGGCTATGCAGCGCTACACCTGCCATCGCTGTGTTTATTGCTGACGCAAGTGAGTCAGATCGTGATTGATACGCCAGCGCTGCGGCATTTATTGATTAACCCGGTACTGTTAGCCGGCGAGTCTATTGATGTGGGCGCGGCAGACCTTGTAGTAAGCGCCGAAAAAAATCCTTACCCACTGGCGATTCGCCCTTACCCTAAAGAGTTGGAGGAATTTATTGTGTTGCGCGACGAGCGGGCGGTATTGGTACGCCCCATTCGCCCGGAAGATGAGCTGACATTGCAAGCCTTTGACAATTCGCAAAGTAAAGAAGATCGCTACAAGCGCTATTTTGCGGAATTACCGCAGTTTTCCCACGAGCAAATGGTGCGACTTACCCAAATTGATTACGAGCGGGAAATGGCTTTTGTGGCGGTGGCAAAAAATGAGACAGGAGCTGAGCAAATTTTAGGTGTGGTGCGCGCCCAGCGCGATCCAGACAACAGCTTTGCCGAATTTGCGATGGCGGTGCGCAGTGACTTAAAAGGTATTGGCTTGGGCTCGCGCTTGCTACAAAAAATGGTTGATTATGTACGCAGCCAAGGAACCCCTAAATTAATTGGCTGCACTATGTTGGAAAATGCTGGTATGGCTAACCTGGCACGCAAGCTTGGCTTTAGCGTGAAATACAACCGCGATGAGGGTTTAATTGATATGGAATTAAATTTGTGATTGTGGCTTTTGTTTAAAACACTTTTATTTTCTATCAACCAACACTGGGAAAACTTTTATTTTTCCAAGCATCATCCCTGAATTTTTGCCAGTGCTTTGATATGTGCAACCGCGCAGCGGCCTAGTCCCAATAAATCGTAACCCCCTTCCAAACTGGAGACTATACCCAAGCATTGCTCCGATTCAAGCGCTGCTTTACTGCTGTCCATTATTTGGCGCAGTTCGCGCGTAATCCATTCGTAATCTTGTTCGACTAAAGAAATAGATGACATATCGTCATCAATATAGGCATCAAAACCTGCCGAAATAAAAATCATCTGCGGTTTGAATTGTTTCAGTGCAGGTAACCATTGGCTGCTTAGTGCATTGCGAAACCCCTGACTGCGGCAAGTCGCCGGCAGCGGGATATTGATAATATGCTCAGGCACATCATCAATATCCGTGTGGGGGTAAAAAGGGTATTGAAAGCTGGAGCAAAACAAAACCCGTGAATCATTTAAAAAAATGTCCTGCGTACCGTTGCCATGGTGCACATCAAAATCAACAATCGCCACACGTGTTAAACCATAGTGTTCCAGTGCATGGGCAGCAGCGACGGCAATATTATTGATAATGCAAAAGCCCATGGCGCGAGCGCGTTCAGCGTGATGACCCGGTGGGCGCACATTGCAAAAAACTGCATCGGTTTTACCTTGCATTATCATATCCACACCCATCACTCCAGCACCTGCAGCGTGACGCGCTGCCATTAATGTGGCTGGCGATAAATACACATCATCGGCAAAAAAATACATATCACGCGCGGGAATTGCGGCGGTGATAGTTTGTAAATGTTGTGCGCTGTGTACGCGCAACAGTTGTTCGTCGGTTGCTGCAATTGCTTCGCGATAATACAGCAGGCCATCAATACCATTGGCCATTAATTGGTTGTTAATGGCATCCAGGCGCTGCGGGCATTCGGGGTGACCGGCTGGCATCTGATGCTCGTGGCAGAGCGGGTGGCTGATAAGGGTTGCAATCATAAGCGTGCCGTTTTGATGATGCCCAGTTGGTTATTATCTACCGTAAATTACCCATCGTATTAATCGAATATAGCGCTTATTAATGGCGTCATCCAGATAAAAACGCAGACGAAAAAAATGGAGCACATGGCTCCATTTTTTACATCAGTGCACACGCAGTGCATGCAGTGGCATTATTGACCCGCTTGTTCGCGGGCGATGGCGCGGTAGGCAATATCCTTGCGATAGAACATGCCTTTCCAACTAATCTGCTGTGCTAATTGATAAGCGCGTTGTTGTGCTTCCTGCACACTATTGCCCAGTGCCGTTGCACAAAGTACGCGGCCGCCGTTAGTCACTGTGTTGCCATTTTTTTCCGCGGTGCCGGCGTGGAATACTTTTTCTCCCGCCACTTCCTGAGTTGGCAAACCGGAAATGGTATCGCCTTTGTCATAAGCATCCGGGTAACCGCCAGCGGCCAAGACCACGCCAACCGATGCACGTGGATCCCAATTAGCCGTGGTGTTATGCAAATCACCCTTGAGTGCCGCCAGGCACAGCTCTACCAAGTCTGATTGCAAACGCAGCATTATGGGTTGGGTTTCCGGGTCGCCAAAACGGCAGTTGTATTCAATCACTTTAGGCGCGCCAGACGCATCAATCATCAAGCCTGCATATAAGAAGCCAACGTAGGTATTACCTTCTGCAGCCATGCCATTCACGGTGGGATAAATGATTTCTTTCATCACTCGGTCATGAACCGCTTGCGTGACAACGGGGGCGGGTGAATAAGCGCCCATACCGCCGGTGTTGGGGCCGGTATCGCCATCGCCAACACGTTTGTGATCCTGGCTGGTTGCCATAGGCAATACATTTTTGCCATCGACCATCACAATAAAGCTGGCTTCTTCACCGGCTAAAAATTCTTCAATCACTACGCGGCAACCGGCATCACCAAAGGCATTGCCTGAGAGCATATCGCGCACGGCGTCTTCGGCCTGCTGCAGGGTTTCGGCAACGATTACCCCTTTGCCCGCTGCGAGGCCGTCAGCTTTAATCACAATCGGAGCACCTTTTTCGCGCAGGTAGGCGAGGGCAGGTTCTACTTCGACAAAATTTTGGTAATCGGCGGTAGGAATTTTATGGCGGGCAAGAAAATCTTTGGTGAACGCTTTTGAGCCTTCTAATTGTGCAGCGCCTTTGCTCGGGCCAAAACACAATAAATTGCGCGCCTGGAAATAATCCACCACACCGGCCACCAGTGGCACTTCGGGGCCAACAATGGTTAAGCCCACATTGTTTTGTTCAGCAAAATTAGCGAGTGCTTCAAAATTCAAAACGTCAATGGCGACATTTTGTAATTTTGCTTCCAGCGCTGTGCCGGCATTGCCGGGTGCTACAAATACCGTTTCAACCTGTGAACTTTGTGCTGCTTTCCAGGCAAGCGCATGTTCACGCCCGCCGCTGCCAATAATTAATATGTTCATAAAATTAATATCTTTTTAAGTTGTTCATGTAGGTTGGGGTGAGGAACGAACCCCAACATGACCCTATAGCTGTAACCAATGTTGGGGTTCGCAAGCTCACCGCCAACCTACAAAAGCAATATCGCTAATTATGAGATATGCGATCTATTAATGACGGAAGTGACGCATACCGGTAAAAACCATTGCCATACCGTGTTCATCGGCGGCGGCAATCACTTCTTCATCGCGCATTGAACCGCCGGGTTGAATCACGGCAGCTATGCCTACTTTGGCGGCGTTATCTATACCATCGCGGAAGGGGAAGAATGCATCAGATGCCATAACAGAGCCAGCCACTTGCAGGCCAGCGTGCTCGGCTTTAATTGCGGCGATACGTGCAGAGTTAACACGACTCATTTGGCCAGCGCCTACACCGATGGTGCGGTTGTCTTTTGCATAAATAATTGCGTTGGATTTAACAAACTTGGCCACTTTCCAAGCAAATAATAAATCGCGAATTTCTGCTTCGGTTGGGGCACGTTTGGTGACGATTTTAAGATCGGCAGCGGCAATAACGCCCATGTCGCGATCTTGTACCAAGAGGCCGCCATTCACACGTTTGTAATCCAATCCGCCAATTCGCTCGGTGCCCCATTCGCCACAAGCCAATACGCGTACATTTTGTTTTGCTTTGGTAATTTCCAGCGCTTCTGCTGAAACACTCGGTGCAATAATAACTTCAACGAATTGACGGGACACAATCGCCTCGGCAGTTTTTGCATCCAACTCGCGGTTAAAAGCAATAATGCCACCGAACGCCGATTCAGTATCGGTCGCATAAGCAAGTTCGTAAGCATCAAGGATATTGGCAGCAACACCTACACCACAGGGGTTAGCGTGTTTAACAATGACGCAGGCGGGTTCATCGAAAGATTTAACGGTTTCCAGTGCCGCATCGGTATCCGCCACGTTATTAAATGACAACTCTTTACCCTGCAATTGTTTTGCTGTGGCAACGCTTGCTTCCTGCGCATTTTTCTCAACGTAGAAAGCGGCTTTTTGATGCGGGTTTTCACCGTAGCGCATTTCTTGTGCCTTGATGAACTGGGTATTAAAGGTGCGCGGGAAATCGGGGCTGCCACCTTCAACCATGCGGCCAAAATAATTGGCGATGGCGCCATCGTAAGCAGCCGTGTGTTCGTAGGCTTTAATCGCCAAATCAAAACGGGTTTTTAACGAGGTGCAGCCGTTGTTTGCTTGCATCTCTACGAGAATCCTTGCGTAGTCTGCAGCGTTAACCACGATGTTTACATGGGCATGGTTTTTAGCAGCAGCGCGCACCATGGTCGGGCCGCCGATATCAATATTTTCTACCGCATCTTCCAGCGAACAATTTTTATTAGCGACGGTTTTTTCAAAGGGGTAGAGATTTACCACTACCATGTCGATAGCATTAATACCGTGTTCGCGCATGATCGCTTCATCGGTGCCGCGACGCCCCAAAATACCACCGTGAACTTTGGGGTGAAGGGTTTTAACGCGGCCATCCATCATTTCCGGGAAGCCGGTGTAGTCAGAGACTTCTATTGCAGGGATCTTGTTGTCGGTCAGCAATTTAAACGTGCCGCCGGTGGATAAAATTTCCACGCCTTGGGCGTGCAACGCCTGGGCGAATTCAACAATGCCGGTTTTATCAGACACGCTAATTAGCGCGCGTTTGACTGCAACGAGATCGGAAGTAGACATACACTGTTCCTGTAAAGGTAGAGTTGTAAAACGATGAAGGTAAAAGAAAACGAAAAAATTAAATTTTTTGAAAAACAAAACTGACCTAAAAGCAAAAGGGGTGGAAACGAATTACCACCCCTTTTTGATGTGCCCAGGGTTTTTAACTTTCCCGGAGCGTCGCAACAATTACAGCAGGCCGTATTGTTTTAATTTTTTACGCAGAGTGCCACGGTTCAGGCCAAGTACTTGCGCTGCACGGGTTTGATTATGGCGAGTATATTTCAATACGATTTCCAACATTGGCGCTTCCACTTCTGCCAACACCATTTCGTACACATTGCTAACGTCTTGGCCATCCAGGTGCTTGAAGTAATTTTCAACAGCTTGCTCTACGCAGCCGCGCAGCGATTGAGCTTGAACTGGTTGGGCAGGTGCAGCTTGTACTGGTGTTGCATCAGCAAAGAAAGTTGCGGTATTCATGCGGCTTTTTCCTCTTTCATAAGCAGCTGTTCAAAGAAATTTTGAATGCTGGTTTGTTGTTCTTCTGCGTTATCTATAGCGTTAAAGGTTTTGCGAAATGCATCGCTGCCAGGAACCGTTTGCAAATACCAACTCGCGTGTTTGCGAGCGATACGCGGGCCCATAAACTCACCATAAAAACGGTATAACTCGCGCAGATGGCTCGATAAAATATCTCTGACTTCGATCAAAGATGGTTGGGGTAATTGCTCACCGGTGTGCAGGTAATGCGCAATCTCCCGGAAAATCCACGGCCGCCCCTGAGCGGCGCGTCCAATCATCACCGCGGCGGCACCTGTGTGTTGCAACACGGCTCTGGCCTTTTGCGGTGAATCTATATCGCCATTGGCAAACACCGGAATCTTCACGGCATTGACTACGCTGGCGATGGTGTCGTATTCGGCTTGGCCTGAAAAAGCATCAGCGCGGGTGCGGCCGTGTAGAGCCAGTGCTTGAATGCCGGCATCTTCCGCGAGGCGGGCAATGCGCAGGGCATTGCGTTCTTCTGCACTCCAGCCAGTGCGAAACTTCAGCGTGACAGGGATATCCACCGCATCGACTACTGCCCGCAGAATATCCGCCACCAGTTGTTCATCTTTTAACAATGCTGAGCCTGCGGCTTTTTTGCAGACTTTTTTCGCCGGGCAGCCCATGTTGATGTCGATGATCTGGGCGCCATTGGCCACATTTAAACGCGCGGCTTCGGCCATCATTTGCGGGTCACCCCCGGCAATTTGCACCGCAATCGGTTCGACTTCGCCGGTGTGATCCATGCGCAAGCTGCTTTTGCGACTACTCCATAAATTCGAGTCAGCAGTCAGCATTTCCGACACCACCAAGCCCGCCCCCAGTGATCGACACAGCTGACGGAATGGGCGGTCAGTTACGCCTGCCATAGGCGCAAGAATGACCTGACTATCGATAGAGTAAGGACCGATGCTAAACACGTAATATTGAGTGATCGCGATTGTGCTTATGCCGGACAACCCGGATATAGCTCGACTAAAAACAGTACAAAAAATAAGCTACTGGCCTGTTCCAAAGGGGCGCCATCATACCCGTTTGGGGTGGGGTTGGGAACGCAAAAAAGACAAAAAGCGCTGTTTTTTTGAGCGATAAAAACAGGCTTTTTTAGCCTTTTTGGGTTGCAAAAAATAGTACATTACGGCAGCCAGGTTGGGTTTAGGGTTTTAATGGGTTGTAGAGGTAGTTTTCGTAATTGCGAGGCAAATGTTTAATCAGTGGATTCGTCAGGCGAAATAGCTTGCGATGGTTTAATCCAGCCTGGTTGATGCCTGCGCCATGCCGGCTGCGCCACAGTGTTTGGAAGGAGCCGTCGGCATAGGCGATTTCGAGTCCCTTGTGAATGCGCGCGAGTAATGCCTTGTTGTCTCTGTGGGTAAAAAAGAATTTGGGCAGGGGGTAATAGAGGGCAAATTGCGGGTCGGCGGTAAGGCCGAGGTTGCCTTCAAATTTCAGTTCATATGCCATCTCCATGGGCGCGCGGCAAAAAAAATCCACGCGACCGGCTTTTGTCATGCGAAATAAGCTGATTACACTGCTGGATTCGACCACGGTAAGGCCGTTGGCGCGTAATATTTTTGCATCTGCCCAGCCAATACCTGAGCCGAAGGAGTAGTTTTTTAAATCTTTTTTGTGGTTTATGGGATGTTTGCGCTGTTGAAGTTCTTCTCGCGCAAAACAAATCCGATAACTAAATGCCCCCAGATCCAATGGAAAGGGTATGTAGTCAAGATTTTGCTGCTCAGTCAGCTCATCCTCATAGCTCATTTGTAGAACCAGATTTGGATAAAGGTTGTGGCTCAAGCTGACGAGTGTACGGGCGCGGTTCATTGGGGGAATACCGCGCAGCTCGTAGGGGCCAAACTTCTCGACTGTTTTATCCAGCGCCAGACGTAGCACCTCAACTTCATGCAGTGATCGCTCATTGCTGCCCAGTTCGGGGAGTTTATGGGTGACCACCAGTGAGGTTGCCGATCGGGTGTTTGGATATGCTTCACTGGCTAGCGTACTGTTGCACAGTACCAGCATGCCGATGCAGCTGATTAGCATGCGGTAAGGCTTATGACTTGCACAGATGTTGCGGTTTGGCAGTGTTGCTGCTTGCATAGTTCTTCCTGAAAACAGGCACTGAAAAAGCGAAGCGGTAGTCCTGTCTTGCGTATGTGCTGCTTATTCGGCGATATAAATACGGTAATTAACTGCTTCTGCACCGGGGTCGACGAGATCCAGGGTGATATAGATCTTTTGATTGCGTGGCATTAGGTCTGCACCGGCCAGTTCACCGCCGAGGTAATCTTTGGGCGTAAAGCGGCGTTGGGCCACCAGGTTATTGTCAATATCGGTAAAAACGAGCGTCAGATCTGGAAAAGGCTGCTCAAAAGGGGCGCTATTGACCAGCATTACATCCACAGCCAATGCATTTTCGGTATCTGGATGTTCACGTACTACCAGGTTAGATGTGGAGATTTGCAGTGTGTCTACCAGAGGGGGCAGCTCACAGCCAAGGTATGGGCATACAAACAAATAGGCTGTGCGGTAAGGTTCAATCCGACTAAGTGTGTCAAATTTAAACCAGGCAATTTGTGCTGTAAGAGCTATGAGTCCGATCAGGCTGAGTGTTGTCCAAAGTTTTCGTTGATACCAGCGATGCATACGTTTGGCGGTAAACTCAATCGGTGCTGGCATGATGTTCATCAGCAATGCAGTGCGTGAACCGTCATAGGCACGAATTTTAGGTTGAGTTTTGATTTGACGTTTATTGCTATCACTGGTGGAGTCTATTGTCCTGCTCTCTGTTGCAGTCGACTCTGCGGGTGTATCAGTTTGTGATGTTGCAGTGTCAGAGGTGTGTTTAAAGCCCTGATTGTCAGGTAGTTGCGCTAACTCCTCACTAATGACCAGTTCGTCAGCCTGATTTGGTATCGTCTTTGGGTCTTCAATAAGGCTAAATACCAATCCTGGACCTGCAGGTTTTGTATCGTTTATTGCAGGTTCGCGTGTTAGCTCAGCTGCTGTAATTCTGCTGATATCCAGCGCTTCATCCGCCAGCTCCTCGTCTGACTTGGGGCGCAATACCCCCAATTGTGGTTCCTTGTCTTCTTCCTCTTCAATGAGCATCTCTGCCCAGGACTCATCCGTGTCCTTTATATTGGTATCTTCATTTTCCGAACGAATTTTTCGTTCAAACAGGGATACGTCGGTGGTGGGTTTTACATCAACATCCATAAAACCATCGAATTCATATTTGCCGCCTTCTGTTTCACGCTCTTCCATGTCGTCACTGATCAAAATGTCGTCGCTATCATCGATCACAGGTTTTGCGAGTTTTGCTCTGTCGTTTTTTGTTGTATCGATAGTTGCTTGATGTGCTGCCTGGGAGCTTGGAGTTGCAAGCACATTCGGGTTCGGTTTCTGCAATTCCTGAACAGAAAACCTGGGGCTGGGGCTTTTCTCTATCGGTTTCACCGGAATGTTAGGTGGGGATTGCTTAATTGTGGCAGTGGGATTAATTGATGTTGGCTGGGTGGTGCGGTGGTTGGTGGCTGATGGTTTTGGTATGGATGCTAGTGCACTGGCCGGTTGGCTCGGCGCTGATTGTGGCGCTTGGCTGATTGTTGCTGACTCCGTTGCTTTTGGTTTAACGGCGACCAAATAATCCTGGGCTTTGAACACGTTCAGGCAAGAACCGCAACGCACTGCACCTTTAGCAGATTGCAGCTGGCTTTGGGTCACACGAAATGCGGTGCCACATTTGGGGCAGCGGGTGATCATTGGGTTGCTGGCTGAAGTCATGGTGTCGGCTCTTAAACCTGTCGAATCAAGCTATGGGAAATGGCAGTTTAACTTTTTGCGCGCCACTGGGTAAATTGCGGCGCTGTCCGCCCTTGGGCTTGTTGCACCGCAATGCCAACTATCTCACCTTTGTAGCCGTCAGGCGCACCCATTCTTCCTGTTCGGCTACCGGGTCAAAATCAAACCAAGGGCGATAAGCTGCTATAACAGTTTCTGCCTGTACCGATAAGATACCTGAGAGACAGAGTTTGCCACCGACTTTGGTCATGGCATTCAGTGCAGGTGCCAGTTCAGCCAGGGGGCCGGCGAGTATATTGGCAAGCATGATATCCACTTGCACCGCCGGGCAGTCCGGCGGCAAGTAGACTGGCATGGCATCGGCGGGCAGGTTGTTGCGTTTGGCGTTTTCAGTGGTTGCCAGCAGTGCTTGCGGGTCAATATCTACACCGAGTACGCGCTTGGCGCCAAGCAGCAGTGTCGCTATCCCCAAAATGCCCGAGCCGCAGCCGTAGTCCACTACCTCGAGGTTGGAAAAGTCTTGTTGGTCGATCCACTGCATGCACAGAAAGGTGGTGGGGTGAGTACCTGTGCCAAAGGCAAGCCCTGGGTCTAGCATCAAATTTACCTTGTCCGGTTCCGGCGGCTGCTGCCAGCTGGGGCAGATCCACAGACGTTCGCCGCAGCGAATGGCGTGGTAATTAGCCATCCATTCCCGCTCCCAATCCTTATCCTCCAGCTGCTCCCAATGGTGTTCTGGCAGTGGGTTTCCAAAGCGGCGCTGGGCTATAGCGGTTGTCTTGGCGGTATCTATCTCTGCGTCAAACAACCCAGTGATTTTTACGCTGTCCCACAGTGGGGTTTCGCCCAGCCCCGGCTCCAGGATGGGTTGGTCGGCATTGTCCTGCAGGGTCACGGAGGCGGCTCCAGCGGCTAGCAGTGAATCTTCCAGTGATTCAGCATAGCGACGGGTAGTGATGATTTTGAGTTGTAACCAAGGCATAGGTAAATTCTTGTCGATGAATAGGTAAGGGGCGCAATGCAAAAGGGCGCGATAAATCGCGCCCCCTACAAATCGGAAATAATGGTGTTTTATTCCACCAGTTTCTTTTCCAGATAGTGAATGTTCACACCACCTTTGCGGAATTCGGTATCGCGAACCAGCATCTGCTGCAGCGGGATATTAGTGCGAATGCCATCCACAATAGTTTCATCCAGTGCGTTGCGCATACGGTTCAGGGCGATCTCACGGGTATCACCAAAGGTGATGATTTTGGCGATCATTGAATCGTAGTTGGGTGGAACTGTATAGCCGTTGTACAGGTGTGAATCCACGCGTACACCCAGGCCGCCGGGAGCATGGAAGCCTTTAACCAAGCCGGGGCAGGGCATAAAGGTTTTCGGGTCTTCGGCATTGATGCGGCACTCAAAGGAGTGGCCGCGAATCACTACATCGGACTGCTTGAATGATAGCGGCAAGCCGGAACATACACGGATTTGTTCTTTAATCAGGTCGATACCAGTCACCATTTCCGATACTGGATGCTCCACCTGAATACGGGTGTTCATCTCGATAAAGTAGAAACGGCCGTCTTCATAAAGGAACTCAAAAGTACCGGCGCCTTTGTAGCCAATGTCGATACAGGCTTTCACGCAGGCAGCGTAAGTTTCTTCGCGCACATCTTGCGGGATGCCGGGGGCCGGCGCCTCTTCCAATACTTTCTGATGGCGGCGCTGCAGTGAACAGTCGCGATCGCCCAAGTGAATTGCATGGCCCTGGCCGTCGGACAGAATCTGCACTTCCACGTGACGTGGGTTCTGCAGGAATTTCTCCATGTACACAGTGCCATCACCAAAGGCTGCTTTTGCTTCGCCTTGAGTCACATGGATGGAGCTGATCAGTGCTGCCTCGGTGTGTACCACGCGCATGCCGCGACCGCCGCCACCGGCAGCTGCTTTGATGATGATGGGGTAGCCAATACGTTTGGCGATCTTCATGCATTCTTCCGGATCTTCCGGTAATGGGCCGTCTGAACCTGGAACGGTGGGAACACCAGCTTTTTTCATGGCCTTAATCGCTTCTACCTTGTCTCCCATCATCCGAATGACCGCAGGATCCGGGCCGATAAAGGTAAAACCGCTCTTTTGCACACGTTCGGCAAAATCGGCATTTTCTGCAAGAAAACCGTAACCTGGGTGGACTGCTTCGGCGTCGGTAATTTCCATGGCAGAAATAATAGCCGGAACATTCAGGTAGCTTTTGGGTGACGGGTTTGGCCCGATGCACACTGATTCATCCGCCAGGCGGACGTGTTTTAAATCGCGGTCAACCTGGGAGTGGACGGCAACAGTCTTGATACCCAGCTCCTTGCAGGCGCGCAGTACGCGCAACGCGATTTCGCCACGGTTGGCGATCAAAATTTTATCGAACATAAACCAATTCCTCAGCGATTAGTGATGTGGTCGCCCGCGCGCAGACGACAGCCGCAACTTGGGGTTAGGCGATAGTCACTAAAGGCTGGTCGAACTCAACGGGGCTGCCGTCTTCAACCAAAATGGCTTCAATTACACCGGTTTTATCGGCTTCAATTTGGTTCATCATTTTCATGGCTTCGATGATGCAAATGACATCACCCGCTTTCACGTGTTTGCCTACTTCAATGAATGCTGGTGAGCCGGGGCTTGGAGAGCGATAGAAGGTTCCAACCATAGGGGATTTCACCAGGTGACCTGATGGTACGGCTGCAGCGGCAGGGGCAGCAGCGGGCACGGCAGCCGCCGGTGCAGCTGCAGGGGCTGCTGGTGCTGGTGCGGCAGGTGCAGCAAAACCTTGTGGGGCAGTGAAGTATTGAGTTGTGCCGCTGTTACGTGCGATACGCACAGATTCTTCGCCCTCTTTGATCTCCAGCTCGCCGATGTTGGATTCTTCCAGCAGCTCGATCAGTTTTTTAATTTTGCGAATATCCATAGTGTCCTCTTTTTTTGGCAACTTGGTTGAAAGGTGAATAAGAATAATTGATCTGAAAAAAGGCTTATTTAATCAAGTTAAAAGCAGCGTGCAGCGCTAAATCGTAGCTGATAGCGCCAAATCCACAGATGACGCCCTGGGCGACATCAGAAAAATAAGAGTGATGACGGAAGGCTTCACGCTTGTACACATTGGACAGATGCACCTCGATAAAGGGGATTCCTACACCCAACAGCGCATCGCGTAATGCCACGCTGGTATGTGTAAAGGCAGCAGGGTTAATGATGATGAAATCCACGCCCTCTTTGCGGGCATCGTGAATGCGATCAATCAACTCATATTCAGCATTGCTTTGCAGGGTTTGCAGGTGATGGCCGGCATCCAGCGCGGTTTGGGTTAATTTGCGGTTGATGTCTTCCAGTGTGGTGGCGCCATAGATGCCTGGTTCGCGCAGCCCCAGAAGGTTCAGATTGGGGCCGTGTAATACCAAAATGGTTGCCATTAACTGTAATCCTGCAGTGATGTTCTAGTCATTTTGCACAAAAACCACCTAAATGGTGGTTTTTTGCCTGTCGGGATAAAAAGTGAAAAGAGTTTGCCGCAAAAATCCAGATCTGTCCACGATGACAGCGAAATTTTGTTTAGATGAGTGAAAATGCCTGCATGATTGCAGAAGTTAGTCAATGTAATACTAATGGGTGACGTTCAAATAACTCTTTTGCAGGATTATCCCCGCATCATGCCCTCACGATAGCGGCATGATGTGAGAAGTTTTGTAAAGATGGGATTAAATGATTCAAACGTCGCTTAAATGTCGTTATTTGTAGCTAATTTTTGCCTTTGATGTGTCCTATAACCAATTCTTTTGTCAATAATTGCGGCAATACCTGTGCTTTTCCGGTGTGATTAGCCGGGAACCAGAGGTACAGTGGAACACCGCTGCGGCCATATTCTTGCAACAATTCGGTAATTTGTGGGTCGGTGTTGGTCCAATCGCCTTTGAGTGTGGCCACACCCAGCTCATCAAAAACCGCGCTGACTGCTTCGGTATCCAAGGCTACGCGCTCATTGGCAAGACAGGTTAAGCACCAGTCTGCGGTTAGGTTTACAAACACTGGCCTACCCTGGCTGCGCAGTTCGGCGAGCAGTTCTGGGCTGTAAGTCTGCCAGCGGCCTTGTTCCTGGCTCTGGTGATTTGAATTTGGTGTTTGCACCATAAGCACAAGTGCTGCGCTCCAGCTGGCGGCAATAACAAGGCGGCGCATCCATAACCAAAAGCCTTGTGCTTCCCGCCCCAAGAGCCAGCAACCGAAGGCAATTAATAGGGTGCCAACACACAGGCTGGCCATGCCATTAACGCCAGTCTGGCGACCATAAACCCAGAGCAGCCAAATCGCACTGAGATAGAGCGGGAAAGCCAAAAGTTGCTTGAGGTTATCCATCCACAGCCCCGGTTTGGGCAGGCGATTGGCGAGTGCGGGCAAATAGCACAGTAGGAATAATGGTAGCGCCATACCAAAACCCAGTGCTGCAAAAATAGCGATGCAAATCACGGGTGGTTGGGTGAGCGCAAAGCCCAAAGCTGCGCCCATAAACGGAGCTGTGCAGGGGCTGGCGACAACTGCTGCCAGCACGCCGGTAAAAAAGGAGCCGCTAAGGCCAGATTTCTGGGTGAGTTGTTGGCCAGCCCCCATCAGGCTGCTGCCAAAATTGATAAGGCCTGACATGCTCAGCCCCATCACAAAAAAGAGATAGGTGAGTGCAGCAATCAGGCTTGGTGATTGCAACTGAAAGCCCCAACCGACCGCTTCCCCACCCTTGCGTGCCAAAATCAGCGCAATGGCAAAGCCCACAAAACAGGCCACTATTCCTAATGTGTAAATCCAGCCATGTAGCACTAATCGATTGCGGTCAGCATTCGCGAGGCTCATCACTTTAATGGAGAGAACCGGGAATACGCAGGGCATAAGGTTCAAAATCATGCCGCCCAAAAGTGCCAGCGCTATGGCTTGGAGCAACCAGGGTGAGGTTGTTTCCGGTAATGAGTCAGCAGTTGAGGGTAAGGGTTGTTGGGTTAGTGGTGGTGTGATGGATTGTTCGGAGATGGTCAGGGCGACTGGGTCTACGGCCAGAGTGAGCTTTTGCGGTGGATAACAAAGCCCGGCATCGGCGCAGCCTTGGTATTCGACTTTCAGTATAAAAGGACGGTCGATCCGGGTAAGGTCGAAACTTGCTGCTACCTGATGGTAGTGCACCATAGTTTCACGTTCAAATAGCTCGTCATATTTCATTAACCCGGACGTGTAACTCGGGGTCAAGGTTAGGTTCTGGTCGGCTTTAAACTTGAAGCGCTCTTCGTACAAGTAGTATTTGTCGGCAATCGCCCAGCTGAGCTTTAGTTGTTTGCTGGAAATTGCAAATGTTGGTTTAAACGCCTCGCCAACGGGTAAAAATTCATCTTGGGGGCTAAGCAGGCTGTTGTTGTCGGTGAAGCTACTGCTTTTGGAGAATGGATCTTCTGCCCAAGCCTTTGTACCCAATCCAAGTAGGGGGATTAGCAGCAGGAAAAAGGCAGCAGTAGAGCGAATAGTGTTGGCTACAAGGTGTCGAGTTTTCTGCATAGGTTAATTATCTTGGTCAAAAATAAAATGGCTGGGGTGCGCTTGGACTCTGGTGTCCTTCAGTGTGACTTACAGTAACATACGCGCCCCGGCAAACAACCGGTAAGCATTGTAAGCCAAGGGCGATATAGTTATCGCAACATACAGCTCATCTTTCAGCTCAGAGAAATGTTTTATGTTTAGTTTTGTTGGTCGCAGTATTTTGTATATGACAATGGCGTTCAGTCTAAGTGCTTGCCAGCTAACTTTTTTTGCAAACCAGAAAAAGCCGGCTGTGGTTGTCCCTCCGCCCGCAGCGGCTCCGGCACCGGTAATTACCAAGGAACAGCAGGTTATTCGTATGTTGCTCCTGAACGGTGAATATACCCTTTCGCGTGACCAGTTGCTGACTCCTGCTAACGATAATGCCTATGATTTTTTCCGTGCAGTATTAAAGCTTGATCCTGAAAATCAACGTGCCAAGGGTGGTTTGCAGGGGATAGTGATGCGCTATGTGGATCTTGCTCGACAAGCTGCCGCGCGAGGCAATTATACTCAGGCGACAACTATGCTAAACAATGCTCGCATCGTCGATCCGAATAACCTTCTGATCAAAGAGGTATCTTCTGCACTTGCCGAGCAAATTAAATCTGCCCCGCCAGTTCAACCATATCGTGGTGGTGCGAATGAGTTTTTGCTGGATGCGAATTTACTCGGTAAAGATGATCCACAAATATTGGCTCGTATCACCGAGATTGCGCAAAAACTCAAAGCAACAGATAGTTTGGCGATGATCATCGCCCGTACCGATGTGGAAGGGCGGTGGATTTATCAAAAAATGCGCGAGGCCGTACCAGGTTACCGCGTGCGTGGTGATATAAAGTTGGGCAGCCCGCCGCGAGTGCAAATAGTGCCATCAGCACAATAAATAATTTCAAAAAAGAGTAATCTGCTTCTTCAGACCGCTGACAAACCCTACGCAAAAAGTGGGGTTTTGCATTTCTAGCACATGGTGTTCAGTTCTTTGTATTGATTCCCGGAGCTCCATTTTTTCCTGCAACTGCACAAAATAGTGCACACCGTATTTGGTAAGCATCAACACACACTCTTGCGGCAACGCACTTATGAAATTCTAAGCTTAGTACCGGGCGTTGGTGATGGTGTTACGTTTACGTTATTGGGAGAGCTACCTGAGCTAGGCCAACTATCGCCACGCAAAATAGCAGCGCTTTGTGGATTAGCGCCGTTTAATCGCGACAGCGGCATAATGAAGGGGCGGCGCAGAATCAAAGGCGGTAGGGCACCGATTCGCACGGTGTTGTATATGGCGATGCTGAGCGCGATTCAGTGCAATCCGGTGATGAAGAAATTTTATAAAAAGCTCGTCGAGCAGGGTAAGCACAAGAAGGTTGCGCTTACAGCCTGCATGCGAAAAATGATGACAATTTTAAATGCCATGGTGCGAGATAATTGCGAGTGGCAAGCAAACTAGATTTGCGTTACAGGTATTGATTTTCTACCACAGTCGCTTGTTAGCAATTGTTAATTATATGTTGAATATTGACTTTAGCTCTTCTTCATTAAAGATGTGAGCATGATATTGCCAAATTTTGGTTTCTTTGGTGGACTCGCTATTTGTAAAGTCAATTTCTACATGCAAAAAAGTGTATTTGTTCTGTCCGTGATTTATTCCTACAGTGTGTCGTTGCAATAACCCCTTTAATTTTTTAAGAATGCTTTTATTTTCTTGAAAAAAGTAATCTATATCTAACTTCTCTTTAAGCGGGTGTTGGGCATGGAGTATTTCACCTGTTTTTTTGTAGGCCTGCAAAAACTCACTTTGAGATAATGCACCGCCAAAACCCAAAGGAATAAGGGTTGGCTCTTTTTCGTTTCCACTAGGAGCTAACATGTAGCTTGGCAGAGGATAGAAAACAGTTGTTTTTTCATTGAGTGTTTCGACAATTTTATTTGCTCTATATTCGTTTCTGTTTTCGTGATTTAATTTTTCGACGTTAACTAATACGGATAAATATGCAATAAGTTCAATTATCTTTCTTATTTGAAGAGATGCCGATTCAATAAAGACAAGATTTCTTTCATTCGAGAGAACCTCTGCGGAAAGTATTCTCTCCCGTATTTCCTGAACAATATGTGAGTATTCATTTGGTGAGAAATTTAGCACTATTTTGGCTCCTGAATTTGCTAACGCTTAGTTAATGGGCAGTTTGTAAGTTGCGCTTGCGATAAGCTTTCCGTAACCACAAACAAAACGCGCGACTTACAAACTGTCCCAGCGCACGCAGTGCGCGTATTAAACGACTGGTTGTAAGC